>JAQXEG010000035.1 GCA_029250945.1 Yoonia sp.
AAGCGTGTCGAGGCCCGTTTCCCCGATCCAGCAGCCAACCCATACCTGTGCTTTGCCGCCCTGTTGATGGCCGGCCTTGACGGCATCAAGAATAAGATCGACCCAGGTGCGGCGTCCGACAAAGACCTGTACGATCTGCCAGCCGAAGAATTGGCAGCGATCCCAACGGTCTGTGGTTCCTTGCGCGAAGCACTCGAAGCGCTTGAGGCTGATCACGACTTCTTGCTGCAAGGCGACGTGTTCACCAAGGACCAGCTTCAGGGCTACATGGACCTGAAATGGGAAGAAGTGCACGAGTATGAGCACTGCCCACACCCTGTTGAATACAAGCTGTATTATTCCTGCTAATCAGCAGATTAGACTAGGAATTGGGCGTCCCATCGGGGCGCCCTTTTTCATACCAGTGGATCGTGCACGATGTATGTATGGATCGCAAATAGCACCGCACCCGATGCGGGCATCCTGACCAGCGCCTGATGTTCTGACCGCAGGTATGCCCCCTGCCCGTCATCATCATCCTGACGCGGCGCATTTTCTAACCGCGGGTGAAACAGCGCTGGCGACTGATACCGCAGCAGATTGTAACGCCACAGCGGTCGCCCGATTTGCACACCGTCAAATAGCCGCTGAACACGGCGCGCCACATTCTGATCGTAGTCGTCCACATAGCGATGGATGACGGACAGCGGCTTGCCGATTTTTTCTTTCAGCGTCCAACTTGCGGGAAAACACAGTACGGCGGCAGTCATCACATGCTCGTCCCCATGCTTTTCATGCAGGCACAGATCCTCTTGCACCAGACGGGCAGCGGTGATCATTGGCGGGCCGGATAATGGCACGTGCACGCCGTCAGGCCGAATAACGTGATCATCCGCCACGTGGTACGCTGGCCGATTGCGCAGCACCGCAAGTACGGCAGCCAACACATCGTTCATTGCCGCATCACTCGCGCCGCAGATCGCGACAACATCATCCGGACGGGTCGCAATAATATGATCGCGTAACGCCATTTGCCCCGCAAATGCATCGTCCGATTGCACCCAATCATCCGCGTCCAACGGGCCAATGCCCGGTAATGCAGCATCCATTTTCACCGCGTAGGGAATCACTGATTGCAAGATTTCCGTCATTTCGCCCCTGCCCCGTGTCGCAAACGAACCTGACACGACGGACGCGGCGGCTCAACCTGTTCCCAACGACAGGAGGCATCAATGAACGAGCACTACCGCGATACGCGCAAGATTGATCCCACCCGCGGGGCCACTCTCGCCGATGGCTCCCCCAATGATAACGACCGCGTTGAAGTTGGACCAACACAGCTCGCCTTTCGAGAATGGGAGGTCGCTGGCCTGACCCTGCCCAATCTGACAGCAATGCGCAGCTTTCGGCACAAGCGCTTGGTCGGTGCGGTCAACGCGCGCGGATACGGTGGTATCCTAATGTTTGACCCGCTCAACATCCGCTACGCGACGGACAGCACGAATATGCAACTATGGAACACCCATAACGCATTCCGTGCGTGTCTGGTCTGTGCGGACGGATATATGGTCGTCTGGGACTATAAGAACGCGATGTTCCTCAGCAAATTCAATCAGCTCGTGAACGAACAGCGCAGTGGTGCCGACCTGTTCTATTTTGACCGTGGCGATAAAATCGATATTGCAGCAGATGAATTTTCCAACCAAGTCCGCGCCCTGATTGCGGAACATGGCGGCGCTAACACCCGCCTTGGCGTGGATAAGGTGATGATCCACGGCTTACGCGCGCTTGAGGCCCAAGGTTTCGACGTCATCCCGGGCGAGGAGTTGACCGAAAAAGCGCGATCAATCAAAGGACCCGATGAAATCCTAGCGATGCGCTGCGCCTCTGTGTCGTGCGAAATTGCTTGCGCCGAAATGGAAAAGGCAGCGCGCAACGGCGTGCCACAGGGCAATATGTCAGAGGATGATATCTGGGCCGTACTACACGCCGAAAACATCCGCCGTGGCGGTGAATGGATCGAGACACGGCTGCTATCATCAGGGCCGCGCACAAACCCGTGGTTTCAGGAATGCGGCCCGCGGATCGTGCAAAACAATGAAATTGTGGCCTTTGATACCGATCTTGTGGGTGCTTACGGCATCTGCATTGATATCAGCCGCACGTGGTGGATCGGCGATGAAAAACCACGCGTCGACATGATCGAGGCGATGAAGGTTGGCGTGGAACATATTGAAACCAATATGCAAATGCTAAAACCTGGTGTGAACATCCAAGACCTCAGCCGCAATTGCCACCCGTTGCCTGCGCAGTATCAGAACCTGAAATACGGCTGCATGATGCATGGTGTCGGGCTGTGCGATGAATGGCCGCTTGTGGCCTACCCCAATCAAATGGTCGATGGTGCGTTCGACTATGAATTGCAGGCGGGCATGACCCTTTGTGTTGAGGCACTGATTAGCCCCGAAGGTGGCGATTTCTCGATCAAGCTAGAGGATCAAGTGCTGATTACCGAGGACGGGTTCGAGAATTTGACCAAATACCCCCACGATCCTGTATTAATGGGACACTAGATCGTGAGGATCGGCGCGGACGCTTGCAAAACGCATGATCCATACTGAAGTGCTGGGGGATAAATACCCGCACAGGAGCCCAAAAATGCGCGCCGAACGTTTCACATTTCCCGGTCACGGCGGCCATGACCTTGCGGCGTGGCTTGATATGCCCAGCGGGCCGCATCTGGCGACGGCTGTTTTTGCCCATTGTTTTACCTGCTCCAAGGATATCACCGCCGCGCGCCGAATTTCGGCGCGGCTAACCACCATGGGTTTCGCCGTCTTACGGTTTGATTTCACAGGGTTGGGCCATTCGAAGGGCGAGTTTGAGAACACCAATTTCACCTCAAACGTAGCCGATCTTTACGCCGCTGTTGCCGCCCTGACCGCACGCGATATGGCCCCGTCGATGCTGATCGGGCATTCGCTAGGTGGCGCGGCCGTGCTGAAAGCTGCCGCAAATCTGGATCAGATCAAGGCGGTCGTCACCCTAGGTGCACCTGCCGATCCCAGTCATGTGGTCCATAATTTTGGCACCTCGCTGGATGAGATTGCAGTCAATGGTAAGGCAGAGGTAACCCTTGCCGGTCGTCCCTTCACGATCAGCCATGATTTCGTGCAAGACGTCGCCGCAACCGAGCTAGAGGGTTGTTTGGCCAAGCTAAAAGTTGCCTTGCTGGTGCTGCACAGCCCGATTGACCAAACCGTCGGCATTGAAAACGCCAGCCAGATTTTCGTCGCAGCCAAACACCCCAAAAGCTTTGTGACCCTCGACAATGCGAATCACTTAACCAGCGATGTGGACGACGCAGAATATGCCGCCGATGTCATCGCGGCATAGGCCAAACGGTACTTGCCCGCCAGCCCCCCTTCCGATCATGATGTGCCAGAGGGCGTGCTGCGCGTGTCAGAGACGGACGCTGACGGGTTTCTCCAAGACATCCGGTCGGGCGACAACCACACCGCGATTGCGGATGAGCCGCTTTCATTTGGCGGCACCAACAAGGGTATGACACCTTACGGTTTCTTGTCTGCCGCGCTTGGCGCCTGCACATCCATGACGATCCGCATGTACGCTCGGCGCAAGAAAATGGCCCTGACCCACGTCAGCGTCGATATCAGCCACAGCAAAAGCCATTTTGAAGACGCCGAAACGCAGGCCAAAACCAAGGTGGACGTGTTTGAACGCAACATCCATCTGACGGGCGACCTGCCTGATGACGAACGCGCACGGCTGTTGGAAGTCGCCGACAGATGCCCAGTGCATCGCACGTTGGAAGAAAGTTCCCAGATCGTATCGCGCCTTGCCTATCACATGAAAAAGGACGCGTAAGCTGTTGCCTACGCGCCCTTTTCCAAGACTTCGGGTAGATTAGCCGCGGGCGTTACCTAGCATCTTCCACAGACCCGGCACCAGCACAGCGGCCAGACCAAGTTTCAGAACGTCACCGATCAGGAATGGTGTCAAACCCCATGCCAGAATTGGCTTGTCCCAGCCGTATAGCTGGCCCAACCAGATCAGGCCCGGTACGTAGATCAGCGCATTGCCAACCAGCAGCGCCAGCGCCATTTTACCGAACGACCGGTCCCAGCCAGCGCGTGCCGCCATGCCAAGCGCCACTGTCGCCAGCACATAACCGACCAGATAGCCGCCTGTGCCGCCCATCATGTAGGACAGGCCGTTCAATTCAGCGGTGGAGTTTGCGAAAATGTCAAAGCCAAGCGCACCAACGATCATATAGCCAAGGATCGTGGTCAAACCCAGACGCGGGCCATAAGCCGCGCCAATCGTCAGCACAGCAAATGTGCCCATTGTTATCGGAACGGGCCACATCGGCACTTTGATCTTGGTGAAAATTGCCAGTGCTGCGATGCCAAGGATGACCAAAACGGCCTGTTTGGCCAGACGCATACGGCCTTCGGTGTTGCCGAAAGCCTCGGTCAGGACTTTGTCGTTCATTGCGAGGGCCATGTGCCGCGCTCCTTCTTGATTGCTTTCATGCTTTTTGCCCTAGCGGAAGGCAGTGTGCAAGGCTGGTCGCGCTATCAGGCCGGATTGTAACGGGTAAGGGACGTATAATCCTTGCGTGGGCCTGTAACGATCCACGTGGCCGACCACTGCGGCCACTGCGTGAAATCATAGGTCACATTGTATAAATCCGCACCACACAGATGCGATGTACCAACGGCAACGCCCGCAGGATCAAAATGATGAAAGTCGCGGCCATCGTCAAAATGCACCGCGATCTCCGCCCCCGCACTGTCCCAGATGTAGCGGCGTTCGGCCTGCATCTGCATCCCGCCCGTCAGTACCAGCGCACCTGTCTCGTGATATAGCAACCCGCTATCGCTTGCGGTCAGACACGCCTGCCCCGTCATCTGGCCATTCTGCCCGTATTTGGCGTCCTGAATGTCGCGGCTTAACGACCAGGTCCCGATAAAATCAGAGAGCACAGGCATCAGGGATCAACCCGCCCGTCCGTCGCCGTGCCACCCGCCCCAACAAACCGGATCACGGTGCCGTTTGTCTGCACATCGTAACATGCCCAGACATCGGACGGCGGCCATTGACTGCAATATTGCCCACCTTCGGCCCGCCAATAGCCCCAGCTGTCGCGCCCCGCATTGTACAAAGTACGGCCAGAGAGAAAAAACTCCTGCCAAGCATCACTGTAGCGCAGTTTTTGATCCGTAAGCGTCGCAACGATTCCCGCGTTATCCAGCGTCTTGAACCCGTCGGCCCACGCAATCATCGGAAAACTTGCCAAAACGGCTACTAATATGCGCATTTCGTCCCTCATTTGCGTCACAGGCTTGAGCCCTGCCCATCCCCCCCTTATGACGCAAAGCGTAATCGCTGCCCAATCACAAAATAAGGTTTGTCTTATGATCCCGCGCTATTCCCGCCCCGACATGGTTTCCATCTGGTCCCCAGAAACAAAGTTCAAAATCTGGTACGAGATTGAGGCCCACGCATGTGATGCCATGGCCGATTTGGGTGTGATCCCGCGCGAGAACGCGGATGCGGTCTGGAAAGCCAAAGACGTCGAATTCGACGTTGCCCGTATTGACGAGATTGAAGCCGTAACCAAGCACGACGTCATCGCGTTCCTGACACACCTTGCCGAACACGTCGGAAGTGACGAGGCCCGCTTTGTCCACCAAGGCATGACCTCCTCGGACGTGCTGGATACCTGCCTGAACCTGCAATTCGTGCGCGCCGCTGATCTACTGATCAATGATATGGATCGCCTTCTGGCCGCCCTGAAAACTCGCGCGATGGAACACAAAGACACGCCGCGCATCGGTCGCAGCCACGGTATCCACGCCGAGCCCACCACAATGGGTCTGACATTTGCCCGGTTCTACGCCGAAATGGACCGCAACCGTGCGCGTCTGGTCGCCGCCCGTGCTGAGATCGCAACAGGTGCAATTTCCGGCGCCGTTGGCACATTCGCCAATATCGACCCGCGTGTCGAAGAACATGTCTGTGAAAAACTTGGCTTGTCACCAGAGCCGATCAGCACACAGGTCATCCCCCGCGACCGTCACGCCATGTTCTTTGCCGTCTTGGGCGTGATTGCCTCCAGTGTTGAAAACGTCGCCGTTGAAATCCGCCATATGCAGCGCACAGAGGTCCTTGAAGGGGCGGAGTATTTCGCCGTCGGGCAAAAGGGATCGTCCGCGATGCCACACAAGAAGAACCCCATCCTGACAGAGAACCTGACTGGTCTGGCCCGTCTGGTGCGTATGTCCGTGATCCCCGCGATGGAAAACGTGGCCCTTTGGCACGAACGCGATATTTCGCATTCGTCTGTTGAACGGACAATCGGGCCAGATACGACCATCACCCTTGATTTCGCGCTGAACCGTCTGGCCGGCGTAGTTGAAAAGATGCTGATCTTCCCTGACAACATGATGAAAAACATGCACCAGTTCCGCGGCTTGATCATGTCTCAGCGCGTATTGCTTGCCCTGACCCAAGCAGGCGTATCCCGCGAAGACAGCTACAAATACGTGCAGCGCAACGCATTGAAAGTCTGGGACAATAATGCCGACTTCAAGACCGAGCTTTTGGCGGATGAAGATGTGCGCAAAGCGCTATCGGCTGAGGAAATCGAAGAGAAATTCGACCTCGCGTATCATACCAAACACGTTGATACGATCTTTAAGCGGGTGTTCGGCGACAGCTAAGCAATAGATTGGCTTGGCACCCTAGCGCCAAGCCAATTGTTGACCCAATCTTACGCGACGTTTGGCGTGTGAAGCGGTTGTGGCTTTGAACGATGCGTCGCCGGTGGGACATGCGGCATTGTCCGGTTTGCTGGCATGGACAGCACGGCGTACCGACGACCATCACCTTCGTTCAGATACGGATCCCCGCTCCGTTCCGCGTCAAACCCCAACTGGCGCAGCGCCCGCGTCAACGCCAGCGGCGACAATGACATCAGATGTGACGCCCCGTTTTCGGCCGCCACATCCACCGACCCCTGCATAATCAGGCCAAGGCATTGGCTACGGTCTGCGTGGGTGTCCACATCATCGGACATCACCAGCCGTGTGCATTCCCACATCTCGCTGGTTTCCACATCCGTAGCCATGACGCTGGGCGGAATGTCGATCAGCTGGCCCTTGGGCGCGTCACGCAACATGTAGCTATGGCTGCCCCACTTTGCGGTTGTGGCCATTGCCCGCGCACTAGCGATCGCGACACCATCACGCAAAACCAACGAATAGTATGCGGTCGGGTTGTCGTATTGGTCCATTTCCATCGTGTCATCATGGGAAATATCCCAGCCCAATGTGTCGACAAAGACTCGCTTTCTCAGCCCGAGAAAGTCACGGATGCTGATCCGTGAGTGTGCAGTTGTGCAAGGTTCAATGTAATTTGTTCCATGCTCACTCTTCTATATGAAGAATAAACACTAACAGCACACCTAATGGTTGTCACAGATGAAGCATGTCAGAAAAGTACCATTCCAAGCGGAACACCACGAAAAATTTGGATTTAGATAAGGCCGTATTGGCTAGCGAGTGCGGCCGCTTGGGTGCCTGTTTTGGCGCCCAATTTCACCTTTGCATTCTTAAGGCGCTGTTTGACGGCACCTTCTGTCACGCCCAGCTCATATGCGATTTCCCTAAGCCGTTTGCCGTGACGCACCATGCCCAACGCCTCTAGCTCTGCCATTGTCAGGTTTGTGGGCGGTACCATTTCAAGGTGGAGCCGTTTGACATAAGCGTGCAACAGATTCATTTCTAAGTCAGTATAGTCGCGATCAGCACGGACAAAAGACGCAAACGACCGCTGTCCTTCGGCGTTGCCATCAAACACAGAAATCGCCGCGCCATAGCGTAACCCGAATGTCTGCGCCTGTGCGATGATCCGGCGCGGATCCTCCACATCAATCTCCGACCAGCGCAGCGCCCCTACTTTGGAATAGGCCCAGCGGATGACCGGATCAAACAGCATAAAACTATTCTTGATATAATGGTCCACCCACTCCGACGGCAGGGCGTTAATCTCTTCCACGGGAAAGGCAAATCCGATTCGCAACGCCACATAGTGCCCGACCGGTGCGAGCTCTTTGAGTTGTTCAGGACCAATTCGTTGCATTTCCATGCCTATATTAGGTACACCTGTACTTAAACGCAGCTTGTGTTTTCTCTCTACTAAGAAAGTGAGCTTAAGTGAATTGACTACCGGTATTTTGTTTAGATTCAATTTCGCAATTAGAAAGATAATGTCGCAATGACAAAGCAGCTCGACATCTGGCGTTAGCTCGAAGATTTGAAGACTATTGCGACCGCAGGTTTCGCGCCGGCGTTCCATGTGCGTTTCACTACGCCGACGTTTTTGTTCCAAACTCACCCAAAGGGCTGGCTGGATTATTATTCCCAAAACGGGCTGGTGATGTCCGACCCGACCGTCATGTGGGGGTTTGAGAATACCGGCGCTGTTGATTGGGCCGCATTGCAGGCCAACGATTCGGCGGGCGTTTTGGCAAAAGCCGCAGAATACGGGCTGAAGCATGGCGCAACTTACGCGACCGAAATAGATGGTAGCCACAGCATCGGCAGCTTCGCCCGAACACAAACGGTTTTTCCGACGCCGAAATCGCACATCTGGGCGAGATTATGGAAAATCTGCACGTCGCCACCACCGACCTTGATCAGGTTTCACCTGAAACAAGCGCGGCTATGCGCACAATGTCGGGGCAAATCCGTGAAGAGGCTGATGAACAAGGCCCGATCAAACCCAAAATCGCAGAAGAAGCGATGCGCGACCTCTCCGCCGCTATTCGCACCCTCGCCGATAAAGGCGCAATCACGATGAAAACCGAAGAAGAGGATGAAGACACCTTATCATGGACACACTTGGCCAACCTGCCTAATATTTGCGCATGACAGATAATATCCCCCCGTTTGACGGTCGTCGGTGGCATGACATGGGCGGCGACACCGCCCAAGCGGTCCCCAAGGATCAACATGATTTCTCGCTTTGGGAAAAACGCGTTGATGCGCTCATGATCCTTTGCTCGGCCAAGGGGCATTTCACCGTTGATGGATTGCGCCGCGTGCTCGAAGACATGCCCCCCGAAAGCTTTGAGACAATGACCTATTATGAGCGGTGGATCGCCTCTATCGGGCAAAATCTGGTCGAAGCTGGCGTGCTAACACCCGCCGAGATTGGGCAGCGGATGTCTGAAATCCAGACCCGTGGCGCGACCTATGGGGATGCGACCCGTGGCTGAATTTGTACGCGTCCGCGCCGATATGCCCCCCGGTCATATCCGCACCCCCGCCTATCTGCGTGGCAAGGTCGGCGTGATCGAACGCACGCTTGGCCCCTTTCCCAATCCCGAACAACTGGCCTATCGCCATACAGGCACCCCGCTCCCGCTGCACCGCGTCCGGTTCACGATGCAAGAAATCTGGGGACCGCAGACTGAAACACCTCATGACACGCTTGAGGCCGAGATTTACGCCCACTGGTTGGACCCTGCCGATGCCCCATGATCACATGTCCCCGTCGGGTCATCCGTTTCGCGCTGATGATGATGTCCCGCTTAGCTATTGGCAGGCAATGGAAATCGCTGTGCGCGAGCTTTTGATTGAAAAGGGCGTGACGACAGCGGCCGAAATTGCGAGCCAGATTGATGCCATGGATGCGCGCAGCCCCGCAAACGGTGCGCAAGTGGTGGCCCGCATCTGGACCGACCCCGCGTTCCGCGCCGCGATGCTACAAGACGCAAGCGCCGCGACCGCAGCAATGGGATTCGATATCGGCCCGATGAAGCTAATCGCAGTGGAAAACACGGACACGCTGCATAATGTTGTCGTTTGCACGCTGTGTTCTTGTTACCCGCGCAATCTGCTGGGGTTGCCGCCTGATTGGTACAAATCCCGAGCCTACCGGTCCCGCACAGTGCGCGAACCCCGTGCCGTCTTGGCCGAATTTGGCGTGACCCTGCCCGATAATACCGAGGTCCGCGTCCACGATAGCACCGCCGACATGCGCTATATCGTGATCCCGACCCGCCCCGCTGGCACCGATGGCTGGTCGCGCGATGATCTGGCCCGACTTGTCACCCGCGACAGCATGATCGGCACAGGCCGCGCAAAATCGCCCGAAGGTCTTGCGGGGACCGACCGCCCTACGTAGGTGGGGCGCATGACCACTGCTCCGCAACCCAAAGGCCCGTTTTCGGATTGGCTGGTTGACCGCCTTTTGCGCGGGTTGATCGGCACCGCCATGCAGATGCCATATGAGCGGCGCGTGCCCTTCATGGGAGCCGCCTTGCGGCGCGGTATCGGCCCGATTGCCGGCTATCGCCGCCGTGCAGAGGCGCACCTTGCCATTATCTATCCCGACATGCCGCAGCCGGTTCGGCGGCAAGTCGCACAAGACGTTTGCGACAACTTTGGGCGCACATTGATCGAGAACTACAGTTGGCAGGAATTCGGTGAACGCCTTTCGGAAACTGTGCCGACGGGTGCTGGCCTCAGCGCATTAGCGGCGGCAAAATCGACCGCTCAACCGGTGATCTTTGTCACCGGTCACTTTGGCAATCACGAAGCGCCACGACATGTGCTGACGCGTCTGGGGTATGACATCGGTGGGCTTTATCGCCCCATGTCGAACGTCTATTTTGATGCTCATTACGCACCAACAATGACCGATTGGGGCGGGCCTGTGTTTGCGCAGGGCCGTCGTGGCACCATGGGGTTTGCACGACATCTGAAATCGGGTGGTATGGGAACGCTGCTGTTTGATGTCGCCAGCTCAACCGGTATTCCGCTGAATTTCCTTGGAAAGCCCGCGAAAACGGCCACCTCAGCGGCGGATATCGCGCGCAAATTGGATGCGGTGATCATCCCTTATTTTGCGACGCGGCAACCAGACGGACTGTCGTTTGAAATCGACGTGCAGGCACCGATCCAAACCGCCGAACCTGCGCAGATGATGCAAGACATGACCGACCGGCTTGCCGATAAGGTAACCGACCACCCCGAACAATGGTTCTGGGTGCATCGGCGTTGGAAATAATTACCGGATTTCGGCTGCCGCAAGGATCGGCCCGTTGCGGTCGCCCTGAATGATCACAACAATCGGATCAGACCCGCCCGCAGCTGCTGTGATTGCTAGCGTGCTGGCCCCGTTCCAACGGCCAACAGCCTCCCACGAGGTGACGATATTGTTGTAGCGCAGGGTTTTGCCCGCATTTTCGCCACGGCGAATGGCAACCGTTTCCTCTGGAGAATAGCGCACGACCTGCACGAGCATATTCCCGAGACGCCCTGCCTTGGACGTTGCGTTGATCTGCACATTGCCGCCGTTGCGGGCAATTGTGATATCCACCGGGTCTGCCGCGGCCTTTTGCGCCAACACATGATCCATCACTTGCATACCTTTGGATCCGATGACGTGATGCTTGCCCTGAATGACCATCTGGGGGGTGTAAACCGTGGTGGCGTTCGCCGCTTGGGCATAGCGATGCTGTCGCTGGGTGTGTGAATTCTTGGCAAAGCTATCTTTCCAGCCCAGATAATCCCAATAGTCCACATGCAACGCCAAGGCGATCACGTCCGACCGGTCGGCCAAATCATGCAGCAACGCATCCGCAGGCGGACAGGATGAACACCCCTGAGATGTAAAAAGCTCTACAACGACTTTGTTGTTTTGTGCTGCCGCCGGGGTCGCCCCCACCGCGCCAATAAGAGCCAGTGCCAAAAAGAAATGCCGCATGATTATTCCAATGGTTTTGCATGTGTGTTCATTCTCTATTGGGAAAACTCTGTAATGACCAATCAACGAAATGCGAGCGTTCCGCGAGCGATGTTTCAGTTCAGCCTGCACCACACCCAAGTTCGGTGTGCAATGGTATACAAAATACGTCCCAACCCTTGATTACAGGCGTCACATGGGGCAAAAGCCACGTAATACATCAGCCATGCGCCAACAAAGGGAATAGCCAATGACCATCACAGTCGGCCACGATACCGCCAAAACCCGCAAAAAACTGAGCGTCGGTTCTCAGTCTGTTTCATATTATTCCATCGCCGCAGCCGAAGCTGCCGGTCTTGGTGATTTTTCCAAGCTGCCAGCCGCGCTCAAAGTCGTGCTTGAAAACCTGCTGCGGTTTGAAGACGGCGGTTTTTCCGTATCCGTTGACGACATCAAGGCGTTTTCCGAATGGGCCGCCAATGGTGGTAAGAACCCGCGCGAAATCGCCTACCGCCCTGCCCGCGTGTTGATGCAGGATTTCACCGGCGTTCCCGCCGTTGTTGACCTTGCCGCCATGCGCGACGGCATCGTGGCCTTGGGTGGCGACGCCCAGCAGATTAACCCGCTCAACCCCGTTGATCTGGTCATCGACCACTCTGTGATGATTGACGAGTTTGGTCAGCCGCGTGCGTTCCAGATGAACGTCGACCGCGAATACGAGCGTAACATGGAGCGTTACCAGTTCCTCAAATGGGGCCAAGGCGCGTTCAACAACTTCCGCGTTGTGCCACCGGGCACAGGCATCTGCCACCAGGTAAACCTTGAATATCTGGCCCAGACCGTTTGGACAGACACAGACCAAAACGGTGAAGAAGTCGCCTACCCTGACACGCTTGTCGGCACAGACAGCCACACCACCATGGTCAACGGCCTCGCTGTTCTAGGTTGGGGCGTCGGCGGGATTGAGGCCGAGGCCGCAATGCTAGGTCAACCGGTGTCCATGCTAATCCCAGAAGTTGTCGGGTTTGAGCTGACAGGCGCCATGGTCGAAGGCACCACAGGCACCGACCTCGTGTTGAAAGTCGTCGAAATGCTGCGCGAGCTTGGCGTTGTTGGCAAATTCGTTGAATTCTACGGTGCCGGTCTCGACGTTCTGCCATTGGCCGACCGTGCAACAATCGCCAACATGGCACCGGAATACGGCGCGACCTGTGGCTTCTTCCCAATCGACAACGAAACCCTGCGCTACCTGCGCAACACGGGCCGCGACGAAGACCGGATCGCCTTGGTCGAAGCCTATGCCAAGGAAAACGGTTTCTGGCGCGGCGCCGATTATGCACCTGTCTATACAACCTCCCTGTCGCTAGACATGGGCACAATCGTGCCTGCGATTTCCGGACCAAAGCGTCCGCAGGATTACGTTGCACTGACCAACGCCAAATCTGCATTCGCGAACGAGATGGAAAACACCTTCAAGCGTCCAATGGGCAAGGAAGTGGATGTCGCAGGCGAAGATTACACCATGGAATCGGGCAAAGTGGTCATCGCGTCGATCACATCCTGCACCAACACATCCAACCCATATGTGATGATCGGAGCGGGCCTTGTTGCGCGTAAAGCGGCAGCACTCGGCATGGATCGCAAGCCTTGGGTCAAGACGTCATTGGCGCCGGGTTCCCAAGTTGTGTCCGAGTATCTTGAGGCCGCAGGCCTACAAGAAGACCTTGATAAGGTTGGCTTTAACCTTGTTGGTTACGGCTGCACGACCTGTATCGGCAACTCCGGCCCGATCCAAAAGGAACTGTCGGATGCGATCGCCGAGGGTGATCTGGTCGCGACATCCGTTCTGTCGGGCAACCGCAACTTTGAAGGGCGGATTTCACCAGACGTGCGCGCCAACTATCTGGCATCCCCGCCACTGGTTGTGGCCTACGCGCTGGCTGGCACAATGGACATCAACCTCGCGTCTGACGCAATCGGCCAAGACCGCGACGGCAATGATGTCTATTTGAAGGATATCTGGCCAACATCGACCGAGATCAACGAGCTGGTCGAAAAGACAGTGACCCGTGAAGCGTTCCTCAAGAAATACGCGGACGTGTTTAAAGGCGACGAAAAATGGCAGGCCGTGGAAACATCCGACGGCGAAACCTATGACTGGCCAGCGGCATCCACCTATGTGCAAAACCCGCCCTACTTCCGGGGTATGTCCAAGGATGCAGGCACAATCCAAAACGTCAAAGACGCCAAGGTTCTCGCCGTTTTGGGTGACATGGTCACAACCGATCACATCAGCCCTGCCGGTTCGTTCAAGGACACCACACCAGCCGGTCAATACCTGATCGACCGTCAGGTACCCGTGCGCGAATTCAACTCCTACGGTTCGCGTCGCGGTAACCACGAGGTCATGATGCGCGGCACATTCGCCAACATCCGCATCAAGAACGAGATGCTCGACGGTGTCGAAGGCGGTTATACCAAAGGGCCCGATGGCGCACAGACATCCATTTTTGACGCGGCCATGGCGCATCAGGAAAACGGCACCCCGTTGGTCATCTTTGGCGGCGAACAATACGGCGCTGGTTCCTCACGCGACTGGGCGGCCAAGGGCACATCCCTTTTGGGAGTGAAGGCTGTGATTGCCGAGAACTTTGAACGTATCCACCGGTCCAACCTTGTTGGGATGGGCGTGGTGCCGTTCGAATTTACTGGTGGCGACAACCGCACAACGCTTGGCCTGACGGGCGACGAAACCGTCAGCATTTCTGGTCTTGATGCGGTGAAACCGCTGCAGGAAATGACGGCTTCGATCACATTTGCAAACGGTGAAACACGTGACATCACCGTGAAATGCCGGATCGATACCGCTGTTGAGATTGAATATATCGAAAATGGTGGCGTGCTGCATTACGTGCTGCGTAACCTGGCCAAGGCGTCCTAAACAACAAAGGCCCGCGGAACATCCCGCGGGCCTTTTGCTTCTTTTGAGCATCAAATTTGCCCGCCGGAGGCTCCCCCAGAATCAGGGGCTACTCCGCAAGCGCAGCTTCCAACGCAGGCAAAAACCGCTGTTCATAGTCTGATCCGACGAGCGGTCCGGCAAAACGGAACACCACAGTCCCATCTCCATCGATCAGGAAAGTCTCGGGAGGTGCGGTTACGCCCCAGTCAATCGCTGTGCGCCCGCGCGGATCAAATCCGGTGGCGAAGAACGGGTTACCATCTTCTGCCAGATAGGTTGCAGCTTGATCCGCCTCATCTCGAAAATTCAGACCTGCCACGCGGTATCCCTGATCCGCTAGATCCAGCAACGTTGGATGCTCTGCCCGGCATGGCGGACACCAGCTGGCCCAGAAATTAAGGATTGTCAGCTCTCCGTCGCGCAGGTCGATGCCCGTCAACAGGTTGGTTCCCGGCACAGGTTCCAGCGCAAGATCAGGGGCCGCCTGCCCCACCCGTGTTGACGGTAGCTCATCTGCATTGTCACGCATCATACTTGTGAAAAACAGCCCTGCAAGGGCCACAAACACCAGCGGCGGCGCGATCATAAGCGGTGAAACCCTAGCCATTGCACTGCGCCTCTGCTGCGTCCAGATCGCGCTTCGTCCGCTGAGATTGACGCCAGCTTAGCACGACAATACCGATCAGAATGAACAGGCTCACGCCATAGGCCAACAACACCTCGGCTGCGTATTTCCCTAGATCAGGCATCGCCTACCCCTCTCGCCGTTGTAGCGCGCCGATCCGGCGCTTGCGGATTTCTGTACGAGTGCGCAGCAGCACAAGCGCAAAGAACAAGATCACAAAACCACCGATTGCGAACAATAACGGTTGATAGAACACGTCCGCCACGTTCTTTTCCTTGTCCAGCGACAATGACGCACCTTGGTGTAGCCCCTGGTTCCAGAAATTCACCGCATAGCGCGACAGGAATGCAAAAACTGACCCCACGATACATAACACTGACGTCAAATCGGCAGCTGTATCAGGATCCTCGATCGCGGCCCAAAGCGCCATGTAGCCAAGGTAGAACAGGAACAGGATCAGGAACGACGTCAACCGCGGGTCCCATGCCCAATAGGTGCCCCACATCGGCTGCCCCCAGATCGCCCCGGTGGCCAGCGCGATCAGCGTCATCGCAACGCCAACGGGTGCTGCTGCCTTCGCGGCTAAGGCTGATACGTGGTGCCGACGAACAAGCCAAATAAGCGAGGCCATCAACATCATAACCCACGCGTTAATCGCCATCAGCGCCGAAGGCACGTGCAAATAAATAATTTTGACGGTTGATCCTTGGCGGAAATCAACCGGGGTGAAAAAGAACCCCCAGATCAAACCAATGGTCAGGCACACGGCGGACAGCCCAAAGGCCCACGGCAAAACGGGGGCTGTCCAGCCCATAAACCGTTTCGGATTTGCATATTCCCACATCGACATGGCCTTCACATAGCCCCCTTCATATCCCGCTTCAACGCAAGTTCATGCGCAAAACTGCCGCAGTTGCGAATGGCAGCAACGCTACCGCCCCTGCCGTAATCCCCGCCAACATCAATAATGGCGTTGTCAGCTCTAATTCCGCTACGCCACGGCGCGCGACCTCTGCCCCGAAAATCAGCGTGGGCACATAAAGAGGCAGCACAAGAAGCGAGAGCAAAAGCCCGCCCCGCCGCACGCCAACCGTCAATGCCGCACCGAACGTGCCAATCACCGACAGCGCAGGTGTGCCCAAAAGTAGTGATCCTGCAACAGCCGCAAACCCCGCAGGATCGAGCTGTAACAGAACCCCCAGAAACGGCGCCGCGATCGTCAACGGCAGCCCCGTCGTGATCCAATGCACCAAGGATTTCGCGACCGCAACAGTTTCAAGCGGCACCGGCGCCGTCGCGATCAACGTCAATGTGCCATCCTCATGGTCCAGCGCAAAAATCCGATCCAAAGACAGAAGGGCCGCCAAAAGCGCAGCAACCCAAAGGATACCAGGTGCGATCCGTGACAGGATGTCAGTCTCTGGCCCCACGCCAAATGGCACGAGCACGATCACGATCAGAAAGAACACAAGCGCGAGGCCAAAACCGCCCCCCGCCCGCGTGGCCAACATCAGATCACGCCGCAACAGCGGGATCATAAAAACGCCTCATCGCTGCTGCTCCTCGCGGGGCGGTCAGATGCAGCGTACGTGTCCAATTCAAGTGTCGGGGCAGATAGCCCGAGGTCGATGTGCGTCGCGATGACAGCAACGCCGCCCTTGGCCAGATGCTCTGTGCGAATAAAGTTAGTGAATAATCTGACCGAAAACCCGTCAAGCGACACGGTTGGTTCGTCCAGAAACAGCACCTTGCGTCCGATCACACCAAGACGGGCAAGGCCGAGCCGTCGCTTTTGACCCGCCGATAATGTCCCCGCGCTTCGGTCGCGCAGATCAGCGATATCAAACGCGTCCCAGATCATATCCGGAACGGGGTTGCCATAAATATCGGCCCAGAATGTCAGGTTCTCTGTCACGCTCAGCGCGGTTTTCACCGCATCCGCGTGGCTGGCATAGGCGCCTTCATCCTCGGGGAATGTGATATCGCCCGCGACGGGGTCTTGTAGCCCCGCCAAGGTGCGCAGCAACGTGGTTTTCCCAATGCCGTTTGCGCCGCGCAGGATCAAGGCCTCACCAGGGTTCACGTCAAATGACACCCCTTCCAGCACGGTCCGTCCGCCGCGCGCCACGGCAAGGTCACGGACCCTCAACATCGCTATACCGGCAAGAGCGCCGCCGCGATGCGCCGCCCTTCGGACAAAAGCACATTGTACGTACGGCAGGCTGCAGGCGACGCCATGGGTTCCACGCCGATGCCCGCCTCATCAAACAAGGTGCGGAAATCAGCGGGCAGATGGGCAATTTCTGCGCCTGTGCCAATGAAAATCACGTCGACAGCGTCCTTTAGCGCCAAAAGCGCGTCGGCGTCGGCGTAGCCACCCCAAGGCGCAACACCCGAATGCGTAACCAACACGCCGCCTTCATGCACCTGCCCGTCGATGCGAAAGAAACCGGGGCCGTAGCCATCGACCGGTTTGCTGTCGTCGTAGTTGACCTCATTCAGGCGCATCAGGCGTCCACATTCGCAAATTGGTTGCCGGTTGTGTTGCCAGGCTTGGACCAGTCGCGCTTGACGCCCAGAACCAGCAACACCGCCGAGGCGACGAAGATGGATGAATAGGTGCCGATAATCACGCCCCACATCATCGCAAATACGAACCCGCGGATCACATCGCCGCCCAGCACAAACAGCGCCAAAAGGGCCAGCATAGTGGTTAGCGATGTCATCAAGGTCCGTGCCAGTGTTTCGTTGATCGACAGGTTCAAGACCTCTTTCAGCGGCTTTTTCTTATACTTGCGTAGGTTTTCACGCACACGGTCAAACACGATCACTGTGTCGTTGATCGAATACCCCACAATCGTCAGCAAGGCCGCGATGATCGCCAGATCGAATTTGATCTGAAGCTCGGAAAAGACGCCAATCGTCAGGATCACATCGTGGGTTAGCGCGAGGACAGCGCCCACCGCAAACTGCCATTCGAACCGCAGCCAGATGTAGATCAGGATCGCAACGACAGCCATCGCCACCGCGATATATGCGGTTTGGATCAGTTCGCCCGATACCTTTGGGCCCACTGATTCCACAGATGGGAAGGTGATGTTGGGCGACACACCGCGCAGCGCGTCTTGCACCGCTGTGATGGTGTCGTTGGTCACGCTTTCTTCGCCTTCTTGGGCTTGGATACGGACCATGGCGACGTTTTGATCATCGGCGAAATTGGGGTCGAACACCTCGGTGATGGACACATCACCCAGTTCCAGCGGCTCTAACACGGCGCGGTATTCGCCAACGTCCACGGCCACCTCGGATTGTGTGCGGATACTTGTCCCGCCTTGGAAATCAATGCCAAAGTTCAGCCCTTGGATCAGGAACGACGCAAATGCGACGACCATCATCACCATGGAAATCCCCAGCCACAGCCGCGCCTTGGAAAAGAAGTCGATAGATGTTTTTTCGCGAACCAGTCTTAGGCGCATATCAAACCTCGATTGTTTTGGGGCGCTTGCGCGCGAACCACATCACGATCAACGCGCGTGTGACGAAAATGGCGGTGAACACCGACGTAATAATACCAAGGCCCAGTGTGATCGCAAAACCGCGCACCGGACCCGAGCCCATCACAAACAGGATCGTGGCCGTGATGAATGTGGTGATGTTGGCGTCAATGATCGACGACAGCGCCTTTTCATAGCCCATCTCGATGGCGCGTGCGGGGCCTTTGGCCGTGCGCAACTCCTCTCGGATACGTTCAAACACGATCACATTGGCATCAACCGCCATACCGATGGTCAGCACGATACCCGCGATACCCGGCAATGTCAGCGTGGCTCCGATCATCGACAAAAAGCCAAACAGCAGGCCGACGTTGATAATCAATGCGACGTTAGCGAACACACCAAACAACCCGTAGGACAGCGCCATATAGACGAGCACCAACAGACCTGCGACAAGACAAGCGACCTTGCCGGCATCGATGCTATCTTGCCCAAGCTCTGGCCCGATGGTGCGTTCTTCTAGGAATGTCAGTTCAGCAGGCAAGGACCCTGCCCGTAGCAAAATCGCCAGATTTGTCGATTCCTCGACCGAGAAGCGGCCCGTAATGATCCCCGATCCGCCCGAGATGTGGGATTGGATCGTCGGCGCGCTAATAACTTCGCTGTCTAGCACGATCGCAAAGGGCGATCCGATGTTGTCGGCCGTGTAATCGCCAAATTTGCGGCCACCTGTCGGATTGAAACGAAAGTTAACCGCAGGGCGACCGTTTTGATCAAACGCAGGCTGCGCATCCACAAGATCCTCGCCCGAGACGACAGGGCTGCGTTCCAGCACATAAAACGTACCCGGCTCGTCGATGGACGGGATTAACATATTGCCAGCGCCTGCCGACGCGTCAGGATCGCTCGTGCGGCTAACAACGGGGTTGAATGTCAAAAGCGCGGTTTTGCCAATGAGGTCCTTGACCTCTTGGGCGGAACCGACACCCGGCACCTGCACCAGAATTCGGTTGGTGCCTTGGCGTTGAATTGTGGGTTCGCGTGTGCCCGCCTCATCGATGCGGCGGCGGATAATCTCAAGCGATTGGGCCATAGTGCGGTCATCGACGGCTTGCTGTTCGGCAGCCGACAATGACACGGTCAGGATTGCACCGTCGCGGGACACTTCGATGTTGTTCTGCCCTGCCCCGGCAAGTGACGCGACAGGCTGGGCCAAACCGCGCACCAATGTCACCGCACGGTCGCCGCCCGCCTCATTGGAAATGCGGACGCGCAGGATATTGTCAGGCCCGTCTTCGCGCGTGACAAACCCGACAGTGTCGCGTTCCGCGGCCAGCACGTCACGTACCTGTGGCCACAGACCGTTCATGACGGATGTATAAACATCCTCGACCTGCACCTCGGCCAGCAAATGCGCACCACCGCGCAGATCAAGCCCGAGGTTTACCAACCCCGATGGCAGGAACGATGGCCAGCTTGCGTCCTCCACCCCGGCGGCGATGGCATCATTATGCGCCTCGACCTTGGTGTAGAACCCGTTTGGCATCGCCAGCAAAAGGCCAACAGCCACTGTCAGCCAGATCATGGCCTGCTTGATCGGAGAGATATTCAGCATCAGTCACACGCCCCCAAGGCGAAAGGTCTTAGGATTTGGCAGGCTCGGTCTTGCTGACAACAGTCGCGATTGTGGACCGGATAACGCGCACGGTCACACCGTTTGCGATTTCGACCTCAACCTCAGTGGCGTCGTCTTTGACCTTGACCACTTTGCCCATGATCCCGCCTTGCGTGATCACCTGGTCACCACGGCGCAGCGCCTCGACCATCAGTTGATGTTCCTTCAGCTTTTTCTGCTGTGGACGGATCAAAAGGAAATACATAATCCCGAAGATGAGGATCAGTGGAATAAGCGATTCAATACCCTGCATGGTGGTCCCTTGTCGTTTGTTAATGTGGCCCTGCCAGAATGGGGGCCAAAGTCGCCGCACATTATGGCCGCCCCCGCGAAATGGCAACCAGATTGGCCGCATTTCAGAGGTTCACAGACCATCATGTTTACGGCATATGGAGGGACGTAACGTGATTACCAACCAAAGGACCTGACCAATGCATGATATTCGCATGATCCGTGACAACCCAGCCGCTTTTGACGCGGCACTGTCCCGTCGTGGGATGGATGGTGTGTCGTCTCAGGTTCTGGCCTTGGACGAAGCCCGCCGCGCCAAAATTCTGGCTGCCGAAACCGCACAGGCCGATGCCAACAAAGCCGCCAAAGAAGTCGGCGCCGCCAAGGGCCGCGGGGACGAGGATGAGTTTCAGCGCCTGCGCACCCTTGTCGCGACTAAAAAGGCCGAGATCGCCGCACTCAATGATGAGGCGAAAGAGGCAGACGTTACGCTCAATGATCTGATGCTGACCCTGCCCAACCTGCCCTACGCCGACATCCCCGATGGCGCGGATGAGGCGGACAACGTCGAGATTAAGACCTACGGTAGTATCCCGAACTTTGCCTTTGACCCGGTTGAACATTTTGAAATTGCGGGCGTCATGCCCGGCATGGATTTTGAAACCGCTGCCAAACTGTCCGGCAGCCGCTTTGTGCTGATGTCGGGGGCCGTGGCCCGCGTGCACCGTGCCTTGGCGCAATTCATGATCGACACCCATGTCGAGGAAAACGCGCTGATCGAGACGAACACACCCGTCCTCGTGCGCGAAGAAATGCTCTATGGTACTGGCCAATTGCCCAAATTCGGCGAGGACAGCTATCAAACCACCGACGGCTGGTGGCTAATCCCCACTGCTGAGGTGACGTTGACCAACATCGTCAACGGCGTGACCTTGGATGAGGGCGCTTTGCCCCGCCGCCTCGTTGCGCATACCCTCTGTTTCCGGTCAGAGGCCGGGTCTGCGGGCCGCGATACATCCGGCATGCTGCGTCAGCACCAGTTTGAAAAGGTCGAAATGGTCACCGTGTGCCACCCTGATCACTCAGACGCCGAACATCTGCGCATGACCGCCTGTGCCGAAGGTATCCTTGAAAAGCTCGGTCTTGCCTACCGCACGGTCGTGCTTTGCACCGGGGACATGGGTGCTAGCGCGCGCCGCACGCATGATATTGAGGTCTGGCTGCCCGGCCAGAATGCCTACCGCGAAATCAGCTCTGTTTCGACCTGCGGCGATTATCAGGCGCGGCGCATGAACGCGCGATTCAAACCGACCGAGGGCGGCAAACCTGCGTTCCTGCATACGCTCAACGGCTCCGGCCTTGCGGTTGGGCGTTGCCTGATTGCCGTGCTGGAAAACGGCCAGCAAGAGGATGGTTCCGTCAAGCTGCCAGAGGCGCTGCACCCGTATCTGCGCGGCAAGACGATGATCACAGCCGATGGCGTGATGGCCTAAAAACCCGTGATCTGGGCCGCAAATGCGTGCCCAGATCATGCGCCGCCCCATTCCCAGACTTGCAGCGCTGCATCCCACAACTAGATTTCGCCTATCCAGCGGACCTTTGGGGCAATTATTCGGCCAACACGATTTTCTTGTGAACCAAATTGCGCGCCCGAACGTTAACAGCACATGAAACATATTTACGCATGGCTGACGCTGATCCTCACAACGACATTTGTCGCATCCCCCGCCCTGACATCCCCGTTCATGGGATTCACCGAAGGGCAGCTGCCCATTCCGCAGATTGATCCGCCCGTGCAACCGGCTGGTTACGCCTTTGCCATTTGGGGGCTGATCTATGCGTGGTTGATGGTCAGCGCCCTGTTTGGGATCGTCAAACGCGCCGACAGCGCGTCATGGGATCACCCCCGCGCGCCCCTGATCATCAGCCTTGCCATTGGCACCCCGTGGCTATGGGTCGCGAACCAAAGCGCGATTTGGGCCACGATCACCATCATCGCGATGGCCATCACGGCGATCTGGGCCATGCTCCGCGCCCCGCAGTTTAACCGCTGGTGGCTGCAAGCGCCAGTGGGCATCTACGCGGGCTGGTTGACCGCCGCATCCTGTGTATCGCTGGGCAGCACAATGGCTGGATACGGGATCGTGCTCGGTAGCGTCGGCTGGGCCTATGCGGGCATCATCATCGCACTGATCGTCTGCCTGACCGTGCTGTCACGCCGCCCACAAGCCCCCGAATACGGGCTGACGGTTGTCTGGGCTCTTGTCGGGATTATCGTGGCCAATTTCGGCAGTATGAACAGCGTCGCAGCACTTGCAGCGGTGGGTGTGCTCGTGGTCTTGGGCATGATCGCCAACGCTTGGCGATCACCCCAAACGGCTTAATCTGCGCCAGGCCTTTTCTTGTGCTTCGACAGACGTGACGGCTGCGCCTTTTTCTTGTTCTTATAGGGGTTTTTGTCCCCCTGATCGCGCAGAACAAGGCGGATTGGCGTACCGGGCATGTCGAAATCCTCGCGCAGACCGTTGACCAGATACCGCGTATAGCTTGCTGGGACGAGGTCCGGGAATGACGACATCACAACAAAGCCCGGCGGACGGGTTTTCACCTGTGTTGCATATCGCATCTTGATCCGGCGGCCACCCGGTGCGGGCGGCGGGTGCTGTTCCAGCATCCCCGTCAGCCAGCGGTTCAGCTGGGCGGTAGTAACACGGCGGTTCCACACTTCATGGGCGCGCATAATTGCCTCTTGCAGGCGGTCGATCCCCTTGCCAGTTTTCGCGGACACAGTCACCAAAGGCGCACCCTTAAGCTGCGGCAGAAGACGCGCAAACTCTTCTTTGAGTTCCTTCAGCTTGTCCTGCTTTTCGGTCTCAATGTCCCATTTGTTCACGGCGATGACGACGGCGCGCCCTTCGCGTTCGGCCAGATCAGCAATGCGCAAATCCTGCTGTTCAAACGGGATTTCGACATCCAGCAGCACAACAACAACCTCGGCAAACTTCACAGCGCGCAGGCCATCGGACACAGATAGCTTTTCCAGCTTTTCCTGCACCTTAGCCTTACGGCGCATACCCGCGGTATCAAAAATCCGCATAGGCACGCCGCCCCAGTCCTTTTGCACAGAAATAGCGTCACGCGTGATCCCCGCCTCGGGTCCAGTCAACAGGCGTTCTTCACCGATGATTTGATTGATCAGGGTGGATTTACCCGCGTTCGGCCGGCCCACAACAGCGATTTGCAGCGGTTTATCTTGGGTCGGGACGCGCGGCGCGTCCTCATCCTCATCCGTGACGTCAACATCTATTTCGGGGATGTCGGTCTTGGCGCGTTCTTCGAATGCGTCAGCCAGCGGCATCAGGATTGTGTAAAGATCATCCAGCCCTTCACCATGTTCAGCCGACAGGCGGATCGGCTCACCGAGCCCCAGCGCGTAGGCCTCTAGATAACCCGCATCGCCCGCCTTCCCTTCCGCCTTGTTGGCGGCAAGGATCACATTGGCGTTCTTTTTGCGCAGGATGTCTGCGAAAACTTCATCCGTGGGGGTCACACCCACGCGGGCGTCGATCATGAACAGGCACACATCGGCCATTTCCACGGCCCGTTCGGTCAACCGCCGCATTCGCCCCTGAAGGCTGTCGTCCATCGCATCCTCTAGCCCGGCACTATCGATCACAGTGAACCGCAGGTCGGCCAAACGCGCCGCACCCTCGCGCAAATCGCGCGTCACGCCCGGCTGATCATCCACAAGCGCGAGCTTTTTGCCCACCAAACGGTTGAAAAGCGTGGATTTTCCGACGTTGGGACGACCAACAACGGCAAGGGTAAAAGACATCGGTTCATGCTCCTGACGGGGTTAGACGCAGGCGTTACACCAATCCGGCGCTAACGGAAAGCCACCAGTTGCCCTGTTTTGCTAATGACGTAAAGCGTATTGCCCGCCACAACAGGCGCAGAGGCCGCACCGCCCGCGATTTCATCCGCGCCAATCAGCGCGCCAGAGGTCGGATCAAACTGGCGGATTTGGCCGTCGCTGGCCGTCACGATCAAACGCCCACCCGCCAAGACCGGGCCGAAATAGGCCGTAACCGCACGTTGGCGATTGCTGCTGGTCAGATCAGGCGCAGGCAGCGCGATCCGCCAGACTGCTGTGCCATCGGCCGCGTTCAGGCGCACAACTTCGCGCTTATCATTAAGCATAAAGAGCGCGTTACCAGCGGGCCAGACAGGTCCCAATGCACCTTCGTTCAAGGTCCAGATACGATCCCCGCTAAAGGCATCAAGGGCAGCGATCTGGCCGCCGAAGTTGCCCACATAAATCCGTCCACCGTCAATCACAGGATCACCTGCGATATCTTTGATCAGCCCTGCCGCATTGCCCGGACGTTCGCCCGACAGAACAGTTTGCCAGCGGCGGGTTCCGCCCTCTGGGAATGTCGCGACAACTTCGCCTGATGGGAACGGGAATACCGCGATGTCGCCTGATACGGCGGCACCTGCGCCACCTGCGAAATTCCCGACCGACGGGGCGCCATTGAGCTGCCATTTGATCCGGCCGTTCGACGCATCAAGCGCCCATGCCGCGCTATTGCGTGCCACGACATACACAAGCCCATCGCGCACCGTCGGGGCCGATGTGCCCGGCGCGTCAAGGTCTTGGGTCCAAACCTCGGCCCCTGTTGACGCATCAAGGGCTGTCAATTCGCCAAAGCCGGTTGTGACAAAGATTGTATTGCCATCAGTCGCGATCCCGCCACCGGATGCATCCGACAGATTGTCAGACCGCGGGGCGATATTCACAGACCATAGTGGTACGCCGCTTGTGGCTGTGGCGGTGACTTGTGATCGGGCGTCCAACGTATAGACAGCGCTGTTCGCAACCACAGGTGCAGATGTGATCCGCGCGCGACGGCTATCGCCTTCGCCAATCGTCACGGAAAACGCTTGAGTCAAAGACTGGCCCAATGCGGGGTGGGCAATAGTGTGGCCTGCGCTACCATTGCGGTGGGTCCAGCTGTCGTTGCTGCGGGCTGCGATTAACGACAGCGGTGCGGATTGGTTCACAAATGCGGCGGCGGTGTCACGGATCGGTTCCCGTTCCCCCACTAACTTTACATCGCGTTCTCCGCATCCGGCCAAAAGGGCAGCCATAAGGCCAGCGGCGTAAATCGTCTTTGCTGTCACGAATTTGATCCCTTTGACGGAAATTACTGGTCTGCTGCGGAAATATCCCCGCCCAAGGCGACAATCAGTGTTTGCGCCCGTTCGCGCAAGACTCGTGATGCGGCGGCATCTTCTGACACGCGGCGCATGGTGGCGATTGCGCCGTCCACATCGCCTTCAGCGGATTGGATCAGACCGATCTGTTCCAACGCGATCAAACGGAATGGAGCGCCGGGTTGGGACAGTGCATCAAGCGATGCCTTGCGCGCATCCATATCGTCAGACGGCAGCATCGCGGCCTTGATCGCAGCCAAGTCACGGTAGATTTCCGGCACATCCCCGTTCACGGCCAGCGCATTCAGCGTGGCGGCAGCGGCGGCAGTATCGCCCGCCTCTTGCTGGGTTGCGGCTGTCAACAGGGCAGACACAGCAGCCGCAGGGCCATCAACATTTGTCGCGGCCAATGCGGTGGCGCGTGCGGCTGCGTCATCTTCGGACAGCGCATCAAGCATTGCATCACCGCTGGCCTGCGCAGCTGTGCGGTTCTGCGCCTTGGAATATTCGTTCCACGCGGCCCCACCCACAAGGCCGAAGACCACCAGAACGGCGATCCAGCCGTAACGTCGGATATACCCGAACAGCGCGTCGCGGCGCACCTCATCACTGACTTCGTTGATAAAGCTGTCTGTATCGCTCACGGTTGCATCCCTTGTTTTTGGCGGGGCGTCCCGCGCGTATTAGTTGTTTCATATCGCCAATGTGCCCCCATTGCCAATACATTGCGCAAGGCATCGGCGGATGGGGACAATTTTCAAAGCTTACGCAGGCAGCACGTCATCCTCTGACTGACGGTTCCACAGAAGCGCATAGCGCCCGTCGCGGGCCAACAGGTCATCATGCGTGCCTTGTTCAACAATCGCGCCCTCCTCTAGCACAACAATCAAATCCGCCTCGGCGATGGTCGACAGGCGGTGCGCGATGGTGATAACCGTGCGACCATGAGACATTGCCTTAAGCTCGGCCTGAATTTCCATCTCGGTCTCGGTATCAAGGGCTGATGTCGCCTCGTCCAACAGCAGGATCGGCGGATTTTTCAGCAAGGTGCGCGCAATGCCCACCCGCTGTTTTTCACCGCCTGATAGCTTTAGCCCCCGTTCACCCACGGTTGTCTGATAGCCATCCGGCAAACCCACGATAAAATCATGAATCTTTGCGGCCTTTGCCGCCGCGATAATCTCGTCCTCGGACGCGGTGGGGCGACCGTAGGCGATGTTGTAGTGGACGGTGTCGTTGAACAGAACGGTATCTTGCGGCACGACGCCGATCTGGGCATGCAGACTTTCTTGAGTAATGTCGCGCAGGTCCTGCCCGTCAATTCGCAGCCCGCCCGACCACACATCATAGAACCGGAACAATAACCGACCAATGGTTGATTTTCCCGACCCCGACGAGCCGACGATGGCAACGGTTTGCCCAGGCTTTGCTGTCAGGCTGACACCCTTCAGAATGAGACGTTCGGCGTCATAGCCAAAGTGGACATCGTCCAAAATGATCTCACCCTCTTGCACTTTTAGAACATTGGCATCGGATTTATCGACAACTTCGGCTGACTGCTGCAACAAATCGAACATCTCGCCCATATCAATCAGAGCTTGGCGAATTTCGCGGTAAACTGTCCCAAGGAAGTTCAGCGGCATCGTGATCTGGATCATGTAGGCGTTCACCAGCACAAAATCCCCAACCGAAAGCGTCCCGTTTTGCACGCCGATTGCCGCCATAACCATCACGCCGACAAGCCCGCCAGTGATTAGCAACGCCTGACCAAAATTCAAAAACGCGAGGGTGTAGTTTGTCTTGACCGCCGCGACCTCATACTGGCGCATGGCGTTGTCATAGCGGTCTGCCTCCCACTTTTCGGCGCCAAAGTATTTGACGGTTTCAAAGTTGAGCAGGCTATCAATCGCCTTTTGGTTGGCGTCCGTGTCTTGGTCATTCATTTCCTTGCGAATGCGCACACGCCATTCAGTCACGGCAAAGGTGAACCAGACATAAAGCCCGATGGTGACCACGACGACGACCAGATACCAAACGTCGAAGGTAAAGAACAAAACGCCTGCGATCATCAGCAATTGCAGTATCAGCGGACCAACGGAAAACAGCAGGAACCGCAGTAGGAATTCCACACCTTTGACGCCCCGTTCGATAATCCGGCTTAACCCGCCGGTCTTGCGCGTGATGTGATAGCGCATGGACAGGCGGTGGATGTGGGTAAAGGTTTCCAGCGCTAGGGACCGCAGCGCCCCCTGCCCGACGCGCGTAAAGATCACGTCGCGCAGCTGTTGCAGCCCCACGGACATCAAACGCGCAAACCCATAGGCCAGTGTCAGGCCAACGGCGCCAAGCCCAAGGTATGTGGCCGCTGTTGGTTCCTCTGGTGCCAGCGCATCAACCGCTTGGCTAAAGAACTGCGGCGTCAGGACCGCGATGATCTGGGACAGAAACAACGCGATCAGCGATGCGACAACGCGGATTTTGACCACGGTATTCCCATCCGGCCAAAGATAGGGGATCACGCTGCGGATCACGTTCCAGCCCTGCACACGGGCGTCGGATAAATTGGCATCGGTTTTCGTGAGACGGCGCATCGACTTCTCCGGATATAGCGGCCCCCTTACCTAGGAAGCTGGCACCGGAATTACCAGCAGATTACGGGTCTGTTTGCGGCATGCGGAATACTTGGCCTGGATAAATCAGATCAGGGTCACGGATGCGATCACGGTTGGCGGCAAAAACCTCGACGTACATCACGCCGCTGCCAAAATGATCACGCGCAATCGCCCAGAGGGTTGTGCCCGGCTGCACGGTGGTCATCGCGACCTGAAATTCGGGCTGCGCAGTTTCAGTCGCAAGCGCCTCGGCGACGACGGCGGGTTCTTCGCGTTTGAATGGGGTTTCAATGCGCGACACGACCTCGCCCTCTGGCGTGACCTCATCAATCCGCAAGGTATAGACGCCGGTGTCGACATCGGGCAAATCAGTGCGCCAGCCACCACCTGCCACGATCCGCGACGTCGTAATCGGCTTGTTATCAAGGTAAACCTGCACAAACCCCTCGCCCGCGGCACGCCCCGCGATCAGCACCTCTCCGCTGGGGTCATAGGTGATGCTATCCAATGCCACGTTCGAGAGAACATCAGGCGATGCATCACTAATAGCCGGTTGGATCACTTCAACACCGTCGGCATTCGCCACCAAAATGGCGGGCGCTGCTGGCGGCAAGGGCTGCGGCGTCGGGATGTCGATGGCTGTCCCCGCAACGACCGGATCATTGGCCACGACTACAGGCGCTACGATCGGCGCAATCAGGTAGGTCTCTGTCGAATAGATTGGCACACCACCTGGATCTGCCATCAGTCTTAGCGCCTGCGAGCTGTCCGAGAACGGCAATTGGGCAAAGACGACAAAGCCACCCGACCGATCAGCAATCACGCGGTCAATCTCTTGCCCGTCGAGCATGATCACCACGACCTGCATCGCATCCGCACGACCTGCAAAAATCGCGGAGCCGTCATTTTCGACGCGGAATGTGTCCAGTTTTGGGGCGGGTGCGGCGATAGTATCTTCGACGGATGCGACAGTTTCCACCGGCGCTGGTGCCGCGATGGTATCTTCGACGGGTGCGACAGTTTCCACCGGCGCTGG
>JAQXEG010000041.1 GCA_029250945.1 Yoonia sp.
GGACCAAAGGCCGATCATGCACTAACTTTCAATATGGACCACTCAAGTGGGGCTGCTCACCTTGGGGGCTCAAGGCGCTGAACGCGGATGTGCAACTGGAACTAGTTACGCTGTGGCCAGAACTGGGGCAGGGGGCTGCGCAGCACGTCTATGGTGACACCCCACGCCCGTTTGCACGTTTCAAGGAGTTGCCGCCCAAACAGCAGCAGGTCCAGCTTTTCCACCTGCCATAAGCTCAAATGGGGCGCAGACCAGCCCGATCCGGTCGTTTTCCCCGTTAGAATCCGGTTGCCAAATGCGAAACGCATTGCTTTAGTCCGGGGACAAGTGCGGCATATGCCGCCGGTGACCAGGGAGAGTTGGGTTTGACCAACACACAAAACGACGCAGCATTCGTCGAATTCGAACGCGTGCAGAAAAGCTATGACGGTGAAAATCTTGTTGTTAAGGATTTGAACCTCGCGATGCCTAAGGGCGAATTTCTGACAATGTTAGGCCCATCGGGATCGGGCAAGACGACTTGCCTGATGATGTTGGCCGGATTCGAGACCGCCACCCACGGCGAGATCCGCCTAGATGGCGTGTCGATCAACCACATTCCGCCGCATAAGCGCGGCATTGGCATGGTGTTCCAAAACTATGCCTTATTCCCACATATGACCGTGGCCGAAAACCTGTCGTTCCCGCTTGAGGTGCGCAAGATAGGCAAATCGGACCGCGAAGAAAAAGTGATGCGTGCGCTGGGCATGGTCCAGATGCAGGATTTCGCCGGTCGTCGCCCAACCCAGTTGTCAGGTGGCCAACAACAGCGGATCGCGCTGGCGCGCGCGCTGGTGTTTGAACCCGAATTGGTGTTGATGGACGAACCGCTGGGTGCGCTCGATAAACAGCTGCGGGAAACCTTGCAGTTCGAAATTACCAATCTGGCGCATGAGCTGGGGATTACAGTTGTTTATGTGACTCACGACCAGACCGAGGCGCTGACCATGTCGGACCGCGTTGCCGTGTTTGACGATGGTCGTATCCAGCAACTTGCACCGCCGGACGAGCTTTATGAAGCGCCGCAGAACAGCTTTGTCGCGCAGTTTATCGGTGAAAATAACACGCTGGAAGGTGTCGTTCAGGAAATCAAAGGCAACACATGTATTGTGAAGCTTGACAGCGGTGACATCATCGATGCGATCCCTGTGAACGTATCCGCCGTGGGGGACCGCACCAAGGTGTCGATCCGCCCGGAGCGTGTCGAATTTGACAAAAACCGTTTGCAAGACGGTGCCCACACACTCAAGGCCGAAGTGCTGGAATTCATCTATATGGGTGACATTTTCCGGACCCGCCTGCGGGTTGCCGGCACGGATGATTTTGTCATTAAATCACGCAACGCCCCCGATCAGACACGCCTGACCCCCGGTCAGCAGATCGAAATTGGCTGGCTTGCAGAAGATTGCCGCGCGCTGGACGCTTAACCGCAACCGCGTGGGTGAATACGGGGATGCCTTTGCCCGGAAGGCGCCCCCGAATACCAAGATAAAACCGGGTATCTCAACGGGAGAAACACATGAAACTGACTACTACATTGATGGCCTCTTCGGCCCTCGTCATGGCGAGCACATCTGCATTTGCAGACGGCCACATGGCATCCGAGATGACGATCGTAAGCTGGGGCGGCGCCTATTCCGCATCACAGCAGGCGGCCTATCACGACCCCTATTCCGAAATGGCAGGCGTGACGATCATCAACGATGAATCCTCTGCCGAGGCTGTGGCCAAGCTGCGTGCGATGAACGAAGCGGGCAACGTGACTTGGGATGTTGTTGACGTGGTTGCATCTGACGCGATCCGCCTGTGCGACGAAGGTCTGGCACTGGAAATCGACGCGGACACACAGCTTGCCGATGGTGACGACGGGTCCAAAGCATCCGACGATTTCGGCGACCTGCTGGTATCCGACTGCTTTATTCCGCAGATCGTTTATTCGACAACAGCTGGCTACCGCACCGATCTGGTTGGTGACACACCACCAACATCCATCTGTGCGTTATTTGACACCGACACATACCCAGGTATGCGTTCGCTGGAAAAGCGCCCCATCAACAACATGGAATGGGCATTGCTGTGTGACGGCGTTGCAAAAGAAGACGTCTACGATGTTCTGGAAACAAAAGAAGGTCAGGCACAGGCATTCGCCAAGCTCGACACCATCAAAGACAGCGTTGTCTGGTGGTCCGCTGGTGCAGACACACCGCAGTTGCTTGCAGATGGCGAAGTCGTCATGGGCACCACATACAACGGTCGTCTTTTCGCACTGATCGAAGAGCAAAAGCAGCCAGTTGGCATGCTGTGGGACGCGCAAGTGTTTGACCTTGATGGTTGGATCATCCCAACTGGCCTGTCACCAGAGCGTGAAGCCCGTGCGCTGGATTACGTCAAGTTCGCGACAGACACACAGCGTCTGGCCGATCAGGCAAAATACATCTCTTACGGTCCTGCACGTGCGTCTTCTGCACCATTGGTCGGCAAGCACGCTACGCTTGGCATCGACATGGCGCAGCACATGCCAACAGATCCAGAGAACGCGAAAAACACGTTCTTGTATAACTATGAGTGGTGGGCCGATTACCGCGACGATCTGGATGCAAAATTCCAGGCGTGGCTGTCACAGTAAACCGCGTGTGATGGGTTAAAACCCATCCTACGTTCACGCACTTCGCCGCAGCCCCTGATAATTTGGGGCTGCGGCATCTGACCGATTTCCAAGGCGCGCAACATGACTGACACTGCACAATCCGGACCCGTATTGGCCGCTGATGGCCGACCGCTTAAGGCGTCTTTGAACCGTGCACTGCGCCGCCAAAAGATGCGGGCGATGCTTTTGATTGCGCCGCTGTTATTTTTCATCTTGATTACATTTGTGGTCCCCATCGGGCAGATGCTGTTCCGGTCGGTCGAGAACCAAATCGTCAGTGATACACTGCCACGCACCACCCAGATGCTGGGCGATTGGGACGCCAGCACCGGCGCTGCGCCAGACACGCCAGTTTTTGCCGCCCTGACCAAGGACCTGATGGTCGCTGTCGAGAAAAAGCAGCATACCCGCCTTGGGTCGCGCCTGAACTATGAGACGACGGGCGTATCGTCGCTGTTCCGCAAAACGGGCCGCAAGGTCGACGACATGGGCGAAGGCTATACCGATCAATTCGTTGATCTGGACCCGAAATGGGAAGATCCCGTTTTTTGGGCTGATCTCATGGCTGATCCGGCGGCATCCGCACTGCCAATGACGCAAGACGCCTATGCGGCCTTTGCCGATACGATCATATCCGAGGATGGTGATGACCCCCGCGAGGAACAGCCGTGGCACACTGTTTACCTATCCCTGTATCAAGACCTAAGCGCTGGCGCTGATGTCGGATCGCTCCCCGCAGAGGTTGCAACGGCCCAAACCGCGGCAGTCACGTTTCAGACCGAAGACCTGATCGCCGCCTTCGCCGATATTGATGAGGATTGGCTGTCCGTGGACACATGGCAGACGATCCAGACCTATAGCCCTGCGTTCACTAACGGGTATTTCCTGAATGCTGTGGACCGGCAGAAAACACCTGACGGGTCCGAATGGCGCCCCGAAGATCAGCAGATTTATCTGACACTGTTTGTGCGCACGATGATTATGTCGCTGACGATCACCTTCTCTTGCATCTTGCTCGGCTATCCGGTGGCGTGGCTGCTGGCAAACCTGCCCATGCGGCAGGCGAACCTGTTGATGATCCTTGTATTGTTGCCGTTCTGGACATCGCTACTGGTGCGGACATCCGCGTGGAAGGTTCTCTTGCAGCAACAAGGTGTCATCAATGAAATCGTTGTCTGGCTTGGCCTTGTGGCCGATGACAACCGCCTTGCGCTGATTAACAACGCGACGGGCACGGTGATTGCGATGACGCATATCCTGCTGCCATTCATGATCCTGCCGCTGTATTCCGTGATGAAGACGATCCCGCCAAGCTACTTGCGGGCGGCGAAATCGCTGGGTGCAACCAATTGGACAGCGTTCTGGCGGGTCTATTTCCCGCAGTCGGTACCGGGCATTGGTGCAGGCTCGATCCTCGTGTTCATTTTGTCGATCGGCTATTATATCACGCCTGAAATCGTGGGCGGGACCAAGGGCGTATTCATCTCTAACCGGATTGCATACCACATCTCCAGCTCGCTCAACTGGGGCTTGGCGGCCGCATTGGGGGCGATTTTGCTGGTGGTCGTGCTGCTGCTGTATTGGGCGTATGACCGGATTGTCGGTATTGATAACGTGAAATTGGGGGGCTAAGGCCATGACTGCGACTGATCTGAAGGGCGCTGTCCCGACCCCGAATTTGACCGGCTTTACGATGCCGATCACCGCCGCACTTGGTGCGTTCTTTGGCCTGCTGGCTGGACAGGCGACGGGCGCTGGCGCGTTCTTTGGCCTGCTTTCTGGTGCTGTTGTTGGGGCCGTACTTGCGTATATTCTTGTGACACTGGTGCCCTATAAAACAGGGCGTTGGGCGGCGATTGCCGTAATGGCGATTGTTGGTTTTGCCTTTGGTGGCAAGATCGGGATTGTCGTTGGCTTGCTGGCGGGCGCCGTCATGGGCTGGTGTGCCTATTGGCTTCATACAGGGCGTTATCGCGCAAGCGTGCCGCCCTATGCGACCGCCGGTCAGGTGCTGTGGCACAATACGTTCAAGCTAATCTGCGGATTGATCCTGTTCTTTTTGATCGCGCCAATTGTGATCATCATTCCGTTGTCGTTCAACGCGCAAGATTTCTTTACCTTCACGCCGGAAATGCTGGCACTTGATCCTGCTGGGTTCTCGCTCAAGCACTATCAGGACTTTTTCACCAATGACGACTGGCTGCGGCCATTGAAAAACTCGGTCATCATCGCGCCGTTTGCGACGATCATTTCGGTGTCGCTGGGCACGCTTGCCGCCATCGGTCTAAGCCAAAGCCACGTGCCGTTCCGCCGCGCGATTATGGCGATCCTGATTTCCCCGATGATTGTGCCGCTGATCATCTCGGCGACAGGCATGTTCTTTTTCTACAGCCAGATGGGCCTGTTCTTGGAAAACACCTTTGGCATGTCGAAATCGCTGTCAGGCTATATCAAGGTCATCTTGGCGCACGCCGCCTTGGGCATTCCGTTTGTGATCATCACCGTCACAGCGACGCTGGTGGGCTTTGACAATTCGCTGACACGTGCGGCGGCTAACATGGGGGCGACCCCGGCAACGACCTTCTTCCGCGTGCAAATGCCGCTGATCTTGCCCGGTGTGATTTCCGGCGCGCTGTTTGCGTTCATCACATCATTTGATGAGGTGGTGGTGGTCTTGTTCGTTGGTGCAGCTGCGCAAAAGACGTTGCCATGGCAGATGTTCACAGGACTGCGCGAACAGATCAGCCCAACGATTTTGGCGGTTGCGACGATCCTTGTTGTGTTGTCGATCCTACTGTTGACGACTGTGGAATTGCTGCGTCGCCGGTCCGAACGTCTGCGCGGTATGTCGCCGGGTTAAGGTAGAACGCTTAGCCAAATCCATGTGGTCAGGATGCAGAACAGTGTCCCAAACAAAACGGCCGACGCGGCCACACGCCGCGCCGTGCCATACATATTTGCAAACACATAGACGTTGATCCCGGGCGCCATGGCGCTGGTGATCACGGCAGAGCGGACGCCATCCGTTGGCACGTCCAAGGCCTGCGTCAGCGCATATGTGACAACCGGATGCACACCAAGCGATACGACCACTATAAAGCCGATGGTGCGCAAATCCCCCTCTGGCCGGTAGCGGTAGAGCACACCGCCAAGGCCGAACAGGGCGGCGGGCAGGGCGGCTTGGGAAACGACATCCAGCGCGGACATGATCGCCGCTGGTATCACCAGACCTGACAGGTTGACCGCGAACCCAAGGGTGATCCCGAGGATGATGGCGTTTTTGAACATCGCCGACAGCACCTTTGCCGGAAGCGCGCTAATTGCGCCGCCCGCGTTGCGCACGGTTTCCATGGCGATGATGCCCACTGCGTAGCAAAATGGCGTATGGATCGCGATGATGGCGTAGTTGCTGGTGAGCGCATCACTGCCATAGGCTTGTTCGGTGATCGGCAAACCCAAAAGCAGCGAATTTGAAAAGAGTCCGATAAAGCCGAGGGCCACGCTGTCCTCATTGCTGCGGCCAAAGATGAATTTTGCACCCGCAAACCCGACGGTGAACCCTGCCAGCGCCCCTGCATAGTAGCTGGTCAGCAACGCGGCATCAAAGCTTTGGCCAAGATCAAGGGTGGAGATCGCTTGAAACAACAAGCAGGGGATCGCAAAGCTTTGGGCGAATTTCATCAGCCCGTCGACACCTGCGTCGTTGAAAAACCCCTTCCATACGGCGACATAGCCAAAGCCGAGGACCAGAAAGACCGGCAAGATGACGTTCAGTAGTGCGCCCATTTGGGTGGCCTCCCTAGGCCGTGATCACGATCTCCATGCCGTCATAGGCGGGGGTGATGTGATCGGGGGTTTCCGCCGCGATTGTGTCGTGGTCGAGATCAATATGCATATTTGTCAGCACTCCGCGGGCAGCACCTGCCTTGGCGATCCAGCTGAGTGTATTGTCCAGATGGCTGTGGGTCGGATGCGGCGTGCGGCGCAGTGCGTCGACAATCCAGATATCAAGGTTTTGGAGCTGATCCCACGCCGCATCGGGAATTGCGGAAACGTCGGGCATATAGGCCACGTCGCCGATCCGAAACCCAAGCGCGTCGATATTGCCATGCTCAATCTCAATTGGGGCAAAGGTAATCGGGCCGCCCGCACCGTCGATAGTCACATCGCCTGTGATGCTGTTCAGTTCGCAGATCGGGGGATAGGCTGATCCTTTTGGCTGCACGAATGCATAGCCAAAGCGGGCGAGCAACGCGTCGCTTGTGTCACCATCGGCCCAGACCTGCAGCCGTTGGCGGGTATTGAACACCAACATCCGCAGATCGTCGATCCCGTGCACATGGTCGGCGTGCGCGTGGGTGTAGAGGACCGCGTCTAGGGTGCCGACCTCTGCGTCTAGTAGCTGGTTTCGCATGTCGGGCGTGGTGTCGATCAGCACACGGGTGATGCCATTGGGCCCTGTGCGCGTCACGAGCATGGAACACCGCTGCCGCCGGTTGCGTGGGTTGGTCGGATCGCAGTCGCCCCAATGGCCGCCCAAACGCGGGACGCCGCCCGATGACCCGCATCCGAGGATGCGAAATGTGATTGTATCCACGCTCATGCTTTTGCCTTCCAGAAAAGGCGGTCAAAATTGGCCGTCGTTTGGGCCGCGAATTCAGCGTAATCCATGCCCATCACTTCGGCGCCGACGGCGGCGGTGTAGGCAGTATAGGCGGGCTCATTGCGTTTGCCGCGGTGCGGTTTGGGGGCCAGATACGGGCTGTCGGTTTCCACCAAAATCCGGTCCTTAGCCGCGGCTGCGAAAATATCGCGGACCTCTACGCTTTTGGGGAATGTCGCGATGCCGGACATGGACAGATAAAAATCCAGATCAAGCATCTTGCGGGCCAAGGCAGGGCTGCTGGAAAAGCAGTGCATCACGCAGGTGAAGGCCCCGTTGGCATATTCATTGGCCAAAATCGCGGCCATATCATCGTCGGCGGCGCGGGAATGAATGATCAGCGGCAGCTTGGTTTCGCGCGCGGCGGCGACATGAATGCGCAATGATTGCTTTTGAATTTCTGCGCTGTCGGCGGTGTAATGGTAATCAAGGCCGGTTTCGCCAATGCCCACAAACTTGGGGTGCTTGGCCATCGCGATCAGCTCATCCACAGTCGCGAGCGGCTCGTCCGCCGCACTCATCGGGTGGGTGCCTGCAGCGTAGAACACAGGCGCGTGGGCCTCTGCGATGGCGCGCACTTGGGGTTCCAGACGCAGGCGTGTGCAAATCGTGACCATGCGTTCGACGCCCGCCTCTACGGCGCGGGCAATCACATCAGGCCGCTCGGCATCAAAGTCGGGAAAATCAAGGTGGCAGTGGCTATCTACGATGGTCGGTTGCATGTGTCGCCCCTAGCCTTTGGCGACTGTCTGCGCCGTTTTTTCAATCTTGAATATCATATCAAGGATCAGCGATGCGGGGTCAAGGTTCACCGCCCGACCGTGACGCACCCGCGCTGTCAAATCCTGTTGCAGCTGCGCCCATGCTTGGGCCGCACCTTGGTGTGGGGACAGGCGCGACAGCAACAGGGCCTCGTGCGGGGCGGCTTGCAGGCTGGGTTCGCCAAAGAGACCCGCACGGGCCAGACGGGCCAAGAATTGATCCATCAGATCCAGCACAAGCCCATAGTGCGTTTCGGCCCCACGCGCCGCACAGCTTTCGGCTAGTTTCAGCGCGGCGGGGCGGTTGAGTTGTGGCAACCCGTCGAACAATTGGATAAGCCCCGCATAGATTTGCAGCCCGTCATGGCGCGTCAGACGGATTGCATCACCCGCTGATCCATCGGCAAGGGCCGCCAGACCATCAACATTCTGCACCATCACACTTGCCTGATCGAGTGCGGCGGACAAATCATCCGCCTCCAACCTTGCACAGCGCAATTCACGGCAGCGCGACCGGATTGTGGGCAGTAAGCGCGACGGCTGGTGGGCGATCAGCATAATTGTGGTGTCGGCGGGCGGCTCCTCCAGTTCTTTAAGGATGGCGTTGGCCGCGTTGCGGTTCATTTCGTCGGCGGCGTCCACGATTACGACGCGGCGACCCCCGTCCGCGGATGACATGTGGAAAAAATCCTTCAGGCCCCGCACTGCGTCCACCGTAATTTCCTGCCGCAATTTTTTGGTATCGTAGTTGTAGGGGCGTTTCACGACAGTCAGGCGTGGATGCGCGCCCGATTGCACAAGTGCGACGTTAGGATTGTCAGGGGACACATCCAGCGATGTTGCGGCGGGGGGCAGGTCGCCAAACATGCCGCCGCCCGCATCCTCGGACAGCAGGAATGTGGCGATTTTCCATGCCAGTGTCGCCTTGCCCACGCCACGCGGGCCGGTGATCAGCCAGCCGGAATGCAAGCGGCCTGTGTTGTATGCCTCTAGAAAATCGGCCTTGGCCTTTTGCTGGCCGAACAGTGTGGGGGTTTCACGCGGGTGGGGCGCGCCTTCGATCCGGTCGGGTACTGGAAGCGCGTCATCGCTCATGCGTAGGCCGCGATTTCGCATGCGATTTGGTCGGCGGTGCGGTTGCCGTCAATGACAACGCAGCGGTCAGGATAGGATTTTGCGAGCGATAAAAAACCGTGGCGCAGCGTTTCCTGAAACCCGAGGCCGAAATCCTCAAACCGGTCCTCGCCTGATTTGCGGGCGAGGCCACGTTCCAATGCAATACCGGGGTCCATGTCGATGATGATCGTAAGGTCAGGCTCGCGCCCGATCATTAGGCTATGCAACGCATCAACCTTCGCGCGCAGGTCACCACGGGTAGCACCCTGATAGACACGTGTGCTGTCGGCAAAGCGATCACAAATCACTGTGCGGCCAGCGGCCAATGCGGGTTCAATCGTCTTTTCCAGATGATCGCGGCGGGCGGCGGTGAACAACAGCAGCTCTGTCTCTGCGCTCCAGCGGTCAGGGTCGCCGGTAAGGACAAGTTCGCGGATTTGTTCGGCGCCAGCGCTGCCGCCAGGTTCGCGTGACAGGATCACGTCGACACCTTGCCCACGCAAAAGATCGGCGAAACGCCGTGATTGGGTGGATTTGCCCGATCCGTCGATGCCTTCAAAGGTAATAAATCGGCCTGCCATGAACCTGTCTTATGCTGCGTCTTCGGCAGATATGGCAGATGGGGAAAACTTTTGCCAGATCACTTGCGCGGCGGTGCGTAAACGGATCGCGAAGCCGCCACGGGCCACGTCGCTATCGGCCACTAAGGGCAGGCGGGCCTCTGGTAAACCGTCAAGCGTGATGACCAATTCGCCAATCTTCTGGCCTGCGGTGATTGGCGCGGCAATGGGGCCGCTATAGACGATTTCAGCGTCCAAACCGTTGTTGCTACCCAACGTTGGGACCAGCATCGACAAGTCCTCTGCCACGGTCAGCCCGACGGTTGGTGCGTCGCCCATCCAGACGGTCGCCTCCGCAAGCTTGGTGCCGGCACGCGCGACATCTTTTTGCGCGAACTGGCGGAACGCCCAGTTGACGATGCGTTCCGCTTCTTCAGCACGCTCATTGCTGCTGTTAAGTCCGGTGATAACGAAAATCACACGGCGTTCACCCTGTTTGGCCGATCCAACGAGGCCATAGCCAGCCTCTGACGTATGACCGGTCTTGAGCCCGTCGGCCCCGATCCCCAGATTAAGCAGGGTGTTGCGGTTCTGGCTGTTGGCAGGTGCGCGTCCGTCGAACAGAAACGCTGTTTCAGAAAACAGGGGGTAATAGGTGGGAAAATCGGTGATCAGCCGATTGGCCAGAATACCTAGATCAGCCATTGACATCCGCTGGCCCGTCGCAGGCCAGCCATTTGAATTGGCAAAGCTGGAATTGACCATGCCCATATCTTGGGCGCGGGCGGTCATCATGCGGGCGAAACCCGCCTCTGATCCGTCGCGCGACAACGCCTCGGCTAGAACGGCGCTGGCGTCATTGCCTGACAATACGATCACGCCGCGCAGCAGGTCCTCAACTGACACCCGCTCACCCGCCTTAAGGAACATCGTGCTGCCGCCGTAATTCATCGCGTGCTGGGACACGAGCAGCTTTTCGTCGATCCGCAAACGGCCATCCACGATCGCCTCGAACGCCATATAGACGGTCATAAGTTTCGACATGGACGCGGGCGGCAGCGGTGTGTTCGCCTCTTTGGACAGCAGGACCGTGCCCGTGCCCTGATCAAGGACATACGCCGCCGTCGCGCGTGTTTCGAACGCTTGTGCAAGCGCGGTAAGCGGCAAAAGCGACAGCATCAGGCAGAGGCCCAGAATTTGGCGAAGCGACGTGATCATTTTTGGCGATCCTTTGATCTGAACCTAGTTGGTGACGAAATACGCATCCGCAAAGCCAAGCGCCTTGACCTTGGCCAAGACGGCGGCGCGCCCAACCTCGGATTGCGACGGACCAACGATGACGCGCCAGAATTTGCGGCCTTGGCTTTCTTGGGCCAGCACGCGGGTATCAAGCCCGTCTGCGGTCAGTTTGGTGCCTGTGCGGCGCGCGTTTGCCTCTATGCTGAAAATCCCGATCTGGACGAACGGCTTGGCCAGCGATGTGGCAACCGGTGGTGCAGGTGTTGGGGCAGGGGCGGCTTCTGCGGCGTCAATCGCGGCGCCAGCGGTGGCGATTGGGTCAAGCGGTGTGGCGGCAATATCGGTGGGGGCGTCGAAATCTGTCGTGGCCTCGGGGGCGGCAACAGGTGCCTCCTCACGGCGCAGGGCGGTGACGTTCAAGGATGCAGGTGAACCCGCCAGCATGCCCAATGCCTCAGCCGCATCAGAGCTGACCTGCAATGTTGGGCCGGGGTTCGCGCGTTCACGGCGGAACAACGCGCCGATCACGAATTTCCCGTTGGCCGCGTTGCGGATGATAACGCGCTCGGGGTCAACGGCGTCGGGATGTGCAACCCAAACCCCACCCAGCGATGGCCGCCCGTCCCAAAGCCCACTTTCGGTCACTTGGAACACGTTAGGGGCTTCGACCTCGCGCTCAACCAATTCGGTGCTGTTGGATGCCGCTGGCGTGGCGGATGCCTGTGTGGCGGTATCACCACCCAAATTTGGTAGGGCAAATTGCCCGGTTTCATCACAAGCCGTCAGGCCAAGAATTGCGACCATACCGATGGACAGGCGCCAAGGTGCGGTTGGGCGATGTGTGAACGCTGTTGTCATGTTTGCCTCTGCTCTTTTGTTTGTCCGGCGTTCGGCCGGTCTTGGGTTCTGGGCCGCCCGCTCGAAGGTGTCGCGTGGACAAGGATGCAACGGCGGAACAGCACAGGGCCGGATTTTCACCAAACACTAAACACAAGGGGCTGATTTTGGAAGAGGAAGGCGAAAATGGTCGGCGGATTTCCCCAATGCGTATCCGGTCTTTCCGAATCAGAAACCGGACGCTATGGAATGCGTGCTGCGGAGGTTTGGCAGAGTGGTCGAATGCACCGGTCTTGAAAACCGACGAGGGTGAAAGTCCTCCCAGGGTTCGAATCCCTGAGCCTCCGCCACCACCCCCTCATGGCCATATTAACCATATAAATAACAGTTATGGCGATTGTCGTCGAATCTGCTTGCCCACACGTTTTACCCACACGCCCCCAATATAAATAATGCTGTTGAGTCACTTTGACATGTAAACACTTCTGTCCACCCAGCGCATGAAGTAGCGAACGACCATAGTGCTGTTGCTTTCCAAGCATCCTGTCGTTGTGAAAAATTGTTTTCTAGCTCACAGGTTTTCACAAACGTGCATACCCTCTCTCAAATGTCATCCCGTTGTTATTCAAATGCACCCTCACCGTTCACGTATCAGATTGGGTTTCAATTTGATATAAAGTCATGGTGCGTTAGGCTTGTTTGAATTGATATTGATGGCTCAGATGGCTGGATGTATTTCATTTTATGTCATCCAAGTGGAACATTAGAGGTACGGTTCTGCCAGTCGTTGACTTATGCTCAACAGAAAAACTAGTTAATCTAAAATGAAATGTAAAAGGTGTTCGTGACGATGTTCTCCAAACCAGTAAGTCCCAAATCTGATGTTCCTGCTGCTATCTTAAATGACACTAAGCAACGCCGCTCAGTTTTACACGACGGCATTGTGATTAAAGGTGATTGGCACAGCGATGGTACAGTTGAGTTCGGTGGTGCCATCACTGGTGATCTGACAGTAGACGTGTTGGTTGTAACATCCACAGGAACAGTTGAGGGCAACGTAAGAGCGAGATCAGTCACGGTAGAGGGGCATTTAAACGGTACCATCGCAGCTATTGATGTTATTTTGTCTCCCACGGCAATTGTGATCGGCGAAATTGAGGCAGAGAAAATTCAAGTGGATTTTGGTGCGCAAGTCGAAGGCCGTTTAACTGCAAAAGGTAAGGCTAAAAGTTAATACCTCTGCTTACTTGGGATAACGCCACGCACCCCATCTCTGGGGTCAGACATCACTATCACGTCTTGGAATCAAGTGTCCGTGTACATGAAACGCAGTCTGACCTGAGTTACCCAACTGATTGGTGGACTTCGATGACGTTACCTTCTGGATCATGGAAAAATACTTGATGCCACTCCCTAGCGAAGGCTGTGCCGTAATCTGAGTAATGGACACCCTTGCTATCCAGAAGGGCCATAAATGCAGTAATATCGTCAGTACGGAAAGCGATATGACCCCGTTCAATGGGATTGATGACCTCACCGTTCTTGAAGGCAACAGTCAGGTCCTTGGTCGCCAAGTGCATCTGCATTTTACCATCTGTGGCAAATCTAATCTTTCCATCATAGCCGCCTGAACTGGTCGCATCAGGTCTGGGGAACGACTGGATAGGGATATCATCAAGACCCAGAACTTGCGTGTAGAAATCGTGTAGGCGGTCTACGTCCTCAGAGACGAAGTTGATATGGTGGAACTCAAGTTTCATGTTGTCTTCCTTGGGCAGTAAATCTCTATTTGTCCTAGTAATGGGAGAGCCATAGAAACGCTCTCTATTACACCACTACTATGACTATTCTGATAGGTTATTTCCTGATAATTCTAGCCACTTGGTGAACTTGGTCTTTCTATCAAGATACTGACTGGATGGATCAATATGGATAGGCGTATGGTATTCAACCACTACAGGTTCTTCATATCCTGCTATGTTACCAGTCACCTTTCCGTGATGGCTGTTACGTTCATTCTTGATGTCGTGGTTGATGGTGTAATTGGTAAC
>JAQXEG010000018.1 GCA_029250945.1 Yoonia sp.
TTCTGACCGTGATCCCTGTGATCCCGCCAGAGCTTCGCCCACTGGTGCCACTGGATGGCGGTCGTTTTGCGACCTCCGACCTGAACGACCTGTATCGCCGCGTGATCAACCGTAACAACCGTTTGAAGCGTCTTATTGAGCTTCGCGCACCTGACATCATTGTCCGTAACGAAAAGCGGATGCTGCAGGAATCTGTCGACGCACTGTTTGACAACGGCCGTCGTGGCCGCGTCATCACTGGTGCGAACAAGCGTCCATTGAAATCCCTCAGCGATATGCTGAAGGGTAAGCAAGGTCGTTTCCGTCAGAACCTTTTGGGTAAGCGCGTCGACTTCTCTGGCCGTTCGGTCATTGTGACGGGTCCAGAATTGAAGCTGCACCAGTGTGGTTTGCCCAAGAAGATGGCTCTCGAGCTGTTCAAGCCGTTCATCTATTCGCGTCTTGAAGCAAAAGGCCTGTCCTCCACGGTCAAGCAAGCCAAGAAATTGGTCGAAAAAGAGCGTCCAGAAGTGTGGGATATCCTCGACGAGGTTATCCGTGAGCACCCTGTCATGCTGAACCGTGCGCCTACGCTGCACCGTCTTGGCATTCAGGCGTTTGAACCTGTTCTGATCGAAGGTAAGGCTATTCAGCTGCCCCCCCTGGTTTGTTCCGCGTTTAACGCCGACTTTGATGGCGACCAAATGGCTGTTCACGTGCCGCTTTCGTTGGAAGCACAGCTAGAAGCCCGCGTTCTAATGATGTCGACAAACAACGTGTTGTCGCCAGCCAACGGTGCGCCAATTATCGTTCCTTCACAGGATATGATTTTGGGCCTCTACTATACGACCATCATGCGTGACGGCATGAAGGGCGAAGGCATGGCTTTCTCGAACATCGAAGAAGTTGAACACGCGCTGAACGCTGGCGAAGTGCACCTGCACGCCAGCATCCAAGCCCGCATGATGCAGATCGATGCCGAAGGTAACGAAGTGATGACCCGTTTCGAAACGACCCCAGGTCGGTTGCGTCTTGGTGCATTGCTGCCGCTGAACACAAAGGCGCCATTCGCGCTGGTCAACCGTTTGCTGCGCAAGAAAGAAGTGCAGCAGGTTATTGACACTGTGTACCGCTACTGTGGTCAAAAAGAGTCTGTTATTTTCTGTGACCAGATCATGACGATGGGCTTCCGTGAAGCGTTTAAGGCAGGCATTTCGTTCGGTAAGGACGATATGGTTGTTCCAGACACAAAGTGGCCGCTGGTTGAAGAAACACGCGACTTGGTCAAAGACTTTGAACAGCAGTACATGGACGGCCTGATTACTCAGGGTGAAAAGTACAACAAAGTTGTTGATGCTTGGTCAAAGTGTAACGACAAAGTCACCGATGCGATGATGTCGACCATTTCGACAACAGGTCGTGCCGAAAACGGGTCTGAAAACGAGCCGAACTCGGTTTACATGATGGCCCACTCTGGTGCGCGTGGTTCTGTGACACAGATGAAGCAGTTGGGCGGGATGCGCGGTCTTATGGCCAAGCCGAACGGCGAAATCATCGAAACGCCGATCATCTCGAACTTTAAAGAAGGTCTGACCGTTCTTGAGTACTTCAACTCGACCCACGGCGCCCGTAAGGGTCTGTCCGATACCGCGCTTAAGACAGCGAACTCCGGTTATCTTACACGTCGTCTGGTTGATGTTGCCCAAGATTGCATCGTCCGTGAAGTCGATTGTGGCACCGAAATGGCCATCACAGCCGAGGCTGCGGTCAACGACGGTGAAGTTGTGGCTTCCTTGGCCGAGCGTGTGCTGGGTCGTGTATCCGCTGACGAGATCCTCAAGCCAGGCACAGACGAAGTGATGGTTGAAGCAGGTGAACTGATCGACGAACGCAAGGCCGACATGATCGATGTGTCTGGGATCGCAAAAATGCGCATCCGCAGCCCGCTGACATGTGAAGCCGAAGATGGTGTTTGTGCGATGTGCTATGGTCGTGACCTTGCACGCGGTACACGCGTCAACCTTGGCGAAGCTGTCGGCATCATCGCGGCGCAGTCCATCGGCGAACCAGGTACACAGCTGACAATGCGGACATTCCACATTGGTGGTGTTGCGCAGGGTGGCCAGCAGTCCTTCCTCGAGGCGTCACAGCCTGGTAAGGTCGAATTCCGCAACGCACAGTTGTTGGAAAACGAAGCTGGTGAACAGGTTGTCATGGGCCGGAACATGGTTCTGGCGATCATGGGCGAAGACGGCGAAGAGCGTGCGAACCACAAGGTTGGCTATGGCTCCAAGGTGTTTGTCACCGATGGTGGCGACGTGTTGCGTGGTGACAAGCTGTTTGAATGGGATCCGTACACGCTTCCAATCATTGCTGAAAAGTCAGGCACAGCCCGTTATGTCGATCTGGTCAACGGTATTGCCGTGCGCGAAGATACCGATGACGCAACAGGTATGACACAGCGGATCGTTTCCGACTGGCGCGCTGCACCTAAGGGCAATGAGCTTGCACCAAAGATCATCGTGAATGGTCCAGACGGCGAAGTGATGCTCAAGGATGACGGTAACCCCGTGTCCTATGGCATGTCCGTTGATGCGGTTCTGTCCGTTGAAGACGGCCAAGACGTTAAAGCCGGCGATGTTGTTGCCCGCATTCCACGTGAAGGCGCGAAAACAAAAGACATTACAGGTGGTTTGCCACGTGTTGCCGAACTGTTCGAAGCCCGTCGTCCAAAAGACCACGCAATCATCGCGGAAATCGATGGCTACGTGCGCTTTGGCAAGGACTATAAGAACAAGCGTCGTATCGCGATCGAGTCTGCTGATGATGCGGACATCAAGGTCGAATACATGGTGCCAAAGGGTAAGCACATTCCTGTAGCCGAAGGCGACTTCGTACAGAAAGGTGATTACATCATGGACGGCAACCCTGCTCCGCACGATATTCTTGCGGTTATGGGTGTCGAAGCGCTTGCCGATTATATGATCGACGAGGTGCAGGACGTGTATCGCCTGCAAGGTGTGAAAATCAACGATAAGCACATCGAAGTTATCGTGCGTCAGATGCTCCAGAAATGGGAAATCCAAGACAGCGGTGACACTGTTCTGCTCAAGGGCGAGAACGTCGATAAGGCCGAGTTTGATGAAGCCAACGCCAAGGCGATTGCCCGCGGTGATCGTCCGGCAACGGGTGAACCGATCCTGTTGGGTATCACCAAGGCGTCCTTGCAGACACGTTCGTTCATCTCTGCCGCATCGTTCCAGGAAACAACGCGCGTTCTGACCGAAGCATCGGTTCAGGGTAAGCGGGACAAACTGGTCGGTCTGAAAGAGAACGTCATCGTTGGTCGTTTGATCCCAGCCGGGACAGGCGGTGCCACAAGCCAGATGCGCAAAATCGCGCAAGGCCGTGACAACGTCGTGGTTGAGGCCCGCCGCATCGAGGCGGAACAAGCCGCAGCCTTGGCCGCACCTGCGCCAAGCGACGATGTTGTTGGTGGTGACGTGTTCGACACGATGCTCGTGGACACCCCCGAAAGCCGCGACGAATAAGTTGCGACTGACCTGAATGATAAACGGCCCCCGGTGAAAATCGGGGGCCTTTTGCGCTATAGGTCTGGGATGCCGCGGTTGGCCGCGACCCGTGCTGCGACGCGCATATGATGCTGGTAACGTGGGTCTGTCTCGGGATCGGTGCCTGCCTTGCGGCACAGCGTTACGACAAACTCAGCGCAGCAGATGTGATGCAGCCGCAGAACATCGGGCAGTGTCAGCGCCTCCGCGTGCATGGCGGCGAACCGGTCCTTGAACCGCATCCCTGTGGCGACGGCAAATCTTTGGTCGGTTGTCATGGTCCCAGACAATCACGCGGTGGGGCTGGCGTCCATCATGAACCGCTGCTACCGATTTGGACATGGATCAGATTTCTGAAAATGTGCGTGGCGCCTTGTTGATGATGGGGTCGATGGTCGCCTTTACCCTGAACGACGCGTTCATGAAGGGGCTGTCGGGCGATATTCCTTTGTTCCAAGCCATCTTTTTGCGCGGGATCGGCACGGTCGCGTTTCTGTCCGCACTGGCATATTTCACAGGACAGATGCAGTGGGCCTTTGGGCGCCGCAACTGGTTGATGATCGCTGTCCGAACCGGGGCAGAGGTTGGCGGCACCTTCTTTTTCCTCAGCGCGCTATTCCTCATGCCAATCGCGAATGTGACGGCGGTGTTGCAGGCTTTGCCGCTGACCGTGGCGCTTGGTGCGGCCTTGTTCCTGAACGAACCGCTTGGCTGGCGGCGATTATCTGCGGTGATTGTCGGGCTGGTTGGTGTGTTGCTAATCGTGCGCCCCGGAACTGACGGGTTCAGCATTTATAGCCTTTATGCGTTGGGGGCCGTCATCTGTGTGACAGTCCGCGATCTGGCCGTGCGGCGCATTGATTACGACGTGCCGTCGATCATGATCGGGCTGGTCGCCGCGGCCGCGGTTTTGGCCACGGGTGCGATTGTAACAGCGGGGCAGGATTGGGTGTCAGTTGACGGACCAACGATCTGGAAACTGTTGGGCGCGATGATCTGCATCGTCTTTGGTTATGTGTTTTCGGTCACCGCAATGCGCCACGGAGAGGTCAGCTTTGTCGCGCCATTCCGTTACACCAGCTTGGTGGCCGCGCTGATTGTTGGTTGGTTCGCATTTCGCGATTGGCCCGCGCCGCTGACTTTTCTTGGAGCCGCGATCGTGGTTGGTATGGGCCTGTTTACGCTGTATCGCGAACGTCAGCTGGCGGCGCAAACGCGGCTTTCAAATTCGCAAGGTTAACGCCAAACCGGTCTTGCAGTGTGAAACCATCATCCAAATAAACAGGGCGAAACCCCTTTGGACCGGGACCGCGACCAGCGGAATCGTTAAAGCGGTTGTGGGTCTCGATCCACATGGGGCTGTCGGCGAATTACACGACGGGCATAAAGCGGTCGAGCCGGTGATGGGCGAAATTCATGATCGTCAATCGGGACCCCGCGCGGATATGCACGCCAAGGGCAGGGACGTTCAACCGATGATGCACCTGCGCAACCCCGATGCCGTCGGGGCCGCATTGCAATGCGATGCCACGATGCCAGTCAAACGCGACGGCCTGATACCGGCTTGTTAAATCCGCACTTGCCGTCGCCTCAGCGCGGAGCGTGGCGATGAAATCTGTCCCAATGGCATCATAATCTTCGAACTGGAATTGAAGGCAGGGGGTATCCCGATCACCGCGCGCCCGCGCCAGTACCTTTTTCATGATGTTGCGGTGTTGCTGGGGGGCGTGGCTTTCGATGCGGATTTGCGGAATGTAGCTGACTAGATCGCGCAGCCTGTCATTGTAGGGCCGTGGCAGGCTGTCACCGATCACGATGATCAGGGAAAACCGTGGATCGGTTTGGGCGCGCAGGCAGGGCAGGGCGACGTGTTCGAACAGTTTAAACCGTTCTTCTAGACGTGCGGGGCTATAGAAAAACCTGATCCGGTCTTGCACCGTGTCATGTGTGATCTGGAATCCGCCCAAGGCGGGGTAGGAAAATCTGCAAAGGGCAATTGCCTGCATGGTTGCGCACCTTTTGATCCGTCATCGGTTCAATGGTGGCAAGGGGCGGGCCGCTGATAGCCCGCCCCAGTCGTTTAATTGGATCCGTAGCAGCCGCCGTTATAGACCGAGATATCAAAATTACCGGTGCCAGAGCCATCCATGGTGCCATGCACTGTGTCACCATCGGATGTATCGGTTAGTACGTTACCATTAAGGTTCAGTGTAACGCTGGATGATCCGCGCACGTTTTCTTTGCCAACAGCTGTCAGGCTACCGGTTGCGGTGGCGGTCAGGATGCCGTTGTTCTCGCTCCCGCTTAGGGTAAGGGACCCACCCAAAAGTTGCTCTGGCTCACCTTCGGTATCGACGACGTTCAGGTTGCTGACCGAACTGCCGATTGTATTGCTCGCAAATCCGACGTTCATGGTCATGTCGCCAAACACAGACCCTTCGGCATCGCCGGAGATTTCTGCGCCAATGTGACCCTCGTAGGACGTGGACCCCGGTGGCAGGTCGGCGATTGCAGTGTCGGGCTGGTGCAGGCTGTCAGGGCCACAAGGCCGGCAGCGCAGATTGGGAAAAGCGGTTTCATTGGACGGTCCTTAAAATTGCTATCGTTAAACACCACAGGCGTTGACCAGAAATCCCGATTTTGCAAGTATAAGTTGACGCTGCGTCAGCTGATTGGCCCGCTGTAAGGGGGCGGCTGTTGACAGGATTGGCGACTCCTTCTATACGCCGCACATCCGGGTTGGGGGTATTCCCCTTTGCACCTGATATCAAAATTCGAAGTGGTCACGAACCGGGCGTATTTCAGGTCTTGTTCCTCTGTTACTCACCGCACCATTCCTCCGGTAAGGGAATGACTGCGGAATTTTTGTTTTGCGCCTATGGCGCGCTTGAAAATGTGTGATGCGGCAACGCCTGACACACCTTAACCGCAGGCCATCTGGTCTGTTTAACATGTGAATAGATGGGAACATCAAACGATGCCAACGATTCAGCAGCTGATCCGCAAACCGCGCCAGCCAAAAGTGAATAAGTCCAAGTCGCTGCACCTTGAGGGCTGCCCTCAGAAGCGCGGCGTATGTACACGCGTATATACAACGACACCAAAGAAACCGAACTCCGCGATGCGGAAAGTTGCAAAGGTTCGCCTGACCAACGGTTTCGAAGTCATTTCTTACATCCCGGGTGAAAGCCACAACCTTCAGGAACACTCTGTGGTTCTGATCCGCGGCGGCCGTGTAAAAGATTTGCCAGGCGTCCGTTACCACATCCTGCGCGGTGTGCTTGATACCCAAGGTGTTAAAGACCGTAAGCAACGTCGTTCGAAGTACGGCGCGAAGCGTCCTAAGTAAGGAAATCAGAATATGTCACGTCGTCACGCCGCTGAAAAACGCGAAGTACTGCCAGACGCAAAGTTTGGTGATATTGTTCTGACTAAGTTCATGAACAACCTGATGATCGACGGCAAAAAAGCCGTCGCTGAGCGTATTGTTTACAACGCATTTGATCGCGTTGAGAGCAAGCTCAAGAAATCCCCTGTCGAAGTCTTCCACGAAAGCCTTGAGCAGATCAAACCAGCCGTCGAAGTGCGTTCGCGCCGCGTCGGTGGTGCGACCTATCAGGTGCCTGTCGAAGTGCGCCCCGAGCGTCGCGAAGCACTGGCTATCCGCTGGTTGATCGCTGCTGCTAAAAAGCGCAACGAAAACACCATGGAAGAGCGTCTTGCCGGTGAGCTGCTTGATGCAGTTAACGGTCGCGGCACTGCCGTGAAAAAGCGCGAAGACACACACAAGATGGCCGATGCTAACAAAGCATTCAGCCACTACCGCTGGTAATAGGGAGTCATTTAAAATGGCACGCGAGTATCCTCTCGAACTATACCGGAACTTTGGCATTATCGCGCACATCGATGCAGGTAAGACCACATGTTCCGAGCGCATCCTGTACTATACAGGCAAAGAGCATAACATTGGCGAGGTCCACGATGGTGCCGCGACAATGGACTGGATGGAGCAGGAGCAGGAACGGGGTATTACCATTACTTCCGCTGCGACAACGACATTCTGGGAACGCACAGAGAACGGCACAGACGCCGACTCTCCTAAGCACCGCATGAACATCATCGACACACCAGGCCACGTTGACTTCACAATCGAAGTCGAGCGTTCCTTGGCTGTTCTCGATGGTGCTGTGTGTGTTCTGGACGGCAACGCCGGTGTTGAACCGCAGACTGAAACTGTTTGGCGTCAGGCTGACCGTTATAAAGTTCCGCGTATGGTTTTCGTCAACAAGATGGATAAAATCGGCGCTGACTTCTTCAAATGTGTGGCCATGGTCGAAGACCGTACCGGCGCACGTGCGATCCCAGTTGCATTCCCAATCGGTGCTGAAACCGAGCTTGAAGGCCAGGTTGACCTTGTCAACATGGAAGAATGGCTGTGGGAAGGTGAAGATCTGGGCGCGACTTGGGTTAAGGCACCGATCCGTGCTGAACTGCAAGACCTTGCTGCTGAATACCGCGAAAAGCTGGTTGAAGCTGCGGTTGAGCAGGACGACGATGCAATGGAAGCCTACCTTGAAGGCAACGAACCAGATGCGCCAACACTGCGCAAACTGATCCGTAAGGCGTGCTTGTCACTATCCTTCGTTCCAGTTCTGGGTGGTTCTGCGTTCAAGAACAAAGGCGTTCAGCCGCTTCTCAACGCTGTTGTTGACTATCTTCCATCACCTTTGGACGTTGTCGACTACATGGGCTTTAAACCCGGTGACGAGACAGAAGAACGTAACATCGCACGTCGTGCAGACGACGACATGGCGTTCTCTGGCCTTGCGTTCAAAATCATGAACGACCCGTTTGTTGGCTCGCTGACATTCACACGCATCTATTCCGGTAAGCTGGAAAAGGGCGACACAATGCTCAACTCTACCAAGGGTAACAAAGAGCGTGTTGGCCGTATGATGATGATGCACTCCAACGACCGTGAGGAAATCTCCGAAGCGTTCGCTGGCGACATTATTGCGCTCGGTGGTCTGAAGAACACAACAACCGGTGACACAGTTTGTGCACCAAATGAACCTGTTGTTCTTGAAACAATGACGTTCCCCGATCCCGTGATCGAGATCGCCGTTGAGCCAAAGACAAAAGGCGACCAAGAGAAAATGGGCCTCGCGCTGCAGCGTTTGTCTGCTGAGGATCCATCCTTCCGCGTGGAAACTGACTTGGAATCCGGTCAGACCATCATGAAGGGCATGGGCGAACTTCACCTCGACATTCTTGTTGATCGCATGAAGCGTGAATTCAAGGTTGAGGCGAACATCGGTGCGCCACAGGTTGCTTATCGTGAAACCATCGGCCACGCCGTTGAGCACAGCTATACACACAAGAAACAGTCCGGCGGTTCCGGTCAGTTCGGTGAGGTAAAGCTGTCCATCATGCCAACAGAAGCAGGCGAAGGTTTCTCCTTCGAATCCAAGATCGTTGGTGGTGCAGTGCCCAAGGAATACATCCCGGGCGTTGAAAAAGGCATCTTGTCCGTCATGGACAATGGTCCTTTGGCTGGCTTCCCAGTGATCGACTTCAAGGTGGAACTGCTTGATGGTAAATTCCACGATGTTGACTCCTCCATCATGGCGTTCGAAATCGCCGCCCGTATGTGTATGCGTGAAGGCATGCGCAAAGCTGGCGCGAAACTGCTCGAACCAATCATGAAGGTCGAGGTGATCACACCTGACGAATATACCGGTGGTATCATCGGTGACCTGACATCACGTCGTGGTCAGGTTCAGGGTCAGGATACACGCGGCAACGCCATCGCAATCGACGCGATGGTGCCACTGGCGAACATGTTCGGCTACATCAACACATTGCGCTCCATGTCCTCGGGCCGTGCGCAGTTCTCGATGCAGTTCGATCACTACGATCCAGTGCCGTCCAATATCTCTGAAGAGATCCAAGCGAAATACGCATAATGGTGCGCGGGGCTTCGGCCCCGCCATCCCCCACACTATCGAATATATCAGGAGGCCATCATGGCTAAGGCAAAGTTTGAACGTAATAAACCGCACGTTAACATCGGCACGATTGGCCACGTTGACCACGGCAAGACCACATTGACCGCTGCGATCACGAAGTATTTCGGTGATTTCCA
>JAQXEG010000022.1 GCA_029250945.1 Yoonia sp.
ATTCCGCTGCTATCCAGCGCGATGGACACCGTCACGGAAAAGAAAATGGCGATTGCCATGGCCCAAGCGGGCGGCATGGGGGTTGTGCATAAAAACCTTGATGTCGAAACCCAAGCCCGTGAAATCCGGCAGGTGAAACGTTTTGTGTCGGGCACGGTTTACAATCCGATCACGCTAAGTGCTGATCAAACGCTGGCCGATGCCAAGGCGCTGATGGAACGCTACCGTGTCACCGGTTTCCCCGTTGTTGGCCCCGAGGGGCATGTGGTTGGCATCGTGACGAACCGCGATATGCGCTTTGCATCCGATGACGCGACTCCTGTCAGCGTGATGATGACCACCGATAATCTGGCCATGATGCAAGAACCCGCTGATCTGGAAGAGGCGCGTTCCCTCATGCAGGCCCGCCGGATCGAAAAGCTGCTGATCACTGATGATGCAGGTAAATTGACGGGGCTCTTGACGCTCAAAGACAGCGAGCAAGCCGTGCTGAACCCGATGGCGTGCAAGGATGAGCTGGGCCGCCTGCGCGTGGCTGCTGCAACGGGCGTCGGTGACGCAGGTTTTGCGCGGACCGAAGCGTTGGTTGATGCAGGCGTCGATATGATCGTCATCGACACCGCGCACGGTCACTCCGCAGGTGTGGCCGATGCCGTGCGCCGCGCCAAGGCGCTATCGTCCACCTTACAAGTCGTCGCGGGCAACATCGCCACAGGTGCGGCAGCAAAGGCGTTGATTGACGCTGGTGCCGACGCGGTCAAGGTCGGCATCGGGCCGGGGTCCATCTGCACCACGCGCATGGTGGCCGGTGTTGGCGTGCCACAGCTGACCGCGATCATGGATTGCGCGGCGGCAGCGGGCGATATCCCTGTAATTGCCGACGGCGGCATCAAGTTTTCCGGCGACTTTGCCAAGGCGATTGCCGCTGGCGCGTCCTGCGCCATGGTCGGCAGCATGATCGCCGGCACTGACGAAAGCCCGGGCGAGGTGATCTTGTACCAAGGGCGGTCATTCAAATCCTATCGCGGCATGGGCAGTTTGGGTGCGATGGCGCGCGGCTCTGCCGACCGCTATTTCCAAAAAGATGCGGCCAGCGACAAACTGGTGCCCGAAGGGATCGAGGGGCAGGTGCCCTACAAAGGGTCCGCAAACGCGGTTGTGCATCAACTCGTCGGCGGCTTGCGCGCGGCCATGGGATATACTGGCAACGCGACCGTGCCCGAGATGCGCAAGAACTGTAATTTCGTGAAAATCACAGGTGCGGGCCTGAAGGAAAGCCACGTGCATGACGTTCAGATCACTCGCGAAAGCCCGAACTACCGGATTGGTTAACTCATGACCCCAGCCGCCCGCTATGCCGCCGCGATTGATGTGCTCGACCAGATCAACGCGGGCGAACCCGCTGAAAAGGCGCTGACAGGCTGGGGGCGGGCCAATCGTTTCGCCGGATCAAAGGACCGCGCAGCCGTGCGCGACCATGTTTTTGACGTGCTGCGCCAAAAACGGTCGCTGGCTGCCTTGGGCGGCGGTACGTCTGGGCGTGCGCTTGTGCTTGGCCTTTTGCGGCGCCAACAGATTGATCCCAATGACGTTTTTGGTGCAGGGGGCTATGCGCCAACCGCGCTGACTGCTGACGAGGTTGCATCTGGTGACGCGGCGCATGGCGCTGCGGCGCTTGATTTGCCAGATTGGCTCTGGCCCCAGTGGTTGGCCGATCTGGGGGAAGATGCCGAAGCTGCCGCACATGTTCTTCAACAGCGCGGGCCAGTCACGTTGCGCGTCAATCTGCGTCGTGGCACGCGGGATGCCGCAATTATCGCGTTGGCAGAGGACGGCGTCACCGCCGTTCCGTTGGACGAGGTCAAGACCGCGCTTCAAGTCACTGAAAACCCAAGGCGTTTGCGAAATTCAAGTGCGTTCACGGATGGGTTGGTCGAATTGCAGGATGTCGCATCACAGGCGGCGATTACGGCACTGGAAATTGCACCCGATGCGCGGGTCCTAGACTATTGCGCAGGTGGGGGTGGCAAGGCGCTCGCGATTGCCGATATGCACGGTGCGCGTGTGTCGGCCCATGATATTTCCGTCGCCCGTATGGGGGATATACCTGTGCGTGCAGGACGGGCGGGCGTGCGTGTCGAGGTGATTGCCCCCAATGAGCTCGACTCATCCGCGCGCTTTGATTGTGTGGTCTGTGATGCCCCGTGTAGCGGAAGCGGCACATGGCGCCGCGCACCCGAGGCGAAATGGGCGATAAGCTCTGCTAAAATGCAAGAATACAATGCGTTACAGCAGGAAGTTATAGCGAAATCATCAGCCTTTGTTCGCCCATCCGGCACGTTGTTCTACGCGACCTGTTCTGTGTTGGCCTGCGAAAATGAGGGTATCGTTGACGCGTTCCTGGACGCGCATGCTGACTTTCGTTGGCTGCGTTCTAACTGGCGCCTTCCTGATGCGGATGGTGACGGGTTTTACTTCGCGATTTTACAACGGGCATAAAGCAACCTAAGATTGTTTGGCGAGGCGGGTTTACATGCACTTGGCTTAAGCAATAATTAACCCTTTGTCGCCTAATCTGGCGCGGACGGGAAGAAGAATGGTGCCTGAAATATGAAGCAACATCACCGTCCTTTTCGGCGAGGTTTTCTCCAACCCTGACGCCGCATTGTATTGTCTGTTGTATAAGGCGCATACCAGCGGCAGCGCAAAAGAAGATATCGTCACACGCGGTGGGCATTACCGCCTGACCTTTATGCCGCTCGGGCGGGATAGCTGCCTTTGGCGGCTTGAGGATGTCAGCCGTGTCCGCGACATACAGGGGCGCGATTAGACGATGCTACCAATGATGACGCTGGGTTCACGTGGCGCGGTACTATTCGTGAATGATGCTTGTCGCACCCTGTTCGGGCATCGGCCAAAATCTGCATCAGACGTTTTTGGGAACCTGCATCCGCGAAGCGGGGCCACGCTGAACGTCCCGACGGCAGACGGTACTGCGCCGGTGACAGTTGCGATTTCGCAAAGCGCGGCTGGCAAACACGCGGTGTACTTGATCCCGAACAATGATGGTGCTGATGATCCGTCCGGGCCGCGGGCGCTTACCGCAGAATGGGACGCGATCGAAGATTTGCCCGTTCCGCTTTTGAAAATCTCCGCGGACGGCGCCGTGCTGGCGTCCAACCGGGAAGCGCGTACATTGCTTGATATTGCGTCAACGCAGTGTTCCCGCGTTGGCGATATGCTGGATGGTCTGGGCCGCCCCATTGGCGACTGGATCCGCGAAAAGGTTGAGGGGCGGGGTGGCTATGTCTCTCAATTCTTGCAGGGCAGGGGCGACAATCACGATCCATTCGTTCAAGTCACGCTAAACGTCGCAGGCGGCATAGCCGATCCGTATTTGATTGCAGTGCTGAATGACGTGACAGAGCTCAAAACGCTTGAGGCGCAGTTTGTTCAAAGCCAGAAAATGCAAGCGATCGGGCAGCTTGCCGGTGGCGTTGCACATGATTTTAACAATCTTCTAACCGCGATTTCGGGGCATTGTGACTTACTGCTGCTTCGGCACGAGCAAGGGGATCAGAACTATGGCGACCTGATCCAAATTCAACAAAATGCGAACCGCGCCGCGAGCCTTGTTAAGCAACTTTTAGCGTTCTCACGCAAACAAAATCTACAGCCAGAGATTGTCGATTTGTGCGATACGCTTTCAGATTTGACCCGCTTGCTTAATCGTCTCGTCGGCGAAAAGGTGAGCCTATCTTTGTCGCATGCGCAGGATCTTGAGAACATTCGCGCGGATAAACGCCAGCTTGAACTGGTTATGATGAACCTCGTGGTGAATGCGCGTGATGCGATGCCGACTGGCGGTGAAATTCGCATTGTGACGCAAAATTTCAACCCGGCCGAACAGATGGTCCGTGTTCGGGCAACTGTACCGCCCGGCGAATACGTTATGGTAAAAGTCATTGATGAGGGGCGCGGCATCCCACCTGAAAAGCTGCCCAAGATTTTTGAGCCATTTTATACAACAAAACGCACGGGTGAGGGGACCGGTCTTGGCCTTTCGATGGCATATGGCATTGTCAAACAAACGGGTGACTTCATTTTTGCCAAGAGCGAGGTGGATCGTGACACCGTCTTCACATTGTTATTTCCAGTGTATGAGCTTTCGGTTGTTGCACCCGCGCCCAAACCTGCTGTGCTGCCAACGGCGATCGGTGGATCAGACGAAGGGGTCGTTTTACTGCTAGAAGATGAAGCACCCGTGCGGCCTTTGCATCGCGGGCATTGCGGCTGCGCGGCTACACGGTGTTGGAAGCAGACTGCGCGGAAAGCGCGTTATCAATGTTGTCTGACCCTGAATTGAACGTCGATGTGTTTGTCACGGACGTGATTATGCCGGGGATGGATGGTCTGACTCGGGTTCGCGAGGCGCTGACCGAAAGCCCCGACACGAAAGTGGTCTTTGTATCGGGTGACGCAGAGGATGCATTCGGCGACGAGGGGCCAAAAATACCCCATTCTGTCTTTTTGCCCAAACCATTCTCGCTCAATGATCTGACGTTGACGGTGCGCAGTCAGATGGAAGAGCCAGAGGTGACGGCCTAACCCACCTTTAGCGCCGCAAGATGTGCGGCAGATCCGGTGAGCGCGGCATAGTCGTCTTCGATCACGCTGACCTGGAAATTACCCATAAAGCCGGCAAACCGCCCTTTGTCCCGAAATGCATCGGCGAAGCCGAATTGCGTCAGATAGGGTGCGAACGCACGCGCCACGCCCCCGACGAGATACAGACCGCCAAATGGCAGTTGGATCAAGGATAGATTTCCGCAAACAGTGCCGAGAATGCGGGTGAACGCCTTGGCCGCCTCAATGGCAATTGGATCGGACTGATCGGCACAAGCGGCCATAATCGCCTTCGCGCTTTCTTCCTTTGGTGTGCCGTTTTCTTGTGCCAAAAATCCGTAAACCCGTTCCAGTCCGCGCCCCGACAAGACATCCTCGACCGCGGGGAAACCGTGGGCGTTGGATACGAACTGACACAAGCGGAGTTCCTGCTCGGTGCGGATCGGAAGGTTTGCGTGGCCGCTTTCCGATGGGGCTACCAATCGCCCGCCTTTTGTCTCGAACACGGGGGCGGCGTTAAAACCCGTACCGATGCCAACCACAAGGCTGGCGGCATTCGTTTTGCCGTCTGGTCCGTCGATAATTGTACGGACATTGGCCGGATCAAGGTGGCCAAGGGCATGACCCTGTGCCTGCAAATCGTTTAGGATCGCGACGGTCTTCGAATTTGTAGCCCGCGCAAGCGTGTCCTTGTCGATGGCCCAATCGAGGTTGGTCATCGTGGCTTGCCCATCGCGCACCGGCCCCGCGACCGCAACACATGCCGCAATGGGATCAACCCCGCCTTCATGAGCGATATATTGGCGCAGAACTGTTTCCAGCCCCGGATAATCCGCATTGGAATAGCGCCGGATCGTACCATCGACGAGCTGTTGTCCATCGGCGAGCGCCACGCGCGTGTTCGTTCCACCAATGTCCGCAACCAGCGCGTATTTGTTTTTTGGGTGTGTCATATAAGGCCCTTATGCGCGCGCGATTGCCGCTTGCAATGCGTAGTAGGAGGCTTTTGGCGTGCGCTCAAGCGTTTCAAAGTCGACGTGGATCATGCCAAACCGCTTTTCATAGCCAAAGGCCCATTCGTAGTTATCCAGCAGCGACCAGTAAAAGAACCCAGCAACGTTCGCGCCGTCATCAATGGCGCGTTTCGCCGCCATGATGTGATCGGATACAAATTTCGTCCGCTCAGGGTCGAACACAGCACCGTTTTCGACCGTATCGTCCCAAGCCATACCGTTTTCGGTCACGTATAGCGGCAAGTCACCGACATAGTCGCGCGCCATGCGGGTCAGGAAATCATACAGACCCTCGGGATAAATTTCCCAATCCATCTGGGTCACGGGCAGGTCGCCGGGTTCATCCGCAAGACTGGGCCACGGCATATCGGGGTCGTGGGTCACACGGTGGCGCGTATAATAATTCACGCCAAGAAAGTCGATTGGCTGGCTGATTTGGGCCATGTCATCCTGCCAGCCATCGGGCATATACGGGGCGAACCCAGCGAGTGCCTCGGCGGGGTAGGTGCCTTTGGTGATCGCCTCAATAAACCAACGATTGTAAATGGCGTCTTGGGTTGCCGCGGCCTTGATGCTGTCGGGGCGATCATCAAGGGGCGTGGTGTGATCAAAGTTCAGCACAATCCCGCAGTTTTCCATTCCCTTTGCCCGCATCCGCGTCATCGCCTCGCCATGGGCGAGGGTGATGTGATGCATGGCACGTGTGGCGGCGCGAATATCGCGCAGACCCGGTGCGTGATGTCCTAGAAAATGCGACAGAAATGCGACGCACCATGGTTCATTGATCGTAGCAATTGAGGCCATTCTATCGCCGATACGGTCGGTAATCACATCCGTGAAATCGCCAAATCGCATGACCGTGTCGCGGTTTGTCCACCCACCCTGATCCGCCAGCGCAGAGGGGAGTTCCCAGTGATACAACGTTTGAAACGGTTTCAGACCGCGTTCCAGAATAGCGTCCGTCAAGCGATCATAGAAATCGAGCCCTTCGGCATTGGGCGTTTTGCCGTCTGGCATGATCCGTGCCCAGCTTGTTGAAAACCGGTAGGCATCCATGCCCGCGTCCTTAAGCAGGTCAAGATCCTGCGGATAGCGGTGGTAGTGATCGCAGGCTAATGCGCCATCCTCGGCCCGAATAACATTGCTCGGGGTGGCCGCGAATGTATCCCAGTGGGTTGGTCCGGCACCGCCAAATTTATGGCCCTCAATCTGATAGGCGGCTGTCGCGGCGCCAAAAAGGAACCCATCGGGGAAATCGGATCGTTTGAATTGCATATCTTGGGCTCCTTAGGTGACCGGGGTAGGGCCGGTGGATTGGCCCACCATCAGCTCGGCTTCTAGTAATTGGGTTTGCGGTGCCAGCAGCGGGTTTTGGATTTGCGCGATCAGCATTTCAGCAAGCTGGCGCCCCGCATCCCGTACGGATGATCGGGTCGCGGTGAAAATAGGCACGTCGCCGCCATTGCGTAGATACGACAATGCATCGTCATGTGTGATCACGGATACATCGCGCCCGATGACCAATCCCGCCTCTTCGATGGCGCGCCGCACGCCGAGTGCGACAATCATCGACGACACCATAATCGCTGTGGGCGGGGCGGGCAGGGCGAGCATGTGTTTGGTTTTATCAAAGCCCAGCTCTTCGGTCATTTCGCCAGCGTGGGTCAGTGATGGATCGATTGGGATACCGTTGCCGCGCAACGTGTCCTCGTATCCCATGCGGCGGCGATGGGCAAAATCCATCACCTCTAATCCGTTGATAAGTGCGATGCGTCGGTGTCCAAGATCGAACAGGAAATCCGCAGCTCGCTGAAAGGCACGCCGGTTGTTCACGTCCAGCCACGCGTAGGGTGCGGCGATACCCGATGCACGCCCATGCACGACATAGGGCAGCCCGATGTCATTTAGGAGGGCGATGCGTTCATCATTCATGCGCGGGCCATGAACCACGATCCCGTCCACCGCGTTACGTGATTTCAGGCCGCGGTAGATGTCGTATTCATCCTGATCATCCACGATGGATAAAATCATCTCATACCCGTTGCGCGCATAGGTTTCCCCAGCGCCCGCAATGAAATCCCCAAAGATCGGGTTCACCATCTCGTGCTTGTTCGACACTGGGATGACGTGACCAATGGCAAGCGCCTGACCTGTCGCCAATCCCTTGGCGCGTGTGCTAGGACGGTAGTTGAATTGTTCCGCCGCAAGCTTGACACGGTTGCGCGTTGCCTCAGACACCTCGGGGTAGCCATTAAGCGCACGGCTTACTGTTGTTTGGCTTAGGCCAAGGCTCTCTGATAGCTGTTTGAGGTTCATGAGGGTCGCAATCCAAAGCGCTTATGATACTGTTGCGCCGGAATTATCGCTCGGGCGTAATCGTTTTCGTATCCGCTTTTCATGATGTTTTCAAGCCGTTGGCGGAATGCGCCAATTGTTGAATCGGCCCCAAAGCGCTTTGGCTAGTTTCGATGCCGCTGTTGAGCATCGTTACAGCAGGCTTGACCTGCATTTGGGAGGAAGACACTTGAAATCTACACTTTATATGAGCGTTGCAGGATGGCACTTGGTACCGCGGCATCTGCCGACGGCCACGGCCCACTGACAGTATTTGGCACATGGCTGGGTCCAGACCAAGCAGCGGTTGAGGCTGTTTTGGACGGGTTCACTGCCGCCACTGGCCACGAATATAGCTATGTCGGGTCTGACAGCTCTGAGCAGCAGATCCTGATCGACGCCGAAGCGGGTTCCGCGCCAAACATCGCTGTGTTCCCACAGCCTGGCCTTGCATCCGACTTTGCATCCAAGGGTTTCCTGACGCCATTGGCTGACGGCACAGACGACTGGATTCGCGAAAACTATGCCGCTGGTCAGTCTTGGGTTGATCTGGGCATATACGGCGGGGCCGATGGTGCCGACGACCTGTACGGCTTCTTCTTCAAGGCCGACGTAAAGTCCTTGGTCTGGTATAGCCCAGAAAACTTCGAAGACGCGGGCTACGACATTCCAGAAACAATGGAAGAGTTGAAGGCGCTGACAGATCAGATCGTTGCAGACGGTGGCACACCATGGTGTATCGGTCTGGGGTCCGGTGCGGCGACAGGTTGGCCTGCGACTGACTGGGTCGAAGAGATGATGCTGCGTACACAGCCGCCAGCGGTCTATGACGAGTGGGTCGCAAACTCCATGCCGTTCACAGACGAGCGTGTTGTGGCTGCAATCGAAGAATTTGGCGTATTTGCACGTAACGACGACTATGTTGCTGGTGGTGCTGTTGCTACAACAGACTTCCGTGACAGCCCAAAGGGTCTGTTTAGCTCACCTGCACAGTGCTATGCGTGTTGCCACGCGGATCGAGATCGCCCACTTTAAGAAATCGATGCCCGAAAGCACGATGATCTATGTGACCCACGATCAGGTTGAGGCGATGACACTGGCCAGCCGGATTGTCGTTTTGGCGAACAAGGGCATTGCGCAGGTCGGCACACCGCTAGAGCTGTACGAACGCCCCGAAAACGAATTTGTGGCACAGTTTATCGGGTCACCGTCTATGAACCTGTTGTCGGGTGAGATCACTGATACGGGTGCCGAAACAACAATCACCCTTGATGGGGGGGCAAGGTAAAATCCGCCGTGCCCACACAAGCCAATGACAAGGGGTTGCGCGTCAACATCGGTATCCGCCCCGAGGATTTGATTGAAACCATTTCGTAAGATTACGCATTTGAAGGTGTCGTGAACTTTACCGATGCCTTGGGTGAGGCCACGCTGCTGTGCTTCGCCAGGCAAGGCGGCAATGACGCCGTGATCGGCAAACTGCCGGGTATTCACGCTGATCTGCGCGGCAAGACGGTCCGCATGTCGGCGTCCGCCAATAAGGTGCAAGTGTTCCACAATGGACAGTCGCTGCACTACCGCTAACGCATTGGCATCAAAAATAAAAAGGGGACCCTGCAGCGATGCAGGGTTCCCTTTTTCGGTGTCGGTGCGCTTATTTGCGGGCGCGGCGACCTGTGCGTGCGCGGCCTTCGCCAGCCTTCACGGGGGCGCGGTTGAACGCGATCCAATCGCCGCCTCCAGTGTCGTTGTCAGTCAGGAAGTTGGCGGCGCGAATGGCCTCCATTTCCTTGCCCGCGCGTGGCTTGGTGGACCCCATGCCGAACATCTGAACAAAGGCTTCGTCATCCATGCCCTCTGGCAGGATGATGCCAGCGGCCTCAACCTCGGCCTTCTTCTCGGCAAGTTTCTTAGGACCGATTGGCAGGGCAACAGGGTTCATGATCGCGGACGTCATGCCAGCGGCCATCGCCATTGGCAGGAACGCGTTGTTGATGCCGTGACGGTTTGGTAAGCCGAACGAGATGTTGGATGCGCCACATGTTGTATTCACGCCCAGCTCATCACGCAGACGGCGTACGAGGGTGAAAACCTGCAATCCGGCGGTGCCCATCGCGCCGATAGGCATGACCAGCGGGTCAACCACGATGTCATGGGCAGGGATACCGAAATCGGCGGCGCGTTCCACGATCTTTTTCGCAACAGTAAAACGTACATTGGGGTCTTCGGAAATGCCGGTGTCATCGTTGGAAATCGCAACAACTGGCACGTTGTATTTCTTGACCAGCGGCAGGACGAGTTCCAAGCGGTCTTCTTCCCCAGTGACAGAGTTCAAAAGCGGACGACCTTCAGCCGCGGCCAGACCGTTTTCCAGCGCGCCAGGAACCGAGCTGTCGATGCAAAGTGGGCAGTCTGTGACGGCTTGCACGCGCTTGACCAGTTCCATCATCAGCGTCGGCTCAACAAAGTTGTTGTCGGCATACCGAGGATCTTCAGCCATTTTGTTCGAGAAAACAGCACCAGAGTTGATGTCGAGAATGTTGGCGCCTGCCGCCACTTGGGCGATGGCGTCAGCCTCTACGCGGGAAAAATCACCGCGCTCAAGTTCTTCGTTCAGGATTTTACGTCCCGTGGGGTTGATCCGCTCACCGATCACAGAAAACGGCTGGTCAAAGCCGATGATGGTGGTCTTGGTTTTGGATTCGACGATTGTGCGTGTCATTGTGCGCGGTCCTTAGGATTGAATGGCTGGGACGGCAGACGCACCGCCGTGTTTAATGGCCCAATTGGCATTGGTCTTGATCCCGCCGAGCGGGAAGAAATGCACGTGGGAAATGTTAAAGCTGGGGTTGGCGGCCTTATGCGCAGCAAGCTGGGCCAGAACCTCGGCCGGCTCATAGGGCAGCAACAGCTTGGTCACATCCATCGCACGCTTTTGCAGCACCTTCAGCGATGGGCCAACGCCGCAAGCGATGGCGAATTTGATCAGTGTTTGCAGTTTGGCCGGACCCGCGATCCCGATATGCACCGGAATGTCGATGCCAGCCTCTTTGATGCCATTGGCCCAGTCGATGATCGGGCCTGCCTCAAACGCGAATTGAGTGGCAAGCGCCATGTCTGCATCGGATGTCTCAGAAAACGCCTGTTTCCAGCGCAGGGCTGCATCGACGTTGGTCATGGACCCGTCGGCGTCAATATCCTTGTTCCCCTCGGGGTGGCCCGCGACGTGCAGACGTTTAAAGCCAGCCTCGCCAAACAAACCACTTTCCAAAAGCTGCATGGAGCTATCGTAATCACCGTGCGGTGTTGCGACACCACCAGCGAGCAACAGCGCCTGATCAACGCCAGCCTCGCCTTGGTAACGGGCGATCCAGTCGGCAAGGGTTCCCTTGTCCTTGATGATGCGCGCGGGAAAGTGTGGCATGACAGCATAGCCTTCGCCAGCGATCCGCTTGGCTGTGGCAACCATATCCTCGATCGGGGTGCCTTCGATGTGGGCGATGTACACGCGGGTGCCAGCGGGCAGCAGGGTGCGGAAATCTTCGACCTTTTCGGCGGTACGCGGCATCACCTCGATCGAATAGTCCTGCAAGAACGCCTCGACTTGGAGGTTCACCTCAACAGGTGCGTCGTCTTTTTTCTTTGAAAAGGGGAGCAATGACATTTGCGTCGCTTTCATTGGGGGGCGGGTTAGGCCCAGCCGTCGTTTGCAATAAGGGTTTTGATTTTCTCAAGGTTGTATTCGGCGTCAATGCGCGCAACCTCTGCGGCGGCCACATCGGCGTCGGCCCCGTCCACGGCATAGGGCTCAGCTTTGCGGAACCCTTCCAGATAGGCATCTGATTCAGCGGCCCCTGATTTCATCGCAGCGCGGTCAATCGCCTGTTCAAAGCGTTCCGGCAACGGCAATTTCGTGCCGCGGCGGCCTTTGCCGACGATGACTTGGGCTGGCATATCGCGCCAGTAAACGATTGTGACATCTGCCATAGTGTGATTCCTCGCCCTGTTGTTGGCTATTTCTACGCCACGAATTTCTAATCCGACGTCGGTTTTCGACATCGTGGATGCATCCAGCGACGACTAGACGCCAGCCCGAAGTTTTCATGATTATGCTGAAGACAATTCAAAATTGTCCCGACGCAATCCTTGCACGGATCACGGATGCGGCATAGCTTGGGTTTAACTTGAAAATGGAGGGCGTAAAGATGACGCCCAAGCGTCCCACTGGTGCGGGCGCGTTCCCCAAAGCGGTCGAACCCCCCGCGCCGAAACAACCCGATGCCACGGGGCTATATGCCGCGCTGGATTTGGGCACAAATAGCTGTCGGATGTTGATTGCCCAACCCAAGGGCAGCCAATTCCACGTGGTCGATAGTTTTTCTAAATCTGTCCAACTGGGGCAGGGGTTGGAAAGCAGCGGTAAGCTATCGCGCGCGGCCATGAACCGGACCGTGAACGCGATCCGCATTTGCAAACAGAAACTCGACCGTCATGGCGTCAAGAATATGCGCCTTGTCGCGACCGAGGCCTGCCGCCGTGCGCGCAATGGTCAAAACTTTGTGTCCCAAGTCCACCTTGAAACCGGCCTGACGCTGGAAATTATCCAGCCCGAGGAAGAGGCGCGGCTAGCCGTCATTTCTTGTGCGCCACTGGTTAGCACCAAGACCGATCAACTGCTTGTTGTTGATATTGGTGGCGGGTCGACCGAACTGGTGTGGATTGATCTGACAAATGTCCCGCAACGCGAACGCCCCCGTGCGATCATGCGCCTACATGCCGGTTTCAAATCCGATCCCGGTCCATTTGCAGCCGCCAAGGTCGTGGACTGGATATCTGTGCCGCTTGGCGTTGCCACACTGCGTGACCAGTTTGAGGATGTTGAGGACGACAGCGCCCGGTTTGCCCTAATGTCGTGGTTCTTTGAGGAAAGCCTAGAGGATTTCTCACCCTACGCCGCCGCCCAAGCGCGTGATGGGTTCCAGATTGTTGGCACTAGCGGCACGGTCACAACCGTCGCGGCCAGCCATCTTGGCCTGAAACGCTATGACCGGACCAAGGTGGACGGTTTGCGCATGTCGACCGATCAGATTGACACGGTGATCCGCAACTACCTTGCACTCGGCCCCACGGGGCGACGCGCTGACCCGCGTATTGGCAAGGATCGGCAGGCATTAATCATGTCGGGGGCCGCGATTTTGCAGGCGCTGATGCGGCTTTGGCCCACGGATCGGCTGTCGGTTGCGGATCGTGGCCTGCGCGAGGGGCTTCTTTATGCCCAGATGTCCGCAGACGGCGTGCTTGAAGATGCGCCGTATTAGGCATAGGTGACGCCCATGGCAAAGAAACCCAAAAATAATTCTGGCCGCGGCCTGCGTGATTTGACCGTTAAGGTGAAAACCGCGCGTGGTCGTAGCAATTCGTCGACGAAATGGCTGCAACGCCAGTTGAACGACCCCTATGTGACCCGCGCCAAGGCTGAAGGGATGCGGGGCCGTGCCGCCTATAAGATCATGGAGCTGGATGATAAATTCCGGTTCCTGACGGCAGGTGCGCGTGTGGTTGACCTTGGCTGTGCGCCGGGCGGTTGGGTGCAGGTCGCCGTGCCGCGCATCAATGCGCTGGGTGAAAAGAAGGGCCGCGATGTCGGCACCATTCTGGGGGTTGACCTGCAAGAGGTGGAGCCGATCACCGGCGCCACCATGTATCAATTGGATTTCATGGCCGATGACGCCGACAAACAGGTCATGGAATGGCTGGGTGGCGAGGCGGATGTTGTGATGTCTGACATGGCGGCGGCTAGTTGCGGACATAAACAAACCGATCACCTGCGCATTATTGCGCTGTGTGAAGCCGCAGCCTATTTCGCCTTTGACGTATTGTCCGAAGGCGGCACCTTTGTGGCTAAGGTTTTGGCGGGCGGGGCCGAGGCTGAATTGAACAAGATGCTCAAGCTGAAGTTCAAGAAGGTGGCTTATGTCAAACCACCATCGTCACGCTCTGATAGTTCCGAAAAATTCGTTGTGGCAACAGGGTTTAAGGGCCGCATCTCAGACGAAGTGTAGCGCGGTATTCCAGTCGCTGCAGGCGTTGATTAACTGCTCTGACGGGATGCCATCGGTCACGAACTCCCCAACCTCGGATACGGACCCGATCCGCACGGGCGCCTTGCGCGTAAATTTCGATTTATCCGCAACCAGAATGCTGGACCGTGCCGCATCCAGGATTTGACGGCTGACGCGTACCTCCTCTGGGTCGAAATCCAAAAGGTCGCCGTTCAGATCAATAGCCGATGTGCCGATCACGGCAATGTCCACCTTGAACCGCTGTATCGCGAGCGCGGCAAGATCACCCACAAGCCCACCATCTGCGCGGCGCAATGTGCCGCCAGCCACGACCACTTCGCACGACGGATTACGCGCCAGAATGTTGGCGACGTTTAGGTTGTTGGTGACCACCATCAGATTTTGATGGGACAAAAGGGCCTTTGCCACGGCTTCGGTCGTTGTACCGATATTCAGGAACAATGACGCATTGTCAGGGATCAGCCGTGCTGCACGCGCAGCGATCCGTTGTTTTGCATCGCGCCCCAGCGCACGCCTGTCGCCATAGCCAATATTGCGCACGCCACTGGGCAGGATTGCTCCGCCATGCACACGTTCCAGCAGCCCCGCATCACATAGCTGTCGTAAATTGCGACGGATGGTTTGTACCGCAACACCAAGCTCGTCTGAGAGGGTGGTTGCATTCACCTTGCCGCGCTGTCGAGCGATGCCCAAAATCAGATCATGCCGTCTTTGCATATGTTCGCTTTTTCATCCTGATGATCAATAAATGATAGCTAACACGTTCAATGTGATGTTCGCAATTACTCCAACCGAACATTACAATGGGGTTTGCTTGCGCCCCATAGCCGATGGGCTATGTGATTTGGGCAATTAAAGGATAGCGAACATGGCCACGGACTACGACATTTTCATCATTGGCGGCGGCATCAATGGCGTCGGGATCGCGCGTGATGCGCAGGGGCGTGGCCTTCAGGTGGGGCTGGCGGAGATGTCCGATCTTGGGGCCGCGACATCCAGCGCGTCGACCAAGCTGTTCCACGGTGGCCTGCGCTATCTTGAATTCTTTGAATTCGGCTTGGTGAAAAAAGCACTGGTAGAGCGTGAGGTGCTGCTTAAGGCGATGCCGCACATCAGTTGGCCGATGCGATTTGTCCTGCCGTATCACAAGGACATGCGGTTTGAAGGGGACACGCCCACGTCCAAATTGCTGACCCTGTTTATGCCGTGGATGAAGGGGCGCAGGCCCGCGTGGCTTATTCGTCTGGGCTTGTTTTTATATGACAACCTTGGCGGGCGGGATATTTTGCCGGGGACTAAGACATTGGATCTGACCAATGACCCGACTGGCGCACCGCTTAAGGGAAAATTCGTCCGTGCCTATGAATATTCCGACTGTTGGATTGAGGATTCCCGCCTTGTGGTGCTGAACGCCCGCGATGCGGCGGATAAGGGCGCCGACATAATGGTTCGCACCAAGGTGACAGAGGCACGCCGTGTCGATGATCACTGGGAAATCTCCCTGAATGGCGACCGGACCGTGACGGCCAAAACCATCGTGAACGCGGGCGGCCCGTGGGTCGAGGATATTATTTGCGACAAGGTGCATGTGAACGCGACCGAGGGTGTGCGCCTTGTGCGTGGGTCCCATATCGTGACCAAGGCATTGTTTGATCACGATAAATCTTACTTTTTCCAAGGCGAGGACGGGCGCATTATCTTTGCCATCCCGTACGAGACTGACTTTACGCTGATCGGGACGACAGACATCGAACATGATGATGTGAACATGAAACCAGTCGCGACGGACGTCGAACAGGACTACTTGATCGCGTTCATTAACCAGTATTTTGAGGCTGCGATCAGCCGAGATGAAGTGGTCTGGACGTATTCGGGCGTGCGGCCGCTCTATGATGACGGGGCGAAATCTGCGTCGGCAGCAACGCGTGATTATGTGCTGACGCTGAATGATACTGGTGCGCCGCTGCTCAATATCTTTGGTGGGAAGATCACGACCTACCGCAAGCTGGCCGAGAACGCGTTGAAAAAGCTGGGATACGATGGGAAATGGACCGCCGAGGTGCCGCTTCCGGGCGGTGACTTTGCGGTGGGTGATGTTGAAGAGCTCCAGCGCGATTTGATGGCAGCATATCCCTTTGTGACTGAACGTTGGGCGCTGCGATTGATCCGCGCTTATGGCACGAATGCGATGAAAATGCTTGGCGATGCGACTGTGCAGACGGATTTGGGCGCGGATTTCGGCGCGACCTTAACCGCGCGCGAGGTGGATTGGCTCATGGATCAGGAATTTGCCGTCACGGCAGAGGATGTTGTGTGGCGCCGGTCCAAGTTGGGTCTGCGCTTGACCACTGACCAGATTGCCGCGATTGATAGCTATATGGGGGGCACATCATGACGTATATTCTAGCCATCGACCAAGGCACGACATCCAGCCGCGCGATCATTTTTGACGCCGCAATGCGCGTGACCGCCACAGTACAAGAGGAGTTTACCCAGCATTTCCCCAAATCTGGCTGGGTGGAACATGACCTGTCCGACATTTGGTCGTCGACCGCATCCACCTGTCGCGGCGCAATCGAAAAGGCGGGGATCACCGTTTCTGATATCGCCGCTATAGGGATCACCAATCAACGCGAAACGACGCTTGTGTGGAACCGCGAGACGGGCCAACCCATCCACAATGCGATCGTTTGGCAGGATCGACGCACGTCTGACATGTGTGCGGCGCTGAAGGCCGAAGGGTTTGAGGCAGAAGTCACTGAGAAAACGGGGCTTTTGCTCGATCCGTATTTCTCAGGGACCAAATTGAAGTGGCTGCTGGATAATGTGGAAGGTGCGCGTGCCGACGCCAAGGCGGGCAAGTTGATGTTCGGGACCGTCGACAGTTATCTGATTTGGAAGCTGTCAGGCGGCGTGTCCCACGTCACGGATGCGACTAACGCCGCCCGTACGATGCTTTATAACATTCGCGAAGGGTGCTGGGACGCAGAGATTTGCGCCCGCTTTGACATCCCCATGGACATGCTGCCAGAGGTCCGCGATTGCGCGTCTGACTTTGGCACCACGCGGCCCGATCTATTCGGTGGGCCACTGCCGATCCTTGGCGTCGCCGGTGATCAGCAAGCCGCCACAATCGGGCAGGCGTGTTTTGCCCCCGGTATGTTGAAATCAACCTACGGCACGGGGTGTTTTGCGCTGCTGAACACAGGCGATACGCTCCTGCGGTCGCAAAGCCGTTTGTTGGGCACGATTGCCTATCAATTTGATGGCAAACCGACCTATGCGCTTGAAGGGTCAATCTTTATCGCGGGTGCCGTTGTGCAATGGCTGCGCGACGGGTTAAAAATGATCCGCGAGGCGTCAGAGACGCAGCCGCTCGCGAAACGTGCCGATCAAGGGCAGGAACTTTATATGGTGCCTGCATTTACCGGTCTGGGCGCGCCCTATTGGGACGCCGAGGCGCGCGGCGCAATCTACGGCCTGACCCGCAATTCTGGTCCCGCTGAATTCGCGCGGGCCGCATTGGAAAGCGTCGGTTTTCAGACGCGTGATCTCCTCGAGGCGATGAAATCTGACTGGACGGGGGCCGCCGATGATGGCGTTTTGCGCGTTGATGGCGGCATGTCCGCGTCTGACTGGTCGATGCAGTTCCTGTCCGACATCATCGGCGCACCTGTCGACCGGCCTAAGGTTCTGGAAACAACGGCGCTGGGTGCTGCGTGGCTTGCTGGGATGCGGGCCGGCGTCTATCCGGATCAAGACGGGTTTACCGCTGAGTGGGCGCTCGATTGCCGGTTTGAGCCTGCGATGGACGACGCAACCCGCGACCGCCGCTATGCCGGTTGGCAGGACGCGGTTAAGCGGACCCTGACATAGCCTCTGCGTAGGCCGCGAATTCCTCGGGCTTGGCGGCGCGCAAATGCGCCTCAACCTCTGAGTCAATAACGGCGGGGATGGTGGGGGATACGTTGAGTTGCTTGAGGGTAGTCTCGGTCTTGAGCAGCTGTTCCAAAAACGCGATCAGCGCAGGCTGGTTTTCGTAGGCGAACAGGTGCTTCGTTTCACGCTTGCCGTGCTTGTCGAAAACATAGGCCGCTTGCGACCCCACCTTTGCAAAGGGGGTGGGGGCGTCCTCACAGTATTCCAGTACAAATTCGTTGAACTTGACCTTTCTGGTGCTGTTTTCATGACCAACAAGTGCGTGGCGGTTGCGGTAGCGATACCAGCTCGACAACCATTCTACACGGTGACGGATGACGGCCACGGTCTCCGGCGTCTTGCCGCCAGCCTTGTCAAACATCGGCGCCAAGAATCGCCCGTAGCGGTACAGCAGGGCGTGTTTGATCTGTGGCGGATCGCGCAGCACCATCGCAGCCTTGGGCGCCAACGCGCCCTCAATCGCTGTTGTGCCAGTCTTGGGGACCGCAAGGAAAACAAGATTTTCTGTTCAGAAAACAAGCATTTGGAAGGATCCGCTCATGTCGATTGGACGCAATGGCAACCGATAAACACATTTTTAACCACTCTTGTCGCAAGCTGAATGCATAAGATTTTAGTTGCAATGTTCTTCTTTTGGTCTCATTGGTTAGTGAGAACATATGCTGAACAAACCAGCAATTGTCGCCCCTCGCGGTGTGTGGAATAAGGACGTAGAACAATGGCAATGGCAGAGCTTTTAAAAATGGTTGATAAAAAAACAGCGGACAAAGAAAAGGCGCTGGAAAGCGCACTGGCGCAGATTGAGCGTCAATTCGGTAAGGGCTCTATCATGAAGCTGGGCGGCGAAAACGCCATGGCTGATATTGAGGCGACGTCGACGGGGTCCCTGGGCCTTGATATCGCACTTGGCATTGGCGGTTTGCCCAAAGGCCGCGTGATCGAAATTTACGGACCGGAATCATCGGGTAAAACAACCCTGACACTACACGCGATTGCGGAAGAGCAGAAAAAAGGTGGCGTTTGCGCCTTTGTTGATGCGGAACATGCGCTTGATCCGCAATACGCCAAGAAATTGGGTGTAAACCTGGATGAGTTACTGATTTCCCAGCCCGACACAGGTGAACAGGCGCTAGAGATTGTCGATACGCTGGTGCGGTCCGGTGCCGTGAGCATGGTGATCGTCGATTCTGTTGCCGCCTTGACGCCAAAGTCCGAGCTTGAAGGCGACATGGGCGACAGTTCTGTTGGCGTGCACGCACGTCTGATGTCTCAGGCGATGCGCAAGCTGACCGGGTCTATCAACCGCTCTGGCTGTATGGTGATCTTCATCAACCAAATCCGGATGAAGATCGGTGTGATGTTCGGCTCACCTGAAACCACAACAGGTGGTAACGCGCTGAAATTCTACGCCTCCGTGCGTTTGGACATCCGCCGCATTGGTGCGCTTAAGGACCGTGATGAGGTGGTCGGCAACGCCACCCGTGTCAAGGTTGTGAAAAACAAAGTGGCACCGCCGTTCAAACAGGTCGAATTCGACATCATGTATGGCGAAGGCATTTCCAAGAACGGCGAATTGCTTGATCTGGGCGTAAAGGCCGGCATCGTTGAGAAATCAGGCGCTTGGTTCAGCTACGGTGATGAACGGATCGGGCAGGGGCGTGAAAACTCCAAGACGTTCCTGAAAGAAAACCCAGCAATCGCACTGGATATCGAGGATAAAATTCGCGCTGCCCACGGTCTAGATTTCGACATGGACAAAGATGACGGGGACATGTTGGAAGATTAACTCAACCCGCATCTGTTGATAGGGCGTCCGGCATCTGTCGCGGCGCCCTTTTTCATGGGGCGATGTGGACACTGGGGGACGGCAGGGTTATTTCTGATCCAACTGTTTTTTGAACCCGAAAGCCCGCCATGACCAGCCTTGCTGATATCCGTTCTACTTTCCTTGATTTCTATAAACGCAATGGCCACGAGGTTGTCGCGTCCAGCCCTCTTGTACCGCGCAATGACCCCACATTGATGTTCACGAACTCGGGCATGGTGCAGTTCAAGAATCTGTTCACCGGCGTGGAAACCCGCGACTACAATCGTGCGACGTCGGCCCAGAAATGTGTGCGGGCGGGCGGCAAGCACAATGATCTGGATAATGTGGGCTACACGGCACGCCACCACACATTTTTCGAGATGATGGGCAACTTTAGCTTTGGTGACTACTTCAAAGAAGAGGCGATCACCTATGCTTGGGAAATGGTCACCAAGGAATTTGGCATCGACAAAAGCCGCCTTTTGGTCACCGTTTACCATACCGATGACGAGGCGTTTGATATCTGGAAAAAGATCGGCGTGCCCGAGGATCGGATCATCCGCATCGCGACGTCCGACAACTTTTGGCAGATGGGGCCGACTGGTCCGTGTGGGCCATGTACAGAAATTTTCTATGACCACGGCGACCATATTCCGGGTGATCGTCCGGGAACACCGGATGAGGACGGCGACCGCTTTATTGAAATCTGGAACGTCGTTTTCATGCAAAATGAGCAATACGAAGACGGCTCTATGACGGCGCTGGATATGCAATCCATTGATACGGGTATGGGTCTGGAACGTGTTGCCGCCTTGTTGCAGGGCAGCCATGATAACTATGACACCGACCTGTTCCGCGCCTTGATGGAGGCATCGGGCCACGCCACGTCAACCGATCCGTTTGGCGACAAAAATGTGCATCACCGCGTAATTGCCGACCATTTGCGCTCCACATCGTTCCTGATTACCGAGGGGGTTTTGCCGTCCAATGAGGGCCGTGGTTATGTGCTACGCCGCATTATGCGCCGCGCCATGCGTCACGCGCATCTGTTGGGCGCGAAGGATCCGGTCATGCACCGGTTGGTGTCTGCGTTGATCGGGCAGATGGGGGCGGCGTACCCTGAACTTGGCCAAGGCCAGCGCCTGATCGAAGAAACCCTTTTGAATGAAGAGGTTCGTTTCAAACAGACGCTTGATCGTGGCTTGAAGCTGTTGGATGATGAACTGTCATGTTTGCCAGACGGTGCGGTTTTGCCGGGGACTGCGGCGTTCAAGCTCTATGACACCTATGGTTTCCCGCTCGATCTGACCCAAGACGCCTTGCGCGAAAAGGGCCGTGGCGTTGATACTGATGGTTTCGACACCGCCATGGCCGCGCAAAAGGCCAAAGCGCGCGCAGCTTGGTCCGGCATTGGCCAGGCGGCGGATGCGTCCTTTTGGTTCGACATTGTCGATGCATCCGGCACCACAGATTTCCTCGGCTATGACACGCTGTCCGCCGAAGGTCAGATCGTGGCCATTGTGCAGGACGGCAAACCTGTCGACACCGCAACGGGTGAGGTTCAGGTCATCCTAAACCAGACACCGTTTTACGCGGAATCAGGTGGTCAGGTCGGTGACGCGGGAATCCTGCGCACGGATGCGGGCACAGTGACTGTGACCGATACCAAAAAGGTCGAAGGCCTGTTCATTCACATTGGCACCGTTACGGACGGGCAGATTGCCAAGGGGCAGGGCGCTGAACTGTCCGTTGATGCGGCGCGACGCGGGACAATCCAAGCGAACCACTCTGTCACGCACCTGTTGAATGAGGCGCTGCGCAATGTGCTTGGCGATCATATCGCGCAACGGGGATCGTTGAACGCGCCTGATCGTCTTCGGTTTGATTTCAGCCATACAGCTGCCTTGTCCGCGGATGATATCCAGACGGTTGAGCGCGAAGTGAACGCGATCATTCGCCAAAACGGTGCGGTTGAGACGCGGATTATGACTCCAGACGATGCGCGTGCGCTTGGCGCGCAAGCTTTGTTCGGCGAGAAATACGGCGACGAGGTGCGTGTTGTGTCCATGGGCACCGCTGAAGGGTCAGGCCGCGGGACTGACGGTCAAACCTATAGCATTGAGCTATGTGGCGGCACCCACGTGGCGCGCCTTGGTGAGATTGGCGCCTTTGTCGTGCTTGGCGATAGCGCGTCAAGCGCAGGTGTACGCCGGGTTGAGGCGCTGACAGGTCAGGCCGCTCTCGATCATTTGCGTGGTCAGGATCAACGCCTGTCAGAGGCTGCGGCGGCCCTAAAGGCGCCGACGACGGATGTTGTGGACCGCGTGCGGGCGCTGATCGATGAACGCAAATCGCTGGCAAACGAGGTGGCGCAACTGCGCCGTGAGGTTGCGATGTCAGGCGGTGCTGGCCTAGTGGCGGCCGTTGAAACCGTCAATGGCATTCCGTTTCAGGCGCAGGTTTTGCAAGGTGTGACCGGCAAGGACCTACCGTCGTTGATTGACGAGCTGAAGGCATCCATGGGGACTGGCGCGGTTCTGTTGATCGCGGATACAGGCGGTAAGGCCGCAATTGCTACAGGCGTCACGGCTGATTTGACCGACAAAGTGTCCGCCGTTGATCTGCTGCGCGCGTCGGTGTCTGCGTTGGGCGGTAAGGGTGGCGGCGGTCGCGCTGACATGGCCCAAGGTGGTGGTCAATCAGCGGAGAACGCGGATCAAGCGATGGCCGATGCCAAAGCATATTTGGAGGGTTTGTGATGACTGCGCTATGGATTGCACATGTAACCGTCACGGATGAAGCCGCATATGCGGAATACGCCAAACGCGCGACAGTCGCGATTGCGGATCACGGTGGCGTATTTCTGGCGCGTGGCGGTGCGTTTGAACAGTTAGAGGGGCCGCAACGTCCACGTAATGTGGTCGCCCGTTTCCCGAGCCTTGCTGCGGCGCATGACTGTTATCATTCTGATGCATACCAAGAGGCGCTTGGCTTTGCCAAAGGGGCCAGCCAGCGTGAATTGGTGATTGTGGAAGAGATCGGGTAGGGGGCGCTGCCCCCAGCCTTGCGGCCTCCCCCGAGGTATTTTTGGCAAATAGAAAAAAAGAAACGGCGCCCTTTTGAGGCGCCGTTTTTTGTTTAGTTGGCTGCGCGGGATTGGCGCTTGCGTTCATGTGGGTCAAGGTAGCGCTTACGTAGACGGATCGCGTTTGGTGTGACCTCGACCAATTCATCGTCGTCGATGTAGGCGATAGCCTGTTCCAGCGTCATCGTAACCGGTGTGGTAAGGCGCACAGCCTCATCCGTGCCGGATGCACGCACGTTTGTCAGCTTTTTCCCCTTCAGCGGGTTCACCTCAAGGTCGTTTTCACGGCTGTGTTCGCCGATGATCATACCCTGATAGATGGCTTCTTGGGCGCCAATGAACATCTTGCCGCGGTCCTCAAGATTCCAAAGGGCAAAAGCGACGGATTGACCGTTTTCCATGGAAATCAGAACACCCTGACGGCGGCCTGGGATTTTACCCTTATAAGGTGTGGTGCCGTGGAACAAACGGTTCAGGACGCCAGAACCGCGTGTGTCGGTCAGGAATTCGCCGTGATAACCGATCAGGCCACGGGATGGTACCAGTGCGATGATGCGGGTTTTGCCCGCACCAGCTGGTTTCATCTCCATCAGGTCGCCCTTGCGTGGGCCAGTCAGTTTTTCGACGACAACGCCAGTATATTCGTCATCCACGTCGATGGTGACCTCTTCCATGGGTTCGTGGCGGACGCCGTCGATTTCGGTGAAAATAACCTGCGGGCGAGAGATCGACAGCTCGAACCCTTCGCGGCGCATGTTTTCGATCAGAACGCCCATCTGCAATTCGCCACGACCGGACACTTCGAATGCGTCGCCGCCGGGGGTGTCTTCGATCTTGATCGCAACGTTGACTTCGCATTCTTTGAGCAAACGGTCACGGATGACGCGCGACTGCACCTTTTTGCCGTCTTTACCTGCAAGCGGGCTGTCGTTGATGCCGAATGTTACAGTGATTGTCGGTGGATCGATCGGTTGGGCAGGGATCGGCACGTCAATGGATGGATCGCACAGCGTGTCGGCAACTGTTGCCTTGGTCATGCCCGCGATTGTGACGATATCGCCAGCTTCGGCCACGTCGATGGCTGTCTGGGATAGGCCACGGAACGCAAGGATCTTGGACACGCGGAACTGTTCGATCTTCTCGCCGTCGCGGGTCATCGCCTTGATGGTATCGCCCGCGGTCAATGTGCCTGCTTCAACACGGCCCGTCAGAATACGGCCGATAAACGGGTCGGCGGACAGGGTCGTTGCCAACATCTGGAATGGCTCTTCGCGGCGGGAAATTTGCGCAGGCGCCGGCACGTGATCGACAATCAGGTCAAACAACGCGTCAAGGTTTTCGCGCGGGCCATCAAGTGTTGCATCGCACCAACCGGAACGGCCAGAGGCAAACATGGTTGGGAAATCAAGCTGTTCGTCGTCCGCCTCAAGCGCTGCGAATAGGTCGAACACTTCGTCGACCGCATTGTCAGGAGAGCCGTCAGGCTTGTCGACTTTGTTCACAACAACGATCGGGCGCAGACCAAGCGCAAGCGCCTTGGATGTCACGAATTTGGTTTGTGGCATTGCGCCTTCGGCCGCATCAACCAACAAGACAACGCCATCAACCATGGACAGAATACGTTCCACTTCGCCGCCGAAATCGGCGTGGCCGGGGGTATCAACAATGTTGATCCGTGTGCCGTTCCATTCGACAGACGTGTTCTTGGCAAGAATGGTGATGCCGCGCTCGCGCTCGATGTCGTTGCTGTCCATCGCCCGTTCTTGGGTGGCCTCATTGTCGCGGTAAACACCGGATTGTTTGAGCAATTCGTCAACAAGGGTCGTCTTGCCGTGGTCAACGTGGGCGATAATGGCGACGTTACGGATTTCCATGTGGTCAGCTTTCTTACGGTTAGGGCGGATACCGACGTGCGGCAATGCGCGCGCATAACGCGGGACGGGCTGAAAGGAAAGGGGTGAATGCGTAGGATGGGTTTTAACCCATCGTCGTTAGTGGGTCGCGCTGTTGGAAAACAGGTGGATAATCAGGATGCCAATCAAGATCAGCGCCATGCCCACAACCGCCCAAAAATCGAGGCGCTGACCAAACACTGCGAGCCCGATGATTGCGATAAACACGATCCCAAGGCCAGACCAGATGGCATATGCGATACCCACGGGAATGATTTTCAGCGCAAGGGCCATCAGATAAAACGACGCGCCATAGGCGATGACGCATAAAACGGCAGGGCCAAGTTTGGTGAACTGCTGGCTTGCCTGAAGTGCAGTCGTCCCGATGGTTTCGGTGATGATCGCAAAAACCAAATAAATATAGTGTTGTGGCAACGCAGGCTCCGTCGTTTTTCCAGATGCTAGACCGGTTTGCGCGCACAAAAAAGGGGCCAGTTTGCACCGGCCCCGATTTCTTTTGATATTTGAACCGCTTACATCGCCGCGTTCAGGTTTTCGTCGATCTTCTCAAGGAACCCTTCGGTGGTCAGCCATTTCTGGTCGGGACCAACCAAAAGTGCCAGATCTTTGGTCATGTGTCCGCTTTCAACAGTGTCGACGATTACTTTCTCCAATGTAGAGGCAAAGTTCATCAGCTGTGTGTTTTCATCCAGTTTGGCGCGGTGCTTTAGCCCTCCAGTCCATGCAAAGATCGACGCGATGGAGTTGGTGGATGTCGCCTGACCGGCTTGGTGCTGGCGGTAGTGACGGGTCACTGTGCCGTGTGCGGCCTCTGCCTCGACGACCTTCCCATCGGGTGTCATCAACTGCGATGTCATCAGGCCGAGTGAACCAAAGCCCTGCGCAACAGTATCGGACTGCACGTCGCCGTCGTAGTTTTTACACGCCCAAACAAATTTGCCGGACCATTTCATCGCCGCGGCGACCATGTCGTCGATCAGGCGGTGTTCATATGTGATGCCAGCTTCTTTGAACTTCTCTTCGAATTCTTCTTCGAATACCTGCTGGAACAGATCCTTGAACCGGCCGTCATAGGCCTTGAGGATCGTGTTCTTGGTGGACAGATAGACAGGCCAGCCAAGGTTCAGGCCATAGTTCATCGAAGCACGGGCAAAGTCGATGATGGACTGGTCAAGGTTGTACATGCCCATCGCCACACCAGCGGCGGGGCTATCGTAAACCTCTTTCTCGATCACGGTGCCGTCTTCGCCCACGAATTTCATCGTCAGCTTACCAGGGCCGGGCATTAGGAAGTCGGTAGCTTTATACTGGTCACCAAACGCGTGGCGGCCAATAACAATCGGGTCGGTCCAACCGGGCACAAGGCGCGGCACGTTCTGGCAGATAATCGGAGCGCGGAACACAACACCGCCAAGGATGTTGCGGATCGTGCCGTTTGGCGAACGCCACATCTGTTTCAGGCCGAATTCTTCGACGCGCTGTTCATCGGGTGTGATGGTCGCACATTTGACGCCAACACCGTATTTTTGGATCGCGTGGGCCGCATCAATTGTGATTTGGTCGTTCGTCTCGTCGCGGACTTCCATGCCGAGGTCGTAATATTTCAGGTCGACATCAAGATACGGCAAAATTAGTTTCTTCTTGATGAAGTCCCAGATGATGCGTGTCATTTCATCCCCGTCGAGTTCGACGATGGGGTTCTCTACCTTAATTTTAGACATAGGTCTCTCCGCGGCTACAATGGTCTGCCTGTGCCATAAACCATATTAACAGCGGGTGAAAGGGGCAGTATACATACGTATACGGGGTGATGGTAGGCCCGGCAGGACTTGAACCCGCAACCAAAGCGTTATGAGCGCTCTGCTCTAACCAATTGAGCTACAGGCCCCCTGGTTTCCGCAATATCAGTCGCTGGGCGTGGGTCAAGATCAGTTTTTGACTGGCGGTGTAATTAGCAAATGGCAAAAAGGGAGTTCATGGCAGCTTCATCCGCTGTGGTCACGGCCGGATCGCTATCCAAATCAGTTATGGCCGCGATATCGGTGGGTGTCGTGGGGGTCGTGAAGGCCGCGAATGTTATATCATCCTCGTAAACGATATTCGGATCGACAAAGGCTGTTACAGGCAGGCAGAATAGGCAAAATAAGATGACAGGTTTTACGGTGCACCCCTTGGGTATTGTTTCACTTTCGTACCTGCCTACCGCGTCGCAGGTTAAAAGGTTCGTAACAAGTCGTGCAAATTTCGTGCAGCGGGCCAGCCAACCGTTGTGCTACGGGTGCGCATGGTTTAGCTGAAGGCGCAAATGACGCTTCTTTTGGGGGATGCACCATGACGAAAACAGGCCTGACATACGCCGATGCTGGCGTAGATATCGACGCGGGCAATTCGCTGATTGACCGGATCAAACCGGCGGCGAAAAAGACGGCCCGCTCGGGCGTTATGGCGGGGCTTGGCGGTTTTGGCGCGCTTTTTGACCTCAAGGGCGCGGGCTATACCGATCCTATTCTTGTGGCTGCAACTGATGGTGTTGGCACCAAGCTGCGCATCGCCATTGATACGGGCAACGTCGATACAATCGGCATTGATCTGGTCGCGATGTGCGTCAATGATCTGGTCTGCCAAGGTGCGGAGCCACTGTTTTTCCTGGATTATTTCGCAACCGGCAAGCTGGACCTTGATAACGCAACGCGGATCATCAACGGGATCGCGGCGGGCTGCGAGGCATCCGGTTGCGCACTGATTGGTGGCGAAACGGCGGAAATGCCCGGCATGTATCATGACGGTGACTTTGATCTTGCCGGATTTGCGGTGGGCGCGATGGAACGCGGTTCGGATTTGCCTGCGGGCGTTGTCGCGGGTGACGTGTTGTTGGGGCTTGCCTCCGACGGGGTGCATTCCAACGGCTATTCACTGGTGCGCCGTATTGTTGAGGTGTCCTGCCTTGGCTGGGGCGATGATGCACCGTTCACGGATGGCACACTTGGGGCGGCTTTGCTGGCGCCAACGCGGCTGTATGTGAAGCCTGCGCTGCTCGCGGTTGAACAAGGCGGCGTGCATGCGCTGGCCCACATCACCGGTGGTGGCCTGACCGAGAACCTGCCGCGTGTCTTGCCAGAGGGGCTAGGCGCGACCATCGACCTGACATCATGGGATTTGCCGCCTGTTTTCAAATGGTTGGCGGCCACAGGTAACATGGCTGAGGCCGAGCTGCTCAAGACGTTCAACGCAGGGATCGGCATGGTGCTGTCTGTTGCGGCAGAGGACGCAGATGCGATCACGACGTTGCTAACTGCTGCGGGTGAAACCGTATCGACAATCGGGACCGTTACAACGGGCGAGGGCGTGTCTTATATCGGATCGCTTTTGTGACAAAACGGGTCGCGGTTCTGATTTCGGGCGGCGGGTCCAATATGGTCTCGCTCCTGCGTGATATGACGGGCGATCATCCGTGCCGGCCTTGTCTTGTGGTCTCAAACGTGCCGGACGCCCGGGGGCTGGCCAAAGCAACCGATTTTGCTGTGTGTACAGCGGTGGTCGATCACACCACATTCGCCAAAGACCGCGCCGCGTTTGAGGCAGAACTGCAAAACGTCTTGGTCACCGCCGCGCCCGATATCATCTGCCTTGCGGGTTTTATGCGGATTTTGTCGGCTGGTTTTACCGCGCAATGGCAGGGGCGGATGTTGAACATCCACCCGTCGCTTTTGCCCAAATATCGCGGATTGCACACCCACCAACGTGCGCTTGACGCAGGTGACAGCCATCATGGCTGCACTGTGCATGAGGTCACGGCCGAATTGGATGGCGGGCCGATCCTTGGGCAGGCGCGTATCGCGATTGATGATGGCGATACGCCCGACACGCTAGCGGCCAAGGTCCTGCCGTATGAACATCAGCTTTATCCAGCGGTCCTGCGCCGTTACGCGGCAGGTGACCACACACCCATCTATCTTGGTGTTTAGCTTGGCTTTCGTGACCTTAACGCGTAAGATTTATGCATAGAAAAGCAAAAGAGCAAAAACAGGTCATTTATGAAGACAATTACTACAACCGATGCGCTGGCTGCGTTCTGTAAAGAGGCCGCCAAACGCCGCTATGTAACTGTCGACACTGAATTTTTGCGTGAACGCACCTATTATTCAAAACTGTGCCTGATTCAGTTGGCCTATCAGGATGCGGACGGTGATGACGCCTGTTTGGTCGATCCGTTGGTCGACGGGCTGTCGTTGGCCCCCTTGTACGAACTGTTTGCCGATGCGGGCGTGGTCAAAGTGTTCCACGCCGCCCGCCAAGACCTTGAGATTTTCTATGTGGATGAGGGGATTATCCCTGCGCCATTGTTCGACACCCAAGTGGCGGCGATGGTCTGCGGGTTTGGCGAACAGGTGGGTTATGAAACACTTGTGCGCAAAATCTCCAAGTCGGATTTGGATAAATCATCGCGGTTCACAGATTGGTCGCGCCGGCCGTTGACCGATGCACAGGCGAAATATGCGGTGGCGGATGTCACGTTCCTGCGCGACATTTACGAATACCTGTCCGACCGCCTTGCGAAATCGGGGCGGGCGAAATGGGTGGCCGAGGAAATGGCCGTGCTGAACGATCCCGCGACCTATCAATCCAATCCAGAGGATGCGTGGCGTCGGGTCAAAACCCGCACAAGTTCCGGTAAATTCCTGTCGATTGTGCGCGAATTGGCGCGGTTCCGCGAAACCCACGCACAGACCCGCAACATCCCACGTAACCGCGTGTTCAAAGATGACGCCTTGGTCGAGATTGCATCAACAAAACCCCAATCAGAACAAGACCTTGGTCGGTCCCGCCTGTTGCTGCGCGAGGCCCGCAAGGGCGACATCGCAGCAGGGATCATCAAGGCGGTCAAGGACGGGTTGAACACCCCCGCTGATCAAGCACCCAAACCTGATAACATTCGCGCCAAATTACAGGTGAACCCTGCGTTGGCCGATATGCTGCGGGTTTTGTTGAAGGCGACATCGGACAACGAAAATGTCGCCGCTAAACTGATCGCATCCTCTGCTGATCTGGACGCATTGGCCGCCGGAGAGCGTGACATCAAAGCGCTAAAAGGTTGGCGGCGTGAGGTGTTCGGCGAAGAGGCATTGCTTCTGTGCGCAGGCAAAGTAGGGCTCGCCGTGGACGGTCAAAAGGTGGTGACGGTGACGCTGCTTTAGCGTGATGCGCTACGCTGGTTGTTGGCGCCTTGCACGCGGATCGTGCGCACACCTGCCAAATCCCCGAACGACAGCGCCTTGGCGACGGTCACTTGACGGGAAAAGCTGCTGTTTTGAGCTGTTACGCCTGGTGCGGCTTCTAACCGGAACGCGAATGTCAACACGCCGCCACTGTTGGATACCTCGACCAACTGGGCATTGAATTGCCCTTGAGTGCTGGCAATGCCAGTGGCGCGGATGATGGCCCCGTCAGGTGTGCGTTCAATCCGCAAGGCGCTGACCTGCGCAATCGGGCCGCGTTCATCAGTGACTTTTGTCGTGCGATTGGCCGGTACAAGCTGCCGTAGTTCACTGGTTGGCGTCACGGACGACGATTGTGACGATCCAAACAAGTTCAATGGGTTGATCCGCGAATTTGACAGTCGTGCACAGCCGGTTGTGGCCAAGGCCGCACATAGCAAAAGGGGCAGGGTGGCGCGCATGATATTATCCTTCGTCGCAAATTCTATCCTTTGGGTAACGGATCAGCGCCGCGATGAAAAGCATACACTGGACGCAATGCCCAATCCGCCCTAAATCATCCCTATTGATCAGGAGAAGACCCATGGCCACCGCCCGTTTTGAAGAGATTGCCGAAGATTTTGATTTCCTCGATGATTGGGAAGACCGCTATCGTCATGTCATCGATATGGGCAAGGCGATGGACCCTTTGGAGGAGGCGTTTCAGGTGCCTGCGACCAAGGTGGACGGCTGTGCGTCACAGGTCTGGATGGTGCCGCAGGTCCGTGATGGGGTGTATTCGTTTCGTGGCGACAGCGATGCAATGATCGTACGGGGGCTGATTGCGGTGCTTCACGCGCTTTATGACGGGTTGCTCGTGGCTGAGGTGCAAAAGGTTGACGCGCACGCGGAACTGGGGCGCTTGGGGCTGAACGATCACCTTTCGGCGCAGCGATCCAACGGTGTGCGCGCCATGATCGAGCGTATCCGCGCCACAGCGGTCTAAAGCTGCGCGAGGCTGGTTTCCAGATCGCCGTAACCTGTGAACCTATATTCATAGTCCAGACCGAGGCGGGTCGCGCAAGAGGCGGCCTTGGCCTGAAGGTCAGCATTATCTGTCTGCGCTTGATAGATCAGTTTCGTGTAATTACCGAAATACATGTCGCGCAGCGCAGGATGGCGATCTAGGCCCAGTGGCTCCCAAACGAACGCGTCAAATTGCCGGACTAGAAAGTCGGTGAGGTAGAACGCGGTCATCTCGTCACGTGCTTCGAATGCCGCGTTCGTTTCAAAAAACGAATAACAATGCGGCCCTTCGACCATTGATACACCCAATTCATTGCACTTTTCGAACAATTGACCGCCAGTGCCGCAATCGGCATAGACCACAAATATGGATGCGTAATCTGCGCGATACTTGGTGACTGCATCCTCAATCGCCGGGGTAATCTTCTCTGGGTGATTGTGAAAAATCGCGGGCAAGCATTGCAGATCAAGATGGTCCCAGCCGTGGGTTTTCTTGAGCGCGATAATCTCATGCGCCAGTGCGCCACAAGCCAGCAACAGCACACGACCCTCGCCTGTTGGGGTTAAGCCATCGATCGTCAGGGTCGTGTCGTCTGTCATGGGCGTCTTCCGAAATAGCGCACGATGAGGGCGGTAATGATCACCACAACCAAGGCAGGGTAACCGATCACGCTAAACAGGCCGACCGTGATCGCCGCTGCGCCAATTACGATAAGCCAGATGATCATAAGTTGTATCATAGGGTTAACGTGGTGTCCGTGCCGTCAAAATAAAAGGCCCCGCACAAATCTGTGCGAGGCCCGATCGTCATCACCTCTGGTGTGATTTTAGGCTGTCGCACCTTGGTTGTGCTTGCGGGCCATGAACATCTTGGCGGTTTCCACCGCAACCGCCGCATCACGGCAGTATGCGTCGGCGCCGATGGCTTTGCCGAACTCTTCGTTCAGCGGGGCGCCACCAACCAATACGGTGTAATCGTCGCGCATGCCTTTTTCGACCAGCGTATCAATCACGACCTTCATATATGGCATCGTGGTCGTCAGCAGGGCGGACATGCCAAGGATATCAGGCTGTTCGGCTTCAATCGTTTCCAGATAAGCCTCAACAGGGTTGTTGATGCCCATGTCGACGACTTCGAAACCTGCGCCTTCCATCATCATACCGACAAGGTTTTTGCCGATGTCGTGGATGTCACCCTTTACCGTGCCGATAACCATCTTGCCCACACGTGGTGCGCCGGTTTCAGCCAACAGCGGCTTAAGGATGGCCATGCCGCCCTTCATCGCGTTCGCAGCCAAAAGAACCTCTGGCACGAAAAGGATACCGTCGCGGAAGTCGGCGCCAACGATGGTCATACCACCGACAAGGGCCTCTGTCAGGACACGGTACGGCTCCCAGCCGCGATCGATGAGGATATGCACACCCTCTTCGATTTCTTCCTTCATGCCGTCATAAAGGTCATCGAACATTTGCGCGACAAGATCTTCGTCGTTGAGTTCGGACAGGATGATATCGTCTTCTTCAGACATTGGCGGAAACTCCCTGAGGTGCGGCATAATTGCACAGTTGTTTTAACCGTTGTGCGCTGAATCGCTAGCCCCCACGCAAACAATCGCGACATAAGTAAGCGCGCTACCGACGAATGATTGCGCGTGTTCGCATTTTGTTCTAGTACTGTCGCATGACAAATTTGGTAAACGAAAACAAGGTGCAAGCCCGCGGGCGTGCGGCACTGACAAACCCTGCCGTGCGGTTTGATCGCGTGACCACAGAACATGCCGATGATGGCTGGGATATCTCAGAGGAATTACCCGTTTTGCGCACCAAAACAACGCTGGAACGTCCGCGCCGTGTGATCAGCAAAAACACCTCGCCTGATCTGTCGTTTGACCGCTCGATCAATCCGTACCGGGGGTGTGAGCATGGATGCATCTATTGCTTTGCCCGCCCGAGCCATGCGTATCTTGGCCTTTCGCCCGGATTGGATTTCGAAACCCAGCTGATTGCTCGCCCCGATGCGCCTGTAATTTTGGAACAGGAACTGCGTTCTGCGAAGTATCGCCATGCGATGATCGCGATTGGCACCAACACCGATCCGTATCAGCCAATTGAAAAGACGCATGAAATCATGCGTGGCGTTTTGCAGGTATTGTCGGACTTCAACCATCCCGTTGGTATTGTCACCAAAGGCGTGATGATCGAACGCGACATTGATATTTTGGCGCCCATGGCGGCAAAGGGGCTGGTGCGCGTTGGCGTGTCGATCACAACGCTCGACAATAAAACATCCCGCGCGATGGAGCCACGTGTGCCGTTGCCCGCCCGTCGGCTGCAAACCATCCGGCGCTTAACAGATGCGGGCATTCCGGTGCGCGTCATGGTGTCCCCGATTGTGCCTGCCCTGACAGATCATGAGCTTGAGGCCATATTAACGGCCGCCCATGCCGCCGGTGCCGTGGCCGCATCATCCATCGTTTTGCGCCTGCCGCTCGAGGTGTCGGGGCTTTTTCAAGGCTGGCTGGCGAAAGCGTACCCCGGCCGCGCCGCGCGCGTTATGGGGCGTGTGCGCGAATTGCACGGTGGCAAGGATTACGATCCTGAATTTGGCACACGGATGCGCGGGCAGGGCAAATGGGCCGATCTGATCCATCAGCGGTCACGCCTCACTTGTCGGAAACTGGGGCTAAGCCGTGATTTGCCACCCTTGCGAACCGATCTATTTGTAGTGCCGCCCCGTGCAGGTGATCAGATGTCGCTATTTTAGCTGCGCCGCCGTCCGCGTCGTACGGCACGCACGGGGCCGTTGCCATCAGTGCCGTCAGATTCAGATGAGAACGCGCCAAGTGCGGCAATAATCTGATCAAGCGCGGGTTTTGTACCCTTTGGGGTCGCCTCCAGCTTGGCGCGCATCACGGCCAGGTGCTCTGGCGTTGTGCCGCAGCAACCGCCGATAATCGTGGCACCGCAATCACGGGCTAGAACTGCGTATTCGCCCATCAATTCCGGTGTGCCGTCATAATGAATATGCCCGTCTTGGAATTTCGGAATGCCTGCGTTGCCTTTGGCGATCAATGTGGCGTCTGATGCCGCCTCTGCGATGCCCAAGACAGTGCGCAACAGATCGGATGCGCCGACCCCGCAATTTGCGCCAAACGCAAGCGGTTGATGCGCCAGTTTACCGACCATTTTGCCCATATCCTTGGACGTCATCCCCATCATGGTTCGCCCGGCAGTGTCAAAGCTCATGGTGCCACACCACGGCATATCGGCCATGGCAAATGCCTCTGAAGCGGCGCGGAATTCTTCAGGGGCCGAAATCGTTTCGACCCAGAGGACGTCGGCACCTCCAGTCTTGAGCCCCTCGGCCTGTTCGTGGAACATCTCAACTGCGATCTCGTGGGTCAGGCTGCCCATTGGGGCCATAATCTCGCCCGTGGGACCAACGGAGCCCGCGACAATCACTGTGCGCCCGGACGCATCGGCAATGTCGCGCCCGATGGCGGCACCGACGCGGTTTAGCTCATGCGTCTGATTGGCCGCATCATGCAGTTTCAGGCGCGATGCGTTCCCGCCGAAGGTGTTCGTCAGAAACAGATCAGACCCTGCGCCCACCGCCCCGCTATACAAGGTACGAATGTTGTTGGGGTGCGTGATATTCCAAATCTCTGGTGCATCGCCAGCCTCTAGCCCGAGGTTGAACAGATTGGTGCCCGTGGCCCCATCCGCCAAAATCCAATCGCGTTCTGACAATAGTTTGGACAGTGCATTGGTCATTTTGGGGCCTCTTTATTCCGCTGGATAAGGGTGCGGAGTTTCATATCTGGTTGTGAATTTCAACGCGAAACTTTGCCAGCTGCGTGCAATTGGGCGTTGAATGGCCCATGTGACAGCGCCAAGCGTGATGGCGAACAACAACCTGTTTGGGGCTGCGTGGTAAAGCGGTATCCACGCGGGTCGAAAGCTTTGTTTGAATTGCAAAAGCCCGTCTGTTTTCGCCGTAATCGCGCAGCCGAATGTTAAATGGCAATCGGACACAGCCGCCAATGACACACGGGCAATACCAAGGCTTGCGGCCTGCGTAATGGCCGTGGCGACGGCCAGATGCATCGCGCCATTCACCTGCACGTCACCGCTACGCATAAGGTCGAGCGACCATTGGTCCCCGTGTTCTTGGAACGTGATGAACCCGATCAGGTTTGTACCCTGATGAATAAGGAACACCTTTTGCGCCGCGATATATGAGGGCTCATAACGCCCCATTGAAAATCCGCGCTCTCCCTTGTTGGCCTTGGCCCATTGGGTGGCGATTTGGGTCATTTGCGCAATCGGCGGTGTGTCGGTCTGTGTCACGGTCACGCCAGCTGTTTGTGCCTTTTTCATCATACGGCGCAGGCGAGCATAGGGACGGCCCTGCGGGGCCCATGTGGCGGGGTCAATCACGGCCTCGGACGCGATGCGCCCGACCTGCCAGCCTTTACCGCGCAGGTGGGCCGCGGATTGCGGATTGATTTTATAGGCGCCAAGCGTGCCGCGTGGGGGCAGGCCTGCGGGTCCGCCAAGCGCGACCTTCAGTCCAAGCGGATATCCGATGAACCAAGTGCGCCCGCCGCCTTGCTGCAAAGCGCCGTGTTGCGACAGCAGATCCCATTCGCCCGGTCCGTTGGTAGTGGTTGGTGTGGGGCGCAATTTCTGGCCGATAAGCCAAATCATCGCAATCAGGGCAGGCCCTAGATAGCCGACGATCCGAAAGGCGCATAACCCTGCAAAGATCGGGGCCGCGTCTGTCGGGGCCAAAAGCCCGAGCAGCGTGACCTCTAACACACCAGCGCCCGCCGGAATGTTCGTGATCAACCCCATGCCAAGCGCCAAGATAAAGCCAGCAAGCATGACTGAAAACGGCACATCAACGCCCGATGGCATGAGTAGGTACAGTGCAGCGGCCGCAAAACACAGATCAGTGCCTGTGAAAATGAACAACCGCGCCATTTCCGCCGGATCGGGCAGGAACCGTCTCCCCAAATAGGCTGTGACGATGACGCCCGCCGTGATCAAAGCAATCCAGTCCATCGCGATGATATCAAGATGTATCAACGCGACTGCGGCATAGATCGCCCAAGCGTTCAGAAATGATGCTGCACCGGCGGCGGATACTTTGGCCGTTTGGCTGACGGGGACAGCGGGCAGGCATTGCCAGCGCACCAACCCGCCCGTGACCGCGCCAAAGCCAACCGTTTGACCGACGGCGACGGCGGCCATACCGGTTTGGCGGGCCAGACGGGGCGGGGTTTTGGTGCCCAAGATGCGGTGCCACGTTTCATCATACCGCCCGATGGCCGCGAAACTGATCCAGATGCACAGCGCGGCCATGGCCCATTGCGCCCAGTGGATCGTCGCAAAAGCCTGCCAGATAAGGGCGGGGTCCAGATCGGCCACACTTTGTGCGCCAAACCAAATGACGACGCCCCCCGCCAAAAGTGGCAGGACCATGCGCGCAAGGCGCAAGCTTGGCGCACCAAGGGAGGTTGTGATCATAAGCAGGCTCCGAAAATGTTGAGCCCAAGATGTAGGCCGACACAGCTAGAACGGCGTTAATATCGGGTCATAATCAACGTTAACATGCGGCATAATATGCCAACAAAGGGTTGCAAATTTTCGACCTATTTGAGGTAAATTAGAGCTCGGACATCAACTCGGTCTTGGCCTTGGCTATCAGTGTGGACATTTGCACATGGATCGTTGCCTCGTCCGCGCTGCCATCCAGATAACCGGAGACTTTGCGAAACACGTCCTCATCGCCGGCCTCTTCGAAATCGGATTTCACGACCTCAACGGCGTAGGCTTGGGCGTCTGCACCTGTTTTCCCCAACAAATCAGCCGCCCAAAGTCCCAACAATTTGTTGCGCCGTGCTTCGGCCTTGAACTGCACCTCTGCATCATGGGCACATTTGACTTCAAATGCGTTTTCACGGTCGTTCATCGCGCTTATCGGGGCATCTTTTGCGTTTTTCTGCTGTATCCACAAGATATGGTGTTCGGATACCTTGCTCGCAAGGGTCGCTTATCGTAAGAGGCGTTCAATACGCGCCCCATGGCGGGGCCCGACACGCGCAAGGGGTCTGATGATGGCACGCCGCAAACTGGTCTATGAAGGCAAGGCAAAAATCCTTTATGAGGGGCCGGAGCCGGGGACATTTGTCCAATATTTCAAAGATGACGCCACTGCGTTCAATGCTGAGAAAAAGGCCGTGATCGAGGGCAAGGGAGTGTTGAACAACCGCTTGTCTGAATATTTTATGATCGGGCTTCAGTCGATTGGCATTCCAACCCATTTCATCAAACGTCTGAACATGCGCGAACAATTGATCCGTCAGGCCGAAATTGTCCCGCTTGAGGTGATCGTGCGCAACTATGCCGCTGGAACAATGGCCAAGCGCATGGGCATGGACGAAGGCACACAATTGCCGCGCCCTGTGGTCGAGTTTTCGTACAAGGACGACAGCCTAGGTGATCCGCTGGTTCCTGAGGAATACATCGCCGCCTTTGGTTGGGCCAGTCAGCAAGAGATGGATGACATTGTCAGTCTCGCGCTGCGGGTCAACGACTGGATGTCGGGCGTCATGTATGGCGTGGGCATCAAGTTGATCGACTTTAAGATCGAGGTCGGGCGCGTGTGGGACAATGATTTCCCGCGCCTTATTCTTGCCGATGAAATTAGCCCCGATAGCTGCCGCCTATGGGACATCGAGACGGGTCAAAAGCTGGACAAGGATGTGTTTCGCCGCGATCTGGGCGATCTGGCCGATGCCTATACCGAAGTGGCCAAGCGTTTGGGCGTTCTTCCGTCCAACGTCACCCATGCACCCACGAAACCAACCCTGATTAATTAAAGGATATCAGACAGATGAAAGCCAAAGTTCATGTGATTCTTAAGAATGGTGTTCTGGATCCGCAGGGGGCTGCAATTCAACATGCGCTCGGGTCGCTGGGGTTTGATGGCGTAGAAGGCGTGCGTCAGGGCAAGGTGATCGAACTGGATCTGGCCGATGGCACATCCGAAGACACGATCGCGCAGATGTGCGAAAAGCTGTTGGCGAACACGGTCATCGAAAGCTACCGGATCGAGGTGCTGTGATGCGCGCCGCTGTCATCGTTTTCCCCGGTTCAAACTGTGACCGGGACATGGCTGTTGCGCTGCGCGCCGCTGGTGCCGACGTGCAAATGGTCTGGCACAAAGATGCGACGCTGCCGGATGTCGATCTGGTCGCAGTGCCCGGTGGGTTCTCGTTCGGGGATTATTTGCGCTGCGGGGCTATTGCGGCCCAATCGCCGATCTGCAAAGGGCTTATCGCCCATGTAGAACGTGGTGGTTATGCGCTTGGCGTCTGCAACGGGTTTCAGGTTTTGACCGAAACGGGCCTGTTGCCTGGCGCATTGATGCGCAACGCCGACCTGAAGTTCATCTGCAAAACTGTCGATCTGGACGTGGCAACATCCGATAGCGCGTTCACCGAAGGGTATAACGCGGGCGACACTGTTGGCTTCCCGGTGGCACACCATGACGGGAACTACACGATTGACGATGCTGGTCTGAAAACCTTGCAAGATCAAGATCGTATCGCGTTCACCTATGCCGACAATCCCAACGGGTCTGTCGCCGATATCGCTGGTGTCTTGTCAGAAAATCGCCGTGTGCTGGGCATGATGCCACATCCGGAACGCGCGATTGATGCAGGTCATGGCGGCACAGATGGACAGGCGCTTTTCCGCGGACTGTTGGGGCAGTTGACCAACGCCTAGCTTGTGAGGGTGGGGCGGTCGGTTTAGACTTCGGTCATGAAAACTGCTGCTGCCCGCTCCAAACGTCGCGATCAAAACAGTTGGTATCTTCGGATTTCCGTGCTGATTGTTTGTGCCTTGGGCGTGCTGACGATTTATTTCAGCAACCAACTGCTGACGCAGCGGTTCACCGAAACCACGCGCAACCGGGCCGAGGTGCGCCTGACACTCTACGTCGCCAACTTGATGAGCGAGCTACAGCGCAATTCCATCGTGCCGCAGCTTTTGGCGCGAGATCCGCAGCTGATTTCGGCGCTTGATTACAAAGATTATTCGCTGTCCACCGCGCGGCTTTTGTCATTTGTTGATGAAATCGGGGCCGCATCGCTGATTTTGCTGGATGCCGATGGGCGAACCGTGGCGGCAACTGATCGTAACCGCTTGGGCGAGATGCACAGCACGTCCCCCCATTTCGTGAGTGCACGCCGTTCCAATGCTACGATTTTCACCACGCTTGAGCTTGAAAACGGCGGCTACGCCTTTGTCTATTCCCGCAGGGTAGAGGTCGCGGCTGGCACCGTCGGCGTCATCGTGGTTGAAGTAGATTTGCAAAAGCTGGAACGGGGCTGGACGGGCGTATCGGACGCCGTCTATGTCGCTGATAGCCAAGGCACCATTGTGATGTCGACCGAACCGCGCTGGCGTGGGCTGGATGAGGCCACGGCGCTGACCCGTCAATCGGCACCTTCCGCGATTGAACGTGCGGTGCGCGCAACCCAAGACTGGGCCGCATTGCCCGTTGATGCCTATCTACAGGGCGAGGCGGTGCTGCGCCGCGAGGCCCGCGTGCCATTCCAAGGTTGGCGGATTGTCAGTTTTACCACTTATTCGTCCGTGCGCGAACGTGTGAACGGTGTTCTCGCGCTTGAGGTGATGGGATTCGCGATCCTTTTGGCGCTGATGTTCTGGCTGTGGTCGCGCAAGGCCGCGTCGCGGATTGTGCTGTTCCAACGTGAATCAGCCGATCTTCGCGCATTGAACGTGCGGCTCCAGCGGGAAATTGCCGAGCGTCAGAAGGTCGAAAAGACACTTGAAGTGGCCGAACAGACGCTTGCGCAATCGTCGAAACTTGCCGCTTTGGGCGAAATGTCAGCGGCTGTTAGTCACGAGCTGAACCAGCCGCTTGCCGCGATGAAAACCTACCTCGCGGGTGCGCGGCTTCTGCTGCAACGCAAACGCCCAGATGAGGCGTTGTCATCGTTCCAGCGGATTGACGATTTGATTGAGCGGATGGGCGCAATCACCAAGCAGTTGAAATCCTATGCCCGTAAGGGTGGGGATACCTTTGGACCCGTTGATACAAGGGCTGCGGTGTCGTCGGCGCTGTCGATGATGGAACCGCAATTGAACAATCGCGACATCACAATCACGCGCACATTGCCCGAAGATCCGGTGATGATTTTGGGCGACAGGCTCCGGCTGGAACAGGTCATTATCAACCTGCTGCGCAATGCGCTGGATGTGACCAAAACCGTGCGGGCGCCCGCCATCGAAATCATCCTTGCGACGGGCGATACGGTCAGTCTGACGGTGCGCGACAACGGGCAGGGGATTGATGATCTCGATGAGTTGTTTGAACCGTTCTACACCACCAAACAGCCCGGCGACGGTGTTGGGCTGGGGCTTGCCATCTCATCTGGGATCGTGAACGACCTAGGGGGACGGCTGACCGCACGCAATGCGGATGGCGGGGGGGCTGTATTTGAGGTGCAGCTGCCTATCTTAAGTACTGACATGGAAGCGGCGGAATAAGGAACGACAGGTATGAGCAAGGCCATGAAAATCGCAATCGTGGACGATGAACAGGACATGCGTCAGTCCATTAGCCAATGGTTGGCCCTGTCCGGATTCGATACCGAAACATTTGCCAGCGCCGAAGACGCGCTACGCGGCCTGTCCAACGATTTCCCCGGCATTGTGGTGTCCGACATCAAGATGCCCGGCATGGACGGGATGCAATTTCTGCGCAAACTTAAGGGCGTCGACAGCTCTTTGCCAGTTATCATGATCACAGGTCATGGTGATGTGCCGATGGCCGTAGAGGCGATGCGCCTTGGCGCGTTTGATTTTCTGGAAAAGCCGTTCAACCCCGATCGGATGACCGAGCTTGCCAAAAAGGCGACCCAAGCCCGCCGCCTGACGCTTGATAACCGTGCGCTGCGCCGCGAATTGTCCGACGGTTCCGCGATTATCAAAAAGCTGATTGGCCAGTCCCAACCTATGGAACGGCTTAAGGAAGACATCCTTGATCTTGGCCAAGCCGATGGCCATGTGCTGGTTGAGGGCGAAACAGGCACAGGCAAAACCCTTGTAGCCCATGCGCTGCACGCCGTTGGCGCCCGCGCGAGCAAGAAGTTCGTGATCTTGTCCTGCTCTGCCTTTGACGAAGAAACGTTAAGTCGCCGGATTTTCGGTCCCGCCCAAGATGACGAACCGATCCCCGCCATGGAAGAAGCCCGCGGCGGCACCCTTGTCCTTGAGGATATCGAGGCGCTGACAGGTCCGTTGCGATCGCGGCTGCTGACTGCGATTAACGATCAAGGTACGCCTGCGGAAACGCGCATCGTGGCGATTTGCAACCTGCAAGAACAGGATAAAACCTGCGAAAGCGTGCTGCGCCCTGATCTGTTCTACCGCCTCGCCGCCTTGCGGATCACGGTGCCGCCGCTGCGCCAGCGGGGCGAGGATATTTTGTCGTTGTTCACCCGCCTGTCCGAACAATTCGCCGAAGAATACGGCTGCGATGCGCCAGAAGTATCGGCGCAAGAGGCCGCGCAATTGCTGCAAGCCCCTTGGCCCGGCAATGTGCGCCAGCTGATCAATGTGGCCGAACGCGCGGTGCTGCAAAACCGCCGCGGGACGGGGACAATTGCGTCACTGCTGATGGCCGACACCGAAGAGGACATTAAACCCGCCATGACGACCGAGGGCAAACCGCTTAAGGAATTCGTAGAGGCGTTTGAACGCATGTTGATCGACAACACGATGCGCCGCCACAAGGGCAGCATCTTCGCCGTCATGGAAGAGCTGTGCTTGCCGCGCCGGACCCTGAACGAGAAAATGGCCAAATACAGCTTGCAGCGGTCGGACTATTTGTCCTGATCATGGGGCGATCAGCCTCTGATTGCAACAATTAGGCTTGTTTTACCCCGCGTCGCTACCCTATGTATGAGATACGGATGTTCGCGCAATGGTGCGCGGTGTCGTCCGGTAGAATTCTTCTGTTGATTTAGCGGCTGGTTCCGCCATTCGGTAAATAACAGCTGATTTGGCCTTAAAACGGCCAGAGGAACGCCCAGGTCGCGCGGAAACCGATGCGCCGGGTCATGAATGGGTTCCCCCCAAACGGCGGGGAATCGGAGAAGCAACGCGATGCAACGCGCGCAGAACACAGGCAAATCACGGGTGGCCTTTTTGGCCGCATCATTTGCCTTTGCGCCCATCGCCATTTTAGAAATCGCCCCAAATGCTGCTGCCCCTCCGGGGAGGCGTCGTTGCGCGCGATCGAATGGATACCATGCCAAAGAAAATGCTAATCGATGCCACACACGCGGAAGAAACCCGCGTCGTTGTGGTCGACGGGAACAAAGTCGAAGAATTTGATTTTGAAAGCCAGTTTAAGCGTCAGCTTGCTGGGAATATCTATCTGGCCAAAGTTACACGGGTTGAACCGTCCCTGCAGGCTGCGTTTGTGGACTATGGTGGCAATCGCCACGGGTTCCTTGCGTTCTCGGAAATTCACCCTGATTACTACCAGATTCCCGTCGTGGATCGCGAAGCCCTTTTGGCCGAGGAAAAGGCCTATGCCGAAAGCCTGAAGGCCGAAGATGACGAGGACGAGAAGCCCAAGAAACGCCGCCGGTCTCGCAGCCGCACAAAAGCCGCTGAAACCGTCGAGGATGCGGTCGTCACCGCAGAGGCTGCACCTGCGGAAGATGGCGAAGATGCCGCTGCGGACGTGGCGGGTATGGAAACCATTGATATGGACGCTGACGCAGCACCAGAGGCCGCCGAAGATCAAACTGACGATGCGCAGCCCGACCTAGATGAAGACGGTGAGCCGCAAAAGGCCGATGCATCTGCGAAGGATGAAAACATCGAAAGCGTCGCAACCGAGGACGATAGCGATGAAGTGCGCCCTGTACGCAAGCCACGCCCCAAGCGGTACAAAATCCAAGAGGTCATCAAGGTTCGCCAGATCCTTCTGATCCAAGTTGTGAAAGAAGAGCGCGGCAACAAGGGCGCTGCCCTGACCACATATCTGTCGCTAGCCGGTCGTTACTGTGTCTTGATGCCAAACACCGCACGCGGTGGCGGGATTAGCCGCAAGATTACCAACGCTGCCGACCGCAAAAAGCTCAAGGAAATTGCGAACGGGATGGAGGTGCCGGATGGCGCTGGCCTGATCATTCGCACCGCAGGGTCCCAGCGGACCAAGGCCGAGATCAAGCGTGACTATGAATATTTGCAACGTATGTGGGAACAAATCCGTTCGCTGACGCTGCAATCCATCGCGCCGGCGAAAATCTATGAAGAAGGTGACCTGATCAAACGCTCCATCCGTGATCTTTATAACAAAGAGATCGATGAGGTGATTGTTGCGGGCGAGGCGGGGTATCGCACGGCCAAGGACTTCATGAAAATGATCATGCCGTCCCACGCCAAGAACGTGAAACGCTATACTGAAAAACTGCCGCTTTATGCGCGCTATCAGGTTGAGGGTTACCTGAACGGGATGTTCAACCCGACTGTGCAATTGCCTTCGGGTGGCTACATCGTGATTGGGATCACAGAGGCGCTGGTTGCTGTTGACGTGAACTCCGGCCGCGCGACCAAAGAAGGCTCAATCGAGCAGACCGCGACCAAGACGAACCTCGAGGCCGCCGAAGAGGTGGCGCGCCAGATGCGTTTGCGCGACCTTGCCGGTCTGATCGTGATCGACTTTATCGACATGGATGAGCGTAAGAACAACATCGCCGTTGAAAAGCGCTTGAAGGACAAACTGAAAACCGATCGGGCCCGTATTCAAGTGGGCCGGATTTCAGGCTTTGGCCTGCTTGAGATGTCACGCCAGCGTTTGCGCCCTGGTATGCTCGAGGCGACGACGCAGATGTGCGGCCACTGCCACGGCACTGGTCTGTTGCGGTCGGATGACAACGTGTCCTTGTCGATCCTGCGGTCCTTGGAAGAGGAGGGAGTGCGCGGTCGGTCAAAAGAGGTGCTTGTGAAGGCGCCGATTTCCATCGCGAACTTCCTTATCAACGGCAAGCGTGAACACATCGCCGATGTCGAGGCACGTTATGGCATGTCCGTGCGGATTGAATGTGATCCGACCCTCGTGTCGCCTGATTTTGCGATTGAAAAGTTCAGGACAGCCACGCGCGTTGTCGCCGAGGCACCCGTTGTTGTAGCGACTGCGGCGATGATGGATGACGACGATGATATCTTGTTGTCCAGCACGGATGGGGAAGAGGTCGAAGCCGTCGCAGAAGAGACTGAGGCCGAAGATCGCCCCCGCAAGAAGCGTCGCCGTCGTCGGCGTCGTGGTCGTGGTGGTAACGGTGGTGAAAACGCCCAAGAGGGTGCAGAGCAGCAGCAGGCAGAGGGTGAAGACCCCGCAGCCACAGCTGATGCAGAAGCACCAGCCGAAGCGACCGAGGAACCGCCTGCTGAAAAGCCAAAGCGGACGCGTTCGCGCAGCCGCAAAAAGCCGGAGGCCGCAGACGCGCCCACTGATGCAGAACAAGTAGCCGATGCCCCGTCTGATGACGGACCTGCCGATGAAACCCCAGCCGAGAAGCCAAAGCGCGCCCGTCGGTCACGCAAAAAGGTAGAAGAAGCACCAGCAGAAGTAGCTGTTGCCGATGCACCTGCGGCCGAAGCCGATGCTCCAGAGGCAGAGGAAAAACCAAAGCCAAAACGCAAAAGCCGCGCCAAGCCAAAAGCCGAAGCCGCACCAGCGGTAGAGCCAGAGGTCGCAGCCGAAGCACCGGTTGAGGCACCAGTAGTAGAGGCAGCCGCACCTGAGGTGAAGGCAGCAGAACCCACGCCAGAACCCGAACCCGCAAAGGCTGATAAGCCGAAGCGCAAAGGCTGGTGGTCACTGGGACGCTAAATAAGCAAAGGGCCGCATCATGTGGTGCGGCCCTTTTGCTATCCGCCTTTGCGAATAATATATCGCTGGGCGGCTTCTTGGTCCGTGACCGACACCAGATCATGCCCGGCCTCTGCGCAGAAATGTGGCATATCGACGATCGCGGCAGGATCATCAGCCAGCACATGCAATTCGTCACCTGCGGCCAATCTCTGCAAATGTTTGCGGGCCTTCAGTACAGGTAAGGGGCAAAGCAGCCCCGTGGCATCCAGATCATGTTTCATGCCGCTATCGCTACCGTAGATGTTACAAGTCGTAAACACACCTGTGACGATCCGGGACGTGACGCCGCATCAAAGCTCGCATAGGTAGGGGACATGTTAGAAGCCACCCAGATCCTCGACGCCTCGATTTTGCCCGCGATGTTTATCGCGGCTTTCGCTGGCCTGTTGTCATTCCTGTCGCCCTGCGTGCTGCCGATTGTGCCGCCTTATCTAGCCTATATGGGCGGCGTGTCCGTTGACGATATGGAGGACGCCGCCGCATCGCGCCGCCGCGTTTTGATGGCTGCGGTGTTCTTTGTGCTTGGGCTGTCGACGGTTTTCTTGTTGCTGGGGTTCGCATTCTCCGCACTTGGACGGGTGTTCTTACAGTTCCAAGAATACTTCACGACCATCGCGGGGATCGTCGTGATGATCTTTGGCGCGCATTTCGTGGGCGTTTACCGGATCGGTTTCTTGGATCGCGAGGCGCGGGTGGACACTGGCGACCGTGGTGGATCCGCTTTCGGCGCCTATATCCTTGGGCTTGCGTTTGCGTTTGGCTGGACACCTTGTTTGGGTCCAATCCTTGGCACGATCCTCAGCCTTGCGGCGTCAGAGGCGTCGCTGACACGCGGCACGGTTTTGCTGGCGACATATGCGCTTGGCCTTGGTATCCCGTTTTTGCTCGTTGCGGCTTTTTTCCCACGGCTCAAGGGACCTATGGTATGGATGAAGCGGCATATGTCGCGGATTGAACGGGTTTCCGGCCTTTTGCTGTGGACCGTCGGGCTGATGATGCTGACGGGGCAATTCACAGCATTTAGCTGGTGGTTGCTGGAACGGTTCCCCGCATTGGCGACATTAGGCTAGGGGCTTAAGTCCGCCAAACTTATCGGTTAGGCTGTCATCAAAGCAGTAACAGACCGATCATGACCGCAACCCAAGATCATCGCGTGCGCAAGCGGCGGGTGTCTTACATCCTCGGCTATGACCCGATCCATTCGCGCCGCTATCGGGAACTGTATCGCACCGAAAGCGGGAAGCAGGCGCAGATCAGTAGTTACACAATTGGTCAATCACCCCAGACAGCTAGCGGCCCCTTTGGCTGGCATATGGATGCGTAAATTGACGGGGTCGGGGTCAATGCGGACATCGGCGTCCTGCTGTGATCGGACATCGTGCGCGACAGCATGGAAACCTCTGTTCCCGCGACCTATCTGCAACTGATCCGCACGGCGTGGACCTATATCAGTACCGGTGCGCTGCGGCGGTTGATGTGGATGCGCAAGGGGCCGGTGATTGCCGCGCTTTACCCTGTAGGGATGCTGATCCTGCAACTGCTGATCGCCGTGGGATTGGGGGCTGTTCCGCATGCCTTATTGTCCGGCTTTGGTAAAATCGACGCGCTTGTGGGTTATCTGGCATGGGGCGTGATCATCGTGGCTGTGCTGCGGTGGTTCAAATCCAAAGACAACAAGTTTTTCGCCTACTACCTGGTGCATGATTATGCATTCTCAGCCCGGTGGCGCGGTGCAAACCCCGAAGCGCTCGAAACGCGGATGACCACATTAGCAGATACCATCGCCGCGGCCCTGACAGCGGACGTGGATGAGGTGCTGATCCTCGGGCATTCATCGGGCGCCCATCTGGCCGTGTCAATTTTGGCGGATATCATGCGGTCAGGGCGGGTGCCTGCGGGCGGGCCCAAGCTGGCGTTCTCGTCGCTGGGTCAAGTCGTGCCGATGATGTCATTTCTACCAGACGCGGGACGTTTATGCGGTGATCTGGCCTATCTGAGCACCGCTGACAATTTCACATGGATCGACGTGACCGCCCCCGGGGACGGTTGCGCTTTTGCAATGTGTGATCCGGTTGCCGCCAGCGGGGTCTCGCCTGCCGATCAGAAATGGCCGCTAATCATTTCTGCGGCGTTTACCAAATCGCTACAGCCCGCCACGTGGAAGGCGCTGCGTTGGCGATTCTTTCGTCTGCATTTCCAATATCTTTGCGCGTTGGATCGGCCCAAAGACTATGACTATTTTCAGATCACAGCTGGCCCCATGACCCTTGCGGATCGGTACGCGGGCCGCCCGCCGTCCAAGTCGCGGATTGATATGGTTGCGTCCAAATACACGAGCGTGACATCATGATCCCGCCCAAGCCGCTATCACGCCCTGAAAAGGTATCGGTGTTGCGGTATATGAAGCTGTTTCGCGCTGACATCCTGTCAGTGCAACCTGCTAAACTGTACCGCGTATGGATGGTCGAGTTTAAGACGCCGTTTTTCCGCAGTTTTATAGTCAATGATCCCAGACTGATCAAAACCGTGCTGAATGAACGTCCCGATGATTTCCCGAAATCCGACAGGATCGGCGCGGGACTGCGGCCCTTGCTGGGAGATAGTGTGTTCTTGACGAATGGTGATCAGTGGAAACGCCAAAGGCGGATTATCGACCCCGCGTTTGAGGGCGGCCGCTTGTGCGACACCTATCCTGCGATCCATGCGGCTGGGGTCGCGTCTGTAGCCCGGCTTACAACCATCGCCGATGGTACGCCGCAAGAAGTTGAGGTCGAGACGAGCCACGTTGCCGCTGATATCATAGTCCGCACGCTGTTTTCGATCCCAATCGATGATCAGGTCGCGACAGAAGTGTTGGATGCCTTTCGCAGCTATCAGCGCACACAGCCAATCTTGAACCTTGCCGCGTTTATTCCCGGTCTTAAACGGATGCCACGGTTTTTCCGGTCCGAGACAAAGACGACAGCGCGTAAAATCAGGGGGCTGATCACTGGTCTGACGCAGGCCCGACTGGATGCGATTGAGGCGGGCGAAGCCACCGGCGATATGGCGACCAAGATCATGACAACCCAAGATCCCCAAACGGGCGAGACATTCAGCGTGGATGAAATGGTCGAGCAAGTCGCAATCTTCTTTTTGGCGGGGCATGAAACAAGTGCGTCGGCGATTGCTTGGGCGCTGTATCTGCTGGCGCTTTATCCCGAATGGCAGGATCAATTGGCGGATGAGGCTGCTGCGGTGTCGGATGATTTCGCCACCGTGTCCAAGCTACGCCTGACCCGCGATATGTTCCGAGAGGCGCTACGCCTATATCCGCCTGTCCCCATGATGGTCCGAGAGGCGACATGCCTCGAACACTTCCGCGACCGTGATGTGACCAAAGGTGCGCAGGTTGTGCTGTCGTCGTGGCATCTGCACCGTCACACGCGGCTTTGGGATAATCCTGACGGCTTTGATCCGACCCGTTGGGCGACGGAGAATGGCAAGACATGCGCAGGTGATGCTTACATGCCGTTTTCCAGCGGGCCACGTATCTGCACCGGTGCCGGATTTGCGATGATCGAAGGGGTGACATTGCTGATGATGCTCGTGCGTCATTTCAAGTTTGAAGTGGTGCCTGACAAAACACCGGAGCCTGTCGCCCATCTGACCGTGCGGGCACGCGATGACATCTGGCTGCGATACGTCCCACGAAAACCATAGCTGTTCGTATCCATGCAATGGTGCCGCATAATCCGCGGGAACTGTTGCGGGAACGGAAACAACGCCTGAAACCGCGCCATATTTTTGCTGCATTGGTTAAGGCTTTGTTAATAAACGATTTACCAAGGTTTTGGCGGGCTCAGACGCGTGAAACGCGCAACAATGATCTGCAATTTGTCAAAAATATGTTAGAGGAAACCTGCGGTGGGGGCCGCACTATTCGGGATCGAAGTTATGATCGCACTTAATTCTCTGAAGCCGCGGAACCTGCTGTCCGTCGCCCTGCGTCCTGCTTGGCGAAAAGAAGATGGATGTTGGCTATGATCCATATGGCCCTGAGCCTACGCAACCCAACGACTTCGCCGCGATTTTCCAGCTGCACTACGGCAAATCTGATCCGCATGTTTTGACCAAGCGAGAACAGTTTGAGCATGACAGCTTGCTCACTATTCGTGAGATTTTGCCTCACTAACGGGCAGGGCGCTTTGCAAGCGCCGTAGCACGAACAACCGTATGGCTGACGCTAGCCCGATATCATCACGGCGGGCATCAATCTCTGCGGCCAACCCGTTAATGGTTTTCTCGTCAGCCGCTGCGATATCGACAAAGGCGCGCCAGAATGCATCCTCTAGCGATACACTTGTCCGGTGTCCGCGTAGCGTTAGCGACCGTTTGACCGGCCGCCCGCTCATTCGTCTTCGAACTTTAGCTGTGACAATCGCGCAGAGGCCAGATCAGCCTGTACTGCCTCGAATACCCGCTCGGCCTTTGTCCGGCCAAAGCGTACGGCGTTTGCATCCGCTGTTGCCTTATCCTTAGCCTTTGATTTTGCCTTGCGGGCCTTGTTGAGGTTTACAACGTTCATTTTGGGCCAATCATGTCCTCGGGGCGGACGACCTCATCAAATGTTGCGGCGTCCACAAAGCCAAGGTTGATCGCCTCTTCCTTCAGCGTGGTGCCATTTTTATGGGCCGTCTTGGCGACTGTGGTGGCGTTGTCATACCCGATTGTGGGCGCCAATGCGGTGACCAACATCAGGCTTTCCCGCATCAGTTTTTCAATCCGCACGGTATCAGCCTTAATCCCGACGACGCAGTTATCGGTGAACGCACCGCTGGCATCGCCAATCAACTGCATGGATTGCAGAACGTTATAGGCCATCATTGGTTTCATAACGTTCAGCTCAAAATGCCCCTGTGATCCAGCAAAACCTACGGCGGCGTCATTGCCCATGACATGTGCGCAAACCTGCGTGATCGCCTCGACCTGTGTGGGGTTCACTTTGCCGGGCATGATAGACGATCCTGGCTCGTTCTCTGGCAACATCAACTCGCCCAGACCGCAGCGTGGGCCTGAGCCAAGGAAACGGATGTCGCAGGCGATCTTGTAAAGCGACGCGGCCACGGTTTTCAGCGCACCTGACATTTCCACAAGCGCATCGTGGGCGGCGAGCGCCTCAAACTTGTTTGGCGCTGTGACAAAGGGCAGACCGGTAATCTCGGCCATATGACCAGCCACGGTTTCGCCCCAGCCCATTGGCGTGTTCAGGCCTGTGCCGACGGCAGTGCCGCCTTGGGCCAGTTCATAGATTGCGGGCAGGGCGGCCTTCACACGGCGGATACCCATCGCGACCTGATGCACATAGCCGGAAAATTCCTGACCAAGCGTCAGTGGCGTCGCATCCATTGTATGCGTGCGCCCGATCTTGATGATGTCGTTGAATTCTTCTTGCTTGGCTGCAAGGGCGGCGTGCAGCTTTTCCAAACCGGGGATCAGCACGTCATGGGCGGTGGTCGCCACCGCGATATGCATGGCCGTTGGGAAGGTGTCGTTGGATGACTGGCCCATGTTACAATGGTCGTTGGGGTGCACCGGATCCTTAGACCCGATCGTGCCGCCCAGCATTTTAATCGCGCGGTTCGAAATCACCTCATTGGCGTTCATGTTGGACTGTGTGCCTGATCCGGTTTGCCAAACGACAAGCGGGAAATGATCGTCCAGCTTGCCGGTCACAACCTCATTCGCGGCGGCGATGATGGCATCGGCCAGCTGCGCGTCCAGCTTACCACGGTCCTTATTGGCCATGGCGCAGGCCTGTTTGATCACACCCAAGGCGCGCACGATGGCCACGGGCTGCTTTTCCCAGCCGATCGGGAAATTCATCAGGCTGCGCTGTGTTTGCGCGCCCCAATAGCGGTCGGAAGGGACCTCTAGCGGGCCAAAGCTGTCGGATTCAGTGCGTGTGTTTGTCATCGGATCACTCTTTGTATGCAGTTGTATGCCGTTTAGCGCGGCGACAGCACGGGGGCAACGCGCCCGTCGCGATTACTTGCGGAATTGGTCAAGGCTCACGACCTCGGCGTCTTTGCGCGGCTCTGTTGCGGGATCAGGCTCTTCTGCCATGACCTCCATCGGGGCCTCGATGATTTCGGCGTCGTCTGTGTTCGCGTCATCATCGCCTTGGGTTTCGAACCGCAGACCGAATTCGACCGACGGATCCACAAAGGTTTGGATCGCATCATAAGGTATATAAAGCGTTTCAGGGTTGTCGCCGAAATTCAGCGTGATGGTAAACCCTTCGTCGGTAACCAGCAGGTTATCAAACCAGTTCTGGATCACGACAGTCATCTCACCGGGGTACCGATCCGACAGCCAGTCGGCGATTTCCACATCGGGATACATCGTATCGAAGGTAATAAAGAAATGATGAGCACCCGGCAGCCCATCCTTGGCGATGCCTGTCAGCACCTCTTGGATCAGGCCGCGCATGGCGCGGTGCATCAGGTTTCCGTAATCAATGGTCCCGGCCACGGCATCATCCCCCATATTCGACTGTCCCCACCATAGAAGATTCGAGGCGGGATTAAAGGGGCAGACCGGCCAAGCCCGCCAATAGTCCGATTGCAGCGCAAATTCCCAAGACAGGCAAAAGCGTATAGCCACGCCAAACAAGCAAAACGGCGGCAATTCCTGCGATGATCAGGGGCAGGGGTTGGATGCTGCCGAACGTAGGCACAATTATCCGCAATGGAAGGTCATCTATCTGTATAAGTTGGTCAAAGAAGACATGCAGCGCAAACCACAGTGACAGGTTCGCAATGACGCCGACAATCGCCGCTGTGATGGATGCCATGGCCGCCGACAGGCGTGGACGCCCCGCAAGCCAGTCAATCAACGGTGCGCCTGCGAATATCCAGATAAAGCAGGGCACAAACGTCACCCAAAGGGTGAGCAGACCTGCGAGGGCAGCGGGCATCAGGCCGCCTTGGGCGTAACCGGCAAGCATACCGACAAACTGCGTCACAAGGATCAGCGGCCCCGGCGTCGTTTCCGCCAGCCCCAACGCGTCGATCATTTGGGCGGTGGTCAGCCAGCCGAAACCGGAGACGACCTCTTGGGTCATATAGGCCAGAACCGCGTAGGCCCCGCCAAATGACACAATGGCAAGCGTTGAAAAGAAAACCCCGATGTCGCGCATGAAACTCGCGTCATAGGCATGGATCACCGCAAATGGCGCGGCCCAAATCAATGCGCCTGCGCCGATGATTGCGGCAGAGCGCCCCCAATTCATCTTAGCCTTGACGGTATCTGCAACGGGCATAGCCCCGAAAGCCCCCAGAATGGCCGCGCTAAATATGACAATCGGAAACGGCACGGCAAAGGCGAACAAGGCAATGAACGCGGTGACGGCTATGCCAATATTTCGGCGCGTGGTCAGCGCGCGTTTGGCGACTTTGATCAACGCTTGGATCACAATCACAACGACGGTTGCCTTGATCCCTACGAACAGGGCTTGGACCCACGGCAGTTCGCCAATGGTCACGTAAAGCGATGCCAGCAACGCGATGACGATAGCACCGGGCAGAACGAATAGCCCACCACCGATCAGGCCGCCGACGATGCCGCGCCGTTTCCATCCCGCATAGGTGGAGAGCTGCATCGCCTCTGGGCCCGGGAGCAGCATGCAAAACGACAGTGCGCGTAGGAACTCCGCCTCTGACAACCAGCCGCGATCCTCGACCAATTCCTGATGCATCAGCGCGATTTGCGCCGCAGGCCCGCCAAAGGACAACAGCCCAATCCGACCAAAGACGCGCCACAGGTCTGCGGTTGAGTGTGTCATTCTGCATGTCCTTCGCTAAACCCGTCCCGCGCCCAGCGATAAAGCGCGGCATAGATGGGAAAACCAGCGGCCAGCATGGCATTGTCATCGCGGTATTGTTTCGAAAGGCCCACCGACACGGCCAATAGGCCCGCCGCCTGTGGAACCTGATCCAAGCGGTCAGTATCCGCCGCACGGATCACATCTGCCATACGGTTCAACGCGTCTGTCCGTAGATTAAACCCGTCCAAAATGGTGTTAAAACTGCATTTCTCATCTTGGTAGGTATATGGGGCATCTGGCAGGCCGATTTGGCGCATTAGCTGGGGTGGGGTAATCATATGAGGGCCGGACATGGGGCATCCTTTCTGAAAGCTGTCAGTGGATGCGATCGTTCTTTCGTAACCCCATGGGATGGTCGCGGGCCGCTTGCGTAAATTTGTATGCAACAGGAGCGTGTCGGTCAACCCAAGACAAGGCTGAACTCTCGTAGGATCTTGCGGTGGGATATTCGCGGTGGGTGCGGGCTGTGATGACAAAACCGTCGCGGGTAATGATCGCGCCTCGATAAAAGTTTGTGATGGCAAGGCCAAGGCTTTCGATCGCGATGCCATTGATTGTCACGCCGTTGCGTTCGGCCAGGTTGCGGGCGCTGCGGGTGTCCGATCCAGAATTGGGTGTGCCATCGCCTGACACGTCGATGACGCGGATTTTGCAATCGGGCACCAGATCGAACAGTGGCAGCGCAAAGCGGATCGCCTCGGCAGGGACGGTATCGGACAGCACAAACGGGCGGGTCATCAGTTGCGCCTGATCGGCAAGCCGTCCGGCGTCGAGGGTGGTGCGCACGCGGGTCCAAGGGATCGTCAGCTCTTGGCCGTCTCGGCCGGACCATTGCACAACGGCAATTGCGGACTCTTGGCGCACCATCGCCTTGACGATCTCCGCATCGCGCAGGGCCGCGGCCATGCCGTCAACTTGCAACCGTTATTCGGCGGTATCAACGGCATTCGATACATCAATCGTCAAGATTAATTCCGTACCGCAAGGCATTGAAATGCTTGGAAATAAGTATATGGCTATGGCGGACACAATAGGTTTGAACATACGCCAGCTTGCGCCAGTCCCGCCGCCGGATCAAGTCACAAACCTGTTGGGGGTGTAAGTGCAGGTTTCTGTTGCCAGGTACCTGCGAACCCCGCCTTAGGTCGCTAAACCCAAGGAGTTAAGTTTCGGCGGTAGGCACAGCTTACGCTGCGACTGCCATTGCCGGAGCACGGTTGTCATTTGCAACTATACAATTTGAACCGATAACGGTGGTATATCGCCGGAACAAAGCTAACCCCTTTAGACGTTCGTCGATCCTATTTCGTCCCCATCCGACCCCAAATGAAGGTTGATTGGTGGAGACGCCGGGTACCGCCCCCGGGTCCGATCCGCTTATTACGAGCGCGTTTATGTTCATAGTCCCGAAGGACATGCCCTAGATAGGGCGCACGCGCGGGCGGCGCAAGGGGTCATAGGTTATAGATGATCGCGGGAATGCTCACTGCGGCCTCAACCACGAAGAAACCCCATTTTTTGCGGGTTTGCCCGTCGCGGATCAATGATGTCAACCGGCCCAGCGCGGCCCCCAGCCAGCAAAACCCGATCATCGCAAAACCCGCAGGGGTGTTCAGGATAAACGCACCAACGCCCATACCGATGAACAATGCACCCGCCGAGGCGCTGATTTCGGACATACCCATCGTATCGGTGTGGCCGCTCAGATTCAGCGTTTCCATCGTGTATTTCGGGGCCAACCAGCCAAAGCCACCCAACCCGATTGATGCGATAACAAAGATAAGATTGAGGATATCCATATGTTTGGTCCTTACCTGCCTAGGATAGGTTTTAACCCATCGGAATTGAAAACCGGCGGCGCAATCCCTTGCGCCGCCGGTTAAGACCTAGATCAATTGCGGGAATTAGAAACCCGCTTTGATCAATTCGAATGTTTCGACCTGACGCTCACGCGCGGCGTTTGACATCGGTTGCTGCGCCAAAAGCGGCACATCAATCGGCTCAAGCCCTGCAATCACAAGATCCTCTGGGCCGACCAGCTCGTTCAGCGCGGTTTTGTTTGCCGATCCGTAGCCGGAGTTCAGCAGCGGGATGACGTTGTCGGCAGACAGGAAAGAGTTGAGGTAATCATAGGCTTTTTCCTCAACACCGGGGCCGTCTTTCAGGTTCACGTAACCGCACAGCCACAGCGATGAACCTTCAGCCGCTTCACGTTGGAACCCGATGGGGCGTTCTTCTTCCAGCATAGTGGGGTAGGTTTCGTTCCACGCCCAGCTGACCAGAATTTCGCCTGTGGACATCAGTTGGGCCAATTCCGCGGCATCTGTCCAATAGGTGCGCAGGTTGCCGTGGGCCTTGCGCAGCCAATCGGACGCGGCCTCAAACTGTTCATCTGTCGCATTGGACCAATCATCCACGCCCGTCGCCAGATAGCCCAGCGCATAGGCGTCATCGACGTTGTCTGGCAATGTCATGCGCCCTGCGAATTTCGGGTTCAGGAACACATCAAGCGATGCGACCTCTTCTGCGGTGACTTCTTCGGGGTTATACGCGATTGCGGTGGACCCGAAGTCGGTCGGGATGAAATAGGCCTCGCCATTGGCAATGTCGTTGCCTTTCAGATTGCCGTCCAGATCGTCGAAATACGTGATCATGGATGTGTCCCAAGGCTCAAGAATGCCGCTTTCGGTCCATTTGGTGACCGAGCCTGCGCAGATATGCGCGACGTCGGCCTGAAAACCGGCGCGGATTTTCTGGAATGCTTCGTCTTCGTCGCCAAAGAATGCAAATGCGGGGACGGCACCGTGTTGCGCAATGTACGTTGCGTGGTGTTGTTCTTCTTCAAAGCCGGAGTAATCGAAAACAAGCAGATCTGTGTCCTGCGCCGCGGCAACCGTGCCAAGCGCGATAACAGATGCTGCACCCAAAAGTGTTGTGAGTTTCATGCTAAGTTCTCCCGTATTAGCGTGTTGACGGTGAAGTTACGGTGCGACATGCGCGCCCGCAAGGGTCAAATTACTAGCCTTGGCAGAATCGCGCGCGTCCATCACGCTTTGCGCAAGGGTCAGCGTGTAATCGGCCAAAGCCCCCAGATGGGTATCAACGCCGGCGCCGTCTTGCGCCTGTAGCGCGTCGGCGATCTGGCTGTGCATCCCTACGATCGTCTCGCGGGATCGGGCGCTAAAGGTGATCATGTTCATGAGTGGCTGCATCGCCTCGACCGCGCCAGCAAGCTGATAGGAAATCACCGGATTGCCCGCCGCATCGACCAACGCACGGTGGAACGCCACATCAGAGGCGCAAAATGCCTCATCTGTCAGGCCCGGCTGCGATTGGCGGTGCGCCTCGGCGCGCATGGTGGCCAGATGATCGGCGGTCCGGCGTTGTGCAGCAAGCTCTGCGACGGAGCGTTCCAGCGCATAACGCGCCTCACATGCGGTGCTAAAGCTGACGTCATTCATTGACAACAATAGGGTGGAGGTCGTGATTTGCTGCCCATACGCATCCTCAAACCGCAGACGGTTCACAAATGCGCCGCCGGTGGCACCCCGTTGTGTGCGGATCAGCGATTGGGCGCCCAGACGCTTCAGCGCTTCGCGCACCGTGGGGCGGGACACGTCAAATTGTTCGGCCAATTCCGCCTCGGACGGAAGCCGTTCACCCACCAATAGATCCCCCGACATAATCGCGTCGCGGATGGCCTTGGCAATTTGGGCGGATAGATCGGGGCTGTTGGGATCAATTTTCATTTGTCAGACAATTAAACGTCTGACATATGATTGGCAAGAACTGGATTCGCGACCAAAAAGGGGCTTGCGTATGATGTCATTCAGCACAAACGGCCTTGGTCGCACAATCGGCTGGCTCACGTTCTTTGCCATGATCATTTTGGCGTGGCTGGCGATGTTCATGATGGCGCGTATGTCGGGTGTGGACGTGATCGGGCGCCCTGTGGGTGACAACATGATGCCGATGGAAACCTTTGGCGCATTGTTCCCGATGTGGGCGATCATGATGGCCGCGATGATGCTGCCTACCATGATCCCCACGTTGCGTAGTTATGAAGACCTGATGGCCAGTGCGAACGGCACGCGGGCAGGGTGGATGGGGGTCCTTTTGGGTTATTTCATCATTTGGGCAGCCTTTGGCGCGCTGATCTCTTTTGCCCAAGTCCTTCTGCTGGATTGGGGCCTGATTGACGGGCTGGGCATCGCCGCAAGCGGATGGTTCGCCGCCACATTGCTGATCGTCGTCGGCCTGTTTCAGTTTTCGCGCACGAAGGAAATGTGCCACGGCGTCTGTCATTCCCCCGCGATGTATTTCGTTGGCCATTGGAAGACAGGGTTTTCTGGCGGGCTGCGTATGGGCCTTGGCCTTGGCGCGTTCTGTGTAGGCTGCTGCTGGGGCTTTATGGCGCTCGGGTTTGTTGGCGGCGTCATGAGCCTTTTGTGGATGGGCCTTGCCACACTATTTATGATTTTGGAAAAAGTCCCGCAAATTGGGCATAAGGTGACCAAGCCGATGGGTGTGCTGCTAATAGCAGCGGGCCTGAGCGTGGCTGTCGCAACACTGTAGAGGAGACGAAGAATGGCCGATACGAAAACCCGCGCACCAGCTGACAAGCTGCCGGTGTCCCAGCGCATTGATCAGCGCATGGAAAGCCACCCGTTGCGTCGCAAGATGAACCCGACCGATTGGGCGATTAAGGGCGAATTGTTCCTCAACTGCTCTTGCGAAGTGTTCTGCCCTTGCGTTGTGTCACTTGGCGCGCACCCTCCGACAGAGGGGCACTGCCACGCGTGGATGGCCATCGCGATTGACGAGGGGCATTTTGAGGGCGAGGACCTGTCAGGTCTGAACATCGGCCTGCTGGTCGATATCCCGGGCCGTATGGGCGAAGGCAACTGGCGCGTTGCGGCCTATGTCGATGAGCGGTCAACGCAAAAAGCGTATAACGGCCTGCTGAAAATCTTTAGCGGGGCGGCTGGCGGCACCACGGGTCTGTTCACATTCCTCGTGTCCGAAATCATCGGGGCCGAGCGTGAGAAGGTCGAAATCGTGCGCGACGGCAACAAGCGGTCCATCATGATCGGCCGTAAAATCCAGGGCGAGATTGAGATGATCGCTGGCAAGGATAAAGAGAAGCCAGTCACCATCACCAACTCCAAATACTGGATGGGTCCTGATATCATCGCGGCCAAGGGCACACGGTCCAAGGTGCGCGACTATGGCCGAGTATGGGATTTTGGTGGCAAATCCGCTGAGGTCTGCCCAATCGACTGGCACGGTCCACGCTAATGATCACCCTTGCGTATGTGCAAACAATGGCTGCTTATAATGCATGGCAGAACAAGGGTCTAATCGCCCAAGTTCATGCCATCGATGAGGCTTATTTGCTTGCCGACCACGGGGCTTTTTTCGGGTCTATCTTTGGCACCATCAATCACTTGCTTTGGGGTGATCTGCTATGGATGGCCCGTTTCGACGGCGGGGCGGCGCAAAGCCCTGTTATCGCTGACAGCGCAACATTCACGGCGGATGCAGCTGCGTGGGCAACGGTGCGGGCGGAAGCCGATCAGCGGATCACAGGCTGGGCCGCAAGCATAACTGACACTGATCTTGCAGGGGACATCGCATGGTTCTCAGGATCGCTGAACGCTGATGTGTCCCGCCCGAAATGGGAATGCATCACGCATTTCTTTAATCACCAAACCCATCATCGCGGGCAGGTCCATGCGATGTTGACAGCGGCGGGCGCAAAACCCGGAGCCACTGACCTTGTTTTCATGCCTAAGGACTAGCAAATGGCTTTGATCTCACAATCCCGGCGGCTGCGCCGCACCCCGTTTTCTGATGGCGTCGAAGCCGCCGGCGTAAAAGGATATACCGTCTATAACCGCATGTTGTTGCCAACCGTTTTTCGGTCTGTGGTTGAGGATTATCACCACCTCAAGAACGCAGTGCAGGTTTGGGACGTCGCCGTTGAACGGCAGGTTGAACTGCGCGGCCCCGATGCGTCGCGACTGATGCAGATGCTGACGCCGCGGGATTTGCGGTCAATGCAGTTGGGCCAGTGCTATTACGTCCCAATCGTGGACGAGACAGGCGGCATGATCAACGATCCCGTTGCGCTAAAACTGGCCGAGGATCGCTGGTGGATTTCGATTGCTGACAGTGATTTGCTGTTGTGGGTCAAAGGGTTGGCCTATGGCTACCGGCTTGACGTGCTGGTGGATGAACCTGATGTGTCGCCACTTGCGGTCCAGGGGCCCAAGGCTGATGATCTAATGGCCGCGGTATTTGGCGATGCGGTGCGCAACATCAAATTCTTTCGCTTTGGCTGGTTTGATTTCCAAGGGACCAGCATGGCGATTGCACGTTCCGGCTATTCCAAACAGGGCGGGTTCGAGATTTACGTCGACGGGTTCGACAACGGCATGCCGCTGTGGAACGCGCTGATGGAAGCGGGCAAAGACATGGACGTCTTTGCTGGCTGTCCCAACCTGATTGAGCGGATTGAGGGTGGTTTGCTATCCTACGGCAACGACATGACGCGCAACAACACCCCGCATGAGGCGGGCCTGGGCAAGTTCTGTTCAACCCAAACCGCAATTGGCTGTGTGGGCCGTGATGCGCTATTGCGTGTCGCCAAAGAGGGGCCAACCCAACAAATCCGCCCCATTTCGATTGATGGTGATATTCCGGCCTGTGATCGTGTTTGGCCGCTGATGGCGGGCAAGAAAAAGGTGGGACAGGTGACCTCTGCGGCGGCATCGCCCGATTTTGACACCGGCGTTGCGATTGGCATGGTTAAAATGACCCATTGGGATGAAGGCACCGCGCTGACCGTCCACACCCCAGACGGCGTGCGCGAGGCGACCGTCATCGAAAAATTCTGGATCTAAATGCTGCTGCCCGTGTCGGACCCTCCGGCTGGGAAATTTGAAAACCAAAGAGGAGAGCCCCGATGTTTAAGGCGCTTGTTGTTGAGAAAAACGAAGAAGGCAAAACATCCGCCGCTGTGCAGGATATGTCGATTGACCAGCTGCCCGAGGGTGAGGTCACGGTTGCGGTTGAGTATTCGACAGTAAACTACAAGGACGGCCTATGCATCGGAACTGGTGGCGGTCTTGTCCGCAACTACCCGCATATCCCGGGCATTGATTTCGCGGGCGTCGTCGAGAAATCGTCTGATGATCGTTACAAAGCTGGCGACAAGGTTGTGCTGACCGGTTGGCGCGTGGGCGAGGCCCATTGGGGCGGTTATTCCCAAAAGGCGCGGGTCAAGGCCGATTGGCTGGTGCCACTGCCCGATGGGATCGACGCACGTCAGGCGATGGCCGTCGGCACCGCTGGTTTCACCGCGATGCTGGCCGTCATGGCGCTTGAGGATCACGGCATTAAGGATGGTCCCGTGCTGGTAACGGGTGCCGCGGGCGGTGTGGGGTCAGTTGCGACGGCGATTCTTGCCAATCTGGGGCACGAGGTTGCCGCGGTCACGGGTCGCCCTGAAACTTCTGACTATCTAAAGTCACTTGGCGCCAAACAGATCGTGGCCCGCGAAGAGATTAACGAAACCACAAAACGCCCGCTAGAGGCCGAGGCGTGGGGCGGTTGCGTGGACGCCGTTGGCGGCGACATGCTGGCGCGTGTGTTGGGCCAGATGAAATACGGCGCATCCGTTTCTGCGGTGGGTTTGGCCGGTGGGGCTGGCCTGCCTACAACGGTTATTCCGTTCCTGCTGCGCGGTGTGAACCTGCTGGGGATCGACAGCGTGATGCAGCCCTATGACAACCGCATGCGCGCATGGCAGCGCATCGCGAAAGACCTGCCAATGGAGAAGCTGGAAGCCATGGTGCAACCGGCCACTTTGTCGGATTTGCCACAGCTTGGGCGCGACATCCTTAAGGGGCAGGTCAAGGGCCGTGTCGTCGTGGATGTGAACGCATAAAATCCCACATATTGTAAAAATTGATCAAGGCGCGGGTAAATCTCGCGCCTTTTCTGTGTTTACACGTCAACGGATTGCCGGGCTTTGGGTCGCTTTTGGATATATTAGGTGTCGTAACAGTCTTGTGATTGCGCGGACGTGGCGTAGAGACGCAGGATATCAAGCCAAATGAGGGGACAATTTCATGGGGATACAACCACCATTAACGGATTTGGACATCCCAACCGCGAACAGCGGTTTTTACGAGGGGTTTTCAAAATTCGTGGCCATCGGCTCAAAACTGAGCATCGGTGCGCTTATTCTCTGGGCTATCGCATTTCCTGATGCGGCAGGTTCAATTCTGCAATCCATCCGTGGCACAATCGATGCCAACACCGGCGGCTGGTACCTGTACGTCATGGCGTTCTATATCGTTGTCTGCTTGGCGCTGGCGCTGATCCCATCCACCGGTAAAATCCGTTTGGGCGGGGCTGACAGCAAGCCGGAATTCTCCAGCTTCTCTTGGTTTTCGATGATGTTCGGTGCCGGTATCGGTATCGGCATGTTGACCTATGCAACAGGCGAGCCGATCTTTCACTTTGGCACAAACCCAGACGTGATTATGGGCGAAACAACTGCATCAAGCGCCGACAACGTCGCCGCCGCGATGAAGTGGTCGTTCCTGCACTGGGGTTTCTCTGCTTGTGGTTGCTATGCAATTGTTGGTCTTGCGCTGGCGTTCTTTAGCTATTCACGCGGTCTGCCGTTGACGATCCGGTCGGGTCTGACACCACTGCTTGGCAAATCCTTGGAAGGTCCGTTGGGCCACGTCATCGACATCGTATCCGTCATTGCGACCATCTTGGGCGTTTCCGTGACATTGGGCTACGGCGTATCCCAGTTCGCAGCGGGTCTGTACAACATCACAGGCATGGAATGGCTGATGAATGACGGCAACCCAACAGTTGTTGCGATGATTGTTTGCCTCGTGATCGTTATGATCCTGTCCACAATGTCCGCGCTGTCGGGTGTTGGTAAAGGCATCAAATGGCTGTCCAACATCAACATGGGCCTGTCGTTCTTTATCCTCGCGTTCTTCCTGATCTTTGGCTCGACGATATTCGCGCTGACATCTTTGGCGCAGGGCATCTGGGACTATCTGGTGAACCTGCCATCCATGGCGCTGACCGTCTATAAGGGCGACGGCGTTGAAGATAGCGTCGCGACACAGCTTGCCGGTTGGCAGGGTGGTTGGACCATCTTCTATTGGGCTTGGTGGATTGCGTTTGCACCATTCGTTGGTCTGTTCCTTGCACGTATTTCCAAGGGTCGCACGATCCGCGAATACGTCTTGGGCGCAATGATCGTGCCATCCCTGATGTGTTTCGTCTGGTTCGCCTTTGCTGGTGGCACCGCGATTGACCTGACACTGAATGGCAGCGCTGGTGATGCGATCACGGGTGCGGGTCTGTCCAGCCAGTTGTTCGCAATGATCAACTTCATGCTGTCGCCTGCGCTGGCCACATTGATGTCTTGCGTCATTGTTGTGCTGTTGCTGACCTACCTTGTGACATCCGCTGACTCGGCTGTTTTGATCATCAACACAATCGCAGCCGCCGGTGACGAAAGCCCCAAGGGCCGCATTCACATCATCACATGGGGTGTTATCCTTACGCTGGTGATTGGCGGTCTGCTGCTTGCAGGTGGGCTGGGTGCGATCAACACGGCAATGATCATCGGCGCATTGCCATTCTCGGCCGTTATGGCCCTGATGGGTGTGTCGCTGCTCAAGGCGCTGTGGAACGACACACGTCGCGCTAAGCAGTAATCACTGCAAAAAGCGAAAAACAAAGGCTCCGGTGCTTGCGCATCGGGGTCTTTTTTTGTCTGCTACCCAAATGACTATGGATATTGCATGGGTGCGGTCCCAATTCCCCGCGTTTGAGGTACCGTCGCTGGACGGGCAGGCTTTTTTCGAAAACGCAGGCGGGTCTTATACCTGTCGGCAGGTCGTGGACCGGCAGCATCGGTTCTATACCGAACGCAAGGTACAACCCTATGCCCCCTATGACGCGTCCCGCAAAGGCGGCGAGGAAATGGACGAGGCGCGTAGTCGTTTGGCCGCGATGTTGGGCGTCGCAACCCATGAATTGTCGTTTGGCCCATCCACGACGCAGAACACTTATGTGCTATCCCAAGCCGTGCGTCGCTGGCTCAAACCCGGTGAAGCAATCGTCGTGACCAATCAGGATCACGAGGCGAATTCAGGCCCGTGGCGCCGTCTGGCCGAAGAAGGCGTTGAGGTGCGCGAATGGCAGATTGATCCCGAAACAGGCCTGCTTGATCCCAGTGACCTGGAAAACCTGCTGGATGAGAATGTCCGTCTACTGGTTTTTCCACATTGCTCGAACGTTGTTGGCGCGATCAATGATGTGGCCGAGATTACAAGTGTGGCCCATGCTGCGGGTGCGCGCGTGGTCGTGGATGGTGTCAGCTATGCGCCGCACGGGTTCCTCGATGTGGGCGCGTTGGGCTGTGACGTGTATTTGTTCAGCGCGTATAAAACCTATGGGCCGCATCAAGGCCTTATGGTGATCCGTGAAGATTTCGGTTTCGACCTTCCCAATCAAGGTCATCATTTCAACGGCGATACGCTATATTATCGGTTCACGCCCGCAGGTCCCGATCACGCGCAGGTCGCCGCTTGTGCAGGAATGGCCGACTATATGGAAGATTTCGCGGCCCATCATGGTGGCGGCCCGGGCGCAGATGCGGCCAGACTGGCGCATGATGTGATGCGCGATCATGAGATCGCACTGCTCCAACCATTGTTGGACTATGTTGCGGCGAAAAATTCTGTGCGGTTGATCGGACCAGCGGATGCGGCGTTACGCGCGCCGACCGTGGCCATGGCCCTGAAAGGTTCAGCCGAGGACGCCGCTGCCACGCTGGCACCCCACGGCATCATGGCCGGTGGTGGTGATTTCTATGCAGGCCGCCCGCTGGGTGCGATGGGTGTGGATTTGGACGCAGGTGTATTGCGGGTTAGCTTTGTGCATTACACCCAAGAGCAAGAGGTTGCGAAGTTGATCGCAGCACTTGATCAGGTGCTTTAGATTGAAAGCGCCGGGGCCTGCCGCGGACCCCGGAGTATTTTGAAAAAAGCGAGTGCTTAGCTGGTTTGGAGGCGTTCGAGGACGTCGAGCCCTTGTTGTTTGAGGAAATAGAGCACGTCGATGAAGATCCAGTTTTCGGCCAGCTTGTCGCCTTCGCGGCGG
>JAQXEG010000023.1 GCA_029250945.1 Yoonia sp.
TTGCTTTTTCGGTTGCTTGCAGGTCCACATCCAAGCCGAGTGCAGCAGCATGACGTAAAACGATTGAGAGCCTGTTCATTGCTTTGCGTGCTGTATCAGCTTTGGTGTGCCAAATGGGAGCTAACGTGTCTCGAATGTCGCGTTGATCTATATCGGTAACAGGTACTTTGCCGAGCTTGGGCAAGACGTGAAGGCTGAGTGGCGTTAGCCACCTGCCAGCCTTGCCGTCATCCTTGAGTTCAGCTTTTCGCGATTCAAACGCATCGTCTGTTAAGATCGACCGCGAGATGTCCTCACGTCGTGCAGCACGCCTCTCAGCTTCACGTTCCTTGATTGGATCACGGCCTGCTGCCGCCACATTGCGCCAACGCTCACTCAGCTTGCGAGCATCGGCCAGACCAACAGAAGGAAAGCCGCCCAATCCCATCTCGCGCCGCCTGCCGCCCCCGGGCACCACAAATAGAAAAGTAATACCTAAATATATGTGACTTATTCCTCTGTAGATGCTGGTGATTGAACACAGTCCACCCTTGCCGGAATGATGCTGAACGGCTCCCAAGCGTTATTTGTTCTGCATATCTTAGGTTCTTGAGATGGTTGTTTTCCGCTTCTGCCTTAAGTCGCTGTGAAACTTATTTTGCTGTGCCACTATCCAAACAGATATCTCAAATATGAACGCAAGACCGCGCCAAATTGGGACCCAAGGCATCTGTGTGCCAGAAAATGTGGGTATAGATACGTCCTGATCAGGTGCATTAACTCACAGAAAATGCCCTGTGTGAATTTCTAAATGAAACGCATATTACAGCGATCTAAACTGCTTCTTTGGTGCCGTATTGCTTAGCTTTGGCTATACTGAACGCCTGCAGATCAACGTCCAAGCCCGGCGGCTCTTTGTCAATGCAGCCCCCCGGGTATTATTCAACTCTGTGCTATGTCTTTGATGGTTCTGTGTTTGGACAACCCTTTTTGGGGGACTGGGACGTATTGGACGGTCTATTTGCCCGTCCAAACCGGATCACGTTTCTCGGCGAATGCGCGGGCACCTTCTAGCTGATCGTCGGAACGATAGAGGGTGTCTACTGACGCAAGCTGGCTTTTGGTGATGCGGTTCATGGCGTCTTGGAATTTGCTGTCCTCGGCGTCGCGCACGATTTCCTTGATCGCGGCATAGACAAGGGGCGGGCCGCTGGCCAACAGTCGCGCCAATTCCCATGCTCGCTCCATCAACTGATCGGCGGGGAGGATTTCATTCACAAGGCCCCAGCGGTTTGCCTCTGATGCATCAAACCAACGGCCCGTTAGCAACAGCTCCATCGCGATATGGTAGGGGATGCGCTTGGGCAGTTTGACGCTGGCGGCATCGGCTACAGTGCCGGACCGGATTTCTGGCAGGGCAAAGGTTGCGTGTTCCGCCGCCAGCAACATATCCGCCGAAAGCGCCAGTTCCAGCCCACCACCGCAGGCGATCCCGTTGATCGCGGCGATCACAGGTTTGTTCATGTCGCGCAGTTCTTGCAAGCCACCAAAGCCACCAACGCCGTAGTCGCCATCGACCGCATCGCCGTCAGCGGCGGCTTTTAAATCCCAACCGGGGCAAAAGAATTTTTCGCCCGCCCCTGTCAGGATCGCCACGCGCAAGTCAGGATCATCGCGGAAATCGCGAAATACCTCGCCCATGATACGGCTGGTCGCCAGATCAATCGCGTTCGCCTTGGGACGGTCGAGTGTTACCTCAAGGATGGTACCTTCGCGGCGGGTTGTGATGGGGGAAACGGTCATGGTGTCAGGCCTTTCGGATCAGGGCATCAGCTGCAATAGCGTCGTCAACTGTGCACAGCAGCGGGTTGATTTCAACTTCGTCGATGGTGTCGGCATTGGCAATGACATAGAATTGGACCGCGTCGATTGTGGCAATCACGGCGTCCAGATTGATGGCGGGTTTACCGCGATAGCCGTGCAGCACGGGTGCGATTTTCAATCGGTTCAGCGCGGCGCGGACACTGTCATCATCGGCTGGGATCAGCAGCGATACGGTATCGCGCAGCACCTCGGTCAGGATACCGCCGGCGCCAAGCGTTAGGACAAACCCATGCGCCGGATCGCGCACCACACCGACCAAAAGCTCGGCGATGGTGCCCGTGATCATTTCCTCGATCAGGATGTCCTCGGTTCCAATCGTGGCGGCGATTTGGGTGGCATCTGCGGGCATCACGTTCAAGCGGACCGCAGCGTGTTCGGATTTATGGGCAAGGCCGACACCTTTTATGGCGAATGGCGGGCGTAGGTCTTGTGCGGCTTGGGCCACTGCAGCAGCTCCACGGGCGGTTCGATTTTGCGGGGTGCGCAGCCCGTATTCTGCGAGGGCCTGTTTGGACATCGCTTCGCTTAGAACGTAGCCTTCGGTCACGTTTCCGGGCAAGCACACCGGTGCATCTGAAGGGGGGCGAATGCTTGATGCAGCCTCACACGCCGCAAGCGCCTCGCGCAGGCCAAAGAACGGCACGACGCCTGCGTCCATGAGGTCAGCCGCCACGTCCAGCGGCAGCAATTCTGGCAATGTCGCCACGATGGCGAAGCGTTCACCTGTCTCGGATCGCACGCGCTTGGCCGCATTGGTCGCGTGGACCCAATCACGCGCATCTGTGGTTGGGTAGTCGAGGATCGAGAATGTCATGGCAATGCCATCACCCGTCATGCCAGACCAAGCCTTGGTCATCGCGTCCTCGTCGCGCCAAATGTAGGTGTGGTAATCCAGTGGATTGGCGAGGGCGACCATCGGCCCGAGTGCGTGGCGCAGATCGGATTGCTGTGCCGCGGTCAAGGTGGGGAACTGCAAACCCGTGCCAACGGCCATATCCGCGATCAAGCTGGCCTCTCCGCCCGAACAGCTGATGGAGGCGATGCTGGTGCTGGGCAGCGGGCCGTAGCAATGCAGCAGTTTCAGGGTTTCCAACAGATCAGGCAGGGCCTGCACGCGGGGGATGCCGAGGCGGTCGAGGAACGCCTGCGCGCCCGCGTCGCTGCCCGCAAGGGACGCGGTGTGGGACACGGTGGCGTGCTGGGCCTGTTCGGACGCGCCCACCTTAAGCGCGACAAGCGGGACGCCTTTGGCATAGGCCTTGGTGGCAAGCGTTTCCCAGTCGCGCAGGTCTTTGAACCCTTCGATATGAAGGCCGATGGCGGTCACGCGTGGATCATCCAGCAAGGCTGTGGCGATTTGCGCCTGCGATGTCTGGGCCATGTTTCCGCAGGTCACGACATAGGCAATCGGCAACGCGCGTTGCTGCATGGTCATGTTGATCGCGATGTTCGAGCTTTGGGTCAGGATCGCCACGCCGCTGTCGACCCGGGCGCACCCGTGTTGGTCGGGCCACAAAAGCGCACCGTCCAACGCATTCACGAAGCCATAGCAGTTCGGCCCAAGGATCGGCATGTCGCCTGCCGCGGCCACCAGTTGTTGTTGGAGATCGCCGCCTGCCGCGTCCTCTGCGGCAGCCTCGGAGAAACCGCTTGCGAAACACACCGCGCCGCCTGCGTCCATGCGTGACAAGGTTTGAACTATATCAATCGTGGCGTTCCGGTTGATCCCGATAAAAGCGGCGTCGGGCGCGAATGGCAAATCATCAAGCGTGTTGAAAACCGTGTGCCCCGCCATGATGTCCGCCTTGGGATGCACTGGCCAGATGTCCCCGTCATAGCCTAGGCCCCTCGCTTGATGAATGACCTCCTCGCACCACGCACCACCACCGATGACGGCGATGGATTTTGGCTGGAATAGACGGGTCAGGGTCATGGCTAGGCGCCCAATGGTCGCAGCAAATCACGCGAGATGATGTGGCGCTGGATTTCTGATGTGCCGTCCCAAATCCGTTCCACCCGGGCATCGCGCCAGAACCTCTCAATCGGGAAATCATCCATCAGGCCCATGCCGCCAAAGATTTGCAATGTGGTGTCGGTGACCCGCGCCAAGGCCTCAGAAGCATATAGTTTGGCTGACGCAATCTCGCGGTTGGCAGGAAGTCCTTGGTCCAGACGCCAGGCGGCGGCCAAGGTCAGCCAATCAGCGGCATCAATTTCGGTGATCATGTCTGCGATCTGAAACCCGATGCCTTGGAATTTGCCGATTTGCTGGCCGAATTGCTTGCGCTCAGCGGAATAATTCAACGCATAGTCAAAACACCGCCGTGCACGGCCCACAGAAAAGGCCGCGACGGTCAGGCGTGTCGCATAGAGCCATTCATTCATCACGGCAAAGCCACCATCGACATCGCCCAAAACCTGCGCATCGGGCAGGCGGCAATCATCAAATGTCAGGATGTAATTCTTGTATCCTTTGTGGCTGACAGAATTATAGCCCTCGTGCACCTCGAACCCCGGCGTGCCGCGATCCACAAGGAAAGTTGTGATCCGTTTCTTGGGGCCTTTCGGGGTGTCATCCACGCCTGTTGCGATGAACACGATAAAGAAATCGGCGTGTTCGGCGCCGGAGATAAAATGTTTGGACCCGTTGACGACCCAGTCACCACCGTCACGTATCGCCTGACATTTCATGCCGCGCACGTCTGACCCTGCATCGGGTTCTGTCATCGCCAGCGCATCCATCCGTTCGCCGCGTACCGCAGGCAAAAGGTAGCGTTCACGCTGATCGTCGTTTGACGCCATCAGGATATTTTGTGGACGCCCAAAGAAATGCGTCAGCGCCATGGACCCGCGGCCCAATTCACGCTCGACCAAAGTGAAATCCATGTGGCTTAGGCCCGCGCCACCGACGTCTTGCGGGAAATTGCAGGCATAAAACCCGAGGTCGATGCATTTCTGCTTGATCTCTTGGCCCAGTTCCAGCGGCACATGGCCGGTGCGTTCGACCTCTGCCTCGTGGGGGTAAATCTCTTTTTCGACAAAGCTGCGGACAGTCGAGACGATCATCTCTTGCTCTTCGCTTAGACCAAAATGCATTTTGATATCTCCTGGATGGGGTTTTGTTCATCACATCTGATCTTGCGTCTGAGCGACATGCAGAGTTAGTCATTGAGTGTGCATAGCTGGAAAATATCCGTGAGTGACCGATGAAATTTGATGTCTTGTTGTTTGATGATTTCTCGAACCATTGCCTTGCGAACACGGTTGAACCTTTGCGGGCGGCCAATGCGTTGTCGGGGCAGACCCTGTACCAATGGCGGTTCTTGACGATTGATGGCCAGCCCGTCAGCAGTTCCAGCGGCCTGCAGGTCACACCGCAAAGCACGCTGCGCCACCCGCAAGGGGACCTTTTGATCGTAATGCCATCCTATGGGGTACGCGCGCTGGATACGCCTGATATCGCCAAGCAACTGCGCCTTGCTGCGGGCCGATATGAAAAACTGGCCGGATTGGACACAGGCAGCTGGTTGTTGGCGCGTGCAGGGCTGTTGGACGGGTATCAAGCCACGATTCATTGGGATGAGATGTCCAATTTCGCCGAAGCCTTTCCCGATATTGATATCCGGCGTGAACGGTTCATCGTGGACCGGGATCGCATCACGTGTTCGGGCGCAATGACGGCGTTTGACCTGACCATGCATCTGGTCGCAGAGGCGCATGGCAAAATGCTGGCAATGGAAGTTGCACAGTTGTTTATGATGCAAGATACGGCGCGGTCCCCTGTGCCCGATGCCTCTGTCAGTGGTAAAACCGTGGATAGGGCCGTGCGCTACATGCGGGACAATCTGGAAAATCCCTTGCCGATTGCCGCAGTGGCCAAACATGTCGGATGTTCCCAGAAAACGCTGGAAACACGGATGAAGGCTGCGCTGGGCGCAGGCCCGCAGTCCGTCTATCAGCGCCTGCGTTTGAATCTAGCGCGCAAGCTGGTGGCCGACACCGAACAATCTATTGCCGAAATCGCGAGCCGTTGCGGATACGAAAACGCCAGCGCGATGACCCGTGCGTTCAAGGCGGCGT
>JAQXEG010000024.1 GCA_029250945.1 Yoonia sp.
ACTGACCAGATTACTGACCAATATGCGCTTTATTGTAGTGAACTACGGTATGCTATATCCAATGATTAAAGGGTGTTAACTGATTATTGGTGGATGAGATAGGAACCGAAATCCCTGTCTCTCCGCCATTTACCCTGTCATTTGTAATACGTCGCTTTAAAGCAGCCATATTATTGGTTTACGTTTTCCCAATAGCGAGGTGACGATATGAGAATTTTGACAGCATTTCTGTTTATGATGGTGTCCACAACGGCGCAGGCCCAAGTGGTTGTCATTGATTGCGGCGGGTCCACGGGCATCCATGGGATCAGCTCTGTGATCAAAGAAAACCCCAGCGAGGGTTTTGAGATATTCTTGGGCAAAGAGGTTATTCCCAGCGTCATCCTCGACGATAATTTGCGTCCTGTTTTGGCGTTACGGTCCGGGATTAGTCAATGGAACGTCATTGATCGGCGCGGCTATGACAGCACGCAGAACGGGGCACTGCTGACATTCCTTGTCCGCGAGGGCAGCACATCTGGCACGATGCAATTCGACGTCGCGACCAAGATTTTCTTTCACGCAGCGTCCGACATGCGCCGTGGCAAACTGTTCGCCCGCTACGCCCAGTGTAAATAACGGGATCAAAAGTTCGCGTTCAGAAATAGGTTGCAATTTGTGCCTCAGCGGCGGCGCTTAGGGCTGTGCTATCCTCTTGTCGCGTTTCGGCATCGAAAATCGCGGCAAGCTCTTGCACGGCGGTTTTCGACAAGTTGCGCAAATCAGGAATTTGGACACGTTTAAGGTCGTTTGGATCAAACTTCTTTAGTCCACCCGCATAGGTGCGCCCCGCTTGCCCAAACCGCGCACGCACCGTGGATGTATTCAGCAGCAGGCACAGCACCTTGTGGAACGCCGCGCCCTCAATCTTGGGAAATACGCAGTGGAAGTTAGTAAGATTATGCGTATCCGTATCATTCAGAACGAAACGCAGATCGCCCCGCCCGAATACCGCCGCCCAGATTGGCGCAGGGGGACGTTTTTCCATCGAAAACCACGGCTTGCGCATCTTTAGAAGATAGCGTTCGTCCAGACCCTCGGCATGACCACGGTCAATATATTTCGCCTCCGCCTCTGACAGATCAGCGGAAAAATCCACAAGGACAACGCGCCTACCCGCCGATGTCAGATCGGCAAGGTGATCAGGTCCAAACCGCAGGCCGCGCGCATCAGCGGAACGGCCAATACAAGCTCGACGATGATGACCGCTGATCCCAGCCGCGTCGGCCTCTGCCACGCTAAGAAAAAAGAAACGATTGCACCCTGTTGCGATGCCGCGTCGAAAACTGGCCAATGCGCCAAGCTCGGTCCAGCCTTGCGGCAAATCGGACGTGTGCCCCGCGACTGTTGCCTCCCACTTCTTTTCAGGCACGAGGTCGCCGGGTGTTAATACGCGCGGCGTAAACTGGGCCTGCAAATCATGCAGCGATGTCGGCACGGTGTCTGCGGTTAACCCTTCTAAAAACCATGCGTTAATCATGCGGCCTCTCCAGTAACAGGATCGACGCAGTCGTCATCGCATCGTCAAACAGCGCAGTGTCATGGGAAAAGGAGATGATATGTTTAAGGCAGTCACGCTCAATTAGCATGGCCTTTAAACTGGTTGAGAAGTTGGCGTTAAGCCATTCGCTTGGAATGATGATGGCGGCGCGCCCACCCTGTGCCAGCTCAAGGATCATTTTGGTGCAAAAATGGATGTAGATATTGGCGGATTTCGGGATGGCATGGCCTGCGCGCGCCGATAAATTCTGGCGCATTGCTTCACCGCACTCCAGATCACGCTGCCGGATGTAGGGTGGGTTTGCGATGAAACCTGCGATGTTATTAAGTTGATGTGCTAGATAATTTTCGCACTTTAGCGTCATGTTTTCATACGATAAGTCGGCTACATAATCGCAAACGACAGGATCAATATCATAGCCGATGATCTGTGTTTTCGGCGATCTGTCCCAAACCGCACGGGCCAAGGCTCCGGTCCCAAACGCGGGATCAATTACCGTTTGTGGTTTGATTGCGCACACCCAGTCTGCCATCAGTGCTGCAAGGCGTGGTGGTGTGAAAACCTGCCCGAATTTTTTGCGGTGGGCCCGATCAGACTGCGTGCAATAGGCGTCTTCGATATGTTGCGCGTTGCCTTGCAAATCTGCGATCCCCTGTCCCTGATCCATGGTGGCCCCGCGGCGGATGACAATCAATGCCCGTTAAACCAAAAATGGCGACCCCGAAGGATCGCCAATTTTGCATGTAACCAATTAGTTAATTGGCTCCGGCGGTAGGGATCGAACCTACGACAAATTGATTAACAGTCAACTGCTCTACCGCTGAGCTACGCCGGAATATGTGGGCGATATAGCAATGCCAATCGGGCACGTCCAGAGCCTTTTTCACACAAAAGACCATTAATTTTTCCGGCTGAATTCTGCATCCACTGACAAGGTTGGATCCGCACTCACCAGACTGCGCTGGTGCAGGTCAATTAGATGGGCCAACACATTGCGCAACGCGGCTGGTTGCAGCGCAGGCAGGACGTCGTGGTAGATCGCAGCCGTCAGAGCGGCAGGCGTTTGTGGGCCGTTCACAAGGGCGTCGCGGATCTGCGCCTCTCGGGTTAATCGGTGATCTATCAGCCATTGCAGCCTTGCCGCTGGGTCCATCACCGGCAGACCATGTCCGGGATGGTACACCTTGGCTGGGATCGTTTGTAGTTTGCTGCATGACGCCATGAAATCGGTCAGATCGCCGTCAGGCGGTGACACAAGCGAGCTGGCCCATGCCATCACATGATCACCCGTAAACACCCTGTCACCCCACACGAGACACAGATGATTGCCCAGATGGCCAGGGGTATGCACCACGCGCAATGACCAATCCGCACCTGTGATCACGTCCCCGTCGTTGAGGGCCACATCAGGGGAAAACCCGCGATCTATCCCCTCGCCCCCATGGGTCAATCCGTTGGTGACCAAGGCGGACATTACATCACTTCGCCCACGATGGGCCGGGCCGTATGCATAAATGGATGCGCCGGTCTCGGCCGCCAGTCGCGGCGCAAGCGCCGAATGATCCACATGGGAGTGAGTCACGATGATATGACTGATACTTCCCGCACCATGGCGCAGGATCGCTGCAAGATGTGAGTCATCATCAGGACCGGGGTCGATGACAGCCACCGACGTGGTGCCGAGCAGATAGGTATTAGTGCCCCAATAAGTCATCGGCGACGGGTTTGGTGCAAGGATCAGGCCAAGCCCGTCCGCAAGCTGCGTCATTTTACCAACCCGATACGGATTTTCCGCCATGATTGTCATGATCGCCCCTTTCGCCGGTTGCCCGCCCGCAGTAGCGTGGCGTTATGTTTTGGTCTTGGCTCAAAAATTATATGCCCCGCGGGCTTTATGGCCGCGCTGCACTGATCCTGATCTTGCCGGTTCTGACACTACAGCTATTGGTATCGGTGGTGTTTATCCAGCGGCACTTTGAGGGTGTGACGCAGGCGATGACAAGCTCTGTGAATATTGAGTTGCGGTTTTTGCGTGACCGCGTCAATGAGGCAGACACACTAGACACCGCACGCACGGCCTTGGCCGCGATTGCAACACCGCTTGAGCTCAGTACGACATTGCCAGCCGCACCCGTGCTGGATGCGGACGCCACACGATTTGCCGATCTGACGGGGGCAATGGTGATCGAGACCTTGCGTAAGGGCGTGCCTGAAATTACCCGCGTGTCCTTGGCGCAGCGCCGTATCGTCCAGCTTTGGATCGACACCAACAAAGGCCCGCTTGAGGTGAAGTTCACCCGCGGGCGTGTATCCGCATCCAATCCGCATCAGTTGTTGGTGATCATGGCAGTCATGGGTGCCATCATGACCACGATCGCCTATTTCTTTTTGCGCAACCAGCTGCGCCCGATCAAACGGATGTCCGTGGCAGCCGCTGAATACGGCAAGGGCCGGATTAAGCAGTTCACGCCAAGCGGCGCCGTTGAGGTCCGCGCGGCAGGCATGGCGTTTCTGGATATGCGCAACCGGATTGAACGCCAGACCCAAAGCCGGACCATGATGCTGTCGGGGGTCAGTCACGACCTGCGCACGCCGCTGACACGGCTGCGGTTGGGGCTGTCGATGCTGGATGATGCTGATGCCGCACCATTGATCCGTGATGTCGATGATATGCAGGACCTACTGGATGCCTTCCTTGATTTCGCTCGCAATGATGCGCTGGATGCGTTGGCTGAATGCCGTCCGCACGATATTCTGGATGGCGTTCTGGCCGATGCCGCCCGCAGTGATCACCCCGTGTCAAAGGGCGTGGTGTCAGGCCCCGATCAATCGTTTGTCTTGCGTCCCATGGCGGTGCGCCGTGCGCTCGATAATCTTATTGGCAATGCGTTGCGCTATGGGGGTCGTGCGGTCGTCGGGCTGGAAATCACGGATCGCACCCTACGCTTTACCGTCGAAGATGATGGCCCAGGCATTTCCGCTGACAGCCGTGAGGCCGCGATGAGCCCATTTGTCCGGCTGGACCCTGCCCGCAACCAAGACAAGGGTACAGGCGTCGGGCTTGGTCTGGCGATTGTCGCGGATATCGCGCGCAATCACGGTGGGTTGCTGCGGCTTGGTGACAGCGAAACGCTGGGCGGGCTAAAGGCGGAACTGGTCCTCGCGCGCTAATCGGCATTCGGTGACGCTCAATGATCTACAAATGAGGTAAGTGGCGGAGAGGATGAGTCACGCGCCCAACTCTCTCTCGCGCCAGAGCCGGGCCCCACGTGACGGATGCGCAACTCCGCGCAAACCTGACGCTCATTGGAAAATCAGCCGATCAGCCTAGGCCAAAGTCATCATTGATGTCGTGGTCGTTTACAAAATCGACCGCCTGTCGCGATCGCTGATGGACTTTTCCAAGTTGGTCGAGGTCTTCGACCGTAACGGCGTCACCTTCGTGTCGGTCACGCAGTCGTTCAACACCACTACGTCGATGGGGCGGCTGACGCTGAACATCCTGCTCAGCTTCGCCCAGTTTGAACGTGAGGTCATTGGTGAGCGCATCCGCGAGAAGGTGGCAGCATCGCGCAAGCGCGGGATCTGGATGGGAGGCTATGTGCCGCTCGGCTACGATGTGCAGGATCGCAAACTGTTGGTGAACGACGCAGAGGCCGCATCTGTCCGACGCATCTTCGAGCGGTTTGTCGAACTTGGCTCCGCCACGGTTCTGGCGCGCGAACTTCGCCGTGACGGCTTCCGTAACAAGCAGGGCACACTGATCGACAAAGGCTACCTCTACCGGCTCCTGAACAACCGTGTTTATCGCGGTGAGGCCGTCCATAAAGGCAAGGCTTTTCCCGGTGAGCACGACGCCATCATCGACGACGACCTCTGGGATCGAGTCCACGCCATCCTGCAGGAAAG
>JAQXEG010000048.1 GCA_029250945.1 Yoonia sp.
AAAAAGCGAGTGCTTAGCTGGTTTGGAGGCGTTCGAGGACGTCGAGCCCTTGTTGTTTGAGGAAATAGAGCACGTCGATGAAGATCCAGTTTTCGGCCAGCTTGTCGCCTTCGCGGCGGTAGATATCGACAACCCGCATTTCTGCGCGTGGTCCTTTGGGCAGGCCCATATAGCCGCCGATTGGTGTGACAGACAAGTTTGCCCAACCAAAGAAACCGCCATAGTTGCCTTCGGCCAATCGAGCGACGTGCCCGTGGAATGCGCGGTCTTCAAGCTGGGTCCGGAAGGGTTGCTGGTGCTGATCGACGTAGCGGTTGATTGTGTAGGTTGCACCAATCCCGTCCGGCCCCCACCAGACCATATTGTCGTGCCACGCGAGTGCGAGTTCGGCTTGGGGGGTTGCGTCGCGGGGGGCTTCGTTTTCGGCCGAGTTGGAATTGGCCTGAATGTCCCCGATCATCCGGTTGATCAGCGCGAGTGTTTCGGACCCATCATGCGCGCCGTCGTACATCAGCCCATCGTGGGTGCGCGGGCCGGGTTGGATCAGGTGTTGGCCCGTTTGCGGGGGCAAGGGTGTGAGGCCAGCCTGATGCATTAGGTGGATGAGGTCACAGAACAATGCCGTCTCAACGATTTTGCCGTCCAGCACGCGGTTGAATTCTGCGTAACGGAGCATGGCGATTTTGCGCGTGGGGGCGATGCCAAGGAATGGTTGGTCAAAGAGCCCCATGAAGTGCCCCATGGAGACGACCCAAACACCCGGTGCGCCGTCCAGTGAATTTTCATTGGCAAAGAAGATATCCTCTCGCCGCTGCACGGATGTCATGGCGGTCAGGAACGGCGCCCAGAATGTTGCGGCCACGTCTGCGGCCCCGTGTTGTTCATAAAACGGGTGCATTCCACGCCAGTGCCAGTCGGGTGACACGCGTGTCGTGATGGCGCCGCCGATGGATGCGGCATCTGCGGCCTCGATCGCTGCGTAGTGATCGCGGACCAGTTGCTTGGCGGCTTGAATAGTCATGTCTTATCCTGTGTGTAGCGCGATCTGTTTCCAGATTGCGACCTCGTCAAATAGTGTGAATTCTTCGCGCAGGCCCCATGGCCCGAACGTGGCATGAGTGAAACCCATAATGTAAACCTGTGCCCCCGTTGGTGCGCCCCATGTGCCCCAACCTTCGTGTGTGCCGTGTAGTGACCAACGGATTGCGGCGCGTGTGCCAAGGCCCGCGTCGTCGCGCCCGATCTGGTGGTCGATGGTGAAGGTGGCGCTGGGAAAGGCGGCGCGCAAGCCGATCCAGAAGTTTTCGGACGCGGCATATGACCGCCCCTCTGCCCCGCCGGGTGTGCAGACGCGTGCTGCTCTGTCGTAGGATTTGCGGATCGTCGAGATGTCGGCATCCATGATCCGCTTCAGGATATCGGCCAGTTCTGCACCCGCCGTATGATCATTGCCGCGGCCTGTGTAGAGGCCAACGCGGTCTTGGTCGGGGGTAAAGGGGCGTTTGCCGCCATCCATGCCGATCTGCATCCGTGCCACGTCGCGTGGGTGGTGGCCCAGCTGGCGACAGATTGCGCCATAGTCGCGGGTTAGCCATTCATCGTCGATGACGCCGTTCTTGGCATGGCAGTCGGCGATCGCGCGAAACTGCACGCGTTTGCCAGTAGCCGCACCAAAAAGGCCGGGACCTGTGTGGGTCGCTTGGCAAAACAAACGGTGCGATGACAGCATGCCGTCTGCGGGGGTGCCGGACCAGATGACATCCTCGGCCAGTAATTCACGATCGGGAAACTCGGCCATTGTGGCCAATGTGGCGGCAATCACATCACGGTTGCCGTGCCCGATGCCTGCGGCCATGCGAAAGATGATATCATCCGCGTAGTAGCGGTGGAGAGAGGCGACTTGTCGCCCCTCCCAGACGTCGCGTGTGATCCCGATGATGTAGTCGGGGAGATCCCGCCACCGGTCATCAAACCCTTGCATAGATTAGCCTTTCACAGCACCTGCTGTCAGGCCCGATACGATCTGGCGTTGGAACACCATGACCATCACGAACAGGGGCGCGGTGATCGACACAACGGCTGCTACAGCGAACATCACGTTGCCCTTGGTCTGTGTGGTGCCAAGGAATGACGCCAGCTTGGGCACCATGGTCTGGTTTTCCTTGGACAGCAGCATCGTTGTCACCGCAAAGTCGTTATAGGCCAGCAAGAAGCTAAAGAGGCCCGTGGTGATTACACCCGGCCACATGACGGGAATGATGACGTGGCGGAACGCTTGGAAACGGTTACAGCCGTCAACCATCGCGCTTTCGTCCAGATCCTTGGGGATGTTCTTGAAGAAGGCGTGCAGCATCCACAGGGTGAACGGCTGGTTGATCGCCACAAGCACGATGATCGTGGTCGACAGGTGGCCCCAGAGGTTCCATTCAAAGAACGGCAACAGATAGCCTGATACCAGCGTGATGGGTGGCGTTGCCCGGAAGATAAGCGCGAACAGCAGGAACCAGAATGCATAGCGGTGCGTGGAGCGGGACAGTGCGTAGCCCCCCAATGTGCCGCAGGTCAAAGAGATCGTGACAACGCAGAAGCACACGATCAGGGAATTCAGGGCAGAGCGCCAGAATTCTTCCTGTACCCATGCGCCATAATACCCGTCATTGGTAAAACTGCCGCCAGTTTCAGCTTGGGTCATTCCGCCGAACAGCGCGTTGGCCCAGTCCGCCTTAGAGAAGAAGTCGCCTTCAACCTTGAACGAACCCCACAGGGTCCACATGAACGGGAACGCCGCAAGGACAAGCCAGAACACAAGGAAAGAGGACGTCAGGAACTTAATCGAGAGCGGTTGAGCGGTTGCTTTATTTGACATCGTTCAGACCTCTTAGCGTGGGTTGGAAAAGTCGCGGTATGTGCGGACCAGCACTGGCGACAGAAGGATGGCGACGCCGATGATGGTCAGCACAGATGTGGCCGCAGCTGATGACAGCAGACGTGTCTCGCCGCCCAGATCGTTGAAGATTGCAATCGATAGAGAGTTCGCATGCGCATAGGCAGAGAAGGATACAATCGGCTCAAAGACGCGGAAGTTATCCATTAGCTGAATGAGCGCCACAAATGTGACCAGCGGGAACAAATGCGGGATCACGACATAGCGGATACGTTCCCAACGGTTCGCGCCATCAATCATCGCGGCCTCTAGGCTATCGGTGTTGACGGTTTGCAAGCCTGCATAGAACACAACGAATGCGAACGGGGCAGAGTGCCAGATGCCGTAGAACATCAGCATGATCCACATCAAAGGCGTGGATGCCTTGACCGATAGGGTCGGATCATCCGCGAGCCATTGCAATCCGGTCCCCAAAATACCGCGCGCGTCGACCATCCAAAAGATAATCAATGACCCGACCAGTGGGGTCACAATGAAGGGCAGCAGCGTCAGGAAAATCGTCGGTCCCTTTAGCGCCTTGGCAACAGCATTGACCGCAACCGCGATAAAAAAGCCCAAGACGATGGTCAGTGGTGTCACGATAAATGTGTAGGTCAGCGTGAATGCCAAGGCCGCGTAGAATGGCAGGTTCATCAACGTGCGACCAAAATCAGGAAGGCCATCCGCGTTCACCCAAGCAGAGGCGACTTCGGCTACTGCAAGGTGGTTGCGATCCTTATAGACGTCCAGCCCGGCCCATTTGCCGAGTGGCTCGGCCGCCTTGAGGGCTTGGGTGGCGTCTTGGTCAACGGATGTCACCTCTGTACAGCCGAACGGGCCGCAGTTTTCGACGGTGACCAGCACCTGTTCGTGTGAGGTATAAAGCGATTGGGTTACAATCGAAACGATGGGCAATGCGATAAACGCAAGCATCAATATGGCCGAAGGCAGGACGAACCAGAAGAAGGTGGAATGTTTCATCGCTCAAATCCTGTTATTATTAGACGAGGCCAGATTGGGAGATTCTTGGGGGTGTTCGGGCCGACGCGTGGCCGGCCCGAACGGATCATCAACTTACTGCAAGAAGCCCTGCTCAGTCGCGGAAGCAGTATAGGCTGCTTCGATGTCCATCAGCGCCTGCTCAGCGGATTCGTTGCCCTGCAGGAAGTCGGCGATGTTGTCGCCAAGTGCAGTGTGCAGCAGACCCATGAATGGCAGCATTGGGTAAGGGTTTGCACCGGCTGCAACAGTTGCCAGAACGCCTTCGTTCACTGGCTGCGCGTCAAAGCCGTCCATCAGCCATACCGCCTGAGACATTGTCTCGTCGTTGAGCAGGGCAGGGGATGTTGCGTGTGCAAGTGCCTGGAATGTTGCAGCTGCTTCTTCATCAGAAATGTTCTTCGCAACTGTCCAGCCGTCCCACCACAATGTGGATGCTGCAACGCTGCTGTCGCCAACTGTCAGCGGGCCGCCGGCCACCGTGTTGGAATAAACAACTTCTTCAGACCCTTCGTCGTCCATCAGAACGCCCGTACGGGAGCCCCACATGTTCATCAGGGCCACGTTGCCTGCTTCCCACTCAGCGGATGTCGCGTTGCTGTCGTGTGTCAGGTAATCTGGGTTCATGTAAGCGGTCAGCGCTTTCATCATTTCCAGGGCTTCGACGCCTTGTTCGTTGTTGATGGAAACGTTGGCTGTGCCTGGCTCAAAGAACGCGCCGCCTGTACCAAGGTACATGTTCACGAATTCTTCTGCGAGGTTCCAACCAGCTGCATACGCGCCGCCAACTGGGTTTTCCATGATGCCTTCGGCGCGGATTTTCTCAGCTGCTGCCAGAACGTCCTCATAGGATGTTGGGACGTCCATGCCGATCTGCTCAAGCACGTCGGAACGGTACACAAGGTGCTGTGCGTTCGCCATAAATGCAACAGCCATGACTTTGCCGTCGATTGTGATCAGCTGACGGGTAGGGATGTCCTGGCCGTATGCTGCGATCAGATCGTCAAGCGGGCGAACAACATCTTCGTTGATCAGTGCCACGATAGAAGAGTTTGCAACAATCGCAGATGTGTATTCAGCAGGGTTGCCGGTCATGCCAGCGACGTTGATCTTCTGGTGGTCAGCAGTCAGGTTGCTTTCCGCTTCAATGCCGGATGCGCAGCCGATTGCGGCAGCAGCAACAGATTGGATCGCAGGAAATTCGTTGCCCACGATGTTGATGCGGCCTTCGGTGACGTTACACCCGTGGCCCGCAGCCATTGCGCTTGTGCCCATCAGGACGGCGGTTGCCGTACCAAGTGCAGCGTACTTAAATAGTTTCATTGTCGTTCTCCCGTTATCACGTTTGTCCTGTCGCGTGCAGGACGCTTGGTTTGCGCAAGCCGAATCGTTCAGCCAATTGCATACGATTGCAAGTTAACGGGCGAATGCCCCAGTCACGCAAGGATAAATCTGCGATAATCGGATATTTTTCCCTTTATGTAATTGGGGCTTGCGCGATTCGGGGAATCAATGCAGTGTTTTTGCAAACGTATGCAAAAATCAAAAAATGCGGGGAGACTATGGCCGAAATTCAACTGCGCAATGTCAGCAAACGCTGGGGCGACTTTATTGGTGTCCACGATTTCAATCTTACGATTGCAGATCAAGAGTTTCTTGTGCTGCTCGGCCCGTCGGGTTGCGGCAAGACAACGACAATGCGCATGATCGCAGGGCTTGAGGATGCGACGGGCGGCGACATTATGGTCGACGGCAAGCGGATCAATGACCTTGACCCCAAGGACCGCGATGTGGCGATGGTGTTCCAGTCTTACGCGCTTTACCCCAACATGAATGTTTACGAAAATATCCGCTTTCCGTTGAAGGTACGTAAAGTTGGTGGCGATCACGACGCCTTGGTCAAACGCGCCTCGGCGATGGTTGAGCTGGATGAGTTCCTGCACCGTAAGCCAGCTGAATTGTCCGGTGGTCAGCGTCAGCGCGTCGCACTTGCCCGTGCGGTTGTGCGCGAACCCAATGTGTTCTTAATGGATGAACCGCTGTCGAACTTGGACGCAAAGCTGCGTGTTTCTACCCGTGCGCAGATCAAGAACCTGTCCCATGAGCTGAAGACGACCACCATCTACGTGACCCACGACCAGATCGAGGCGATGACGCTCGCGGACCGTGTTGTTGTGATGAACAAAGGCATGGTGCAGCAGGTTGGCACACCGACTGAGATCTATGACATGCCCGCGAACACATTTGTGGCCGGCTTTATCGGTAGCCCTGCAATGAACCTTGTGGACGGTGATCTGCAGCACGGCACCTTCACAGCCGACAAGATTAGCATTTCTGGTCTGCGCACGGATGTGTCTGGACCGGTGACGCTTGGGTTCCGCGCAGAAGATGCCGCAGTTGCGGAAGGTGCGGCGCAAGCAAACTCTGCTGTGTATTCGCTGGAACTGCTGGGCGAGGCGACGATGGTCACCATGCGCGCGGGTGGCACAATCCTGTCGGTGAAATCCACCAAGGATTACCGCACCAAAATCGGCGAGCCTGTGTCGGCATCCATTCCAGCTGACATTTGTCACCTGTTTGACCGCACGTCCGGCGAACGCCTGTAACACCTGTTTTCACATAGGCGGGGGCGGCTGACTGTAGCCCCCGCACGACCACTGCAAAGGATATTGCATGACTGGCGCACGCCCTGAACAAGCGGTTCTGACCCGCGATACCGACATGTCAAAAACAGCCGAAACTAAGGCTGTGATCGAAGGTATGGTGGACGGTCTGAATGACCACCGCATTGGCGACATCGGCGAATTCTTCGCGCAATCATTTCGCTGGATGGGCAACGCGGGCTGTGGCACCAAGCCTGACCTGCAGGCGTTTCAGGACAATTGGCAAAAGCCGTTTCAGGCCGCGTTCCACGATAAGGTCTGCGTCGATGAGGCCCGTTTGTATATGGGCGAATGGGCCGCCGCATTTGGCCGGCAAGAGGCGACGCATGGCGGCACCTTCATGGGCATTGAACCCACCGGCAAACGGATCGAAATCCGCTATATGGATTTCTGGAAGGTCGAGGATGGCCGCATCACTGACAATTACGTCATGGTCGATTTCCCGTATGTTCTGGCGCAGCTGGGCGTGGATTGCTTTAACGGCGAAGGCTGGGAAGCCTTTGATCGTGGCGACAAGGAACCACCCAAGCCATGAGCCACCTGACCCGTAAACAGGCTGTCCATGATTGGGCGCAAAGCTTTGCCACGCCGGACGCTGCGGCGTCGCGGCAGGCGACGCTTGGCTTGTTTGCGGATGATGCCGTGTTTCATATCGTGCATCCGTGGAATGATCTGGCAGGTGCGGGCGCCTATCTGGACGGGTTCATTGGTGCGCTGACGACTGCGTTTCGTGGGCTGCACCGGCGCGATGACATTCTGATCGGTGGCCGTTTTGAAGGCACCAATTGGGTTGCCACACATGGCAATTACGTCGGCCATTTTGGCGCGCCGCTGTTCGGCCTGACACCAAGCGACCGGTTGGAATATCTGCGGTTTGGCGAATTCCACCGCTTTGATGGCGACCGGATCGTCGAAAGCCATATCTACCTTGATCTGCCGCAACTGATGATCGCGACAGGCCAATGGCCGGCTGAGTTTACTAGCCCCGCGACGCAAAAGGGTTACACCGGTTTCATTCCCGCCCCCGCGACCCAAGACGGTTTGCAACTGGGTGAAAACGATCCCGACCACAGCCACAGCACCTATCAGTTGATCACCGATATGCTGGCGGGCCTCGCCACCAAGGACGAGGCATGGCGCCCCTATTGGCACGACAATATGATGTGGTACGGCCCCGCCGCCTTTGGCAGCTTTGTTGGTGTCGAAGATTTTGCCGCTTTTCAGGTCCCGTTCGAAGGCGCGTTTTCGTTCTGGGGCGGCGGATCATCAAACAATGGTGTGACCGCACATTTCACCCGCTTTGGCGATGGCGACTATGCAGCACTTGGCGGCTGGCCGTCGCTGATGGCGGTGCGCGCCCATGATTTTCTTGGCCAACCCAGCTGCGGAGAAACGCTTTTAATGCGGGTCTGCGATTGGTATCGCCGCACAGATGATCTGTTGATCGAAAACTGGGTGATGGTCGATATTCCCGACGTTCTCTTGCAAATGGGCGTCGATATTTTTGCCGGGCATCACGATGTGGCCCCCGGATCACGAATGAAAAAAGGAACTGCGTTATGACAATTCGCCACCTGAAAACTGCCCGCTCTGAGGCCGACCGCGCCGATGATGACACCAAAGTTCGCGCCATTGTTGAGGCTGGATTGAAAGACATCGAAACCCGTGGTGATATGGCCGTGCGCGAGATGTCCGAAAAGTTCGATAACTACTCACCTGCGTCCTACAAATTGTCGCTGGCCGAGATCGAGGACCTGATGGCCCAAGTGTCCGACCGCGACATGGCCGACCTGAAGTTCGCCCAAGAACAGGTGCGCAATTTCGCCCAAGCCCAGCGCGACAGCATGCTCGATATCGAGGTCGAACCGATGCCCGGTGTGATCCTTGGCCACAAAAACATCCCCGTGCAATCTGTCGGCTGCTACGTTCCCGGCGGCAAGTTTCCAATGGTCGCCTCCGCGCATATGTCGGTCGCCACCGCGTCGGTCGCAAAGGTGCCGCGCATCATTGCCTGCACCCCGCCGTTTAACGGCGCGCCAAACCCTGCCGTCATCGCCGCGATGCACCTTGGTGGCGCACATGAGATTTACGTCATGGGTGGCATCCAAGCGATTGGCGCAATGGCCATTGGGACCGAAACGATTGATCCCGTTCACATGCTCGTCGGGCCTGGCAATGCATTCGTGGCCGAGGCCAAGCGCCAGCTGTTTGGCCGCGTCGGCATCGACCTGTTTGCTGGCCCGACCGAGACCATGGTGATCGCGGATGAAACCGCCGCCGACGGAGAGCTTTGTGCAACCGATTTGCTGGGGCAGGCCGAACACGGCTATAACTCGCCCGCCGTGCTGCTGACCAATTCCGAAAAACTGGCGCGTGAAACTATGATAGAGATTGATCGCCTGCTCGAGATCATTCCAACCGCAGATACGGCGCGTCAATCATGGGAAGAATTCGGCGAGATTATCGTCTGTGACAACTATGATGAAATGCTGGCCGTCGCCGACGATATCGCATCGGAGCACGTGCAGATCATGACCGACCGCGACGATTGGTTCCTTGAGCATATGACGTGCTATGGCGCCCTGTTCCTTGGACCGCGCACGAATGTGGCCAACGGTGATAAGGTGATCGGCACTAACCACACGTTGCCTACGAAAAAGGCCGGGCGTTATACTGGTGGCCTTTGGGTTGGTAAGTATCTGAAAACCCATAGCTACCAGAAAATTACGACGGACGAAGCGGCGGCAGAGATTGGTGCCTATGGCTCGCGCCTTTGCCTGCTGGAAGGGTTTGTGGGGCACGCCGAACAATGCAACGTGCGTGTGCGCCGTTACGGCGGCTTGAACGTACCTTACGGCGGCCCCGCACCTTATAAGGACGCGGCTGAGTGACAGACCACGCCGCCCACCGCGCCCTGATCGGGCCACTGCGCAAAGCGATGCGCGATGGCGTCGGCGTGGCCGATGCGCTGGGCGGTATTCTGGCTGATGATGCGGTTGTGCATATGTGCGCACCATTCGGTGATATGACGGGGGGGGAATATTTCACCCGCGTCTATGCGCCGCTGATGGCCGCACTGCCTGACGTCGAACGCCGCGACTGGATAGTGATGGCGGGGGCGGATGACCACGGCAATGATTGGGTCGGGTGTGGTGGGCATTACTTGGGCAGCTTTGATGCGCCCTTCCTTGATATGCCGCCAACAGGGCGTCTCGTGCATATGCGGTTCCACGAATATTACCGCATCGTGGATGGGCAGATCGTTGAAATCCAAGCCATCTGGGATATCCCCGAACTGATGATGCAGGCAGGCGTCTGGCCCATGGTGCCAAGCTTGGGGCGCGAATTCTGTGTGCCGGGACCAGCGTCATGTGACGGGCTGGGGTCGCATGATCAGGCGCTGTCTGAAACATCCAAACAGCACATCATTGATATGCTGGCTGCACTTACTCGTCATCCGCGCGAACCCGTCGAGGCGATGGAGCTGCCGCGCTTTTGGTCGTCCCAGATGAATTGGTACGGGCCTGCGGGCATCGGCACCGCACGCGGCATCCAAGGGTTTCGCGAACATCACCAAATCCCGTTTCTGGCGGCGATGCCGGATCGGGGGCAGGCGGATGATGATCTGACATTCCACTTCTTTGGTGACGGCAATTATGCGGCTGTCACGGGCTGGCCTGATATGGTCCAATCAATCACCCACAGTGGATGGCTCGGCATCGCACCTGCGGGGCAAAAAGTATCCATGCGCAGCCTTGATTTCTGGCGGCTTGAGGATGGCAAAATCCGTGAAAACTGGGTCTTGCTGGATATGATCGATATCTACGCCCAGCTTGGCGTCGATGTCTTCGCCCGCATGCGGCAAATGCCATGATGCTTCCTCTTGCCAAAAATACCTCCGCCGGAGGCTCCTACACTGCAACCCCGCGAAGGGATTTCCAATGACGCTCCCCCAGACGCCAAGTTTTCACCTTTTGGGTAAAAAGGCGCTTGTTGCGGGCGCGTCCAGTGGGATTGGTCTGGCGTGCGCCGTGGCCTTGGCCGAGGCGGGGGCTGCGGTCACACTTGCGGCGCGGTCCATTGGCAAACTTGACGATGCGGTCGCGCAGATGCGCGCAGCAGGCATGATCGCAGATGCGATACCGCTGGATGTGGCGGATACGGATGCGACGGCTGCTGCCGTTGCTGCGGCGGGTCCGTTTGACATCATGGTCAACTCGGCAGGTTTGGCGCGGCACGGACCGGCGGCGGAAACCACAGCCGACGATTTTGACGCGGTGCAGGCGCTGAACTTAAAGGGCGCGTATTTCCTGACCCAAGCGGTTGCCAAAGGGCTGATTGCGGCGGGCAAACCCGGCAGCCTGATCAACATCACCAGCCAAATGGCCCATGTGGGTGGGGTGGATCGCGCTGTCTATTGCGCAACAAAATTCGGCGTCGAAGGGTTCACTAAGGCCATGGCGATTGAGTGGGGCCCGCTTGGTATTCGGGTCAACACGATCTGCCCGACATTTATCCGAACCGCCCTGACCGAAAGCACGTTCCAGAACCCTGAGCGGCTCAAATGGATCGAGGAAAAGATCAAGCTGGGCCGCGTGGGCGAGGTGACGGATATCATGGGGCCCGTGGTCTATCTGGCCTCTGATGCAAGCGCATTGATGACCGGATCATCGTTGATGATCGACGGCGGCTGGACGGCGGACTGATGGGGGTTGTGACATCTCTTCAAGTGGCCGAGCTGGCTGGCGTCAGCCAATCAGCGGTGAGCCGCGTGTTCACGCCCGGTGCCTCGGCCAGTGCCAAGACCGTGGAAAAGGTCAAACGCGCCGCGGCTGAGCTGGGGTATCGCCCCAACATGATGGCACGTGCGATGATCACCGGCAAAAGCCGGATCATCGGCCTTGTGGTGGCTTATCTGGACAATCAGTTTTACCCGCTTGCCTTGGAACGCCTGTCAAATGCGCTTCAGGCGAAGGGCTATCATATCCTTGTTTTCACAGCGTCCAATGATAACGATCATGTGGCCCGCGTTTTACAGGAACTGATAGATTACCAAGTCGAAGGGATCATCACGGCCAGTGTCGGCATGTCGTCCGCCCTGACCGAACGATGCGCCGATGCAGGCATTCCGGTGGTCATGTTCAACCGCGGGCAGGATGGTGCGCATATATCATCTGTTACCTCGGCCAATCGCGAAGGCGGGGCCAAGGTTGCGGAATTTTTGCTGTCCTGCGGGCACCAAAACATCGCCCACATCGGGGGGTGGCAAGGGTCATCAACTGGGCGTGATAGGCAACTGGGCTTTAGCAACCGGCTAGAGGTGGCGGGCATCACACCCCGCATCGTTGATGGCATGTATGACCGAGAGGTCGCGCGCGCCGCGACACTTGATCTGATGGACCGGCGGTCACCTCCTGACGCGATCTTTGTTGGCAACGACCATATGGCATTCGCCGTGATGGATTGTTTGCGCGGTGAACTGGGGCTATCGGTGCCTGATGATGTGGCCGTTGTCGGCTATGACGATGTGCCGATGGCGTCTTGGGCGGCCTACAGCCTGACGACGATGCGCCAGCCGCTTAACCGAATGGTTGATGCGACCGTGGACCGCCTTATGACCAAGATCGAAGACAAATCTGCGCCCGACAGGGCCATCGAAATCGAAAGTGCGCTGATCCAGCGTCAATCCAGCAGACAACCAAAAGGACACGACCAATGAAGGGCTTTAGCAACCGTTGGAAAGATTTTCCCGATTACATCATTGGCATCACCAAGGAAATCTGGGAAGATCGCGGACTAGCCACGCTGCATGACTACTACAGCGACGATATCGTCGTCCGCTCACCCGCGTCGATCGTGATCGGCAACAAGGATGTTATTGGCGCGACTATGTCCACCTTGGCCGAATTTCCTGACCGCACGCTTCTGGGCGAGGATGTGATCTGGTCTGGCACACCCGAAGAGGGGATGTTGTCATCCCACCGCCTGCTGTCGACCGCGACCCATACGGGTGACGGTGTCTATGGCAAGGCAACGAGCAAAAAGCTGGTGTACCGGATCATCGCGGACTGCCATGCGATCAATAACCAGATCAACGACGAATGGTTGATCCGTGATCAAGGCGCGATCGTGCGCCAACTGGGGTGGGATCCAAAGGACTTTGCCGCTGCACAAATTGCGGCGGAAGGCGACAACGCCAAGATGCCGTTTACCCCCGATGTTGATCAACCCGGACCGTACAAGGGGCGGGGTAACGACAACGAATGGGGCGGGGCCTATGCAGAAATCCTAACCCGTATTATGGGGGCCGATCTAGCCGTGATCCCCGAAAAATACGACCGCGCGTGTAACCTATACTATCCCGGCGGTGTGCAGGGGCAGTCCCATGGGGATGCGGATCGGTTCTGGACCGGTTTGCGTGCGTCGTTCCCTAATGCCACCTTTACGATTGATCACCAGATCGGTCGCGACGATCCAATGATGCCGCCGCGTGCTGCGATCCGCTGGTCGCTGCGTGGGAAGCACACAGGCTGGGGGGCGTTCGGTGCGCCAACAGGTGCGGATGTGTACATCATGGGGGCCGCCCATGCAGAGTTCGGCCCATGGGGCCTGCGTCGTGAATATGTATTGTTTGATGAACCTTATGTGTGGAAGCAAATCCTGCTTCAGTCGGCATAGGTTTTTTGAATATTTGGAAAAAAGCGAGGCGGGGGTAAGCCGCCAGAAGGAGAGACGATGACACCTGCTGAAATGGAAGCCCGCATTGTGCGCTATGGCGATCTGCAGCCCTGCAAGACCGCATTTATTGATGCTCACACGCCGGGTTCGGACCAAAAAGAGAACTTTACCATCATTGGTGGCGGCGTGTCCGAAAGCCCCGATCAGCATGTGCATATCGGTATTCCGCACGGGTTCAACATTGGTGCGGCGGGCCAGCCGCCTCATTGCCGCAACTCCTTGCACGACCATCACACGGCCGAGGTATTCTTTGTCCTCAAAGGCCGCTGGCGGTTTTTCTGGGGCCGTTATGGCGATGCGGGCGAGGTGACGCTGGAAGAAGGCGATATCTTCAACATTCCAACAGGGATTTTCCGCGGATTTGAGAATATCGGCACGGATTATGGCATGATCACTGCTGTGCTAGGTGGCGATGACGCAGGCGGCGGCGTTATGTGGGCCCCGCAAGTGATCGAGGATGCTGCGGACCATGGCCTTGTGCTGGGTGAAGATGGCAAGCTGTATGACACCAAGCGCCAGCAAAAACTGCCCGAAGGGGTGGCACCGATGCCGGTGATGACAGACGCGGAACTGGCTAAACGGCCCGAACCAACCACGCGTGAGGTGTTGCCGAACCATGTTGCCCGCTATCTTGATCTGATGGCTCTCGCGGATCGCAAACCGGTGGATGTGATTGGTGAACACGGCCTTTTGCGCGATAAGCCGGGCTTTGAAATTGACTTCATTACCCGCGGCTCGGCCACCGACGCCAAGGCGTCGGTCAAAGTGCCGACCGTGCTGATGCCCATGCGCGGCCACTGGCGCGTGACGTGGGCTGATGGTGCGGCCACATTGGCGCCCGGCGACACAATGTCGGTCCCTGCGGGCATCGCATACAACGCGGTCCCTTCCATGACGGGCGAGGCTTCTCTATACCGCGTGGTATCGACCGCTGATCCGGCTGGTCCCACCTGGAAAGGCAACTGAGATGTCCAAAATTCTAACCACCCACGTGGGGTCGCTGCCCCGCAGCCAAGAGGTCGTGGATTTCATTTTCGCGCGCGAGAATAAAACCGATTATTCCCAAGCCGATTTCGATGCCTGCATGACCTGCGCTGTTTCCCAGACGGTGGCCAAACAGGTCGCGGCGGGTGTGGATATCGTCAGTGACGGCGAGACGTCCAAGATTTCCTATGCGACCTACGTCAAGGACCGCTATACCGGTTTTGACGGTGACAGCCCGCGCAATGCGCCCGCTGACCTGAAACAGTTCCCGACGTTCCTCAAACGGCTTGCCGACGATGGTGGCAGCCCGCAATACGCACGCCCAATGTGTGTGGGTGAGGTGAAGTCCAAAGGGCAGGGCGAGCTGGAAAAAGACATCGCCAACCTCAAGGCCGCAATGGCTGAGCATGGGGTTGAACGTGGCTTTATGAATGCGGCCAGCCCGGGTGTGATTTCACTGTTCTTGCAGAATGATTTTTACAAAACGCGTGAGGCCTACCTCGCCGCTCTCGCGGATGCGATGAAGGCCGAGTATGAGACGATCGTTGCCTCGGGTCTGCAACTCCAGCTTGATTGCCCCGATCTCGCACTGTCGCGCCATATGCTGTTCAACGATTTGTCTGATGATGAATTCCTGAAGATAGCCGCATCACATGTTGCGGCGCTAAATCACGCGTTGTCCGACATTCCCGCCGACCGCGTGCGCGTGCATATCTGCTGGGGCAACTACGAAGGGCCGCACGTCTGCGATATCTCGATGGATAAGATGTTCAGCACGCTGATGTCGACCAAGGCGTCGTCGGTTTTGTTCGAGACATCCAATCCCCGCCATGGGCACGAATGGGCCGTGTTCCGGGACCGCAAGGCCGAAATCCCCGCCGATAAAATCCTTGTGCCTGGTGTTGTGGACACAACGACAAACTTTGTCGAACACCCCGATCTGGTGGCACAACGCATTGACCGCTTTACCGATATTGTCGGCGCGGACCGTGTGATTGCTGGATCTGATTGTGGCTTTGGCACGTTTGCCGGCTTTGGTGCTGTTGATCCTGATATCGCTTACGCCAAACTGGGCGCATTGTCCGAAGGGGCGCGGCGCGCAAGCTAGGGTTGAACCCAGCGCGGCTTGGGGACATATGTGTTTCGACTGAACCGGAGACACGCCATGCTGAACCCTGTCACCCCTGCATTCGAGGCAGAGCTGCGCGCAATTTTGCCCGCTGCCGCATTCAAGGACGCGACCCCCTATGTGACCGAACCCCGTGGCCGGTGGAAAGGGCAGGGGTTCGTTGTGGCCCCCGCATCCACAGATGAGGTCGCGGCCGTCGTGCGCGCCTGTGCCGCGGCCCGCATCGGGATCGTGCCCTATAGCGGTGGCACGGGTCTTGTCGGGGGGCAAATCATGGAAACTGGCCCCGCGCCGGTTGTCCTGACCCTTGACCGTATGACGCGCATCCATGCGGTCTATCCGTCCGAGAATGTGTTGGTCTGTGATGCAGGCGTGATCCTTGCTGATGTGCAAAAGGTGGCAGAAGACGCGGACCGCATGTTCGCGCTGTCGTTGGCATCCGAAGGGTCGGCGCGGATTGGGGGCTTGCTTGCCACAAACGCGGGCGGCGTGAATGTCTTGCGCTATGGCAATGCACGTGCGCAATGCCTCGGGCTAGAGGTGGTGCGCCCTGACGGGTCAATCTGGCGCGGTCTTAGCCGCTTGCGCAAAGACAACACCGGCTATGACCTGCGCAATCTGATGATCGGGTCCGAGGGGTCGTTGGGGATTATCACAGCGGCCGCTTTGCGTCTCGTGCCGCGCCCCGCCGCGACGGGGGCTGCGATGATGGTGGTGCCATCCCCGCAAGCAGCGCTCGATCTGTTGGCATTGGCGGGCGATGTGATCGGTGACAGCCTCAGCGCTTTCGAACTCATCAACCGGCAAGGTTTTGACTTCCTGTCCGAGGTTGGGCCAGAGGTCAAAACACCCTTCGCTGAGATACCTGAATGGTGCGTGCTGATTGATGTGGGCATGTCAGCATCTGGCGATCCTGTTGCGTCCTTAACCACCCTGTTTGAACTGGGAATGAATGCGGGCCTGACAACCGACGGGGTCATCGCCCAATCCGCTGGCCAGCGTGCCGATCTTTGGGCGATCCGCGAAAACATCCCCGAGGCAAACCGGCGCATCGGCTCCATCAGTAGCCACGATATTTCTGTCCCGCTTAGCACGATCCCGGACTTCATCGACGCGGGCAAGGCGCGGCTGGCAAAGCTGGGCGACTATCGGATCAATTGTTTCGGGCATCTGGGTGACGGCAACCTGCATTACAACGTGTTCCCGCAACCCGGTTGGACCCGCGCCGATCATGAAGATGACCGGCAAGCTGTGAAAACGCTGGTGCATGATCTGGCCCATGAATTTGGCGGATCGGTCAGCGCTGAACATGGCGTGGGCAGGCTAAAGGTAAGCGATCTGGCCACCTATGCATCACCCGAAAAGCTTGCAATGATGCGCGCGATCAAAACCGCACTTGATCCGATGGGCATTATGAATCCCGGCGCTGTGGTGCCAATCATCTAGCCTCACGGCTATTTTCCATTTGCGACAAGTACCTCGGGGGTTTGGGGGCTGGCCCCCAAGCGGTCGGCGGGGATTAATCCCCGTCGAAAGCGCATAGCGCGTGCACATCCATGCCCATCGTTTCCAGTTTCTTGCGTCCGCCCAAATCAGGCAGGTCAATCACAAACGCACAGCCCGCCACGACCGCACCCATCCGTTCAATCAGCTTGATACCCGCCTCGGCGGTGCCGCCGGTAGCCAACAGATCATCCACCATCAATACCTTTTCACCGGCCTGCAAGGCATCATCATGTACCTCCATGACCGCCTCGCCGTATTCCAGCGTATAGGCTTGCTCAATCGTTTTACCCGGCAGCTTGCCCTTTTTGCGGATCGGCACAAATCCTTTGCCAAGCTGGTGGGCAATTGCACCACCAAGGATAAAGCCACGTGCTTCAAGCCCGACCACCTTGTCGATGTCCATGCCGGCGTAGGGGTGCAGCAATTGATCAATCGCAATCCGAAACCCGCGTGGATCAGAAAACAGTGTGGTCACATCGCGAAACATGATCCCCGCGTGCGGGAAATCGGGGATCGTACGGATATAGTCTTGGACAGTTTTCATAGCTCAGGTCTTTCAAAGGGCGCGGCCGGCAACGGCGTCGAGTTTGGCAATCAAGTCTGGATCGCGTTTGTCAGGCGCTGTCATGATCGCGTGGGTTAGGGCAGTGTCACAGCCGTCTTCGCAGACCACCCCAGCATCCGCAAGTCCAGCGCATAGCGCGATGACAAGGTCGCGGGCTTTGGTGCCATTGCCTTGCAATGTTGCGATCACATCGGACACATCGACGGCCCCATGATCGGGATGCCAGCTGTCGAAATCGGTGATCATTGCGATGGATGCATAATGCAGCTCGGCTTCACGCGCGAGCTTTGCCTCGGGCATATTTGTCATGCCAATCACATCACAGCCCCATGACCGGTACATGTGGCTTTCGGCTTGGGATGAAAACTGCGGCCCTTCCATCGCCAGATATGTGCCGCCGTTGTGCATGGCCACACCCGCGACATTGCCCGCCTTCATGCAGGCCGCCGAAAGGGTCGGGCAGGTCGGATGCGCCACGCTGACATGGGCCACACAGCCTGGGCCAAAGAACGATTTGTCGCGTGCAAATGTGCGGTCAATGAACTGATCCACGACGACAAAATCCCCCGGCTGGCGATCATCGCGGAATGATCCACAGGCCGAAATACTGACAACATCCGTTACGCCAAGCCGCTTGAGCGCGTCGATATTGGCACGGTAGGGCACGGTGGTCGGACTATGCACATGGCCGCGTCCATGTCGGGGGAGAAACGCAAGCCGTGTCCCCGCCAAGGTCCCGGTCAAAATGGCGTCTGATGGCGCGCCCCATGGGCTTTGAACATCAATCCATTTGGGATCCTTTAACCCAGGGATGTCATACAGGCCTGACCCGCCAATTATGCCTAGAAATCGCGTCATCGTTTTATTGCCCCCACTCACGTCACTATCCACGGTGACACCAATCCATTTCACTTTGATGTATGTTGCGTACGCAGGCAACGGCGATTGCGGGGGGTGACATTTCACACGCCCCTTGGTAGGGGCGGCGCAACAGACAGTTTGAACGCAGGATATCCCTTATGGCGCAGGCCCTTTTGACACGATTTGCAGACAGCCTTGCGCTACGCGACCCTGATGCGCCACTGACCCCCGCCCGTATTCGGGTTGAGGTGCTTTCTGGCCTGACCGTTGCCTTGGCCTTGGTGCCAGAGGCGGTCGCATTCGCCTTTGTCGCTGGTGTGAACCCGCTGGTCGGGCTTTATGCGGCGTTCATCGTTGGTTTGATCACGGCACTGATCGGCGGTCGGCCGGGTATGATTTCTGGTGCAACAGGTGCCTTGGCGGTTGTGATGGTGTCGCTGGTGGCACAACACGGCGTCGAATACCTTTTTGCGACTGTGGTCCTGATGGGCCTGATCCAGATTTTTGTGGGCATCATGCGCTGGGGGAAATTCATCCGCTTGGTGCCGCATCCCGTCATGCTGGGGTTTGTAAACGGCCTCGCCATCGTTATTTTCCTTGCGCAGATGAGCCAGTTTCAGGTCCCCGGGTCCGCTGTGGTTGGTGCACACGGGCTGGAAGGCGGTCAATGGCTGTCAGGCGCGCCAATGGCGATGATGCTGGCGCTTGTTGCTGTGACGATGGGGATCATTTGGATCATGCCACGAATCACAAACATCATTCCTGCGCCGCTTGCTGGCATCGGGATCGTTGCGGCGATCGTGATCGGCTTTGGCCTAGATGTGCCGCGCGTCGGCGATCTGGCGTCGATCCAGGGCGGGCTGCCTGCATTCCACATCCCCATGGTGCCGTTTAATGCCGAGACATTGTGGATTATCCTGCCATACGCGCTGATCCTTGCGGCAATTGGCCTGATCGAAAGCTTGCTGACGCTGAACCTTGTGGGTGAAATGACTAACAAGCGCGGCGGCGCGTCCCAAGAATGCGTGGCCCAAGGTGTTGCAAACACTGTGACTGGCGTCTTTGGCGGTATGGGCGGCTGTGCGATGATCGGCCAGTCGATGATCAATGTGAAATCCGGTGGTCGGACCCGTATCGCGGGTATTGCTGCGGCGCTATTCTTGCTGTGCTTCATCATGTTTGCATCTGGCCTGATCGAACAAATCCCGCTGGCGGCACTGGTCGGGGTGATGTTCATGGTCGTGATCGGCACCTTCGCATGGAACAGCTTGACGATCCTGCGTAAGGTGCCTGCGACAGATGCATTTGTGATTGTGCTTGTGACGATTGTGACCGTGATGACTGATCTGGCAACCGCCGTGGTCGTCGGCGTGATCGTCTCCGCCCTGGCCTATTCATGGAACAACGCCAAACGCATCTACGCCAGCACCGAGGAAACCGCCGACGGCGCCAAGGTCTATAAGATCAACGGCCCGCTTTTCTTTGGCTCAGCCGAAGGGTTTTCTGAGCTGTTCAAAATCAACGGCGACCCATCGCTGGTCATCATTGATTTCGAAGGCAGCCGCGTTGTTGACCAATCTGCCCTGCAAGCGATTGAAGCTGTGGCTGGCAAATACGAGGCTGCGGGCAAGTGTATCCAACTGCGCCATCTGACCCGCGAATGCCACGAGCTGCTGTCAAAGGCCGGGCACCTCGTCGTCGATAGCGACGATGATCCGGACTATGAAATCGCGGTTGATTACGGTGTGAAGACAGGCGTTCTTGGCGGCCACTGAATTGTTTACTCGTTCGGCCGGTTCAGGCTGAACGGGTCCGTCACCGTCGCATAGTCGCGATACCCCAAGCGGGACAGCGGGCTAAAGGTGCGGACATCAAACAGCCCGTCTGTCATGCAATCATCGCGCATGTGCACGCCTGTGACCTCGCCGAAGACCGCGAAATTTGCCACGCCGGGCAATTGAACGATCTGCGTCAGCTTGCATTCCAGCGTGGCTGGGGATGCGGCAACGCGGGCGCAATTGATAGTATCACAGGCGGCCTTATCCAGTCCGGCATGTTCAAATTCGTCAACCTCGCGCCCCCACGGGCCAGAGGTTGCGTTCATCGCATCGCGCAGGGCAAAGCTGACGATATTGATCGCAAAGACGCCTGTGTCACGAATATTGGCCACGCTATCCTTTGTGTCGCCGCGGTCCGGCTTGGCCGAGGTTGAGGCGAACATCACCTGTGGTGGCTTATAGGCAACGGCGTTGAAAAACGAATAGGGCGCAAGGTTATCCTTTCCATCTGTACCGCGTGTCGACACCCAGCCAATCGGGCGCGGTGTGACAATTGCGTTGAATGGATTGTGCGGCAGGCCGTGGCCATCCTTGGGTTCGTAAAACATCCCTAAAACACCTTTTCGTTGCTGTCCCGAATAGGTAGCTTTGCCGCAGCGCGATGACCAGAGGGGAACGTGGTGCAAACCGACGCAATCACATTGGCCCCCGAAGGCCCAGACGACTGGTGGGAGGTCGAGGCGCTATATGATCTGTGCTTTGCGCCGGGGCGGTCGGCGCTGTCGTCTTACCGGTTGCGCGACGGGGTTGATCCCATTGGTCCGCTTTGCCTGACTGCACGCGATGGTGCGGGGATATTGGCGGGTGCGATCCGTCATTGGCCCGTGTTGGTCGGCGGTGCGCGCACGGCATTGCTTGGCCCCATAGCGGTGCATCCGACGCGGCAGGGTGAAGGTCTGGCTGCGATGCTGATCCACCGCTGTATCGGGGCGGCACGCAAGCAAGGGTGGGACCGCATCATGCTGGTCGGTGATGCGCCATATTACGGACGCTACGGGTTCCAGCCGTTGACGGGGGTTATCATGCCGCCACCAACGAACCCCGATCGGGTGCTGGGGATCGCCCTGCGCGCGGATGCGTGGAACGGGGTGACGGGAACGGTCACAGCCGCGCGGAATTGAAATATCACCGCAGTGGCCCCATGTTAATCTGATGACAACTGATCTGATCCATTCCACCGCCCTATCTGACGATGCGAAAACCGCAATTGCGGCGCTAGTCGTTCGCCAAAGGCGGGCGAACGGTGTCTTGATGAAAGCGATCAATTTCGTTGGTGGTCAGGTTGTGGATACGTTGAAAATGTTGCCTGCAGGGGCGTGGGACCAGATTGAGACCGCCGCCCGCAGGGCCTTGGAAATCAGCTATGACACCGCCAACCGGACCCAAGGGCGCTATTCGGCTGGTGAGGGGACCCACAAGGTGATCGGCGCCATTTCAGGGGCGCTGGGCGGGCTTGGCGGCTTGCCTACGGCATTGGCCGAATTGCCAGTTGCGACCACAGTGATCTTTCGCGCGGTGCAAGGCGTTGCGGCCCAATACGGCGAAGACCCGACATCAACCAAGACGCGGATCGAATGCCTTGCCGTCTTTGGCTCTGGCGGGCCGGGCGCGGATGATGATGGTGTGGACACGTCATTCTTTGGCACGCGGATTGGGCTTACGGGGGCTGCGGTCCATGGCTTGATCGGCAAGGTCGCCCCGAAATTCGCCACGGTCCTTAGTCAAAAGCTCGCGACGCAGGCGGTGCCAATCTTAGGCGCAGCTGCAGGGGCAGGGACCAACTACGCCTTTACCGATTACTATGTGCAGATGGCGCATGTGCATTTCTGTTTGCGCAAACTGGCCCGTGACCATGGCGAAACGGCTGTCTTAGACGAATTTCACACGGTACTGGCAGCGCGTGACGTGCCCGTAAAAACGGCCTAGACCTGATAAACAAGCCAATCGGCAACGGCACGGCGCACCGATTGATCCCCGTTGGCCACTGCATCGTCGATAATGGCACGAACTTCGCCCAGATCGACACGGCGCAGCAGATGTTTGACCGGCCCGATGGACGCCGGGCGCATAGACAACGACCGGATCCCGATGGCGGCAAACACCAGCGCCTCGACAGGACGGCCAGCGTCCTCTCCGCAGAATGAAATTGGGGTGCCGTGGGCATCGCAACGCGCCACAATGGATTGCAGGAACTGCAAAAACGCGGGGTTCAGCGTGTCATAGCGTTTGCGCACGCGTTCATTCTCGCGGTCAGCGGCAAAGAAAAACTGTTTCAAATCGTTGCCCCCGACCGAGAGGAAATCAACCTCTTTGAAAAATGCATCTGGCGCATAACCCAGCGATGGGGTTTCCAGCATCGCGCCGACTTGCAGATCGCTGGGCAGGGGGCGTCCTTGTTTGCGTTCGCGCGCAAGCGCCTTGTCCACCTCAGCCTTGGCTGCGCGGAATTCGTCGTATTGGGCGATGAACGGGAACATGACTGAAAGCGGCCCGCCATTCGCGGCACGGATCAGCGCCTGTAACTGCATCCGCAGCACACCGGGTTTATCGAGCCCCACGCGGATCGCCCGCCAGCCCATTGCAGGATTGGGTTCGTCGTTGGGCTTCATATAGGCCAGCACCTTATCCGACCCGATATCAAGGGTGCGAAAAGCGACGCGCTGTCCCTTCGCGGCCTTTAGGACGCGGGAATACAGCGCCGAAAGCTCGGCCCTGCGCGGCATTTGGTTGCGTACAAGGAATTGTAGCTCGGTACGGAACAGGCCAACGCCTTCGGCACCTGACCCATCCAGCGATGGCAGATCCGCAATCAGACCTGCATTCATCTGAAGCGTGATTTTCGTGCCGTCCTTGGTCTGGGCAGGCTGATCACGGATCGACGCATAGCGTTCCTGCGCCCGTGTAAGCATGGCGATCTTGTCGCGGAACGCGCCTTGTACGGTTTCGTCCGGCCGCAGGTGGGCGATACCCTGTTCGCCGTCGACCAGAATGCTATCGCCGTTCAGCGCCTCGCGCACGATGCCCTTGGCGTTGATGACAAGTGGGATGGCCCACGCACGTGCAACGATTGTTGCGTGGCTGCCGACTGATCCGTCCTCTAGCACGATCCCTTTGATCTGTTTGCCGTATTCCAACAGCTCACCTGGGCCAATATTGCGTGCCACAAGGATCGGGTTATCGGGGACATCGGCAACATCCGTGCCTTGGCCCGTCAAAATCCGCAGCAGGCGATTGGACAGGTCATCAAGATCGGACATCCGTTCGCGCATATAGGCGTCGCCTGATTGGGACAGCCGTGCGCGGAACAGCGATTGTTCTTTTTCCACGGCGGCCTCGGCGGAGAGGCCGTTTTCAACGTCCGCCTCCATCCGCGCCAGCCACGACCGCGAATTGGCGAACATGCGATACGCCTCAAACACCTTCTTTTGTTCGGTGTCATTGGTTTTGTTGTCGGACAACAGATCATCAAGGCCGACGCGCAATGTCTCTACTGCGTCGCGCAGGCGGGCCAATTCGACGTCCGGGTCATCGGCGATCGGGTTGGTGACCACGACGCGTGGTTCGTGCAGGAATACGTTCCCCTCCGATGCGCCCTCTTGCGCGATGGAGCCTTTGAACATGACGGGCTGAGTGTGGCGCGCCGATAGGGCGGCACCCTCGCCAACAAACGCGCCGAGTTCGGTCATTTCGGCCAGCACCATGGCGACGACTTCTAGCGCGTAAACCTCATCGGTGGAAAATTCGCGGGCATCTTTGGACTGCACAACCAGCACGCCCAGCGTGTCGCCCAACCGCTGCACAGGCACGCCGCAGAACGATGAATACCGTTCCTCGCCCGTTTCGGGCATATAGCGGAACCCGCGGGCGTTTGGCGCATCAGCGGTGTTGACGACGCGGCGGGTGCGGGCTGTGCGCCCCACAAGGCCTTCGCCAAGTTTCAGACGGGTCTGGTGCACGGCTTCAGGCTCAAGCCCCATTGTCGCGCACAGCTCTAGGGTGTCTTCGTCACGGAACAGGTAGATCGAACACACTGCGGTCCGCATCGTGGAGGCGATGATCGTCACCACCTCGTCCAGTCGCGCTTGACCTTCACCGCTTTCCGCGAGGGCGGCGCGCAACCGTTTGAGCAGCTTGCGGCTTTCTGTTTCGATCCGTTCAGGCATGGCGCCCCCCTTGTTGTGCCCTTCATACGTGTGCAAACGGGGTAGGGGAACCGCCTAGTCCACGGTCAGTACGATTTTCCCGATGGTTTTCTTGGCCATAAACGAAGCTTGGGCTGTGCGGATGTCGCGTAATGTAAAGGTTTCGGCTACCATTGGCACGATTTCGCTGCGTTCGATGTAACCCACCACGTCGGGCAGAATATGATCCGGTTGCGCGGTGGACCCCAACAAGCTCAGATCCTTAAGGTAAAGTGTGCGCACATCCAGATCGACAATTGGCCCCGCAATCGCACCCGACGCCACATAGCGCCCTTTGGGTTTAAGCGCATCCAGCAGATCGCCAAAACGCGGCCCTGCAACCAGATCAATCACCACGTCAAAATGGTTTTCGGGCAGTTTTGCATCTCGGTCCAGCGTGTGATCGGCACCTGCATCGCGCAAGGCTGCGGCCTTTTCGGGCTGCGTGATCGCCCAGATCGTTGCCCCGCGCCGTTTGGCCAATTGGATTGCTGCCGACCCAACACCACCAGATGCGCCGGTGATTAAAACGGTTTCCGCGCCAAGGTCCGCGCGCACGAGCATCCCTTCGGCCGTTGTATAGGCACATGGGATCGAGGCGAGCGCGACATCCGACCAGTCAGCGTTCACTGTGATCGCGTCAAAGGACCGCGCGGCCATGAATTGGGCAAAGGCGCCGCGGCTTTCTGATCCTTGTGTGATGACGCGGGTGCTGCCATCGGGTTGCAGGTGGTTTTGCATCGTGCGTGTGATGACACGCTCGCCGATACGGCGCGGGTTCACGTTGGCGCCCACGGTCACGATATGCCCGCAGCAATCGGCCCCTTGGATATGTGGAAACGACAGCGCCTCGCCGTTCCATGTGCCGTCTTCACCCGCGTTCAGTTTGGCCTCATCGCTGGTCGCATCCGTGACGGATTTCGCGTACCAACCTGTGCGCGTGTTGATGTCGGTATTGTTCACGCCTGCCGCCGCCACACGGATCAGTACATCATCTGGACCAAGCAAAGGCACATCAAGATCATCGCGCCATTCCAGCACCTCAAGCCCCCCGTATCCCATAAGTGCGATGCCGGACATGGACATGGTTAGGACCTTCTATTGGCTTTGGATAAAACGTGCGATGTAGGCGCCACAGACCGTAATCGTGCGGGCATTGCGTGACCAACCGGCGCTGCCGTCACATTGTGCGACATTCAACCGGATCAACGAATGCTAGTTGATCATGGCCAGCATTGTCATGGTGTCGTCTATCGTTCACGCCGCGGTCAGACTATCAAAATAGCGACTATCGGGGTCGGCAATAACGCCAGTTTCGGTGATCCGCGCATCATCTGGGCGCATCAGCGGGGCGAGGATACGTCGCCAGCTGCGGGTGATTTCGGGCGCACTATCGGTACAGCGGGCCGCATCGTCGCCGTCCAAGCCGACCTCTGCGGCGATAGCGCCAAAGCGATCAGAGTCCATACCATATAGCAGGCAAACCGCTCGTGCCGCACGCCGTTCCCCGTTCAGGTAATCGGAATAAAGCCCTTCTTGATCGTTGTCGTAGAACTCAAACCGGAAAAAGGCGCGGGTCACATCGACGGCGCGGTCAGGCATATAAAGCCCCATGAAAACCGTCGCGAAATCATCAGCGATCATTTCCTCGGACGTAAGAACGGGCAGGTCAAATTCGCGAATAAGCGCGTGGCCCATTTCATGGGCGACCTTGCGCAAGAACAGGTCTTGGGCATGTGTTGGGACGGTGTCAGCGGTGGCAGTCGTAGCTAAACACGCGGCGATTAGCGCGCCCTGAATGTGCTGTTTCAAAAGAAAATCCCCCCATGGTTTCATCAACCATAGGGGGATGATTTCGATCGGGGAAGCGGGAAAGCCTTAGGCGGCTTTTTCCAGCTCAAACGCATCGTGCAGCGCCTGCACGGCAAGTTCCATATACTTGCGGTCGATCAGCACGGACACTTTGATCTCGGAGGTGGTGATAACCTTGATGTTCACACCCTCGTCGCGCAGGGTCGCAAACATTTTGGCGGCAACACCCGCATGGGACCGCATCCCGATGCCCACGATGGACACTTTGGCCACACCTTCGTCAGCGACCAGATCGTGATAGTTGATGTCATCGGCGGCCTTGGCTTTTTCCATGGCGGCTTGCGCGCGGGCAACCTGATCCACGGGGCAAGAGAACGTCATATCCGTGCGCCCGTCCTCGGATATGTTCTGCACGATCATATCGACGTTGACGCCAGCCTCTGACAGGGGACCAAAGATGGCGGCCGCGATGCCCGGACGGTCGGCAACCGAAATCAGGGTCATCTTTGCCTCATCGCGAGAATAGGCCACACCGGCCACTACGTTGGATTCCATGATTTCCTCCTCGTCGCAGACGAGCGTTCCGGCGTCGTCCGATGGTTGTTCAAATGATGATAGCACGCGCAGGCGGACCTTGAACCGCATGGCCAATTCGACCGAGCGGGTCTGCAAAACCTTGGCGCCAAGCGATGCCAGTTCCAGCATTTCCTCGAACGAGATTTTGTCCAGTTTGCGGGCCTTGTCGGTGATGCGCGGGTCGGTGGTATAGACCCCGTCGACGTCGGTGTAGATATCACAGCGGTCCGCGTCGAATGCGGCGGCAAAGGCCACAGCCGTCGTATCAGACCCGCCGCGGCCAAGTGTCGTGATCCGGCCCTCGGGCGACACACCTTGGAAACCTGCGACGACAGCAACCTTCATACCTTCGGCGAATTTCGCGTTAATATTGTCGGACGGAATTTCCTCAATCCGCGCGGATGAATGGGCGGATGTGGTCTTTACAGGCACCTGCCAGCCTTGCCAGCTACGTGCGGGGATATCCATTTCCTGCAACCGCAAAGCCATCAGGCCCGCCGTCACATTTTCGCCCGATGACACAACCGCGTCATATTCGCGAGCGTCATAGAGCGGGGATGTTTCGTTTACCCAGCCGACCATTTCGTTCGTCTTGCCCGACATGGCGGACACGATGACGATCACGTCATAGCCTTTGGACACCTCAAGGGCGACGCGTTTGGCCGCGCGGGTGATCCGGTCAAGGTTGGCGACGGATGTGCCGCCGAATTTCATTACCAATGTGGGCATTGAATTACTCTGGTTTGTTTGCGGGCTTGTCCTAGTCGGATGCGGCCCAAATCACAAGGCCCCAGCGGGTTATAGCGCGTGGTCGTGGCCGTCCCATGTCTGGAAACAGCCAGTTGTGTCCATCGACAGGGTCGTGATCCGGTCAAACAGCCCGTTGGCCGATTCCTCGACGCTGATATCGGCCTCATCGCCACCCATATCTGTGCGCACCCAACCGGGGTGATAGGTGCCCACGGCAATACCGTCGGATGCAAGATCATTGGCCAGATTGCGCCCCAGATTGAGGGAGGCGGCCTTGGATGCGCGGTAGGCAAGGCTACCGCCCGTGTTGCGGGTGTTCGACCCCATCTGGCTTGAAATAATCGCAATCTTGCCGGACGTAGCGCGCAGGGCGGGCAGGAACGCTTGGATCGTCAAAAATACGCCGGTCACATTGGCCGCGAATGTGTCGGCAAAGATGTCGGCGGCATAGGGCGCGTCGATGTCCCAATGTTTGTCCAACAGGACACCTGCGTTGCAAATCAGCGTGCTGACGGGGGTGTCGGCCAAGCGGTCGGCCAAGGCGCGAACCGACGCGGGATCGGTCACGTTCAGCGGCAAAAGCGATCCGTCCGTGCGCGCGGTGCCTAGCGCGCCCATGCCTTCGACGCTATATTTCGCCAGCAATGCGGCACCAATGCCGCGGTTCGCACCTGTGATCAGAACAGTCATCAATTCACCTTTTTGGTTGGCACAAATGGCAGCGGCAAGATCGGCACGCCATCCTCGATCAGTTTCTTGGTGTCGGCAGCGTTCGCCTCGCCATAGATCGGTTTTTCGTCCATCAACCCGTCGTGCATGTCGCGGGCCTGCGTGGCAAAGGACCCGCCAACATATTCGGAATTGGCCTCAACCTCAGCGCGGAGTTTCTCAATCGGGTTTTGGGTCGGCGTGATATTCCCCTTTTTGGGAACAGCGGGCGCCATGAGCGTTTTCTTGATATCGGTCGACCCACAGGTCGTGCATTCCACCATGCCCGCAGACATCAGTTTGTCGCAGGCGGCATTGGACGCAAACCAGCTTTCGAAATGGTGGTCGTTATCGCAGGCAAGGGTGAACCGGATCATGGGGATAAATCTAGGTCATTGCACAGGCGGTGCAATATCCAAACGGCTGGGATCGAAATTTGCCACGATCTGTTTCAACCCCGGTTCGGTCAGTTTGGCAGCTGCCTTTTTCTGGGACAGCCATTTGCGTTTGCGTTGATCCTTCTCGGGCCATGTTTTTGCGACCTTATCCGCGCGGATCGCATAGACCACGACCAGAACCGGCGCGATGCCGACGTCCAGCGGTTTGTCATATGCATAGGTGCCAACCGCATTGGCAAACACACGGCCCCGCACGCCCGCCTCTTCATGGGCTTCGATGGCGGCACCATCATGGGCGGTGTGTTTATGGGTGGGCCAGCCACGGGGTAAAATCCAGCGGCCCGTGTTGCGCGTGGTCACGATGCAAACCTGCAATTTGCCGTCCTTGATCCGATAGCAAAGTGCGGCAACTTGGGCGCGCACCTCGGTCTTGCCTGCGCTGCGCAGTTTCAGGGGGACAGGTTTCTTTGGTGTTTTGGGCATGGCTTTTGAACTGAACCGCGATACATCCGTGACTATGCCCACTAGGTTCCACACCCACGCCGTAGATGCCACCCCCCGTCTGATCGGGTCGGAAATTTACCGGCATTCCAGCTATGGCGATTGGCATCCTTTGCGGGTACCGCGGGTGTCCACTGTGCTGGACCTTACGCGCAGCATGGGATGGCTACCTGTGGGCCAATATATCAACAGCCCGCGGGCCAAACCGGCCACATTGGTTGGTTTTCATACCGCTGATTATATCGCCGCCTTGGTGCAGGCAGAGGCGGAGGGCACGGTGACAGATGCGGTCAAGGCGCGCCATGCCCTTGGCACCCCGTCGAACCCTGTGTTTCCCGAGATGTTCCGGCGGCCCGCCACCTCGGCCGGGGCTGCGTTGCTGGCGGGGGAGTTGTTGCGCGACGGTGGTGTCATTTATGCGCCTGGTTGCGGAACGCATCATGCGCTGCCGGATCAGGCCAACGGATTTTGCTATCTCAATGATCCTGTCCTTGCGATCCAGTCGCTACGTCGCAACGGCGCGGCCCGCATTGCCTATGTTGATATCGACGCCCATCATTGCGATGGTGTCGCCGTGGCGTTTGCCGATGATCCGCAGACC
>JAQXEG010000013.1 GCA_029250945.1 Yoonia sp.
CCGCCGCAACCAGTTCGGCCGCAACAACAGTACCCCAGCAAACACCCATCGCCACGCGGGCACCGGTAAAGATTTCCGGCAGGGAGTTGGGGATGATGACGTGACGCATGATCTGCCACCTGGATGCACCCAGCGAATAGGCTGCGTGGACCTTGGAAATCCGCACGCCGGATACACCCGACCGCGCCGCGATTGCCATGATCCATAGCGCCGCAAGGAACAGCAGGATGATCTTGCCGACCTCACCGATGCCGGCCCAGATGATCACAAGCGGGATCAGGGCAAGGGGCGGCACAGGGCGCATGAATTCCACGATAGGGTCGAACCAACCGCGGAACCAGTCGGACAAGCCCATGGCATAGCCCAGCGGAATACCCACAAGCGCACCCAGCAAGAAGCCCACGATCACGCGGAACAGCGAGAAGCCAAGGTGCTCTGCCAGTGTTGAGTTGCGGAAACCGGATGTTGCGATCTCGCTCAATCGTGCAAACACGGCCTCAGGGGACGGCAGCCAGATTGGTTCCATCTGCCAGCCGGTTGACGGCTTGATGTTCAACGTGCCCTTGGCCGTCATTGAGACTGTGCCAAAATCAACCTGTACACTGCCCTCGGGGGCAATTGGCTGACCGTTCACAGCGGTGATTGTCGCGCCATCAGCACGGCCAAGCGTATCGTTTTCATCAACGCGCAGAAGCTTGGACCGGTAAACAGGCAAAGCCAGCGCATCGTTCTTGGCAAAGCCATCGCCAGCCTCAACCGCAGGGGTATCTACGTCGGACCCAGTTGGGAACACGACCAATGACACAGTCGCATCATCGGACTGACCACCCGCTGTTGCGGTGTAGGTAAAGCTGCTTTCGCCCTCAAACGCGCCCGGCATATGCAAAAAGCCCGGCAGGAATTTGGACCCCGTGAACGTCGCCCAGAACACAAAGATCAGCACGACGGACACGACAGAGGCGACAGTGTTGGACACAACCGCGCTTTCATCCCCGAAGGTCACTGTTTTTAGCGAACCATAGTCCGCCTTTGGTGTCAGCATGCGTTTGATGAACGACCAGACGAACCCAAGGAACAGGATCAGAAGGATATAGCCGATGATATAGGGGGCCGCGTAAACCAGTGTCGACAAGACAGCAATCAGTTCGCCCCAAAGTTGGGTAAGGATGCTCATGATCCTGATCCTCCCATGATCTCTTCTTCCATGTCCCAAATCATGCCAAGAATTTCCTCACGGACGGTGGCAAAATCGGGGTGCTTTTTGACTTCACGCAGATCTTGGCCCACGCCCATGTCAGCAAAGGGCAGGTTATATTCTTTGTGAATACGGCCCGGACGGGGCGCCATAACGATCAGACGCTCACCCAGCAGCAATGCCTCTTCGACAGAGTGGGTGATCAGGATGATGGTTTTGCCTGTCTCTTTCCAAAGCTTCAGGACAAGGCCCTGCATCTTTTCACGGGTCAACGCGTCAAGCGCACCAAGCGGTTCATCCATCAAGATGACGTCAGGCTCGTTTGCAAGGCAACGGGCCAAGGCCACACGCTGTTGCATCCCGCCGGACAGCTCGTAAACGGCTTTTTCTTTGAACTCCTGAAGGCCGACAACGTCCAGCAGGTGATCCACGATCTCGCGCTTTGGCTTTTCGGCCATGCCCTTCATTCGCGGGCCAAAGCCCACGTTGTCACGCACGGACATCCATTCAAACAGTGCACCTTGCTGAAACACCATCCCACGTTCTGGGCCGGGACCATGCACACGGCTACCGTTAAGTGTGATTTCGCCTGCGGTCGGGGCTAGAAAGCCCGCGACGATGTTCAGCAATGTTGTTTTACCACAGCCCGAAGGCCCCAAGACCGAAAGCAGTTCCCCGGCTTTCAAGTCGATTGAAACGTCCTTCAACGCCTGAACGGATGACCCGTTTGGCAGATCAAAACGCATCGATAGTTTGTCTATTTCTAGTCCTGACATGTCCCTGTCCCAATAATTTTCTAAACCCCTATACGTCGGCCTACCATTTTCGTGGCATCGCGCGGCGCATAGTTTTCAAGAAAATTTTTGGTGCGGCGCGCAAGGATACCCTGCGCGCCGCTGATCAAATAATGATCGCGTGATTACATGCCTTTGATGTCCATCAAAGGAGCAGTGTTCACGTTGCCTTCATAGCTGTCGTTCGCGGATGGGATGGAACCCGATGCCACGAATACTTCTGCAACGCCCTTCATGAAGGTCGCAGCGTTTGCGCCCATCCATGCGTCGGACAGCTGGTCGTCAACCGATGGGAATACGAAACCTGCCATTGTTTCGGCAGTCGCGTCTTCGTCCATACCAGCGTCTTTTGCGATGACTGGCAGCATGTCAGCTGTCATGGAACCATCATTCCAAGCAGCATTTGCTTTTGCTGTGACGGCCAAGAACTTGGCAACCATGTCTGGGTTTTCGGCAACGAAACCAGCAGGTGCTGTTGTCGCGTCAAAGACCAGAATGCCGAGCGCTTCTTTTTCTGCGCCTGTCAGCAACACGTTGCCGTGCTCTTTCATGCGACGCAGCGCGCCACCCCAACCACAAGACATGTCAACCTGACCTTGTGCGATCGCGGCTGCACCGTCTGCTGGTGCCATGTCGACAACGTCCAAGGATGCAAGATCAACACCAAAGTGTTCCATCTGCTTGAGGAAACCGTAGTGCGCAGCTGTGCCGAGTGGAACAGCAACCTTTTTGCCAGCCAGTTCACCAGCGGAGGATGCGTCGATTTCCAGACCGGAAGACACAACGCAGTTGTCGTTTTCAGCGTAAGATACCGCAACGTCGATAACCTGGATGTCCTGGCCAGCGGATGCTGCAACTACGAATGGTGGGATACCCTGAGATACAGAAATCTGAACGTCGCCAGATGCCATAGCTGCGGACATTGCTGTACCGGTGTCGAAGGATACCCAGTTGATGCCTACGCCCAGCGCTTCTTCATACTCGCCCATAACTTTGGCGTGCTGGAATGGCATTGGCCACTCGAGGAAGTAAGCAACTGTGATTTCGTGCGCGTCAGCCATTGCTGTTGTCGCGCCTGTCATCATTGCGACGGATGCTGCGGCACCCATGAGGACTGATTTGATTTTCATTTGGTCGTCTCCCGTGTTGTGTGACCCCCTCAAAAATCAAGGGGCCGTTTTGCGAGCAGGGTTGTCCCTGCCTCGTCAGTAATGAAGTGAACATGATTTTCATCATGAGCGGTAGCCCTGTTCACATCACAATCTTGCGGATTGTCGGAATTTCGCCCCGACGATCCAGATGGCCAAAGGACGCTTGCGCGCTCCTCCCCTTAGCTTTGCATCGCCAAGACAATGAAATTGGGGGCGATCCGTCAACGGCTTTGATTACCGACAACGCGACAAATCACCCCAGTCCGGTCGCGATGTTCACAGCTTTTCCCGCAAGTAAAGGGATTTAGCGCGCATATCCGCACAAATCCCGCCATTGAGTCAAAATTTTGGCTATATGCTTGCATCACAACTGGCCCTATCGGATAGTGCCGATGCAAAGCCATTGTGAGCCAAGTTATTTTCCGGCCGGAGCCAAGGATTCGGCCTGGTCCCTCACGACTACATCGGAGACGCACAATGGACATCCAATCCCTGACCAACGACCCGGAAGGCATTATCGAAGCTGACCGCGCCCACGTATGGCACCACCTAAGCCAGCACAAACCCTATTCCACAGGCGTCGATCCGCGGATCATCGTTGAGGGCAAAGGGCTGCGTGTTTGGGACATCAAAGGTAAGGAACATGTTGATGCGGTGTCCGGCGGCGTTTGGACCGTCAACATCGGTTACGGCCGCAAGCGTATGGGCGAGGCGATTTCGGATGCCGTGACCAAGATGTGTTTCTTTGGCGGCACAATGGGCACAATCCCTGGCGCAACATTTGCCGATATGCTGATCGACAAGATGCCCGGTCTGGACCGCGTTTATTATGCAAACTCCGGTTCCGAGGCGAATGAAAAAGCGTTCAAAATGGTGCGCCAGATCAGCCACAAACACCACGGCGGCAAGAAATCCAAAATCCTGTTCCGCGAACGGGATTACCACGGCACCACAATCGCCACCTTGTCCGCTGGCGGCCAAGAAGAACGCAACGCGCAATACGGCCCCTTTACACCAGGTTTTGTCGCCGTGCCGCACTGCCTTGAATACCGCAGCCAAGACGGATCAACCGGCGAGGCATATACAGCCGCGTCCCTCAAGGCGATTGAAGACGTTATCCTGCGCGAAGGTGCCGACACGATCGGGTCGCTTTGCCTTGAGCCGATCACAGCAGGCGGCGGCATCATCGTCCCACCAGTCGGCTATTGGGACGGCGTGCAAGAGCTTTGCAAAAAGTATGAAATCCTGCTGCACATCGACGAAGTCGTCTGCGGCGTGGGCCGCACAGGCACATGGTTCGGCTATCAGCAGTTCGACGTGAAACCAGACATCGTGACAATGGCCAAAGGCGTCGCATCCGGCTATGCCGCGATTTCATGCTGCGTGACCACAAACGCGGTGTTCGAACAGTTCACCGACGACACCGACCGCATGGGCTTCTTCCGCGATATCTCGACCTTTGGCGGCTGCACGGCGGGTCCCGCAGCAGCAATCGAAAACATGAAGATCATCGAAGAAGAAGACCTGCGCGGCAATTCCACACGCACCGGTGAACACCTTCAGAACAACCTTAAGGCGCTGATGGAAAAGCACAAGTGGATCGGCGACGTGCGCGGCATGGGCCTGTTTGCGGGTGCCGAACTGGTCGCAGATCGCGATAGCAAAGACCCCGTGGACGAAAAGATGGTCGCGGCCATCTTGGGTGATTGCATGCAGCAAGGCGTGATCGTTGGGGCCACCAACAAATCACTACCGGGCTTTAACAACACCCTGCTTTTCGCCCCGTCCCTGATCGCAACCAAGGACGACATCGACCACATCACCGATGCGGTTGATCAGGCGATTACACGCGTTCTGGGCTAAATCAGCCTTAAGGTATTCAAGGGCGGCGCTGTTCACACGGCGCCGCCCTTTTTCTATGGTCAGCTATAGAGCTAGACCACCTAAGCGTAAGTCGGTTCAGCGGCCTTTGGTGTATCGGTCCCGATCTCCTTAATCTCGGCCACGGCTGTTTCAGCCTTATCCGATGGGGTCAGGCCGGGGATTCCCGCATCGCGGGGTGCACCCACACTGGCCACAATCGCTTGGGTTGCGCGGTCCGCACCCAATTGCGCCGCAACAGCGCGTGCAGCCGCGATATCATCAGCCTCTGATCGCTCTCGCAGGGCCACACTTTCAGTTTTCACCTCTTGCACAAAGGCGGCTGTAACCTGCGCCTGCGCCGTCGCAGATTTCGCTGGTTCAGATGGCGTCACAACCGCCGCTGACGGTTCACTATTTTGTGATTGCTGGTTCGACTTATCCGCTGATTTGTCAGCCCCGCTTCTCGGTGCGACTGTTTTCGCTGGTGCCTCATTTTCCGGCGGCGCTGATTGTGCGCTTGGCTGCACGTTCGCCTGTTGTTGCGGTGCCAAAATTCCCGATAGAAATGATATATGCTTGTCTTTTTGCTACGCAACCACCCGCTGTCATCAATCGCCGGAATTTCTTAACAGACCCTAAATTCAGGCGCCTCACTCGCCCAAAACTTCAACGAATGTTTAACGGGCCTCGTGCGCAAACCAGGTCTTGAATTTGCCAGCCGATAGGACCAATCTGCACCCAACTCAGGGCCAGTTCATGTCAATCTCTGTCGAAACCTTTTTTCTTGATCCAGCGGGTGAAGGCACCCTTCAGGCGCGCATCCAACAGATGGTTGCCCAAGGCATTCTTGCGGGGCGCTTTCGGCCTGGTGAGCGGTTGCCGTCTAGCCGAAAGATGGCCCAACATCTGGGCGTCAGTCGCATCACAGTCACGCTGGCCTATACCGAATTGGTCGCCGATGATTACCTGACATCGCGGGGAAGGTCGGGGTATTTTGTGTCCGAAAATGCCCCCGAACCCCCTGCGTTTCCCGCACAGCAATCAGGCAGCGGAACCGTCGATTGGACCCGCGCCATCGGTCAGCGGTTCACTCCATCGCTGGGTATGGAAAAGCCGACAGATTGGGCGAATTACAAATATCAGTTCATTTACGGGCAAGCCGATCCCACCCTGTTTGACGCAGCCAACTGGCGGTTATGCGCATTGCAAGCCCTTGGCATGCGTGACTTTTCCGCGTTAACGGCCGATTATTTCGACGGGGACGATCCCAAGCTGGTGGAATTCATCGCCCGCCAGACGTTGCCGCGCCGTGGCATTCTGGCAGGTCCGTCCGAGATTTTGGTGACAATGGGTGCGCAAAATGCCCTGTGGCTGGCCGCCCAAGTGCTGCTGAATTCGCGCCGCCGCGCCGCGATTGAGGACCCCTGCTACCCTGCCTTGCGCAACATTCTAAACCAATCGCGGTGCCAGCTTTCTGCGGTGCCCGTGGATGCCGACGGACTTCCGCCCGACGCGCTGCCGCCCGACACAGATGTTGTGTTCACAACCCCCAGCCACCAATGCCCGACCACCGCCACGATGCCGATCGCACGGCGCAAGGCATTGTTGGAAAAGGCTGAAGCGGATGATTTTCTGATCGTCGAAGATGACTATGAATTCGAGATGTCATTTCTGAAATCGCCCTCACCCTCGCTGAAGTCCCTAGATCAGAACGGGCGGGTTATCTATGTCGGATCCTTTTCAAAATCGCTGTTTCCGGGATTGCGGCTTGGTTACCTTGTCGGACCAGAACCGTTCATCCGAGAGGCCCGCGCCCTGCGCGCCTCTGTGCTGCGCCATCCGCCCGGCCATATCCAACGGACCGTGAGCTATTATTTGTCGCTAGGCCATTACGATGCGTTGGTGCGCAGGATGAGCCGCGCCTACCACGAACGCCGCAACGTCTTAGAGGATGCGCTTGCCACACACGGGTTAAAGGTCGCGGGGCAAGGCACCTATGGCGGGTCGTCGATCTGGATGCAGGCACCTGATGGCGTGGACACCACGCAATTGGCGCACATGCTGAAGGATAAGGGGGTTTTGATCGAACCCGGCGCCCCATTTTTCGATGGTCCCAATCCACCAATCTGTTATTTCAGGTTGGCCTATTCATCCATTCCCACATCGCGTATCCTAGAGGGCGTGGCATTGATTGCCAAGGGAATCAACGCACTACGCTAATTGGCGTTTTTTGAGACTAAAATTCTCAATAAAAATTGCATTGGCCTTAATCTAGCGCTATAACTGGCCCTAACGCGACTCTGCCGAAATATCTAGGGTCGCCATCAGCGAGACGTGGCACCAAGTGCCGCGTCTTTGACGTTATTGAAAACGCACAAAAGGGACTGCCCCCATGAAAATGACCACCGAAGAAGCCTTCGTCAAAACACTTCAGATGCACGGCATCGACAACGCATTCGGGATCATTGGCTCTGCCATGATGCCAATCTCCGACATCTTCCCTGATGCGGGTATCACATTCTGGGACTGCGCCCACGAGACATCCGGCGGCATGATGGCTGACGGCTACACACGTGCGACTGGCAAAATGTCCATGATGATCGCGCAAAACGGTCCGGGCATCACCAACTTTGTGACAGCTGTTAAGACCGCATACTGGAACCACACACCTGTTTTGCTGGTCACGCCACAGGCGGCCAACAAGACAATCGGTCAGGGCGGCTTTCAGGAAATGGAACAGATGAACCTGTTCGCTGACTGCGTTGCCTATCAAGAAGAGGTCCGCGATCCATCCCGTATCGCCGAAACACTGAACCGCGTGATCATGCAAGCCAAGCGCGCATCCGCACCAGCACAGATCAACGTGCCACGCGATTTCTGGACACAGGTCATCGACATCGACCTACCAACAATCGTTGATTTCGAATTGCCACAGGGCGGGTCCACCGCTGTTGGAGACGCGGCCGAGCTGCTGTCCAACGCGAAATTCCCAGTGATCCTGAACGGCGCAGGCGCGATCCTGTCCAAGGGCGGCATCGAAGCATCCCGCGTTCTGGCTGAAACGCTCGACGCACCTGTATGTGTTGGCTACCAGCACAACGATGCGTTCCCTGGCAACCACCCGCTTTATGCTGGTCCATTGGGCTACAACGGCTCCAAGGCTGGTATGGAACTGATTTCCCAAGCTGACGTCGTTCTGTGCCTCGGTACACGTTTGAACCCGTTTTCAACCCTGCCCGGCTACGGCATTGATTACTGGCCAACAGACGCCAAGATCATTCAGGTCGACCTGAATCCAGATCGCATCGGCCTGACCAAAGCGGTCACAGTCGGTATCGTTGGTGACGCCGCCAAGGTTGCAACTGCGATTTCCGAAAAACTATCTGACTCTGCGGGTGACGCGGGCCGTAAGGACCGTAAAGAAACCATTGCACAGACCAAATCTGCATGGGCACAAGAACTGACATCCATGACAGAAGAGCAGGACGATCCAGGCACAGACTGGAACGTGCGCGCACGCGCAGCTAAGCCTGATTGGATGGCCCCTCGCATGGCATGGCGCGCAATTCAGGCGGCTCTGCCTGTTGAGGCGATCATTTCCTCTGACATCGGTAACAACTGTGCGATCGGTAACGCCTATCCATCGTTCAACGACAGCCGCAAATATCTGGCACCGGGTCTGTTTGGCCCATGTGGTTACGGCCTGCCGTCCATCGTTGGTGCGAAAATCGGCCAACCTGATGTGCCAGTTGTCGGTTTTGCGGGTGACGGTGCGTTCGGTATCTCTGTCAACGAACTGACAGCGATTGGCCGTGGCGAATGGCCTGCGATCACACAGATCGTATTCCGCAACTACCAGTGGGGCGCAGAAAAGCGTAACTCCACACTGTGGTTCGACGATAACTTTGTCGGCACAGAGCTGGACGAGGGCGTATCCTATGCAGGCATCGCAAACGCATGTGGCCTGAAAGGCGTCGTTGCACGCACCCAAGAAGAGCTGACCGAAGCACTGGCCCAAGCGATCAAGGACCAGATGGAAAATGGCGTGACCACATTGATCGAAGCCATGATCAACCAAGAGCTGGGCGATCCATTCCGCCGTGACGCCATGAAGAAGCCCGTCGAAGTTGCAGGCATCTCTAAGGCAGATATGCAGCAGCAAGCCGTCTAAGGTTGCTGTTCGACCTTGGTCTTGAACAAGTTGCGGCCCTCACCATTGCGTTGGTGGGGGCCGCATACGTCCGGGGATATTCGGGCTTTGGCTTCTCTGCAATCTTCATCGCAAGTGCGGCCCTGATCACTAATCCCCTCCCCCTTATCCCGGTGGTATTTGCATGCGAAATCATCATGACAGCGTTTCAGGCCCGGGGCATTCGTGCCCATGTGGATTGGCGCCGTGTAATGGCGCTTTTGGCCGGCGCAGCCATCGTTCTCCCGTTTTCTGTGTCTGCGATGCTCGCCTTTGGGGCGGATACCGCGCGGCTGGCAGTGTCCACGATCGTGCTGGTGATGTCGCTTATCCTGTTGTCCGGCTGGACGCTGACCCGCGTGATCGGATCGCCTGGCCATATGGGGGTGGGCGCCGTGTCGGGCCTCTGCAATGCGGCGGGCATCGGCGGTTTGCCGGTTGCCGCTTTCATGACCGCGCAACCCATGGCCGCCGCCGCGTTTCGCGCCACGATGATCGTGTATCTAACGGGGCTCGACCTGATCACGATGCCGTTTTTATGGCACGGTGGGTTGGTCACATGGGACACCGCGATTGCCGCGGCTTGCGCGTTCCCATTCCTCGGGCTCGGCATTTGGTTGGGCAGCCGCCAGTTTCTATCCGCATCGCCCACCACATTCCGGCGCTTTGCCGTCTTCCTGTTGCTGATTTTGTCCGTCATGGGCCTGATCCGTACAGTCCTATGAGGTCACTATGACATCCCCATTCCTATCTGCCCGCGCCCCCCACGCCCCCGCCGATCTAATCGCCATGGCCAAAGGGTTCGCCGCGCCGCGCGTGGCCATCGCCCGCGCCGGTGCCGCCCTCCCGATGGAGGCCGCAGAGGACGCGACAAAGGCTGGCATCATGACCCCTGTGTTTGTGGGTGAGGCCGACGCGATCCGCGCCGAGGCTGCCAAGCTGAACTGGGATATCTCATCCTATGCGATCCACGACACCAGTGGTGAATTGGAAGCGGGCCAAACCGCCGCCGCTCTTTGTGGCGCGGGCAAGGCTGACGTGCTGATGAAGGGCAACCTGCACACCGACGTGTTCATGAAAACCGCCGTGTCCCGTGACGCTGGTCTGCGCACGGGTAAACAGTTTGTGCACATCTTTCACATCAGCCACCCAGATGGTGGTAAGCCGATCCTGATTTCAGATGCGGCTGTCAACGTAACCCCCAATCTGGAAACCCGCCAAGACTGCATCACTGAATGCGTGTCCCTGCTTAACCGTCTGGGCAATGACCGCCCCAAGGTCGCGATCCTGTCTGCAACCGAAAGTGCGATCCCCTCGGTGCCGTCGTCCATGGACGGTCAGGCGCTGGCCCAATGGGCCGCCAAGAACATCACCAACGCCGATGTATCCGGCCCGCTTGCGTTTGATCTGATCATGTCGCCGGATGCAGCCGCAACCAAAGGGTTGGCCGACAACCCTGTCGCGGGTCATGCCGATGCGATCATTGTGCCAGATATCGTCGCGGGCAACGCGCTGTTCAAAGCCTTTGTCTATCTTAAAGGTGGCTGTGCCGCGGGCATCGTCACTGGCGCCAAGGTGCCGATCCTGCTCACGTCCCGCGCCGATCCCGCCGCGGCGCGCATGGCGTCTGCCGCACTTGCATCCATCAGCTGTGGCTTGCCAAAATGATTCTTGTCCTCAACGCAGGTTCATCGTCGCTGAAGGTCGAAGTGTTTACCCCGGACCTGACGTCTGTGTTGAGCGGGGCCGTGACCGAGATCGGCGGAAATGCAACACCCATTCGCGACCGGATCATGGCCCATCTTGCCTGTTTTGGCGATGTACCCGTGCATGTGATCGCCGCGGATGAGGAAAAACAGATCGCCCGCGATGCCCTGACCTTAATGGGGGCCGCATGACCGATTTGTTGATATGGGCCGATCTGACGGTAACTGAATTCTGGTTGCTGCTTGCCATTACAACAGGCGCAGGCATCGTGCGCGGGTTTTCCGGCTTTGCCCTGTCGGCGGTGATCATGGCGTCCGCATCAACATTCATCCCGCCCGTTCAACTGATCCCGATCTGTTTCTGGCTCGAGTTTTGCGCCAGCGTCATGATGGGTCGCGGCGGCTGGCAAGAGGCGGATCGCGGGCTGGTGTTCGGCCTTGTGATCAGTTCGGCGATTGGCACACCTGTCGGGCTCTATCTAACCACGACGCTGCCGGTTGATACGTCCAAAACCATCGTTCTGATCCTTGTGATCGTGCTCGCGGTGTTGTTGTTGGCCAAGGTGCGTTTTGCATTTCTCGCTACCAAACCCGGACTATATCTTGCCGGGTTTGTCGCGGGCATCATCGGCGGTTTGGCCGCGGTGGCGGGCATGGTTGTGGCCCTTTATGTCCTGTCCCAAGACGCGGGCGCGCGCAAAATGCGGGCCGCATTGGTGCTGTATCTGTTCATCACACTGGCCACATCGCTGGTCTATCAAATCTACTTTGACGTCATGACGTGGACCGCGATCCAACGCTCTGCCGTCTTTGCCATCCCGACATTCGCTGGCGTCTGGCTGGGGCAACGGTTTTTCGTGCCCAAACTGGAAAAATATTACCGCCCGTTTTGTCTTACCCTGTTGGCCGGACTTGCCTTGGCAGGTCTGATCCGTACCATGCTTAGCTGAAAGGAACGCTCATGTCCCTCGACCAACCCAAACTCGATCTGTCGCCAGAGGTGTCCGACGAGGTCCGTAAGACGACGTGTTACATGTGCGCCTGCCGCTGCGGGATCAACGTCCATATGAAAGAGGGCAAGGTTGCCTATATCGAAGGCAACAAAGACCACCCCGTGAACCAAGGTGTACTATGCGCCAAAGGGTCCGCCGGTATCATGCAGCACAACGCGCCATCGCGACTGCGAGCACCGCTGAAACGCGTTGGCCCGCGTGGATCAGGTGAGTTTGAAGAAATCAGCTGGGAAGAGGCGCTGACAATCGCCACCAACACCCTTGCCCCGATCCGCGAAAGCGCACCGGAAAAGCTGGCGTTCTTTACAGGCCGCGATCAGTCACAGTCATTCACATCATTCTGGGCCCAAGGGTTCGGCACGCCAAACTACGCGGCCCACGGCGGCTTCTGTTCGGTCAACATGGCAGCCGCTGGCATCTATACGATGGGCGGCGCATTCTGGGAATTCGGCCAGCCTGATTGGGATCATACCAAGTTGTTCATGCTGTTCGGCGTCGCCGAAGACCACGACAGTAACCCTATCAAAATGGGCATCGGCAAGATCAAGGAACGCGGCGCACGCATGATCGGCGTAAACCCGATCCGCACCGGCTATAACGCTGTGGCCGACGATTGGGTCGGCATTACGCCCGGCACCGACGGCTTGTTCATTCTTGCGATGGTGCATTGCCTGATGAAGGCGGGTAAAATTGATCTGGATTATCTGGCACGCTTTACCAACGCATCCGTGCTGGTCAACGAAGACCCGAAATCAGAACAGTTCGGCCTGTTCCTGCGCGACGCAGACGGCCAGCCACAAGTCATCGACCGCAACACAGGCGAGCTTGCGCCATGGAACGGCCAAGGGGTAGATCCTGATCTGGCCGCCACCTACCGGCACAAGGGCGTGACCCACCGCCCCGTATTTCACCAGATGGCCGACCGCTACATGTCCGAAAGCTACGCGCCCGAGGCCGTCGCGGACCGGTGCGGCATCCCCGCCAAGCGCATCCGCGCCATCGCCGCCGATCTTGCCCGCGTCGCCTTTGACGAGGAAATCGCGCTGGACCGTGAATGGACCGACTTCCGTGGCAAAAAACACGCCAAAATGGTCGGCCGCCCCGTATCATTCCACGCGATGCGCGGGATTTCGGCCCACTCCAACGGGTTCCAGACTTGCCGTGCGCTTCACGTCCTGCAAATTCTGCTTGGCTCCGTGGAAACCCCCGGCGGGATGCGGTTCAAACCGCCCTACCCCAAGCCCGCAACAGCCCACCCCAAGCCACACGGCAAGGTGACACCGGGTGCCGCCCTCGACGGCCCGCACCTCGGCTATGTGCAAGGCCCAGAAGATTTGCTGCTGTCCGAGGACGGCACACCAACCCGCATCGACAAGGCCTATACATGGGAAAACCCGATGTCGGCCCACGGGCTGATGCATATGGTCATCTCGAACGCGCACGCGGGCGATCCGTATAAGGTCGACACGTTGTTCATGTATATGGCCAACATGTCGTGGAACTCTTCCATGAACACCGGCGGCGTGATGAACATGCTGACCGACACGAATGAAGACGGGTCCTATGTGATCCCCAACATCATTTACTCAGACGCCTATTCGTCCGAAATGGTGGCCTATGCCGATCTGGTGCTGCCCGACACGACATATCTGGAACGGCACGACTGTATCTCGTTGCTCGACCGCCCGATCTGCGAGGCGGACGGCGTGGCAGATGCGATCCGCTGGCCAGTGGTCGAACCCGACCGCGATGTGCGCGGCTTCCAGTCGGTACTGTGTGAACTTGGCGCGCGCCTGAACCTGCCCGGTTTCGTGAACGAGGACGGCAGCCAGAAATACCAAGACTACGCCGACTACATCACCAACCACATTCGTCGTCCCGGTGTTGGCCCGCTTGCTGGCTTCCGCATGGGTGAAAACGGACTGCAAGGTGGGCGCGGCGACGTCAACGAAAGCCAGATTGACAACTACATCGAAAACGGCGGCTTCTGGATCGAACATGTTCCTGAAAACGCCGCCTACTACAAACCGTTCTCAATGGACTACCAAAACTGGGCGGTGAAAATGGGGTTTTATGACGCTGTCCAACCCTACATCTTTCAGCTTTACGTCGAACCGATGCGCAAATTCCAAGCCGCCGCAGAAGGTATCGGCACGCGCCAACCACCCGAACACCTGCGCCAACAGGTCAAGGAAACGATGGACCCGCTCCCCATCTGGTACGCCCCGTTCGAGGACGGCCAAGTCGATCCCGATGAATACCCGATCCATGCGCTGACCCAACGCCCCATGGCGATGTATCACTCATGGGGCACGCAAAACGCGTGGCTGCGCCAGATCCACGGCCACAACCCACTTTATGTGCCAACAGGTATCTGGGAACAAAACGGTTTCGAAGATGGCGATTGGGCGCGGGTTACATCCGTGCACGGGTCCATCACCGTGCCCGTCGCGCACCAAGCGTCGTTGAACAAAGACACCGTCTGGACATGGAATGCGATCGGCAAACGCAAGGGCGCTTGGGCGCTGGACGAGGATGCGTCAGAGGCGACCAAAGGGTTCCTGCTCAACCACCTGATCCACGAACTACTCCCGCCTAAGGCGGATGGCATGCGCTGGGCGAACTCCGACCCGATCACAGGTCAGGCCGCGTGGTTTGATCTGCGCGTCAAGATCGAGAAAACCGCAGCTCCTGCAGAATCCCAACCCGTTATACCAGCGATCAAATCACCCGTTGGCAAAGGTCCAAAGGATCAGGCTTGGAAGGTGGGCAAATGACCAACCTCCAAGTCCTACTCTTGATTGGCGCATTCATCGTCCTGACATTCGGCTCTTTCATCTGGTTCATCGCCACATGGAACGCCGAAGCCGAGGAATCGATCTCAATGACGGGCACCGCACCCGCCGTCGCTTTTTTCAAAATACTCCCGCCGGAGGCTCCCCTCCTCACAAAAAGGGCCACGTTATGACAACTCTCCCCCCACCCTCCGCCAAGAAACTTGGGCTGGTTATCGACCTTGATACCTGCGTCGGCTGCCATGCTTGTGTGATTTCCTGCAAAGGCTGGAACACCGAAAACTACGGCGCACCGCTGTCGGATCAAAACGCTTATTCGGGTACCGCATCAGGCACATTCCTAAACCGTGTGCACAGCTATGAGGTCCAGCCGCCCGTGCTCAAGGATCAACCAGCCGCCCCCGCGCAACTGATCCACTTCCCCAAATCCTGCCTGCACTGCGAAGACGCGCCTTGCGTCACGGTCTGCCCGACAGGGGCCAGCTACAAACGGGTCGAGGACGGCATCGTTCTGGTCAACGAACAGGATTGCATCGGCTGTGGCCTATGCGCTTGGGCCTGCCCATATGGTGCGCGCGAACTCGACGCCAAAGAAGGGGTCATGAAGAAATGCACCCTCTGCGTTGACCGCATCTATAACGAAAACCTGCCCGAAGAAGACCGGCAGCCTGCCTGCGTTCGGACCTGCCCCGCAGGTGCGCGTCACTTTGGCGACTTGGGCGATGAGAATTCCGACGTTTCGATCCTTGTGGCCGAACGCGGCGGCTTTGATCTAATGCCGGAACAAGGCACCAAGCCCGTCAACAAATACCTGCCACCGCGCCCCAAGGATGTAGAACCGGAATTCGACATTCTGGCCCCATACCTTGAACCTATCGCTGAAGATGGCAAAGGCTTCGTTGGCTGGCTCGACAAGGCACTTTCTGCACTTCCCGGAGGAGCGAAATAATGCATCCCGCACCATCAGTTATTCTATTCACCACTTTCTCTGGCATGGGTTTCGGCTTGTTGTTCTGGCTGGGTATTGACGCCACAGCCCCCACAGGTTGGGTCGCTTTTGCGTTCTTTGCTATCGCCTATATCATGGCTGTTGGCGGCCTGCTGGCATCCACGTTCCACCTTGGCCACCCCGAACGGTTCCTTAAGGCGTTCAGCCAATGGCGGTCCAGCTGGTTGTCGCGCGAAGGCATCTGTGCCGTCGCCACCTTGTTGCTGATGGCGGCCTATGGCGCGGGGCTTGTGTTTCTTGGCACTCAATGGTCGATCCTTGGTTGGCTGGGCGCAATCGGTGCGCTGCTAACCGTGTTCACCACGTCGATGATCTATGCCCAGATGAACACTGTGCCACGCTGGAAACACTGGACCACGCCCGCGCTGTTTCTTGTGCTGTCCATCGCAGGCGGCGCGTTGTTGTCGGGCCGTGTTAGCACGGCGATCCCGCTTTTGGTCATTGCAGGTGCATTGCAGGCATTCGCATGGTTCCACGGCGACGGGCGGTTCAACGCCTCAGGCACAACACTGAAATCCGCCACGGGTCTTGGACACATCGGCGATGTGCGCGCGTTTGAACCACCACACACAGGCACCAACTACCTGATGAAGGAATTCATCCACGTCGTTGGCCGCAAGCACGCCATGAACATCCGTATCCTTGCGCTTGTTCTGGGATTTGTGGTGCCGGTTCTGTTGTTGCTGATCGCCCAAGGCCATGTGCTTGGTCTCATCGCTGTTGTCAGCCACATCATCGGCATTCTGGCCTTGCGCTGGCTGTTCTTTGCGCAGGCAGAACATGTCGTCGGCCTGTATTACGGCCAACGCTAAAACGACAAAGGGCCGCTCGATCGAGCGGCCCTTTTCAATTCTGGGATCGAATTTTAGCCGCGGATGCGCTGCTCGGTCTCACCGTCAAACAGGTAGATGCGGGATTTGTCGATTGTGACGCCAACGCGGTCTCCCTCGGATGACCGTTCATCGCCCCGCTCTTCGATCACGATACGCTCGCCTGTTTCGCCCACCAGATAAACGAATGACACGCCACCCAAGCTCTCGGTCATCTCGACAGTGTGGGTATCCCCGTTCGGATCAACCATCAGATGTTCGGCGCGCATCCCGACAGTAACAGCCTTGCCCGAATAGGCAGGTGCAATCACATCATCAAAGCTGGCCTTCATACCCGGTACGCTGACTGCACCGTCATTGGCCACACCTTCAAGGAAGTTCATCGCAGGCGAGCCGATAAAGCCCGCCACAAATTTGTTGTCCGGGTCGCGGTATAGCTCCATCGGGGCGCCGACCTGTTCAACCAGACCTGCACGCAGCACAACGATCTTATCAGCAAGGGTCATCGCCTCGACCTGATCGTGGGTCACATAGATCATCGTGGCACCGATTTCCTTGTGCAGGCGCGCAATTTCGACCCGCATTTCAACCCGCAATTCAGCGTCGAGGTTGGAAAGCGGTTCATCAAACAAGAACACCTCTGGCCCGCGCACAATCGCACGGCCAATGGATACACGCTGACGCTGACCACCCGACAGGGCGACAGGTTTACGATCAAGATATTGTTCCAGCTTCAGGATGCGCGTCGCCTCGGCCACCTTTTCCGTGATCACCGATTTAGGGTGGCCGTTCATCTTGAGGCCAAAGCCCATGTTATCGCGCACGGTCATATGCGGGTATAGCGCGTAGGTCTGGAACACCATCGCAACGCCGCGCTGGCTTGGGTCCATTGTGGTGACGTCGCGGTCACCAATCTGCATTGACCCGCCTGTCGTTTCCTCTAGTCCGGCGACCATACGCAACAATGTGGATTTCCCGCAGCCCGACGGGCCGACAAAGACACAGAACTCTCCGTCTTCAATCGCAAGGTCGATCCCGTGGATCACCTGCACATCACCGTATTTCTTAATTACGTTCTTAAGCTCTACGCCAGCCATGGTGCGGGTTCCTTATTGTGGGATCAAACGGTTGTGGGTGATTGCCATGATCGGGCTTCGGCCCCGATTTTGACGGCTGTTTCCGACAGAGTCGCACGAAAGCCGCCCAACCCGTTAATACAATGTCGCTGTGTTGTGGTTGCGATCGACAAGGCGCCAATCACGCGATCCCCATGGGTCAGGATCGGGGCGGCGATGCTAATGATCCCCGCCTCATGTTCTTCACGGTCAAAGGCCACACCTTCGGCCCGGATCGCATCAAATTCGCGTTCAAGCGTGGCAACACTGGTATGCGTGGCCGCCGTATAGGCCAAAAACGCCTGCTGCTGGAGCGCACGGGTGCGCCGCGCATCGTCCATATAGGCGAGAATCACTTTGCCCACGCCAGTGCAATAGGCAGGGGCCACTTGGCCCGCTTGGGCCAGTGTATCGAACCCAGCCTGCGCCTTGCGCTTGTCGATGAACAGCACCTGCCCATTGTCGATCTGGGCAAGGTGGACCGCCTCTCCGACCTCGTTGGACAGGGCATCCAGAAACGGGCGCGCAACGGGGGCCAATGATGATTGTTCCCATGCCGAATGCGCCAGCCGCAACAAACGCAGACCCGGCGCGTATGTTTGCCTATCTGGGTCATATGACAGCATATTCTGGTTCGTCAGGCTTTGGATAAAGCGGTACAATGTCGGTTTGGGCAGATCAGACTGCGTAAGGACCTCAGAGAACCGGACGGGCCGCCCAAACGACGCCACATGATCAAGCACGCCAAGCGCCTTGCCCACTGTTCCATCACCGGTCTCATAGCCCATTATTTCCTCCCCTGCTGGCGCGTTCAAATTCTGCGTTGATTGCATCACGAAACGTGCCAGACTGTTGACAAGGCTAACCCATTCGCGGTTTAGTATCAATATTCAAAACAAAGTTTCAAATAATGAAACTAGTTTTGCCAAAGGGAGCATTAGGGAGGAAACCATGCATTCCATTATTAAGACGTCGTTCGCGGCGATCGTAGCGGCTGGTATCACAGCCACATCAGCACAGGCAGACGCACACGCGTTGTCTGGCGATCTTGTCATTTTCTCGGACATGTCCAACCCTGCGCCACGCGCAGTGATGGAAGGCATGGTTGAGCGTTTCGGCGAGATGCACCCAGAGCTGAACATTGAGCTGACAGTCATCGACCGCGAAGCTTACAAAACACAAATCCGCAACTTCCTGACCGCTGACGCGCCAGATGTTGCAAACTGGTACGCGGCCAACCGCATGCTGCCATATGTTGAGGCCGGTCTGTTCGAAGACGTGTCCGACATGTGGGAAGGCCAGATGTCCGAAGAGCTGGCGTCCACCAAAGGTGCGATGACAATCGACGGCAAACAGTACGGCGTGCCTTACACATATTACCAGTGGGGTGTTTACTACCGTAAAGACCTGATGGAACAGTTCGGCCTGTCCGAACCCACCACATGGGAAGAAGAAAAAGCCAACTGCCAGACATATCTGGACAACGGCATCAAATGCTACACCATCGGGACCAAGTTCCTGTGGACTGCTGGCGGCTGGTTCGACTACCTCAACATGCGCACAAACGGCTATGACTACCACGCCGCTTTGACCGCTGGTCAGGAAAAGTGGGACAGCGAAAAGACACGCGCGACATTCGCAAACTGGCGCGAGCTGATCGACATGGGTGCGTTCATCGACAACCACCAGACATACAGCTGGCAGGAAGCCATGCCGTTCATGGTCAACGGCGAAGCAGCGTCTTACCTGATGGGTAACTTCTCTGTTGCGGCATTCCGCGAAGGTGGTCTGGACGACAGCAAGCTGGACTTCTACCAGTTCCCAGAAATCACAGCCGGCATCCCAAAGGGTGAAGACGCGCCAACAGACACGTTCCACATCCCTTCCGGTGCCAAGAACAAAGAGAACGCAAAAGCGTTCCTCGAGTTTGTTGTGTCCGCAGACAACCAGACACTGATCAACAACGGTGAAAACCTTGGTCAGCTGCCTGTGAACGCGCTGTCATCCGTGGATGACGACAAGTTCCTGAATGAAGGTTTTGCCATGCTGTCCAACGACGCACCTGGTGGCATCGCCCAGTTCTTTGACCGTGATGCACCTGCTGAAATGGCCGCTGTTGCCATGGAAGGTTTCCAGGAATTCATGCTCTTCCCCGACAACCTGGATGATATCCTGGCCCGTCTGGATGCAGCAGCCGTGGACATCTACGCAGAATAAAACACACCGGGTGGGCCGCAATGCCCACCCGACCCCACCCACCGGTTCATCTGCAAACGCCCGCGGGCTTTTTCACATGCACCCCAGCGATCAAAGGGATTGGTTATGACCAACACAACTGTATCCGATTTTGAAGGCCCCAAACGCAGCTGGTACAAGCGCAACGAAATTGCGGTGACACCCTATCTATTCCTGATCCCCGGCGTGTTTTTCTTCGCCGTCTATGTGATCTTTCCGGTGTTCCAATCGTTCAACATCTCGCTTTATAAATGGGATGGTTTGGGCGAGGCCGAGTATGTGGGCCTGACCAACTACCAAAAACTGTTGGATGATCGCGCGTTCGAGGTGTCGCTGTGGAACAACCTGAAATGGTTGGTGCTGTATCTGTTGGCTATTCCGGCGGGCCTTATGATTTCACTGTTTCTCAATCAAAAGGTTGTGGGCATCCGGCTGTATAAGTCGTTGTTCTTTTTCCCGTTTGTAATTTCTCAGATCGTCGTTGGCCTTGTGTTTTCATGGTTCTACGATCCAACATTTGGCATTTTCACCAAGGTCATCGGCTGGGTCGGGCTGGAAATTAAAGGTGGTGTGTTGGGCAACCCAACGGCCGTAACCTATGGCATCATCGCCGCTGGCCTCTGGCCACAGACGGCATACTGCATGATCTTGTATCTCACTGGTCTGAACGCCGTAGACCCCGAACAGGTTGAGGCCGCGCGCCTTGACGGGGCAAAGGGCTGGAAAATGCTCTGGTATGTCATCATCCCGCAGCTGAAGCCCGCGACATTCATCGCATTCGTCGTGACCATCGTAGGCGCCTTGCGGTCATTCGACCTGATTTCGATCATGACCCGCGGCGGCCCATTCGGGCAAAGCCGTGTGCTGTCCTATTACATGTTTGAAAAGGCGCTATCCGAATACGGGTTCCGCATGGGATACGGTGCGGCCATCGCGGTCGTCTTGTTCCTGATCATGCTCGTGTTCATCGCCTATTTTCTATGGTCGATGTACCAAGAAGAAAAAGGAGCCCGCTGATGTTCCCGAACCCTATTGAGAAACAATCGCGCGGCGTGCAGATCAGCTATCAGGCGTTGCTGCCTGTTGTTTTAATCGCGTGGCTGTTGCCGCTGCTGGCCGTCATGCTTTTTTCGATCAAGCCTGAATCTGACTTTGTTTCAGGCAACTATTGGGGGCTTCCCGATACGCTGGAAGGGTTCAAAAACTACGGCAAGGTGTTCTTTGAATCCGACATGCCCAAATATCTGTGGAATTCGGTCCGAATTACCGTGCCCACCGTGATCGGCTGTATGATCTTGTCGTCCATGACCGGCTTTGCGCTGGGCGTATATAAATTCCGCGCGAACCTGTGGATTTTCTTTATGTTCGTTGCGGGCAATTTTGTACCCTTCCAAATTTTGATGGTGCCTGTGCGCGATCTGACCGTCGATCTGGACATGTATAACACCGTGCGCGGTCTGGTGCTGTTCCACGTGGCGTTCCAAACCGGGTTCTGCACATTGTTCATGCGTAACTTCATCCGCGCCCTCCCGTTCGAGCTGATCGAGGCCGCCCGTGTCGAAGGCATCGCCGAATGGCGCATCTTTTGGTACGTCGTGCTGCCATTGATGAAGCCTGCGCTGGCCGCGTTGGCTGTGCTGATCTTTACCTTCATCTGGAATGACTATTTCTGGGCGATCGTATTGACCCAAGGGTCCGAGACCCAACCTGTGACGGCTGGTATCACCAGCTTTAACGCACAATTCCGTGCCGCTTATCATTTGATGAGCGCGGGTTCGATTGTTGCCGCCCTCCCCCCCGTTGCGATGTTCTTTTTGATGCAAAAACACTTCATCGCAGGTCTGACCCTCGGGGCCGTTAAGTAAGAAGACTATGACCAGATCCTATCGCCTAGATGATGGCCGCCAGACACTTGTGCTGGCAGCCCACGCCGACCGTTTGCCCGTTGTGACCTATTGGGGGCCGACCCTGCCCGACGCCGATGTGCCCGCTGATCTGCACGCTGCCGCAATTATCGACGTCACTGGCGGGATGTTGGATGAAAATCCTGATCTGTCGATCTGCCCCGAGGCGACGCGTAGTTTCCCCGGCCAACCCGGCCTGATCGTGCGCGATACGGACGGCACACCCTTGCTACCAAAATTCTGTTTCGCGTCCGAGGATTACAGCGATGGGCTGTCGCTGTCATATGATGACGCCGAAAACGGTCTGACCCTAACGGTCACGTTCAAGACCGACGCGGACACGCGGATCATCACCTGCCAGACGACGCTGGATGCGACGCGCCCAGTGCATTTGCATTGGCTTGCGGCACCCGTCCTGCCCGCCCCGCAGCTATCCGATGACATGATCGACGTATCAGGCCGCTGGTGCGGTGAATTCCAGCTGTCACGCACGGTTTGGTCGGCCGGCATGCGGTTCCGCGAAAACCGCACGGGGCGCACAGGTCACGAACATTTCCCCGGCCTGATCGTGCCGTGTCGCGGGGCGACGAATACGCAGGGCGAGGCTTATGCCTTTCACTACGGCTGGTCGGGCGGTCACAAAATGATTGCTGAGGAACTCCAGGACGGGCGCCGCCAAATCCAATGGGGCCACGCGGCCCGTATGGAAACAGCCCCGCAGACACAGTTTCGGACAGCCCCGCTTTATATCACCTATTCGGATAGTGGCCTGAACGGCTGTGCTACCGCGTTCCAACGGCATCTGCGCGACCGTATCGTCACGTGGCCAAAGCCGGATGCCCCGCGCCCCGTGCATTATAACTGCTGGGAGGCCGTGTATTTCGACCACAAGCTGCCCGTGCTGCGCGACATCGCAGAGCGCGCAGCTAAACTGGGTGCAGAGCGTTTTGTGCTGGATGACGGTTGGTTCGGTCAGCGCGATGACGATACCCGCAGCCTGTCCGACTGGACAATTGATCCGCGCAAATACCCCGACGGGCTGACGCCGCTTATTGATCACGTCAAATCCCTTGGCATGACGTTTGGCCTGTGGTTCGAGCCAGAGATGATCAATCCCGACAGCGACATCCACCGTGCCCACGCCGATTGGGCCTTGGGCGGTGAGGATCAGACGCTTGGCCGCCAGCAAAAGGCGCTGAACATGGCCCTGCCAGAGGTCCGCGATTTTCTGTATGACCGCATGTCTGCGATCCTTGCTGACAACGACATCGATTATATCAAGTGGGACCATAACCGCGTGTTGCCGATGCCCGATGCGGCGCAAACACGTGGGTCATATGCATTGATCGACCGACTGCGCGCCGACTTTCCGCATGTGGAAATCGAAAGCTGCGCATCAGGTGGTGGGCGCATTGATTTTGGCATCATGGAACGCACCCAGCGTGTCTGGCTTTCCGACAGCAACGACGCGCTGGAACGTCTGCGCATTCAGTACGACGCCGCCTTGTTCCTGCCCCTGTCCGTGACCGGCAGCCACGTGGGCCCGCGCCATTGCCACACATCAGGGCGCACCCATGATATCAGTTTCCGCGCTTGGGTCGCCGCCCAACGCCACATGGGTTTCGAGATGGACCCGCGCGAGCTGACCGATCACGAGGCCGCTGTCCTGACGGAAGTTACCGCATGGTGGAAAGCCAACCGCCACTGGATGCAGACCGCTGATATCCTGCGTCTGGATAGCGCGGACCCTGCCGTGATCGCAGAAATGCAACTGGCTGCGGACAAACGGCGCTTTGTCCTCTTCGCAGGCAAATCCGCGACCAGCACACAAATTGCACCACGCCCATTGCGCCTGACAGGGCTTGATCCAGCGGCGATGTACCGGATCGAATTGATCAACCGCGACAATCTGCATCATCTGTCACGAGGCACCACCGCGCTGAAAGATCGGGTGATGGAGCTATCGGGCGCATACCTGATGCACCGCGGTGTCACATTGCCTTGGTCGTTCCCAGATCGTATGTGGGTTGTCGAAGGCACATTGCTTTAGGGGGCTATTATGCAAACACCCGATTGGATCGCCGTCGACTGGGGGACCAGCAATATGCGGGCTTGGGCCATGTCAGCGTCGGGCACCGTACTGGCCGAGGTACGCTCGGACAAAGGCATGGGTGACCTGACCCCCGACCAGTTCGAAGACGCGTTTCGCGATGCGACCAACGGCTGGGATATCAACGTCCCCATCGTTGCCTGCGGCATGGTCGGCGCGCGCCAAGGCTGGATTGAGGCCACATATGCCGCTGTGCCTTGTCCCGCCACGCCCACAGGTTTCACGCAGCCCAACAGCACACTGGACGTGCACATCATTCCCGGCCTGATGCAAGACAGCCCTGCCGATGTCATGCGCGGCGAGGAAACCCAAATTGCGGGCTTCCTCGCGCTCAACCCGAACTGGGACGGCGTCATTTGCTTGCCTGGCACCCACACCAAATGGGCGCATATCAGCGCGGATGAGGTGATCAGCTTCCAGACCTACATGACCGGTGACATGTTCGCGGCCTTGGGCGATCATACCGTATTGCGCCATTCTGTGCAGTCGGATGATTGGGACTGGGACGCGTTTGATACCGCCGTTGGCGATGCGATGGCCCGTCCAGAACGCATCGCTGCACGGCTGTTTTCGCTACGGGCCGAGGGGCTGTTAAACGGCATGACCAACGCCACCGCACGCGCGCGGCTGTCGGGTCTGCTAATCGGTGCGGAACTTGCTGGTGCGAAGCCTTATTGGCTGGGCCAGCAGATCGCCGTGATCGGTGCGGGTAACCTGACGGCGCTTTATGTGCGCGCCCTTGCCCTGCAATCTGCCCCCGCCACCCAAGTCAAAGGGGACGCCATCACGCTTGCCGGCCTCACCGCGGCCTACCGCCGATTGAAAGGATAATCCCATGGACCACCTCCCCCTGATCGCAATCCTGCGCGGCGTCACCACGCCCGAGGCCGCACCCATAGCCGAAGCTCTGATCGACGCAGGCATCACCCAGATTGAGGTGCCGCTGAATTCCCCTGATCCGTTCGACAGCATCAAAGCGATGGCCGATGCATTCAGCGATCAGGCATTGATCGGCGCAGGCACTGTCCTGTCGGTCGAGGACGTGGGCCGCGTCGCGCAAGCGGGCGGCAAACTGATCGTCTCACCCAACGTCGACCAACGCGTGATCGTTGCCACCAAAACCGCAGGCATGGCCAGCTGGCCTGGTGTAATGACCCCGTCGGAATGCTTCCTTGCGCTGAAATCCGGCGCAGATGGCCTGAAAATCTTCCCTGCCTCACTGCTTGGCCCTGACGGGATCAAGGCGATCCGCGCGGTTCTGCCAACGGGCACAAAGGTCTATGCCGTGGGCGGCGCGGGTGCCGACAATTTCAAACAGTGGATGAACGCGACCGCCGATGGTTTCGGCATTGGCTCCGCGCTCTATGAACCCGGCCTATCTGTGGCTGATGTGAAGGCACGCGCGGTCGATATGGTCGCCGCTTACAAGGCCGCCCTATGATCTTTGACGACACCCGATGTGAACTTGGCGAAGGCCCGCTCTGGCACCCGCTACGCCAGCAATTGTTCTGGTTCGATATCTTGGGCAAGCGGCTGCACACCAAAGGCCAGCATTGGGATTTCGACGATCACGTCTCCGCTGCCGGATGGATCGACCACGACACGCTGATCGTGGCTTCTTCGCGCGCGCTGATGACATTCGACATCATAACAGGCGACACTGAACACCTCTGCGATCTTGAGGCCGACAACCCCGTCACCCGTTCCAACGATGGCCGCGCCGACCCGCAAGGCGGATTCTGGATCGGCACCATGGGGATGGACGCGGAAATGGGGGCAGGCACGATCTATCGCTATTATCGGGGTGAATTGCGCGTGCTTTTCGCGGACCTGCAAATCACCAACGCGATCTGTTTCGCGCCGTCGGAACAAACCGCGTATTTTACCGACACGAACACACAGATGATCATGGCCATCGACCTAGATCCCGATGGCTGGCCAACAGGCGACCCGCGAATCCACATTGATCTGCGCGGCACAGACTTCCGCCCTGACGGCGCTGTGGCCGACGAAGCTGGCAACTTGTTCTCCGCACAATGGGGCGTGGGGCGGATCGCTGTGTACGACCCGAACGGGACCTTAATTGAGGCCTTCGACCTCCCCGCCATCCAATCATCCTGCCCTGCATTTGGCGGGCAAACGCTCTACTGCACCTCTGCTGCTGTGGGGCGCGATGGCCCTGACGACGGCAAAACCTTTGCGATCCAAACTCGCTACACCGGCCAAACCGAACATCAAGTCATCCTGCGCTAAGCCCTCACCTTTTTAAAATACTCAAAGGACCACCATGAAACGCACCCTTGGCGTCTGCTATTACCCCGAACATTGGCCACGCGATCAGTGGGAAACGGATGCCGCCGAAATGGTCGCCGCAGGGCTGTCATGGGTGCGCATCGGTGAATTTGCATGGTCTCGGATGGAGGCCGTGCCCGGCACCCTCACCTGGGATTGGCTCGATGACGCGATTGAGGTGCTTGGTGCCGTCGGTTTGAAGGTCATCCTTGGCACGCCCACCGCGACGCCGCCGCGCTGGATGATCGACAAACACCCCGATATGCTCGCCGTGGACGCCGCGAACAACACGCGCAAATTCGGCTCGCGTCGGCATTATGATTTCAGCCACCTGCCCTACCGCGACGAATGCAAACGCATCGCCACATTGATGGCCGAACGCTACGGGCGCAATCCCCACGTAGCCGCATGGCAGATCGACAATGAATACGATTGCCACGACACAACCCTGTCCTATTCGGACGCCGCCAAGCACGGGTTCCAAGACTGGCTCGCACAGAAATACCAATCCACAGATGCGTTGAACCGCGCATGGGGCAATGTGTTCTGGTCGATGGATTACGACACGTTTGACCAGATTGAGCTGCCAAACCTGACCGTGACCGAACCGAACCATCCGCATCAACTTGCGTTCCGGCAGTATTCATCGGACCAAGTTGTCGCGTTTAACAAGGTACAGGCCGACGCCATCCGCGCCCATTCCGACGCGCCATTGATCCACAATTACATGGGCCGCATCACGACGTTTGACCATTGGAAGGTCGGCGCGGATCTGGATATCGCGTCATGGGACAGCTACCCCATCGGCTTTCTGTCCGACCGGATCGAAGGCACGGATAAGGAAAAACTCAAATTTCTGCGCCAAGGCCATCCCGACAATCAAGCATTCCACCACGACTTGTACCGCGCCGTGGGCCGCGGTCGCATGTGGGTCATGGAACAGCAGCCCGGCCCTGTGAACTGGGCGCCATACAACCCAGCGCCGTTGCCAGGTATGGCCCGTCTTTGGGCGTGGGAGGCATTTGCACATGGTGCCGAAACCGTCTGCTATTTCCGCTGGCGGCAGGCGCCATTTGCCCAAGAACAGATGCACGCAGGGCTGCTGCGCCCAGACCGCGCGCCAGCCCCTGCGCTCGCCGAATGTCGCCAAGTCGCGGATGAGTTCGCCGACATGCCGGACGTCGGCACGGCCCAAGCCCAAGCCGCCTTGATCTTCGACTATGAAAGTGCATGGGCATGGGACGTTCAACCCCAAGGCGCGGATTTTGAGATGTTTCGCCTTGCCTTTGCCGCTTATCGCGGCTTGCGCCGTGCGGGTCTGAACATCGACATTCTGCCCCCCGATACCGCCGACCTGTCCGCCTATAAACTGGTCCTCGCGCCAGGTATCATGACCCTCTCCGACCCGCTGCGCAAAGCACTGGACGCCTTCAAAGGCATAGTGCTGATCGGCCCACGGACCGACACCAAAACGCCCGAGCTGGCGATCCCTGATGTGATGGGGCCAAACCTATCCGGTGTCGATGTCACAGCCATTCTGACCGAAAGCATCCCGCCAAATGACAAGATCAAGCTGCAAGGCGGCGGACGGTTCCGGCACTGGTTCGAACATCTTGATGGCACCGCCAACGTGTATCTGACCACCAAGGACGGGATGCCCGCGATCATGGGTGGCGATCATCTGCGCTATCTGGCGGGCTGGCCTGATGATGCGACCTTTGACAAAATCATCGGCGGGCTGTGCGATACACTTGATCTGCAAACCTTTAATCTGCCTGACGGGTTACGCATTCGCGGCACAGACACCCACCGCTTCGTGTTCAACTATGCGCCAACGGCCCAGCCGTGGGGCGACGTGATCATCCCCGCCGCCGGCGTACATTGGGAGGTCCTATGACCCCCGTCACGATCAGCGCGGGCGATCTGACCGTCACTGTTTTGACGTGGGGGGCCGCCGTGCGCGCCGTGCATCTGCGTGATGTGGCCTATAACCTAACCTGCACACCTGATGACCCCGCTGATTACCTGACCGAATGCCCATATCACGGCACGCTGATTGGCCCGATCGCCAATCGGATCAGCAACGCGCGCGTCAAAATCGGTGGTATGATGCATGAACTGGAACGCAATCAGGACGGCCTAATCCACCTACATTCTGGCAAGAGTGGCACCCACCTTCAGGACTGGTCGATCATTGATCAATCGGCTGAAACCGTAACGCTGGCCCTGCGCCTGCCCGACGGCATGTGCGGACTGCCGGGGAACCGGATGATCCACGCGGCCTACCGCGTCACGGCCCCCGCGACACTGACATTGACCATTGATGGCACAACAGACGATCCCACAATGATGAACTTTGCCAACCACAGCTATTGGAATTTAGATGGTGGCACGACGTGGGACAGCCATATCCTGCAAATCGACGCAGACAGCTATCTGCCTATCAACGCAGACGGCACGCCGACGGGCGATGTGGTGCCAGTCGATGACACCGCGTTTGATTTCCGCGCTGGCGGCCGTGCCTTGTCGACCCAGACCGACGTGTTCGACAACAACCTTTGCCTGTCAAAGGTGCGGATGGCTCAGCGCGACGTGGCCACGCTCACGGGGCGAAACGGGCTGCGCATGACCATGGCCACCACGGAACCGGGTTTGCAGATTTACGACGGGCGCGATGTCCCCAACCCGCGCCATGGCATCGCGATAGAGGCGCAGGGCTGGCCCGATGCGCCCAATCACCGCGGATTTCCATCCATCAAAGTGACGCCCGACGCGCCCTACCAACAGACGACAAGCTGGAAGTTCAACCGCTAGCTGCCGCGATAGGTGGAATAGCTGAACGGGGTTAGCAACAGCGGCACGTGATAGTGTTGGTTACGGTCGTTAATCCCAAAGCGGATCGGGATTTGATCAAGGAACCGTGGCCCATCCGCTGGCGGGCGGAATTTGTGCAAATAGTCGCCCGCATAAAACAACAGCTCATACTGGCCGGTCAGGAACGCCTCTGTCGGCAGGATCGGCCCGTCCGTGCGCCCGTCCGCGTTGGTCGTGGCGGTCACGATGTGCTGCCAGTGACCACGGTCGATGCGGTATAGCTCTACCTTCATGCCCGCAGCGGGGCGGCCAATCGCCGTGTCCAAGACATGTGTTGTCAGATATACGGTCGGCATTGTGAACCCCTCTTTTGTCTATGTCCAACGTCGTAGGATGGGTTTTAACCCATCATCCCCCAGCCACCACCACCGGGCGTGCGCATCTCGAACGCGCCACCAGCTGGCAGGGTCACCTCATCATTGCCACGCATCACGCTGCGTGTACCATCGGGTAGAACAACGGCGTTTTCACCGACCATCCCGTCACCACCACCCGCCGCGCCAAAGGGCGGTACGACACGGTGCGAACACAACGTCGTCACCGTCACAGGGACAAGGAACGTCATCTTGCGATAGGCCCCATGCCCACCGCGCCATTGCCCTTCACCACCCGATCCGTCGGCGATACCAAACGCATTCAGCCGCACTGGAAACCGTTTCTCTAAAATCTCGGGATCGGTCATGCGCGTGTTGGTCATATGGCTTTGCACCGCGTCACATCCCACAAATCCGGGCCCAGCCCCTGTGCCGCCCGCAATCGTTTCATAGTTCTGGAAATCCGCATTGCCCCAGATAAAATTGTTCATCGTCGCCTGCGACGACGCGACAACGCCAAGTGCACCGAACAGCGCGTTACACGCCGCTTGCGACACCTCTGTATTGCCCGCGATCACGGCCGCTGGATAGGACGGGTTCAGCATTGATCCATCGGGCGCGATGATCGTGATCGGGGCAAGGCACCCTTCGTTCAGCGGGATATTGCTGCCGACCAATGTGCGGAACACATACAGCACCACCGCCCTACAGACGGCAAACGGCGCGTTGTAATTGCCGCTATGCTGGGCCACTGTTCCGGTGAAATCCACCGTTGCCCTGCGGGCGTCACGGTCCACGGACACGGCGACCTGGATAACCTGCCCCTCGTCCATGTGGTAGGTGAACTGCCCCCCTGACAGCTCTGCAATGACCCGCGCCACACTTTCGGCAGCATTATCCTGCACGTGGCCCATATAGGCCGTGACCACATCCGCGCCGTAGCTTTCGCAAACCTTCAGTAGCGCCTGCCGCCCTGTTTCATTCGCCGCGACCTGCGCCTTGAGATCAGCCATGTTCTGATCAATGTTCCGACAGGGGTATTTGCCAGACGCAAGCAAGGCACGCGCCGCCGCTTCCTCTAGCCTGCCTTTGGACATCAGCTGCATGTTGTCGATCAACACGCCTTCTTCTTCGATATGGGTGCTGTCGGGCGGACCCGACCCTGGCGTGCGCCCGCCGATGTCGGCATGATGACCACGGCTGCCCAGCCAGAACGCAGGTTTCCCATCCACAAACACGGGCGTCACGACCGTGACGTCGGGCAAATGCGTACCGCCATTGTAGGGAGAGTTCAGCATAAACGCGTCCCCATCAACCGCATCGGGGCGCAGGCGCATGATCGTTTTGATACTGTCCGACATCGACCCCAGATGCACAGGCACATGGGGCGCGTTCGCCACAAGATCGCCCTGCGCATCAAAGATCGCACAAGAAAAATCCAAGCGTTCCTTGATGTTCACAGACCAACTTGTGTTAGCAAGGGTCGCACCCATCTCATCGGCGACAGACATGAACAGATTGCTCATGACCTCTAGCACAATGAGATCGGCCTTCGTCCCCGCTGCGGGCGGAAGGGCGGCAGCACCGATACGGACCATGATCAGATTGCCGTGATCATCCACACAGGCCTGCCAACCCGGTTCAACAATATTGGTGCCTGTGGGTTCCAGAATAATCGCGGGACCCGTGATCGCCTGCCCTACGGCCATCGCTGGTCTGTCATAGATCGGGGTATGCGCGGGGTCTTCAGCAAAGGCCACGGGCACCGTCGCAAGCGGATCGGCCGTTGTCGCATTGTCGTTCACAGGGGCCACCGGCTGATCCGGCGTGGCGCCCAGCGCCTCTGCGCTGACCATCTCGAACACGATCCCTCGCTCGGGCGAGGTAAAGCCGAACCGCTGTTGATGCACAGCCTCAAAATCCGCCTGCATCGTCGCGACATCCCCGAACGGCACCTCAAGCGGTTGGTGCGATCCGTCATAGCGCAGGTGCGCCATGGCCGTCACAGACACGTCGGCAAACCCCTGATCGCTGACCTCGACCACCGCATCGACGCTGATCGTATCAAGCGCGGATTGCGCCGCCGCAATATCGGCAAGTGGCGCATCTACCTGCACCTCGCGCAGGGCGCGCACCTCTGCCAGACCCATACCGAACGCTGACAAAACACCCGCATAGGGGTGTATGAAGACGCGGCTCATACCCAGAGCGTCGGCCACCAGACAGGCATGCTGCCCACCCGCCCCGCCAAAGCATTGCAGGGTGTAGCCGGTCACATCATGGCCGCGCTGCACACTGATTTTGCGAATGGCATTGGCCATATTGTCGACCGCAATCCGCAAGAAACCTTGGGCCAAGGCAGCGGGCGTCATCGGGGCATCGCCCGTAGCCAACGCCACCTCTTGCGCAAGGGTATCAAATTTCTGCGCAACAGTTTCTGCATCCAGCGGCAGATCACCGCTCGGGCCAAAGACCGCCGGAAAATGATCAGGCGACAGCTTGCCTAGCATCACGTTGCAATCAGTAACCGTCAGCGGCCCGCCACGGCGATAACACGCCGGACCGGGATCAGCGCCCGCGCTTTCAGGACCAACCTGAAACCGCCCATCACGGAAGGTGCAAATGGACCCGCCACCCGCGGCCACCGTATGAATATCCATCATCGGCGCACGCATCCGCACGCCCGCCACCTCGGTTTCAAACGACCGCTCAAACGTGCCAGCATAGTGGCTGACGTCCGTGCTTGTCCCGCCCATGTCAAAGCCGATCAACCGGTCATAGCCTGCCAGGCCCCCCGTTTTGACCATGCCCACAATGCCACCCGCAGGCCCCGACAAGATCGCGTCCTTGCCTTGAAACAGGCCCGCATCCGTTAGCCCGCCGTTGGATTGCATGAACAACAAACGTTCGCACACGCGGCCCACATCCAAGGCCCCCGCGACCTGATCGACATAGCGGCGCAAAATTGGCGACAGATAGGCGTCGACCACCGTAGTATCACCCCGCCCCACCAGCTTGGCCAAGCGCGACACTTGATGCGATACCGAAATTTGGGTAAAACCGATCTCTTGCGCGATATGCGCGGCAGCTAATTCATGTGCAGGGTTCAGATACCCGTGCAGGAACGCAATCGCGACAGCCCGCACACCACGATCAAACACGGCCTGCATATCGGCGCGGATCGCAGCCGCATCCAACGGTGTCAGCACGTCACCACTGGCATCAAGCCGCTCGGACACTTCTGTCACATCAGCATAAAGCAGCTCTGGCCGTTGAATAGCTAAATCGAACAACCGCGGCCTATTCTGATAGCCAATCCGCAGCAGATCGCCAAAACCCGCCGTGATAAACAGCGCAACAGCCTCACCCTTACGCTCCAACAGGGCGTTGGTGGCAACAGTGGTGCCCATCTTGACCGCACGAATGGAGCCCGCCGCAGGATCATCCGTTCCCATCATGTCGCGGATACCCTGCACCGCCGCATCGGCATAGCGTTCGGGGTTCTCTGACAGCAGCTTATGCGTCAGGATTTCACCCTCCGGCGAAAGACCAACAACATCCGTGAATGTGCCACCCCGATCAATCCAGAATTCCCACGCTTTTTGGCTCATTTTGCTGCTCCCATCGGCCTTGGTTAACTCTAAGTTGGCAAAACCCAAGATGAAACCAAGAATCGGTTTGACAGCCCAGCCCGCAGCGCCTAATTGAGGCCTCGTTGGCGCGGTAGCTCAGTTGGTTAGAGCGATCGACTCATAATCGATAGGTCGGGAGTTCAAGTCTCCCCCACGCCACCACCTTCCCCCTTCCCAACACCCCGCTGAATGGCTAGCAATAGCCTATGGATATTCTTGACCAGCTCCGCGATGCGATCGGTGCCGACTGCGTTCTTACGGGCGATGCCACCACGAAATGGAACACGGATTGGACCGGGGCCTACCGCTCTGAACCCTTAGCCGTGCTGCGCCCGCGCAATACGGCGGCGGTCTCCGCCATCCTGAAGATCGCCACCGCGACGAAGACCCCGGTTGTCCCTGTTTCTGGCAATACCGGCCTGAATGGTGGCACACACGCCAACGGCGCACTGATGCTTAGCCTCGACCAGCTTAATGATATCGAAAACATCGACGTGGCGGGGCGCACGGCAACTGTTGGCGCGGGCGTGATCCTGTCCAATCTGCACGACGCAGTGGACCCATCCGATCTGATTTTTCCGCTCACATTCGGCGCGCGTGGGTCGGCGATGATCGGTGGGGTGCTGTCCACAAATGCAGGCGGGTCAAACGTCCTGCGCTATGGCAACACCCGCGATCTGGTGCTGGGGATCGAGGCCGTGATGCCCAACGGCGACATCATGAACCTGATGGGCGCGCTGCACAAAGATAACGCAGGCCTCAACCTCAAACACCTGCTGATCGGGGCCGAAGGGACGCTAGGCGTGATCACACGGGCGGTGGTCAAACTCCACCCGAAACCGCGGGCCTATGCCACCGCCATGGTCGCCGCAAAATCGCTACCTGCGGCGCTGACACTGCTGAACACATTGCAAGAAACGACAGGCAACGCGGTTGAGGCGTTTGAATATATGCCGCGCGCATTCATCGACGGGCATCTTGCGTTGCACGCCAACGCCAAGCCACCCTTTGACACCTCTTTCGACGTGAATATCCTGATCGAGGTTGGCGCTACCGCCCCCCGCGACGCCACTCCAACAGCGGACGGTGCCGTCCCAATCATCAGCCACCTCGAAAATACGCTGGGCGATATGCTTGCCAACGGCGATATCCTCGACGCTGTCATCGCCCAGAACGAGGCACAACGCCAAACCATGTGGGCCCGCCGCGAGGCCGCCGCCGAAATCGCCTTTGCCACACGACCGTTCGTTGACACCGATATCGCCGTCGCACTTCCTGACGTTGACCGCTTCCTTACCGACATGACCGAAAAACTGGCGCAGATTGATCCGGCAGCCACCGAATTGGTCGTGGCGCATTTGGGCGATGGCAACATCCATTACACCGCCTACCCCTCCTCTGACGCACCCGCGCTCAAGGACCGGATCAAAGAAGCTGTCGAAGACACCGTTCAAACCTACAACGGCTCATTCAGCGCCGAACACGGCGTTGGGATTTCCAAGCTTAACACGATGACACGGCGCAAAAATCCAACAGCACTCGTCACGATGCGGGCGATCAAATCCGTGCTTGATCCACACAACATCCTGAACCCAGGCAAAACCATCCCCCCTTCTGCTTGCTAAAAATACCTCGGGGGAATTGGGCCACAGGCCCAAGGGGGCAGCGCCCCAAAACCAAACATGTCTTGCGCCCCAACGGGGCGTGCCGCGTGGTTGATATTGTATATCAATGCCGCAACCGCCACCTTGACCACATCAACGACCATGAGTGGACCTATCGCTATGCGTATCATCACACTCGCCCTTTTGCCGCTGGTTGCAGCTTGCGCCGCCCCGCGTGAGGCCTGTATCGCTTCCGCCAACAAAGACCTACGCGTTATCAACAAACTCGTGACAGAAACACGCGGCAATCTCGTACGCGGCTTCGCCATCGAAACCTAACAGAAAATCCGCGAGGTGAAAACAACATGCGTCAGCGAACTACCCGACAGCACCGAAATCCGCACAGCCTGTGAAGAGGTCGACGTGCGCGATGTCAAAGTGCCTGTCGCCATTGATCTGAACGCGGAAAAAGCCAAACTGGCCTCGCTCGAGGAACGTCAGCGTGCGCTACGCGCCAATGCTGATACTTTGCGCCAACAATGCATCGCAGCCAACCCTGAGTGATTTAATGCGCTGATACGGCGGCCGGATCGATCAAGGTGCGGCCGCCATCAACCGTGATAATCTGACCCGTCACAAACCCTGCAGCGTCGGACGCCAAATATTGCACGGCGTCAGACACCTCACCTGGGCTGGCGATCCGTTGTAGCGGTGTGTTTTCGACAATCACGTCACGCAAATCTTCGTCTTCTTTCAACGACCCCTTCAGGCTCGCGCTCATGACGGAACCGAACGCAACGGCGTTCACGCGGATACGTTCCCCCGCCCATGCCACTGCCAAGGACCGTGTCATCTGTTCCAACGCCGCTGAACTAATCGAATAGGCAAGCAAATCGGGATGGGTCCGCCGCGCGGCAATAGACCCGATATTCACAATCGACCCAATAGGGCCAAGCACGTCATCTTCGTCCACGTCTTTGGCCTGTTTGATCATTCGGCGCGCGACAGTCTGGCTAAGCCGCAGCCCCGCCAGCACATTCTGCTCCAGCAGCTCATCCACAGATGTGTCGTTCACTGACAGGCTGTCGGTCGGCAGCACCTGCCGCGATGCATTCACCAGAATATCGACGCGATCAAACGCCTCAATCGTGGCCGACAGCAGGTTGGCAATCGTCAGTTTTTTGCGCAAATCACCAGCAAAAATACGCACGGTTTCTTCCTTGGCGGCCTCATCGCCCATTTCGGCGATCAGGCGGTCTTCGTCCATATCGGCAAAGACCACATTCGCCCCTTGGGACACAAAGTGCCGCCCGATGGCCAGTCCGACACCATTGGCGGCGCCTGTGACAATCGCGGTTTTTCCTACAATCGAAAACGACATGGTCAAATTCTCCTAGCGGATCGGGCCCGTGGCGTGGAACACCTTGAACGCGCCGTTTCCTGCAATTTCGTCCACATTGCGGAACGCATCCCGCAGGGCCTGTTCATAGGGCAAATGCCGGTTTGCCACCATCCAAAGTTTTCCGTGACCGGCCAGAATGCGCGCAGACGCGGCAATAAACGCACGGCCCAACGACGGCTCAGTGGCGCGACCGGTGTGGAACGGCGGGTTCATGACGATCCCATCATAGGCGGCCTCTGGCGCGAATTGCGTGGCGTCGGCCCAATGAAAATTGGCCCGCGTGTCCGTCACATTCAAACGGGCGCAATCCAGCGAAAGCGCCTCAGCCTCGATCAGGTCAAGCGATGCGACGCCAGCACGCTGCAACACAGGTCCCGCCAGATAGCCCCAGCCGGCACCCAAATCCGCCATCCGTGCTGGTAACTTTTCCGGCAACGCACCGGCCAGCAACGCCGACCCTTTGTCGACTGCGCCGTCAGAAAACACACCCGCCGTCGTGACATAGCCATGCGCGCCCATGCTGGGTGGCGGGGCGATCCAATCGTCAAAAACAGGTGCGGGCGCAAACCAGAAAATGCGACCATGGCCCTTGGGCACTGACGGCAACTGGCCCAACCGCTTGCGGCAATCCTTGAACAGGCTTTCGACGCCATCGGTCTTTTGTCCGTCCACAATCACCAGCTTGGCCCAACTTGCCGCCGCCGCAATCATCGCCCGCGCCAGCGCCTTGGACCGTGGCACAACCACAATCGCAACCTCGGCAGGTTCCGCCTTGGCCGTCACAACATAGCCTGCGTTATTCCACGCGACGAAATCCGGATAGAACCCGTTGGCGATCATCAGGTCCGCACGCGGCAAGGCCGACACATCATAATCAGCAGCGGAGCGCATCACGGTGATCTTGCCCTCGGGCAGGGCCAAGGCCCCATCAGCGATGGCGGTAGTCAGGCGGGACAATGACATATCTGGGGGTCCTTACAGACAGCGCGATGCGCTATTCTTTTTCCATCGTGCACTGCAAAGGATGTTGATGACGCTGGGCGTAATCCATCACTTGCGCGACTTTGGTCTCTGCAATTTCGTGGCTGAACACACCGACAACCGCGACGCCCTTTTTATGAACCGTCAGCATGATGTCATAGGCCTGCGCGTTGGTCATGCTAAAGAAGCGTTCCAGCACCATCACCACGAATTCCATCGGGGTGAAGTCGTCATTCAGGATCAGCACCTTATAAAGAGGTGGGCGTTTCGTCTTGGGCTTTACGTCCAAGGCCACGCCGATGTCACCATCGTCGTCTTCGTTATCCTTGCCGGCCATCGTGATAATATCCGCACGCATACTGCTATCCCAATTGCATTGAATGGAACATATAGGAGAGAGAGGCCCACATGGAACCCCCGCAGGTTCGAATTGACCTGCAAAATTTGCATAGCGGCGGCGTTAACCGTTTTGCCACATTCCTGACACATTAGCCGATCTAGGGGGTCCGCGCCACGACACCCCCCACATTTATCCGCAACAACATGAATGCCACACCCAAAGTCTTTGAAGATAAGGTGTTTTCTGAAATTCGGCTTTGTGTTAGACTTGACAACATCGACAAACGGCACTTGGAATTAATCCGAGGCCAGAGGCAGTAAAAAAGAATGAGGCAAGCGACGTGACAAGTCGTCTGGGACAGTGGGCCCTCCGTTGGGCATTTTTGTTTGTAATTTTGGTTGGTGTCTCGTTTGCGGGATCCAAAAGCCATGCGGCACCCTATGCTGCGATGGTGATGGATGCACGCACGGGTGAAGTTTTGCATGCACGCAACGCCGATACGCGGCTCCACCCTGCATCGCTGACCAAAATGATGACGCTATATATCGCGTTCCAAGCCATTCAGCGCGGTGAAATCACACTTGATACCGAAGTGCGCATCACCAAACTTGCCGCGTCAGAGCCCCCGTCCAAGCTGGGTCTACGTGCCGGGCAGAAAATCAAGCTGCGCTATTTGCTGCGTGCTGCAGCCGTGAAATCCGCCAATGATGCCGCCACCGCAATCGGCGTGGCCATTTCCGGGTCCGAATCCGCATTCGCGACCCGCATGAACCGGACCGCCGCCGCAATGGGCATGCGCAACACAACATTCCGCAACGCCCACGGGCTGACGCAAAGCGGTCACATGTCCACGGCGCGCGATATGTCCGTTCTGGGCCGCCACGTGATCTATGACTATCCACAGTATTATAACCTGTTTTCGCGCCGTACGGCGGACGCTGGCATCGCCACTGTGCGGCACACAAACCGTCGTTGGCTGAATTCCTATAAGGGTGGTGACGGGGTCAAAACCGGCTACACACGCGCGGCTGGTTTTAACCTTGTGGCCTCTGCGCAGCGCGGTCAGGAACGCATCATCGCAACTGTATTTGGTGGTAAATCCACCGCATCGCGGAACGCGCGGATTACCGAATTGATGGACCTCGGGTTCAATCGTGCGCCGTCACGCGCCACCATAAGGCGCCCCAACATGGGCGCCACGATTGCAGCCGCCCCTGCCGAAACCGTGCGCGGCAATACACAGCCTGCGACCAATGGTGGATCGGGTAAAACTGTGCGCGTCTCCGGCTCAGTCACCCGCAGCTTGCGCCCGCACGCCCGCACCGTGCCAGAGGTCGTGCTTGCCGTGAATACCGACGGCATCATGTCCGTCCTTGAAGAAGCGCTAGAGGCCAGCGCCGCCGAAGCGCAAGAGGCTGTCGCGCAAGCACTCGCCGCAGCGGACGCCACGCCTGACACCGCCCCCAAGGCACGACCGGCGAACCTCGTTGCCGCCTCTGCCGCGCTTGACGGTCCGGTTCAGCCCGAAATCGTCACCCGTGTGTCCTCATCCGGCGAACGCCATTGGGGCGTGAACATCGGCCGCTACGGATCACGCTACGAGGCAGAGCGCGTCTTGCTCAAGGTTGCCCTGAATGAGATGAGCACGCTTGACGGTTCAGTGCGTAAGGTGATCGGACGCTCCAGCGGATTCGACGCCAATTTCATGGGGCTAAGCCGCGAAACCGCCGACCTTGCCTGCCGCCGCCTCACAGCACGCGGCACGCCGTGTTTCATGATCGGGAACGAAGGCTAAAGCCGCTTTTCAAATCGCCAGACATCTAATGGAAACGGCCCGCTGGACGTGTCCAGATCAACCGTCTGCACGCCCGTGTTCACCCACCCTGTCCGCGTATAAAACGCAGATGCACGCGCATTCCCGACAGAACAGGCCAACCACGCCGTGACGCAATTTTGCGCCGCAAGGATGCGTTCCGCATGATCCAGCATCGCACCCGCAAATCCGGTGCCGCGCCCGATTGGGTGGACGTAAAATTGATACACCTCACCCCCGCGTGAGATGTGGAAGCCCGCGATTTCGTCATCACGCATACCGACATGGCATTTGTCCAAGTCATCGCGCAGCCGATCGCGAAAGCTGTGAACAGTGCGCAATGCAGTCAGGGCATCTGGCACAATAGCTGCATGCGCCTCGTGCCAGCCGCTGTTCCAGATATCTGCAAGGGGGCCAATGTCATCGGGGGTCGCCTGGCGAAAGGCGATCAAATCGCACGCCCTTCGAATGCGGCGGCCATCAGGGCACAGGTATAGGTGGTTTTGGGGTTCTCAAATATCTCGGCAGCGTCCCCTGCCTCGACTACGTCACCCTGTTTCATCACCATCACCTTGTGGGACAAGGCGCGCACGACCTTCAGGTCGTGGCTGATGAACAAATACGCAAGTCCGTATTTCACCTGAAGATTACGCAGTAGTTCGACGATCTGGACCTGCACCGTCATATCAAGTGCTGATGTCGGCTCGTCCAGCACCAGCAGCTTGGGACGTAAAATCATGGCGCGGGCAATCGCAATACGTTGACGTTGGCCACCTGAAAATTCATGCGGATAGCGATCCATCATCGACGCATCCAACCCCACCTCGCCCATAATCTCGGCCACCATATCGCGGCGGTTTTTACCGGGGGCAAGCCCGTGGATCGACAACCCTTCGGCGATAATTTCGGCCACGGTCATGCGCGGGGACAGCGACCCATAGGGGTCTTGGAAAACAATCTGGATATCACCGCGCAGCGGGCGCATCTGTTTTTGGGTCAGGGCGTGGATGTCACTTCCCTGAAACGCAATCCGGCCTTCGGATGAAATCAGCCGCATGATCGCCAGCGCAAGGGTGGTCTTGCCAGACCCGCTTTCGCCGACAACGCCCACTGTCTCGCCCGCCCTGACCTGTAGCGTCGCATCGTTCACGGCTTTTACATGGCCCACTGTGCGTTTCAGCAACCCGGCATGGATCGGGAACCAGATTTTCAGCTGATCGGTTTCAACCATGACAGGCGCGTCGACGGGCACAGGCGCGGGCAATCCGGCGGATTCAGCCGACAACAACATCTGCGTGTAAGGGTGCTGCGGGTTCTCGAAAATCTCGGCCGTGGGGCCAGTTTCCACGATCTCCCCGTCCTTCATCACACAGACACGATCCGCGATTTTGCGCACAATCGTCAGGTCGTGGGTAATGAACAGCATCGACATGCCGACGCTGCGTTTCAGGTCTGCCACCAGGTCCAAAATCTGCGCCTGAATGGTAACGTCCAGTGCGGTCGTCGGCTCATCCGCGATCAGCAGTTCTGGGCCATTGGCCAGCGCCAGCGCGATCATCACACGCTGGCGTTGTCCACCCGATAACTGATGGGGGTAAGCGCCAAGGCGGCTTTCGGCGTCGCGAATGCCGACTTGGTTTAGCAGTTGGATAATCTTGTCGCGCACGGCGGCCCCACGCAGACCTTGATGCAACTCAATGCTTTCGGTCAGCTGCCGTTCAATTGTGTGCAGCGGGTTCAGCGACGTCATCGGCTCTTGGAAGATAAAGCTGATGTCGTTACCACGCACGGCCCGCAAATCAGGTTCCGACGCGCCAACCATTTCAAGCCCGTTATAGGTGATCGACCCACCGATCTGCGCGTTGTCATCCAGCAATTGCACCGTGGACAGCGCCGTCACCGATTTGCCCGACCCGGATTCGCCAACCAGCGCGACAGTCTCGCCCTTATTCACATCGAACGACACACCGCGCACGGCGGGGCTGATCGCGCCGTCTTGGCGGAAACCGACGGTCAGGTTTTTGACACGCAGCAGGGTCATAAAAATGTCTTTCGCGGGTCAAAGGCATCGCGCACGCCCTCGAATATGAACACCAGCAGCGACAGCATGATCGCAAAGGTAAAGAACGCTGTGAACCCAAGCCACGGGGCCTGTAGGTTCTGTTTGGCTTGCAACGTCATTTCGCCCAAACTTGGCGCCGATGATGGCAATCCAAAGCCCAGAAAATCAAGTGACGCGAGGCCGCCAATCGCCCCCGTGATCAGGAACGGCAGCATCGTGACCGTGGCCACCATGGCGTTGGGCAACATGTGGCGGAACATGATCGTACGGTCGCTAACACCCAACGCCTTGGCCGCGCGGACGTATTCCAAATTGCGGGCGCGCAGGAATTCGGCGCGCACGACACCCACCAGCGCGGGCCAGCCGAACAGGATCGTCAGGAACACCAGTAACCAGAAACTTCGCCCCACAATCGCGAACACGATAATGATGACATAAAGCGATGGCATCCCTGTCCAAATCTCGATGAAGCGTTGGAATACCAGATCGACCCAACCGCCAAAATACCCCTGCACCGCACCCGCAACGATCCCGATCAAGGACGCACCAACTGTCGTCAGCAATGCAAACACGATCGACAACCGGAACCCATAGATGACGCGTGCCAGGACATCGCGTTTGGTATCATCCGTGCCCAACCAGTTTGTTTCTGACGGGGCGGCAGGGGCGACGCCCGGTACATCCACAATCGTGTTGTAGGAATAAGGAATCACAGGCCAGATCATCCAGCCGGGGCTGAACCCTTCGATGTCCAAGGCAACGTCATTGTCCACCGCTTCAATCAGGCTTTCGGGTGTGTCGAAACACTCGACCAGCCCACCAGTGACGATCAGGCATTTCACCTCTGGGTCGGAATACCCTGCCTCTGTCAGGAAATCGCCGCCGTAATCCTGTTCGGAATAAAACGAAATGACAGGCATCCGCAATTCGCCGCGGTAGGACACAAGGATCGGTTTATCGTTGGCAATAAATTCAGCAAACAACGACAGGCCGAACAACACCGCGAAAATCCACAGCGACCAGACAGCGCGGCGGTTTTTCTTGAAATTGCTCAGACGGCGACGGTTCAGGGGGGACAGTGTCATCATCAGCCACGCGCCTCAAAATCAATGCGAGGGTCGATAAACACATATGTCAGATCGGTGATAATCCCGATGATCAATCCCATCAACGAGAATGCGAACAACGTGCCGAACACGACCGGATAGTCGCGGGCGACAGCGGCCTCAAACCCCAGTCGGCCAAGGCCATCAAGGCTGAACAATGTCTCGATAATTAGCGAGCCACCAAAGAAAACACCGATGAACAACGCCGGAAAGCCGGAGATGACAATCAGCATCGCGTTGCGGAATACGTGGCCATAAAGCACGCGATTTTCGGTCAGCCCCTTTGCCTTGGCGGTCATGACATATTGCTTTTTGATCTCGTCGAGAAAGCTGTTTTTGGTCAGCAAGGTCAGCGTGGCAAAAGCTGAAATGGTGGACGCCAGCACGGGCAAGGTGATATGCCAGAAATAATCCAGCACCTTGCCGATCAATGACAGGTCGGACCAGTCGTCGGACGTCAGGCCGCGCAGCGGGAACAGGCGGTAATACGATCCGCCCGCGAACAACACAATCAGCAGGATCGCGAACAGAAATCCTGGGATCGCATAACCGACAATGATCGCCCCCGACGTCCATGTGTCAAACTTGGACCCGTCGCGCAGCGCCTTTTTGATGCCCAGCGGGATTGAGATCATATAGGCGATCAACGTCGACCACAGGCCCAGCGTGATGGACACCGGCATCTTTTCAAGGATCAGATCGAACACGGAAATTGACCGGAAATAGCTTTCGCCGAAATCGAACCGCATGTAGTTCCACATCATCGTCAGGAACCGTTCAAGCGGCGGCTTGTCAAAGCCGAACTCGCGCTCCAATTCCGCGATGAAGTCCGCGGGCAAGCCACGTGCGCCGATGTAATCATCCGATGCGCCTTCGACGATTTCACTCCCACCGCCGGAAATCCCCTCAAAGACGTCACCGCCGCCTTCCATCTCGGCGATGATCTGTTCAATCGGACCACCGGGCACAAATTGGGTCAGCGCGAAATTCATGATCATGATCCCAAGTAGTGTTGGGATCACAAGCAAGAGCCTGCGCAGAATATAAGCGCCCATCTGGGGTGTCCTTACCTATCGCCTACTGCAATGCGCCCGCGTCATTCAACGCAGCGGCCGCATCGGCGTCATACCACCAGAAATCCAATGTACCCAAGGCGAAAGGCGGCAGCTCATCAGGGAAACGATACTGGTCGTAATAAGCAACAGTATGGGTGTCCTTGAACCACTGCGGGATCCAGAAGCCTTCGGCGCGCAGCACACGGTCCATCGCCCTGGCGGCGGTTTGAATATCCGCCAACTCTTCGGCAGCCACAACAGCGTCAATCACACGGTCAACACCTTCGGACCGCAGCCGCATGATATTGCGCGAACTGTCATCTGCGGCCTCTGACCCGAACCATTGGCGCAGCTGCTGTCCAGGCTCAAACCCTTGTGTCAGGGTGTGGTTGACCAGATCAAAATCACCCGACCGGCGGCGTTCGATATATTGCGATGTGTCGACACGTTCCAGCGACGCATTCACACCCAGACGTTTCAGGTTTTCGACCATCGGGTTCACGATCCGGTCGAACTGTGGCGAATACTGCAAGAATACCGCATCCAGTGTCTGCCCGTCCTTGCGGCGCACACCGTCATCACCGGCCAGCCAGCCAGCCTCGTCCAGCAGGGCAGACGCACGGCGCAAATTACCGCGATCCAGCGGGCGCTGAGATGTGGATGACACGGCGGCCATGCGTACCTCATCCGTCAGGATGGATGCGTCAAAAAAACCTTCCTCAACCAATGGCTGCAAAATCGCCAGCTCGCCTTCGGTCGGAGTGCCCTTCGCCTCCAGATCAGAGTTTTGCCAGAATGAATTGACGCGTGCATACAGGCCGTAGAATAGCGATTCATTGGACCATTCAAAGTTGAACATAAGGGCCACAGCATCGCGAACCCACGGGTCCTGCCATGTGGGATTATCAAGGTTGAACACAAACGATTGCGCTGATCCGATCGCGCCGTTGGGCAGTTCTTCGACCTTGACCCAACCGTTGTCCACAGCGGGGAAATCATAACCCGTGGCCCACTGTTTTGAACTGTTTTCGGACCGGAACGTGTAGGCGCCCGATTTGAACCCTTCAAACGCGGCGGCGCTATCGGCGAAATATTCAACGCGGATCGTCTCAAAATTATTACGACCGATGCTGGCGGGATGATCCGCGCCCCACCAATTCGGGTCCTTGCGATACACAAGCTGGCGACCGATATCGACGGTGTCCAACAGATAGGGGCCGGTCCCCATAAATGGTGCATCAGTGGATTCATCCAAACGCGCACCGGTGTCTTCCCACCACGCTTTGGAAAATGCGGATGTACCGCCAACCCAAGTGACCACATCGCGGCGCGGGGCATCTTCGGTGAATGTGAACTTGATTTTATAAGGGTTCATCACCTCGACGCTGTCGATAAAGCGGGAATAAACTTCGCGGTATTCGGTGATCCCCTGCTCAAGATACAGCTCGAAAGAGAATTTCAGATCCTCGGCGGTCATGCCGGTGCCATCCGAGAACGTCACATCGTCGCGCAGATTGAAAATCACCCAATCACGGCTTTGCGGGTATTCCATCGTTGTGCACAGATAGCAGTAAGCGCCATAGGCATCATCCGCCGCAGCCATCAGAATGGATTCGTACCCAATCGTCGCAAGGGCCGCAGGCGTCCCCTTACGCGTCGACATGTTGAAACTGTCGAACGTGCCTTGGGCCCATTGGGAAATCTCACCGCCTTTGGGCGCGTCGGGGTTCACGTAGTTGAAGTGCGGGAAATCAGCCGGATAGACCAATTCGTCAAAGTTGGAATAGCCATGGGTCACTGTCACCGGATCGTGGCCATCCGCATCAGCCTGCCCTGCCCAAATCGCGGCACCGATCAGAATGGCGCTGCCAGTCGCAATCAGCCTTGGCGTGGATGTATCGGGCTTGGCCGCGACGCGGGTGGATGGACGTGATTTCATAGCTCTCTCCCAAAAATCAGACGGTTCGCCTTTACTTACATGAAGCTAACGGGCGGATTGGCAAATATACAAGTTGAGAATCCGTGATAGGCGCGTAAACACAGCGAACGGTGGCCCAAGCAACACGCATGAAAAAGGCCGCCCTGCATGTGCAAGACGGCCTTTTCAAATTCAGCGGTGGCTAATTTAGCCGCCGATTGACGCGAGATAGGCAATCAGGTTGGCGCGATCTTCGACCTTGCGCATCCCGTTATAGCCCATAGCGGTCCCTGGCGCCCAACCCTTGGGGTTCTCAAGGAACGCCTGCAGGTTTTCTGGTGTCCATGTATCGGCCACAGCAACCAATGCGCCGGAATATGCGAAGTCTTCTGCGCCGACTGCGCGGTTCACAACGCCGTACAGCGATGGACCAACACCGTGGTTACCCGCCTCAAGCGCGTGGCAAGACCGGCAGTTGCGCCACAGTGTTTCACCGTCAGTGGCAGAAGCAGACGCCATCACAACCGCGAAATCAATCTCTTCCACGGGTTCCACATCTTCAACCTCGGCAGAGGCGACTTCGATCTTGTAGCCCTGCGCGTGGTCGTCGCCATGGCCGTGGCCACCGCCGCTATGATAAATCGTCTCGGCGGCCCAGCCACCCAGCATAAATACCAACAATGCGCCACATGCGCCGCCCATTGCCTTTGTCATCGTCATTGTGTCGAACATGTCGCGTTCCATTCCGTTCGCAGTTTTGCGGTTATCTATCCGCTTCACACCTCGTTATGCAAGGTATAGTGGCGCGACCAATTGCCCATTTTTTGTCAAAGCCAGAGGAAGTGTTCCCAGATGTCCCCAAAAATCGCGTTTCAAGGCGAATTAGGCGCCTATGGACACCAAGCCTGTTCCGAGGCACGGCCTGATTTCGCCCCCTATCCCTGCGAAACATTCGATGACGCCATCGAATCTGTGCGCAAAGGGGACGCACAATTGGGTATGATCGCTGTCGAAAACTCCACCTATGGGCGCGTGGCCGATGTGCATTCACTGCTACCCGAGAGTGGTTTACATATCGTGGACGAGGCATTTGTGCGCGTGCATGTGAACCTTTTGGTCAAACCTGGCGCACGCACGGGCGATATTACCGCCGCCTACGGACACCCGGTCATCCTGCCGCAATGTGGGAAATTCCTGCGCGACAATGACATCAGCCCCCGCGCCGTATCCGACAACGCCCGAGCCGCCCGCGAGGTGGCAGAGGGGGATGATATGACCGCCGCCGCCCTCGCGTCTGAACTGGCCGCCGGGATTTATGGGTTGGATATCGCCGCGCGTCATATTGAGGACGTGGATAACAACACCACGCGGTTCTTGGTCATGGCGCGGGACTCTGATTACAAAAGGCGCGGCAATCACGGCATGATGACCAGCTTTGTGTTCCGTGTACGCAACATCCCTGCCGCGCTGTATAAGGCAATGGGCGGCTTTGCGACCAATGGCGTGAACATGACCAAGCTCGAAAGCTATATGGTCGGCGGCAATTTTCAGGCCACCCAATTCTACGCCGAGATTGAGGGGCATCCCGATGATCGCAACGTGCAACTTGCCCTCGAAGAGCTGGGGTATTTCACCGATCACCTACATCTGATGGGTGTCTATCCAGCCGCCGCCACGCGGTACAAACGTCCCTAAGCGGATTTACGGTAGCGGTCTTCGACGTCTTCGGCAAATTCCGTCACCCGGAGTTTGAAACGACGGGTCAAATTGCTTTTCGCCAGCTTGAGCGATTGCAGCAAAAGACGCGCAGACAGGCTTTTGGGGGACATCTCGACCGTGATGGCGAGGCGTGTCCGGTTCTTGGATAGCGGCACCAGTTCAACGATCGTCTCGCCGTTCAGACCAGACGCAGTTGTATCAATCTGAAGGTCTGTTGGCCCATCAAAGCGGGTGATCTTGGCCTACATTTTGCGGTCTTTACCACGAAACTTGAACGCAACGTCCCATGCGGCACCCAGCCCAATCGCGGACCCGCCATCAATCCGCTGCACATCCGCGCCGCGGCGCAACGCCTGACGCTCAAACCCCTGAAAATCCGTCACCCGCGCATAGACATAGTCGATGGGCGCCTCGATATCTTCTCTTGTGCTGGACTTCATGTGTCTGCCTTCATCCGCTGCACCTGATGGCGTCTTGATTGGTTGAGTTAATCCAACCGATCCGAAAGCCAATTTTCCAGTAGAAAATGCGCAATCGCCCCAGCGCGGGCCGGATTAATTTTTGGGTGTTGCCCTGCAAAAACATCTACCATCTCTTCGCGCGTCACCCAAAGCGCATCTTCGATCTCGGCAGGGTCAATGACGATGTCATCTGTCAACGCCTCGCCACGGCAACCGAACATCAGTGATGCCGGAAACGGCCATGGCTGGCTGGACAGATAAGACACCGCACCGACACGCACACCCGACTCCTCGAACACCTCACGGCGCACAGCGGCCTCGATCGTTTCACCCGGTTCAACAAAACCCGCCAGCAGGGAATACATCCCCTCGGGCCAGCCCGGCGAGCGGCCCATCAGCACGCTGTTGCCACGGGTTATCAGCATGATCACAACCGGATCAGTGCGCGGGAAATGATGCGCCCCACAGCCGGGGCAATCACGTTGCCAGCCACCCATCGCCATCACGCTTTCATGCCCGCATTTGGCACAGAACCGATGGCTGCGATGCCATTCCATGACAGCCTTGGCCGTGGCCGCCAGTTCTGCGTCACGCGGGCTAAGGGCGGTCATCGTGGCGCGGATATCCGCGAAACCACCGTTCGCACAGGCCGGATGCACCTGCCGCGTCTTGTCGAAAAAGCTGAACGCCTCGGCAGGGTCAAACCCCTCTGGCATCCATGTGGAAATATCGCTTGCGAAGATGGGAACATTATCCTCAAGTCCGAGGAATATCTTGTCCGCCGCCACATCGGCAGAAACCTTATGGGTAACCGGCAACCGCAAAAGCTGGTCGGCATCATCCACCAAAATCTTGCCCCGCCACATCACAATCGTGACGGCGTTCTTTTCACCACGCAGCGTGGCCGCTTGCGGGCGTAAATGGGCGGCGCGGTCCAAGCCTGATCCGCCAAAGGTCACTGTCTCTGCATGTTTCATGGCGCACAGATGCCACGGCCGCGAGGTCAACACAAACTTTTGTTCGATCAGCATGGTCATTCCCATAATTCCCGCTGTGGCTGCATTATAGCAAAAATCCCGCCCCCTTTCCCGTCTGCCGTATCCACATTCTGGAAACGACCGATCTGTATATGCAGCTGTTGCCATTCGATTATTTCACCGAAAAACTCGCCGAGGGGTCGGGGCTGATCGCGTTGGTGCAAAACATCTCTGACATTCGCGCCAAGGCGGGCAGCGGTGTGTTCCTGTTCGACAACGGGGATTTCTTGCAAGGCAACCCAACGGCTGATTTCGTGGCCTCCCTTCCCGAGGACGACACCGATCATCCGATGATCGCAGCTATGAACGCGCTGGATTATGACGCGGTCGCCCTTGGGAACCATGAATTCAACTATGGGCTGCCGTTTCTGGACAATACGATAGCGCGCGCTTCCCCGTACTGTACGCCAACCTTTTGCGGTCCGACGCCACCCCGCTCGCAGCCCCCTACACTATCATCACCCGTGATGTGATGTGCGCGGACGAGCATAGCCGCCCCTTGCGCCTTGGGGTCATGGGCCTTGTAACCCCGCAAGTCGTTGACTGGGACAAGGCCCTTCTGGACGGGCATCTGATCGCCGCTGACATCGTGGAAACCGCGCAAGATATGGTGCCACAGATGCGCGCAGAGGGGGCCGATATCATTGTCGCACTCTGTCACGCAGGCATCGACACGGCCCCTTGGGCGCAGGGTATGGAAAACGCGGCCTATCACTTTGCGGCGGTCGACGGGATTAACGTTGTTTTGACCGGCCACACCCATGATGTCTTTCCTGACGGGACCAACCACGATGATCCCCAAATCGACGGGCAGGCGGGGCAGCTGCACGGCAAACCTGCGGTGATGGCCGGATCATATGGCACGCTATTGGGTGTGGTCGCATTGGATTTGGATTGGACAGGGAACGGATGGGCCGCCGGCACCTTTGATGTGACTGTGCAAAAGGCGGTCAGCAGACGGCCAGACACCTTGTTGCAATCGGGGATGAAGGCCACGGTGCTTGATATCCATAGCCAAGCCCTGACCCACATCCGCCACCCCGTTGCGCGCACAGACCAACCGATCCAAAGCCATTTTGCCACAGCCGCACCCGATCTGTCGCTGCAACTGCCGGCCCACGCTCAGCGCGATGCGATTGTGACCGCGGGGGCCGATACGGCGTGGGGGCATCTGCCTGTTCTGTCCGCCGTGGCACCGTTTCGGGCAGGCGGCAAAGGCAGGCCATCGCATTTCATCGACACCCCAAAAGGAGCGCTGACACTGCGCGACGTGGCCGCGATCTATCCGTTTGCCAATAAGGTATTCGCAGTGCGGCGCACAGGGGCGCAGTTGCGATCATGGCTGAACAGGTTTTTGAAACCCAAGTGGCTGATGGGGATCGGCGCCCCCTACTGCGGCACCGCGCGGCGCCCTATGAATTCGATGTGATCTACGGACTGACCTACGACATTGACCTGTCCAAAGATTGCGACCGTATCGTCAATCTACGGCACGCGGGCCAGGCGGTGGACGACACCGATCAGCTTGCTGTCGCAACCAATAGCTACCGCGCACATGGCGGCGGCGGCTTTTTCAAGGTTGGGCCGAATGATGTGCTGGATGTGACCGCCACAGGTGCGCGTGACCTCCTGGTGGATTACCTGCGCAGGCGCGGCACCGTGACCGGACAGACCGAAACAGTCTGGCGATTTGCACCACTTAGCAGTGCGCATGCCGCCGTCTATTCCGCCCCGCAGGCCAAACCACAATCACGGCCACACAAGCTGCGTGCGACGCAAACCACTGCGGACGGGTTTGCTGTGTTTGATCTCAAACTCTGACACCTTGCGCCCGACGATCCACCGTCTTATACGAGGGGTGAGAGGTTGGCGCGGGCAAGTGCCTCGCCAACCTGGTCAGGTCCGGAAGGAAGCAGCCACAACGAGCCCCACTTGGGTCGATGTCCAGCCTCTCACCCCATTCGCCGCAGCCGCAAGGAAGGTTGTTTATGACTGTATTCACACACCTTCCGGCAGGCGCGCGCTGATTGATCGCCCTGCAATTCATTTCTATCTGCTCGCCAAAATGGAGGAGCAATTGCTGTTTGCGAGGGCAAAACATTGACCACTGAATTGACACGCGCCGACCTAGGATGGTCCGCGTTCTACAACGCACAACTTGATATCGACGAGATTACAACCGCGACACCCGCCCGCGTCAGCGCGGTGCACCGCACCCAGGTCGCCACATTGACCGAAGGCGGGGCCATCGATCTGACACTCGATCCCGGCATGTCATCGGGTGAGATCGCGGTTGGCGATTGGGTGCTGTGCGATCCGCAAGCGGCGCGGATGACGCGGCGGCTTGACCGGCTAAGCACCCTGCAACGCGGGTCCGACTATCATTATGGTGAACGACAGCTGATCGCGGCGAATATCGACACGCTGTTCATTACCACGTCCTGCAACGCGGACTTTAATGTGGCGCGGCTGGAACGCTATCTTGCACTCGCCTATGACGCCGAAATTTTGCCTGTCATTATTTTAACCAAGGCCGATCAGGCCGATGACCCCAAAAGCTATACCGATCAGGCGCAAGCGCTTGGGCGTGATCTGGGTGTCGTGACATTGGATGCGCTACATGGTGATGTGGCGGGCAAACTGGGGCCGTGGATTGGCAAGGGGCAGACCGTCGCCCTTGCCGGATCATCGGGCGTGGGCAAAACCACGCTGGCCAATGCGCTAACGGGCAATGCGGCCCTAACCCAAGGTATCCGCGAAGATGACGCGCGCGGACGGCACACCACCACGGGCCGATCCCTGCACCGACTGCCCACTGGTGGGTGGCTGATTGATACGCCGGGTATGCGCGGTTTGGGTGTTGCGGATGTGACCGCAGGCATCGCCGCCACCTTCCCCGAGATTTCGGATATCGAGGGCGACTGCCGCTTTCGCAACTGCAAACACGAAAGCGAGCCGGGCTGCGCCGTGCAGGCGGGCATCGCTGCAGGTGAAATTGACCCAGAGCGGCTCAAGCGGTTCCAAAAGCTAAGCCGCGAAGACGCCCAAGCCACCGAAACAATCGCCGAGGCCCATGCACGTGGCCGCAAATTCGGCAAAATGGTCAAGGCCGCGCAAGCCCGCAAGAAACGCTAGGATGATGGGTTAAAACCCATCCTACGTTGTGTGCGCCCAGTCCATCTGTGCGTCCGTTTCCACCGCACAGGAGCGCACTGACCGCAGCCGTGCCAGCGCCAGATCAGCCGCCTCGCCCGCTGCGATCATCAACCGCAACACCGCCATGCCCGACCTGCCACAGCCCCCACGGCAATGGATCAACACGCGTCCGCCGTTTGCCAACGTCGGCAACGCTGTATCCGCCGCCCGATGCCAATCACCGTCATCGTCAGGCACACCGTAATCGACGACAGGCACTTGCATCCAACGGGCACACGGCACGGTAAACCCCGCTGCCAATTCCTTGGTCTCGACCATCGAGATGACAAGATCGGGCGCCCAAGCCTGAACCACCGCATGATCGCGCGGGTCAGGCATCGGACAAAGGGCAAGCATGCCGCCGCCCACGGGCAATACATAAATGTGAAAGTCGGTCATTTCATTGCGCCCCAAGCCGATCACGGCAAAAATACCGCGCATCCCACATGCCAGACAAATCCACCCGCACGCAAGACCGCGATATGGTGGACGTCGGGCGGGTCACGGCTTACCTTAGCCAAACGCTTTCCGAATCCCGCGCAAAGGCCGACCATGACCGACACCCCCGCCTATCAAGTCCTCGCGCGGAAATACCGCCCCGAAACCTTTGTCGATTTGGTGGGGCAGGACGCGATGGTGCGCACCCTGCGCAACGCGTTCGAGGCGGACCGCATCGCGCAGGCGTTCATGATGACCGGCATCCGCGGGACCGGCAAAACCACAACCGCACGGATTATCGCCAAAGGGATGAACTGCATCGGCCTCGACGGCAGTGGCGGCCCCACGACCGAACCCTGCGGCCAGTGCGAACATTGCACCGCCATCATGGAAGGGCGCAATGTCGACGTGATCGAAATGGATGCCGCGTCCAACACCGGCGTCGCCAACATTCGCGAGATTATTGACAGCGTGCATTACCGTGCGGCCTCGGCCCGCTATAAGATCTACATCATCGATGAGGTACACATGCTGTCGACAGGCGCGTTCAACGCACTGTTGAAAACGCTTGAAGAACCACCCGCCCACGTCAAATTCATCTTTGCGACGACCGAAATCCGCAAAGTGCCGGTGACCGTGCTGTCACGCTGCCAACGCTTTGACCTGCGCCGGATCGAGCCCGAGGTCATGATCGCCCTGACTCGCAAGATCGCAACTGCCGAGGGCGCCGAAATCTCTAACGATGCGCTGGCGCTGATCACACGCGCCGCAGAAGGCTCCGCACGGGACGCCACATCGCTGCTTGATCAGGCGATCAGCCACGGCGCAGGCGAAACCACTGCGGACCAAGTGCGCGCGATGCTTGGCCTTGCGGATCGGGGACGTGTGCTGGACCTGATGGATATGATCCTGCGCGGGGATGCGGCGGGTGCGCTGACCGAACTGTCTGGGCAATACGCTGACGGGGCCGACCCGATGGCTGTGCTGCGCGATCTGGCCGAAATTGCCCACTGGGTGTCGGTGATCAAAATCACACCCGAAGCGTCCGAGGACCCAACCATCAGCCCCGATGAACGCACCCGCGGGCAGGCCATGGCAAACGATTTGCCGATGCGCGTTCTCAGCCGTATGTGGCAAATGCTGCTCAAAGCGCTGGAAGAGGTGGGAATGGCGCCCAACGCGATGATGGCCGCAGAAATGGCGATCATCCGGCTGACCCATGTGGCTGACCTTCCGTCGCCCGATGAGTTGGTCAAAAAGCTCAAGGATGCAACACCGCCCACATCCGGCCCGCCCTCAAGGGGCTCCGCGGCAAGCGGCGGGGCAACCCAGATGCACAGCCTAACACCGGCCCCGACACGTAACGGACCACCCGGCGGCGTGACCGCCTCTGGCGCCCAGCCTGCGGTGGCGCTAGCGACAGATGCGCTCGCCCATTATGCGCGCTTCGAAGATATCGTGGAACTTATCCGCCAACACCGCGACGTGAAACTGCTGGTGGAGGTGGAAACAGGCCTGCAACTGGTCAACTACCAACCTGGCCGGATAGAAGTGAACCCAACTGACGACGCCGCCCCTGACCTTGTCGGGCGACTCGGCTCGCGGCTTCAAGCGTGGACAGGCAACCGCTGGGCGATCACCGTCGTGACCGAAGGCGGCGCACCGACAATCGCCCAGACCCGCGACGCCAAGGAAAACGCACTGCGCAAATCCGCCGAGGACCATCCACTGGTCCAAGCCGTGATCGCCGCCTTCCCCAAGGCCAAAATCACCGACATCCGCACAGAAGCCGACAAAGCCCAAGAAGCCGAGGTTGAGGCCCTGCCAGAGGTGGACGAAGAATGGGACCCGTTCGACGACGCGTAAATCCGCCGCTCTCTTGTGCAAAACGCCTGTGGCTTCTATCTACATCCCAACACTGAAGGAGACAGCAATGTTCAAAGGTATGAGCGGCCTTGGCGATATGGCCAAGATGATGAAACAAGCCCAAGACATGCAGGGCAAGATGGCCCAGATGCAAGACGACCTGCACAACCTGATGGTCGAAGGGCAATCCGGCGCGGGCCTTGTGAAGGCAACCGCGACGGCTAAGGGCGAACTCAAGGGCCTAGATATCGACCCGTCAATCTTCAACGGCGACGACAAAGAAGTGGTCGAGGACCTGATCCTTGCCGCGATCAAAGACGCCCAGCAAAAGGCAAATGACCGGGCCGCCGCTGAAATGCAAAAAATGACCGAGGATCTGGGCCTGCCACCGGGCATGAACCTGCCGTTTTGATGCGACCCACACTTCCAGTTGCCCCAAATACCTCCGCCGGAGGCACACGGCCCCGGCACGGGGCTGCGTTGTAAAATGGCGCAGGGCACCGAAGATCTCGACAATTTAATCGCGCTTTTGGCCAAATTGCCCGGGCTGGGGCCACGCTCTGCGCGCCGAGCTGTTTTGCACTTGATCAAAAAACGCAGCCGCGTTTTGATCCCATTGGCCGAAGCAATGCACACGGTCGGGGCCACGGCGCGCGAATGTCTCAATTGCGGGAATATCGGCACGACGGATGTCTGCGATATCTGCACCACCGACAAACGCGCCATCGGTCAAATCTGCGTGGTCGAGGACGTCGCCGATCTTTGGGCGATGGAACGTTCGCGCGTATTTAAAGGGCGATATCATGTGCTTGGCGGCACACTATCAGCGCTTGATGCTGTCGGCCCTGATGAATTGCGCATCCCGAAATTGCTGGACCGCGTGGCCTCCGAACACGTGTCAGAGGTTATCTTGGCACTTGGTGCCACCATCGACGGTCAAACCACAGCCCACTATATCGCGGACCAATTGCACGGTGTCACGGTAACATCACTGGCCCAAGGTGTCCCCGTCGGTGGAGAGCTAGATTACCTTGACGACGGCACGATCACCGCTGCGTTAAACGCCCGAAAGGCGCTTTGACACTAGAAACAAATCCGCAAACCCTTATGTAGCGTATCATTACCAATACGTTCAATTATGCGTGAATATCGCGCGCGGAGAATACCATGGCCGAACAATCAGATGCCACACCCCTGAATTTTGACACCGAACGGGGGGCGTCACGATCCCGCTGGGTTGCGGGGCTCCTGCTGCTGGCGGTTGTCGGTTGGATGGCCAGCGGCTTTATTATCCCCTCCGAGGACACGACAGAAACGGCCGAGGCCCCGTCAGAGGCGCGGCTTACATCCGTCGCCGTGGTCCCGCTTGAGGCCCAGACAGTCACCCAGTATTTCGTCGCCGAAGGTCAGGCGCTGCCAGACCGCGTCACATCCCTGCGGGCTGAGGCCACCGGCCAAATCGCCGAGGTATTCGTCGACAAAGGTGACACCATCGGTCAGGGCCAACTTATTGCCCGCTTTGACGTGACCCGCAATGACGCCGATGTGGCCCGCGCCAAACAGGATTTGGCACGCGCGCAAAACGACTTTGAAAACGCGGAAACCCTTGTGGATCGCGGCGTGGCCACGAACGATCGCCTGATCCAAGCCCGCGCAACCCTCGCCAGCGCAGAGGCCGCTTTGGTCAACGCCGAAGAATCCCTTGCCAACGCCGAAATCACCGCCCCATTCGCGGGCCGCCTTGAGGCACTGAACCTGAACGCCGGCGAATTCGTCTCTGCGGGGTCAGAGGTCGGGCAAATCGTCGACAATACCCCGCTGTCCGTGACCATCCAAGTGCCACAGCAATCCTTGCGCGATGTGCGTGCGGGCCAAAAGGCCACCGTCACGTTTATCACAGGCGAAGAACGCGATGGCGTCGTGGCCTTTGTGGGCTCCAGCGCCGATTCCGCCACACGTACATTTCTTGCCGAAATCACGGTAGAGAATGAAGACGGCGCCGTGCCTGCGGGTGTTAGTGCCGAAATCCGCATCCCCACGGGCGAAGTTATCGCACATTTCATGTCCCCCGCCGCCTTGTCTTTGGGCGCGGACGGCACACTTGGGGTAAAAACCGTGGATAGTGATGACACCGTCATCTTTACGGACGTGAACATCGAACGCGCGCAAACTGATGGCATCTGGGTCAGCGGCCTGCCGCAATCGGTGGACCTGATCACAATCGGTCAGGGCTACGTCAACGATGGTCAAGTCGTGAACCCCCTTCCAGAAGCAACGCTGACAGCTGAGGCCTCATAATGAATGCATTGATCGACACCGCCTTTTCGCGCACCCGTGTGGTGTTCCTGATCTTCATCGCCATCCTTGGGGTGGGCGCCTATGCCTATGTGAATATCCCTAAGGAAAGCACGCCGGAAATCCCAATCCCGATTGCCTATGTATCCACTGGCATCGACGGGATTTCGCCCGAGGATAGCGAACGGCTGTTGATCGACCCGCTCGAAACCGAGCTGGGGTCACTGACCGGCTTGAAAACCATGACGTCCCACGCAGGAGAAGGTTTTGCCAACGTACAGCTTGAATTTGAACCCGGCGGCGACGTGGATGAGGCGATTGCCGACGTGCGCGAAGCCGTGGATCGGGCAAAGGGCAACCTGCCCGACGACGCCCGCGAACCCGGCGTGTTTGAGATTAACACAGCCCTGTTCCCAATCCTGACGGCGATCCTGTCCGGCCCTGTGCCAGAACGCACGCTCAACGATCTGGCCACCGACCTCAAGGACGACCTAGAGGCGCTATCAGGCGTGCTAGAGGTGGATGTAGGCGGCTCGCGCACCGAACTGCTAGAGGTCGTGATCGACCCCACAGTGTTTGAGACATATAACATTTCGTTCGATGAACTGATCGGCCAGATCAACCGCAACAACCGCCTGATCGCGGCGGGCGCGATTGAAACAGGCGCGGGCCGTCTTGTGCTTAAGGTGCCGGGCCTCATCGAAGATATCGACGACGTGATGGAAATGCCCGTCAAGGTGCGCGGCGATACGGTTGTGACCTTTGCCGAACTCGCCACCGTGCGGCGGTCATTCGAAGACCCCACCAGCTTTGCGCGCATCAACGGGCAACCCGCCCTCGCGCTTGAGATCAAAAAACGGTCTGGCGCGAATGTCATCGACACTGTGCGCGACGCCAAAGCGGTCATTGCCAAGGCCGAGGCAAGCTGGCCCGACACTGTCACGATCAACTACCTGCAAGACGAAAGCAAACAGGTGAAATCCATGCTCGCCGACCTAGAGGCGAACGTGATTGCCGCGATCCTTTTGGTGATGATCGTGATCGTCTGGGCACTAGGCCTGCGGTCTGCGTTGCTCGTTGGTTTGGCTATTCCGGGTGCGTTCTTGACCGGCGTCGCGGCGCTATGGTTCATGGGTTACACGATGAACATCATTGTGCTGTTCTCACTGATCCTTGTGGTTGGCATGCTGGTTGACGGCGCGATTGTGACCGTGGAACTCGCCGATCGTCGCCTGCAAGAAGGGGCCGAACCCAAGGTCGCATTTGCCGACGCGGCCAAGCGGATGGCATGGCCGATCATCGCATCCACCATGACCACATTGTCGGTGTTTTTCCCGCTGTTGTTCTGGTCCGGCATGGTTGGTGAATTCATGAAATTCCTACCCATCACTGTGATCCTGACGTTGGGCGCATCACTTTTCATGGCGCTGATCTTTATCCCCGTCACCGGCGGTATCATCGGCAAGAAACGCCCGCTGTCGTCCGTGGATAAGGCGACATTCTATGAAACTGAACAGGGTGACCCACGCAAACTGCCCGCCCTGACCGGCATGTATGTGCGAATGTTGAACTGGTCGATCCTGCGGCCCGGCGTGACGATCACACTGGCACTTGTGCTGCTTTTGGGTGGTTTCAAACTATATGGCCAGTTCGGTAACGGGGTCACGTTCTTCCCCGAACAAGAACCCGATTTCATGCAGGTGCAGGTCCGTGCGCGCGACAACTTCTCGATCTTTGAACGCGACGCTCTTGTCCGTCAGGTTGAGGCCCGCCTGTTCGACGATCCCGCCATCGCCTCTGTCTATGCGCGCTCTGTCGCGGCCCAGAACGAGGACGCCGAGATCATTGGCACAATCCAGCTTGAGCTGACCGAATGGGACACCCGCCGCAAGGCCGAGGTAATCACAGAAGATATCCGCGAAAAGATGGCTGATATCGCGGGCATCGATATTCAGGTCGAGATTGCCGCAGGTGGCCCCGCTGCGGGTAAACCGATCAACGTCAAAATCATTTCCAACGACGACGCGGCGCGGTTGGATGCCACGGGTCAGGTGTTGGCCATGATGGGCGATATCGGCGGGTTCACCGATGTGACCGACACACGGCCCCTGCCTGGTGTGGAATGGCGCCTGCGCGTCGATCGGTCAGAGGCCGCGCGCTTTGGCGCTGACGTATCCCTTTTGGGACAGGCCGTGCAGCTGTTGACCCAAGGGATCACGGTTGCCGATTACCGCCCTGATGACGTGGACGGCTCGGTTGATATCCGCGTGCGTTTCCCCGCCCAAGACCGGACGCTCGAAGAATTGGAAAGCCTGCGGGTGCCGACCAATACCGGCCTTGTGCCCATCGCCAACTTTGTAACGTTCGAGGCAGCACCGCGCACCGGCACGATCAACCGCGTTGATCAGGAACGCGTTGTCAGTATCGAGGCCAACGTCGGCCCCGGCATCAACGTGAACGAGAAGATTGTCGCCCTGCGCACCGCGCTCGCGGAAACGGACTTCCCTGATGCAGTCGAATGGTCGTTTGGCGGCGAGGCCGAAGATCAGGCCGAAACAATGGCCTTCCTTGGTGGTGCGTTTGCATCCGCGATCTTGCTGATGTTCGTGATCCTGCTGACGCAGTTCAACAACTTCTACCAAGCGTTCGTGGTCATGTCGGCGATCATCTTCTCCATCGGCGGCGTGTTGATCGGGCTGATTATCACAGGCCGTCCGTTCGGGATTGTCATGGGCGGGATCGGCGTGATCGCGCTGGCGGGGATCGTGGTGAACAATAACATCGTTCTGATCGACACGTTCAACGACCTGCGCAAAGACGGCAAATCCGCGCTTGAGGCGGCGTTACGCAGTGGGGCACAGCGTTTGCGCCCTGTGTTCCTGACGTCGATCACGACCGCGCTGGGTCTGATGCCGATGGTGATCGGGTTGAACATCAACTTCTTCACCCGCGAAATCGTCTATGGGGCGCCGTCGACACAGTGGTGGACCGAGCTGTCATCCGCGATTGCGGGCGGGGTTGTGATCACCATGGTACTGACCCTGATCGTGACACCGGCAATGCTGGTGTTCGGCGAAAACCGGACCGCCAACAAGGCCGCGCGCAAACAGCGCCGGGCCGACAAACGCACCGCAAGGGCCGCCGCGAAAATGGGCGTCCCTGCCGAATAACGAAAAACGCCGCCCCGATCATCTCGGGGCGGCGTTTTCATTTCAGCGATACGACCGACTTATTTGTCGTCGCCATCGCCCTCCGCATCGTCAGGCAGGTTAAAGAAGCTATCCGCATCCGACACATCCAGATTGTCAGACTTTGTTTCCAGCTCTGCGTCGTCATCGCCAAGGCTGAATGTCTCCAGACCGGCAATCGCGCTTGGCATCTTCGGTTCGGCTGGCATTCCAAGGGACTGCTCGGTGCTGACCAGCTTGCGACGTTCGTCATCGGACATTACGCCGCCCTCTTTCGCCTTCTTGGCGTTGGCTTTTTGCACGGCCGCGTCCAGTTCGGACTGTTTGCACAGACCCAATGCAACCGGATCAATCGGGTCGATGTTCTGGATGTTCCAGTGTGTGCGTTCGCGGATGGCCTGAATTGTCGGCTTGGTGGTGCCCACCAATTTGGAGATCTGACCGTCGGACAGCTCTGGGTGGAATTTCACCAGCCAGTAGATCGAGGCAGGACGGTCCTGACGCTTGGACAATGGCGTGTAACGCGGGCCACGGCGCTTTTCCTCGCCCTCGGACGCGGGGTTATACAACAGCTTCAGCTTGTGAAGCGGATCGGCCTCGGCCTTGTCAATCTCGTCTTGGGTCAACTGCTTGTTGGCAATCGGGTCGAACCCTTTGACGCCAGTCGCCACATCGCCATCGGCAATGCCCTGCACCTCAAGCTCGTGCAGGCCGCAGAAATCCGCGATCTGCTTAAAGGTCATTGTTGTGTTATCACACAGCCACACGGCGGTCGCCTTGGCCATAATCGGTGTATTCGACATCATCGTCTCCTTTTGTCATCAGACATAGCTATCCTGCGCCCTGAATTTGGGCAGACCGCTGATTGGGCCGGGTTCGCATTGTCGGGGAACTTGATTGCCTTATAAGGGGGCAAACCCGTTTAGGGAAGATCAAAATGAAACGCCTTATCGCAGCCTTGATGATGCTCGCCACACCAGCCGCCGCGCAGGACACGGCGGGCGAATTCGACTATTACGTCATGGCCCTGTCGTGGTCCGCCAACTGGTGCGCACTCGAAGGCGACAACCACCAGTCACCGCAATGCGATGATGACACAGGCAACGGCTGGATCCTGCACGGGCTGTGGCCGCAATATGAACGCGGCTATCCGGCCAACTGCCGCACCACATTTCGCCCGCCGTCGCGCGGGCAAACAGGCGACATGGCCGACATCATGGGCACCTCGGGCCTTGCGTGGCACCAATGGCGCAAACACGGGGTGTGTTCGGGGCTTGATCCGGCTGATTACTATGCCCTCTCGCGCGAGGCCTACGGGCGCATCACCCGCGACGAAGTGTTCCGCAAACTGACCAAAACCGTGACCCTGCCCGCAACCCTGATTGAAGAGGCATTTGTCAAAGCCAACCCCGACGGGATCACCGTCACCTGCAAACAAGGCTACGTGCAAGAGGCGCGCATCTGCCTGACCCGCGATCTGGAATTCCGCACCTGCGGGCGCGACGTGATCCGCGATTGCAGCCTGTCTAACGCCCAATTTGACCCGATGAGATAAGCCCATGAAACTGATTATCGACACCGATCCTGGCATTGATGATGCCATTGCCATCGCCTTGGCCCACGCCCTGCCACAGATTGATCTGATCGGGATGACTGCGATTTTCGGCAATACATTTGTGCAGCAATCCAGCCGGAACGCCCGCTATCTTGCCGATCTGATCGGCATAGACGCGCCCGTCGCTGAAGGGGCCGCCCTGCCCTATGGCGCATCCGAATACGCCCCGTCCGACTATGTGCACGGGCCAGAGGGGCTTGGCGATATCACCGACATCCCGCAAATCGGCAGCAATGACAGCCGCGATGCGGCGACGTTCCTATGCGATATGGCGGCGGCGCATGCGGGTGCGCTGACGATCTGCGCCATTGGTCCGCTGACAAATATCGCCGACGCAATCAAACGCGATCCGGCCTTTGCGGCGAACGTTGCATCCCTGGTCATCATGGGCGGGGCATATGAACACGCGGGCAACGTGTCGCCCTACGCCGAGGCGAATATCATCCACGACGCTGCCGCGGCAGATGTGGTTTTCGCATCCAGCATGAACATCACGATGGTCGGCCTCGACGCCACGATGAAAACATTATTGACCCCCACCGACTTTGACACCCTCGCGCAAAAAGCCCCGCGCATTGGCGGTTTCATGAAACGGATATCCGATTTCTATCTGGATTTCTATCGCTCGGTCGGGGTGACAAATGGATGCCCGATGCACGATGCGCTGGCTGTTCTGGCCTGCACAAATCCTGAAAAATTCACCTTTGTGCGAAACGGGATCAGGGTCGCACAGTCAGGCGAAGACATTGGCGCCACGCTTGGCGACACCACACGCCCACCTGTCAAAATTGCGATGGATTGCGATGCTGATTGGGCCACATCCACGATGATGGACCAGATTATCGAGCTAGGCTAGCCGCGCGCCAAGGTCCAACCCTTGCAAGGCAGCGCCAGCCTCCATCGCCTTTTTGCCAGCACGCTGCACGCGGGTCACAATCACCGATCCGCTCCCGCAGGCAATCTCGAAGCCGTCGATCACATCACCCGGCGTGCCGGACCCGTTGCCAACGCGGGACCCAAGCAACTTGACCCGCTCGTCCCCGACCATGCACCACGCACCCGGAAACGGGGATAGCCCACGAATTTGGCGGTCCACTACGGCGGCGGGTGCTGCCCAGTCCACGCGGGCCTCTGCCTTGTCGATCTTGGCCGCATAGGTCACGCCATCACCCGACTGCGGCAGAGGCATCAAGCCGTCCAACTGGTCCAGCGCGGTCACAACAGAAGCCGCTCCTAATTTGGACAGGCGGTCATGCAAACCACCTGTCGTCTCATCGAACCCGATATCAATCGCCTCGCGCAGCAACACAGGGCCGGTATCCAGCCCCGCTTCCATCTGCATGATGCAAACGCCCGTTTCGGGATCGCCTGCCATAATCGCACGGTGGATCGGCGCGGCACCCCGCCAACGGGGCAACAGAGACGCATGAATGTTCAAGCAACCGCGTGCGGGCATATCTAGCACGACCTGCGGCAAGATCAGACCATAGGCCACCACGACAGCCACATCGGCGTTCAGCGCGGCAAAGGCAGACTGATCATCCGCACCCTTCAATGTCACGGGATGACGGACCTGCAAGCCAAGCGCCTCTGCGCGGGCCTGCACAGGGCTTGGGCGGTCCTTTTTTCCCCGGCCGGCGGGGCGCGGCGGCTGGGAATACACGGCCACAACCTCGTGGCCTGCATCCACAAGAGCATCCAGAACCGGCACGGAAAAATCCGGCGTTCCCATGAAAACAACGCGCATGGCTACCCTCGTAATTTCGTGGCACGCTTCAGCAGCATACTACGTTTGGTGCGGCTCAACCTGTCAAAATACATCTTGCCCGCCAAATGGTCGATCTGGTGCTGTACGGATGTGGCCCAAAGGCCGACAAATTCATGCCGGTCCCACACACCATCCGCGTTCATGAACCGCACGGTCACGGCACGGGGGCGGGTGACCTTGGCACTGACACCCGGCAGGTTGGGTGACGCTTCCTCATGGTCGCGCGGCTCAACCGAGCTGTGCAAAATCTGCGGGTTGGCCAGACGCATCGCCTGCCCACGCTTTGTGCTGGCATCCACGACGGCAAGGGCAAGGCCGACACCCAACTGCGGCGCGGCCAGCCCGTAACCGGGCATCGCATCCATGACGTCAATCATCTCGTCCCAGATGGCGCGGATATCATCGGTGATCGCGTCCACTGGTGCGGCGGGTGTCGTCAGAACCTTGTTGGGATAGGGGATAATCATGCGCTGGGTCATGGGGCCTCCGGGTAATCTGTGCATAGGACGCCATCAAGGTGGTCCAATTCGTGCTGGGTGCAGGCGGCCGCAAAACCGGTGAACGTGCCGGTCTGGGGCGCGCCATCCACCCCCTGCCAGCGCAGTGTAACCGACGCAGGGCGGGCCACGCGGATCGTGCGGTCGGGGATCGACAAACAGCCCTCTTCCCAGATGGCGACGTCATCGGCGCAATCAACCATCTCGGGATTGATGAAAATCTGCGGCGTTGGATCGGCGTCCTTCCACGTGGTGTCCATCACGAATACACGGGATGCGACCCCAAACTGCGGCGCGGCCAACCCGCGACCAGGGGCGGCATACATCGCGGCCAACATGCCCGTTGTCAGCTCCGCCAATGCGGCGTCAAATTCCGTGACCGGCGCACAAACCACACGCAGCACGGGATCAGGTACAAGGCGGATCGACAGATCAGCCACGGGCCATTTCACGCTTTAGCTTTTGCATCTTGCGGGTGATCATCTGCCGCTTCAGCGGTTTGAGATAGTCAATGAACAGCTTGCCATCCAAATGGTCAATCTCGTGCTGGACGCATGTCGCCCATAGATCATCGAATGTTTCCTGCACCTCACGGCCATCCAGATCGGTCCAGCTAACCTTGACGGATGCGGGGCGCTCAACCTCGGCGTATTGATCGGGAATGGACAGGCAGCCTTCATCGTAAACGGACCGTTCGACAGACGACCAGATCACCTGCGGGTTGATCAGCACCATCGGCTCTGGCGTGGCCTCGGCATCCTTGGCGCAATCCATCACCAGCATGCGTGCGTTCACCGCGATCTGCGGCGCGGCGAGGCCGATCCCTGGTGCGTCATACATCGTCTCTAGCATGTCATCAGCAAGCTGGCGGATGTCGTCATTAACCGTTGGCACAGGGGCCACGATCTTTTTGAGGCGGGGATCTGGATGGATCAGGATATTGCGAATGCTCATGCCCCCGATCTAGCCCTTGCATCCCGTCCGCGCAAGTCGCACCCTGCCCCCAAGACACCAAGGAGACACCGCATGAGCTTTGACAACACACCCGAGCGCCGTGGCACCCATTCCGTAAAGTGGGACAGCATGGAGGCGCTTTATGGCGTGTCCCCCGACGATGGGATTTCCATGTGGGTGGCCGACATGGAATTCCAGCCCCCACAATGCGTGCAGGACGCGGTGCAAGCGATGCGCGACCACGGCGTTTACGGGTATTTCGGGGAAGAGGGCGACTATCGCACCGCGATCCAGTGGTGGATGTCCGAACGTCACGGCTGGCAGATTGATCCGGCGTGGATTTTCACGACACACGGTCTGGTGAACGGCACCGCCTTGTGTGTGGATGCCTACACCACCGCGGGCGACGGCGTGGTGTTGTTCACGCCCGTTTACCACGCCTTTGCCAAGGTGATTAATGCCGCCGGACGTCAGGTGGTATCATGCGAGCTGGTCAATAACGCCGGCCATTATGAATTCGACTTTGACGCCTATGACGCGCAGATGACCGGCAATGAACGGATGCTGATCCTGTGTTCGCCCCACAATCCTGGCGGGCGCGTCTGGACCAAGTCAGAGCTTCAGGCCGTCGCGGCCTTTGCCAAACGGCACGAGCTGATCCTTGTGTCCGACGAAATCCACCACGATTTGACCATGCCCGGCCACACCCATATCCCGATGGCGCATATCGACGGGATCACTGACCGCCTTGTCACGATGACCGCCACGACCAAAACGTTCAACATCGCCGGCAGCCATTCTGGTAACGTCATTATCGAAGACCCCGATCTACGGGCGCGGTTCGGGGCGCGCATGGCCGCCTTGGGGATTTCGCCCAACAGCTTTGGGCTGTTTATGGCCACCGCCGCCTATTCGCCCGAAGGGGCAGCTTGGGTCGATGATCTGCGCGCCTACCTCGACGGTAACCGCAAAGTGTTTGATGCGGGTCTGAACGCGATTCCCGGCATCAAATCCATGGACCTGCAATCAACCTATCTGGCGTGGGTCGATTTCGCCGATACCGGCATGTCCGCGGCAGAGTTCACAAAACGCGTGCAATCGGACGCAAAAATCGCGGCCAACCACGGTCCGACATTCGGGCAAGGCGGCGACACATTCCTGCGCTTCAATCTTGGCACATCCCGCGCCGAGGTGGAAAAGGCGGTCGCCCGCCTGCAAGCCGCCTTTAGTGACCTGCAATAAATCCAACAGGGATCACATCAGGGCGCACGAAATCAACAGGGGCTGCATCCGGCACAGGGTGCAGCCATTTGAATTCAAACACCTGCTCATCCCCATCAGGGACAGAGCCGACGATCAGGCATTGATACAGGTGCCGCGCACCATCGAAAATCTCAACCCGGCCGCGCAATTTGTCCGCAACCCCAGCATCAAGCGAAAACCCACCCTCCCAAAACCGTTGGATTCGATACACGTCATCGCCGTCATGCACACATAACCGGTCCTTGCGGCGCAACGCATCACGACGGGCGGCTTCCAGCCCTGCGCGCACGGCATCTGGTAGAAAATCATTCATCTTGTCTTCTCCTTCTATCCAACAATGGACCACAAAGTATGAAGATCAAGTGACGATTTATCAGGCTGTCGCTTTGGGACGCAAAACATGCGGTTTGGCCGCATCATATAGCGCACTATCGGGAAACCCGTGGTTTTCCGACAACGCAGGCCCGACCAAAATCAGCGCAGTACGCGTAATCTTAGCCGCACGCGCCTTTTCGCGCACATCCATCAGGGTGCCGCGAATGATCATCTGATCAGGCCAGCCAACGCGATAGATCACGGCCACCGGACAATCCTTACCGTAATAAGGGGCCAACTGCCGCTCAATCTCGCGCATGGCGCGGATGCCCAGATGGATTGCCAGCGTCGCACCCGTGCGGGCGAAATTCTCCAACGTTTCACCCGATGGCATGCTGGTCGACTTCATCGACATGCGCGTCAGGATGATTGACTGCGCCACCTCCGGCACGGTCAATTCGGTGCCCAACGCAGCAGCAGCCGCCGCATAGGCAGGCACACCGGGGATGATCTGATAATCAATGCCATCCGCCTTCAACCGCCGGATTTGTTCGGCAATCGCTCCGTAAAGCGACGGATCACCCGAATGCACACGCGCCACATTTTGACCCTTTGCGTGGGCCTTCAAAATCTCGCCATGGGTGTCGTCCAGCGTCATGGGTGCCGTGTCCATGACCAACGCCCCCTCGGGCGCGCAGCCGACCACGGCCTCTGGCACCAGCGATCCTGCGTATAGGCACACAGGGCATTCACCGATCACGCGCGCGGCCTTAAGCGTCAGCAATTCAGGGTCACCCGGACCGGCACCGATGAAATAAACAGTCATGTTATGATGCCTCCTCGGGCAGGTATGGATCGTCGCGTTTCGCGGTCAGATCACCGTCAATTTTGCGGGCATAACCGCGCGGCGTAAACATGCGCGGGCCTTCGCCCAGATGCGCCAGCCGTGAATTGCTAGACCCAATCAGGACAACAGTCAGCATATCAACCTCGTCAACCTCCAACGCGTCCAACCGGCGATAGCGCACGTGTTCCTCTGGCCGCCCGAGCGAGCTTGCCAGCATCACAGGCGTATCCGCGGGGCGGTGTTGCAGCAGAATGTCACGCGCCTCGGCCAGCAACGTGCGGCGGGTCTTGGACACGGGGTTATAAAATGCGATCACAAAATCGCCTTGTGCGGCGGCGTTCAAACGGCGGATAATGTCATCACGCGGCGTCAGCAAATCCGACAGGCTGATGGTGCAGAAATCATGGCCCAAGGGCGCACCAGCCCGCGCCGCCGCCCCTTGCAACGCGCTCACACCCGGTGAGCAGACGACATCAACACGGTGGGCGGCATCCGACACGCCCTCCTCATCCGGACCGCGATCCAGCAATTCGAATACGAGCGCGCCCATGGCATAAATGCCCGCATCGCCTGAACAGACAAGGGCGACATTCTTACCCAATGCGGCCTGTTCCAGCGCATAGCGGCAGCGCGCTTCTTCCCCGCCCAGCGGGAAATCGGACCTGGCCTTGCCAATCGCAAGCGGCCCGAGCAGGTCGATATACAGCCCGTAACCTACTAGTTCCTCGGCCTCGGCCACAAGGCGCGACACCTCTGGCGTGCGCCACGCCGCTTGACCCGGCCCGATGCCCACGACGGATAGGCGACCTCGCGACCGCCCCGCCATTTCGGCAATCGGTGCATCCGCACGCGCCACGGCGCAGGTCGCATTCGCGGTCTTTTGCTTTTCAACGACAAGCGTGCCGGCGCAAGCCAATGCCGCGCCTTCGCTCACACCGTGGCAACCGACCTCGGAGAAAACCACCTCAGACGGATTGGCCAGTTTACCCGTCTGCTGTTCAAGCTCGGCAGCCGTGAACAGGCGCAGCGGCACGTTCAGGCGGCGGGCCACCTCGTTCATCGCAGGCTCGTCGCCCTTCAGGTCAATCGACGCGACAGCGGCCACAGCGCCATGGGCAATATCATTGTCGGCAAGGGTCCGTGTGACCAGCGACCACAACTCCTCTGGGTCGGCATTGCGCGCACAGCCAAGGCCCACAACATGTTGCTGCGGATGGTAAACCAACGTAGTCGGACCACCGGCAACGGGCGCTTCTGTCACGATAATTTCAACATTTCCGGCGGTGTCCGGCAGGTCAAAAATGTTCGCACCTGTGAACCTCACTCCCTCGTGCGCCAGCATCGCGGCCATGGCAGATTGCGCGTCAGACGGGTTCGCCAAACGGTAACCCGCAGGCGGCGCATCCAAAGCGACACCCATCGCCACATCGCCCGCCGTGGTGACGGCTGACACAGCATCAAGTTCAGCGGCGATCTGCGACGCAAGGCGATTGGCCCCACGATGACCGCCCAGCAAAGGCACCACAACGCCGCCGTCATCGGACACGGATACCACAGGTGGCTCAGTCGCTTTATCCATCAGCAAAGGGGCCACTGCACGGATCAAAATGCCGCTGGCACAAACACCGACCACAGGCACACCAGCCGCAAACAAATCACGCACATGATCCAGCGCATTTGGGAAATAGGCATCAGCCTGATCCACGCGACCTTCGCGCCCGTGGACCTTGGCACCTAGATGGGCGGCGATGCGGTGGGCGACAGGCTCACCCGAACGGGACAGCGCGATTACTACGGGGGCTACAACCATGGGTCGGCTCCTTTAGTGAGCAAGATCATCGAAAAATAGGGGGCCTTTTCAGGGGCATCGGCGAGGGGGACAACCACCTCTTGCGGCAGGGTCGCGCGTTCGACGTATTTGGCGCGATCCGTCAGACCCAGCCCGTCAATCACACCGCGAATTTTTGCCATGTGACGCCCGACCTTCATGATCACGACGCTTTCCGCGCCATCAATACGCGCACGCAATTCGTCCTCGGGCAGTGGGCCGGGCAACACGGTCAGCCGTTCATTGCGGGCCGCCAGCGGCATCCGCGCACGGGCCGCACAGGCTGTGACAGAGGTGACGCCGGGCACGATCTGCACGTTATACGCACCCTCAAGTCGGGCAAAGATATACATGAACGAGCCATAGAAAAACGGATCGCCTTCGCACAGGCAAACAACATCCTGACCCGCGTCCAAAGCCGCCGCAATATCCGCCGCCCCTTGATCGTAGGCCGCTTGCGCGGGGGCGCGTTCCACGGTCATGGGAACGTCCATCACAATCTCTTGGGTGCCATCAGCAATCAGATCGGCGGCAATGGAACGGGCAAAGCTATCGCCTCCCGCCAGCGTTGGATAGGCAATCACAGCCGCACCTTCGATCAGCCGTGCAGCGCGCAACGTCATCAAATCCGCAGCGCCCGGCCCAAGGCCCACACCATAGAGTGTCCCAGTCATATTTTTCCGCTTTCATCAGAGCATAAATATGCCCGCCGGAGGCATAAAATCATCTTTTCACAAGGCTCCACTGGGTAACCGGCATGGACGGACGCCAGCCTGTCAACCGGCCCACAGGTTCAGCGCGACACACCGACAATCGCACCAGATCACCGCCGTGGCGGGCGTGCAGGTCCATCAACACGGCCTCACTCTCCAGTGTCACCGCGTTGGCGACCAAGCGGCCCAAGGGGCGCAGGGCGGCCCATGCGGCGTTAAATGTGTCGTGGCTTAACCCGCCGCCGATAAAGATCGCGTCCGGCGGCGTTAATCCGTCGAGCGCTTCTGGCACCGATCCTTCAACCAATTCCAGTTTGGGCGCGCCAAGCGCCAGCGCATTGGCCCCTGCCATGGCACGGCGGTCAGCACGCGGCTCGATCCCGATGGCACGGGCATAACGCGCCGCACGCATCCATTCGATCGCCACAGAGCCGGAACCACAGCCGATGTCCCACAGCAATGCACCGCGCATCGGCATCAGCTTGGCCAATGTGGCGGCGCGGACCTCTTGCTTGGTCATTGTGCCGTCGGATTGGAACAAATCATCGGCAAGACCCGGCACACGCGGCAGCAAGGCAGCGTCGGGGGCAGCGATACATTCCACGGCAAGCGTGTTGAACGCGGGCACCTCGTGGTCCCAGCTTTCGGCAAGTCCGTCAAACCGCGCCTCATCCTTGCCGCCCATTGCGGCCAGCACAGTCATGTTTGATTTGCCGAACCCGCGTGCGGTCAGGAACGCCGCGATCTGGGCGGGGGTTTCGGCACCGGTTGTCAGCACCAAAAGCCGCGCGTCGGGCTGGATGAAGGCGATCATCTGCTCGACAGGGCGGCCATGCACGGTCAGCGTTTCCACATCCGGCAGCGACCAGCCCATGCGGGCGGCGGCCAGTTGGAACGCGGATAGCTGCGGGTGATAGACAATCTCGGACGGGTCAATCGACCGCCCGATCCGCGCACCGACAGAAAACCACAAAGGATCACCGGTGACCAAGATCACGGCGCGTTTGCCGCGCATCCCTTCAATCGTGTCGATCATCGCGTTGAACGGCGACGGCCATGCGATCCGCTCTGCCCCAATATTCTCGGCCAAGGCGTGATGGCGGTCACCACCAAGGATCACCTCTGCCGCCTCGACAACGGCGCGGGTTGCGGGGACGAGGCCATCAAGCCCGTCCTCGCCGATGCCCACGATATGCAGCCATGGTGTTGTCATGTCTTATCCTCCGGCAGGCCTGCGGCCAGTGCGTTGACCGCAGCCGAGGCTATAGCCGAGCCGCCGCGCCGTCCGCGCAGTGCCACGTAGTCGCAGCCACGCGGATTTGCGGCCAGTTCGGCCTTGCTTTCGGCGGCACCGATAAACCCCACCGGAAACCCGAGGATCACGGCAGGTTTGGGCGCACCTGCGTCGATCAATTCGAGGAGGTGAAACAATGCCGTCGGCGCATTGCCGACGGCCACGACAGCCCCGTTGAGGTGATCAGCCCAAAGCTCTACCGCCGCCGCAGACCGCGTATTACCGATGTCCTTGGCTATCGCTGGCACGGATGGATCGTTGAGCGTGACGATCACCTTATTATCCGCTGGCAGATATCGCCGGATGATGCCCGCGCCGACCATTTCGCAGTCACACAGGATCGGTTTGCCCATCTGCAAGGCCGCATGGCCCGCGTGATAGGCGTTTGGTGACCATGACAGCCGATCCGCGACCTCGATCATGCCGCAGGCGTGGATCAACCGCGTGATCAGCGGATGCATATCCGTCTGAAACCGGTCAAGCCGCGCCTCTGCCCGCACGGTGGCAAAGCTGGCCGCGTAGATGGCGGCGGGGTCTTTTTCGTAGGGGCGCAAGGGCGGTTCTTTCTGGTAGGTGCCGGAGCCTCCGGCGGGAGTATTTGGAAAAAGCGAAGGCTTAACCGCGTTTTGTTTTGCGCGCGCTTTCGGGGCCGTGGGGGTGTTTGGCGTGCGGATAGACCGGATGGGCGTGGTCATGGTGGTGATGATGATGCCCGTCGCCGTGGTCGTGCCCGTGGTGATGGTGCTGATCGTGCTGTTCGGCTATCACGAGGCGGCAAACGCCCGTGCAGAATGTGTCGCAATGGGTGCAGTCGGCCACGTTGGACCCAGGGGCAGAGGCGCCTTGGCCCTCAACATGGTGGTGGTGCGATTCTTGGATTGCACCGACTTCGCCCTCGAACCCCAGAACCTGTGTGCGGTATTTGCACAGCACGCAGGTGGGTGGTGGCGTGTCAGAGAACGCGGGGTGTGTATCGCGGATTTCGGCAGGGATCGTAACCTCTTTGCCGCCTTCCATGGCAAGGACTTGGGTCCGGTAGGCGCAGGTGCCACAGTTGGGGGGCGGGTTTTTGCCCGTCTGTTCCATGATCCGTTCGGCGAAGGTTTCCAGCACCTTGGGATGGTCACCCAAGTAGCCTGCTTTGACGAATTGGATATCAGGGTGGTCGGCGGCGACCTGATCAGTGAAGCCGTAGATACGGTCGATCAGAATGCCGGAGAACAGGAAATACGGGAACACGATGATGCGCTTGTAGCCGAGTTTTGCAGCGTGGCTAAGGCAGGGTTCGACCAGCGGGAATGTGACTCCGGAATAACCGACCTCGTGCCAGCCAAAGCCGATCCCTTCGTGCAGCATGCGTGCGATTTTGGCGACGTTACCATTGGCGTCAGGATCGGATGCGCCGCGCCCGATGACCACAAGGCAAGTGTCGTGCAGGTGCACCTCGCCGTGTTTGGAATTGGCGGCGGCGACAGCGTCTTGGATGCGGCCGGCAGCGGCGGCGATCATCTTGGGGTCGACGCCCAATTCGCGGCCGTAGCTGACGTTGACGCCGTGTTGCGTGGCATAGGTGTTCAAAACCGTGGGAATGTCGTTTTTGGCGTGCATCGCCGCGAATAGCATACCGGGCACTGCAAGAATACGGTCACAGCCTGCCTCACGCAGGTTATCGAGACCGTCGCGGATCACGGGATTGGCAAATTCCAGATAGCCGTAGTCGCACAGCCAATCGTCGGGCAGATAGGCGGGCAGTTTCTGGGCCAGCGTCGCAAATTCATCGACAGCGGATTGGGAACGCGAGCCGTGCCCGCAAATCATTACACCGGTTTTCATGCTGCTTCCTCTTCCATCTCTTCCTCGGACTCGGCGTCTTCGTCTTCGCCACGCAGGATGCCCCAAAGGCCACCCACAAGACCAATGCCAATAGCGATACCGGCAAGCCAGTGATCGTGGCCTGCGACCTCAATCAGGTGACCGGGATGGGCCACGGCGGATTGGCCGGCCAACATCAAAGCAATCGTTAGAAAAATGCGCATTTTGGTCCCTCATTCATGTCAACATGACCAGAGACACAGGCCACCGCTGTGCATCAACGACAAGGCACGTCAGGCCCCCGTTTTGGGTCGACCGCGGTGCCTTCAACCTCTCTGGCCAAATGGCTTCGTTGATTGCGTATATCTTTGGGGCCGTGGGGCTGCAAACGGTTATGCGGCATGGGGGGGCCAATTCCGACAATCGTCATGTTCAACAACGCACCAAAGCTGCGCGGCGGTGTGGGTTTGTAAGGACGCCGCAGCGCCCTAAATCAATCACAAAACATGAATAAAGGAGAGCCCCGATGGGACAGCTAGTTGACGGCGTCTGGCATGACGTTTGGTATGATACGAAATCCACCGGTGGCGCGTTCAAACGCACCAATGCCAAATTCCGCAATTGGATCACTGCAGACGGGTCCGCAGGGCCATCCAGCGACGGCGGCTTTAAAGCAGAATCAGGGCGTTACCACCTTTATGTATCCTATGCCTGCCCGTGGGCGCATCGCGCACTGATCTTTCGTCAGATCAAGGGGCTGGCCGATCATATCAGCATTTCTGCGGTGCATCCTGACATGTTGTCAGACGGCTGGACGTTTGAAACAGACGATCACGGCGCGACGGGTGACTCATTGTTCGGGCTGCCGTTTGCCCGTGATATTTACCTAAAGGTAGAACCCACGATGACGGGCCGCGTGACCGTGCCGATCCTGTGGGACAAACAGCAAAACACCATCGTGTCCAACGAATCGTCAGAGATCATTCGCATGTTCAACACGGCGTTCAACGATATCACCGGCAATACCGATGATTATTGGCCAGAAGAGATGCGCGACGATATCGCCCCCGTGAATGACCGCATCTATGACACGTTCAACAATGGCGTTTACAAATCCGGCTTTGCCACCACGCAAGACGCCTATGATGCCGCCGTTGGCCCGTTGTTTGACACGCTTGACTGGCTTGAGGATCGTTTATCGCAGAACCGCTATCTGATGGGCGACAGGATTACCGAGGCAGACTGGCGCCTGTTCACAACGCTGGTCCGGTTTGATCCGGTCTATCACCTGCATTTCAAATGTAACCGCAAGCGGATCGTGGATTACCCGAACCTATGGGCCTACACACGCGAGCTGTATCAATGGGATGGCGTGGCCGAGACGGTCAACATGGATCATATCGTCCGGCATTATCATTACAGCCACGAGACGATTAACCCGCACCGGATCATCCCGACAAATCCTATTCTGGATTATGCAGCTCCACATGGGCGCGGCTAGCATTCATGCCGTAATGATGGACAATCGCGGCCAAGTCGTCAGGTGGGGTCGCGGTCTCCATGAACGCACGCGCGTTCGCACAATGGGCAAAGATGGACCCATCTGAAGAGAACGTGGTGTCGGTCACAAAGACCATATTTGCCTTGGGCTGATTGAAGTTCGCGAAATCGGCGACGGTTAGCGCGCTGCCTTCGGTCAGCACCAGATCCAGCACAATTACCTCAAGCTGTTGGGACGCAATAATCTGAAGCGCAGCTTCGCCGCTCTGCACGTGCTGCACGCTACCGCCGAGCCGCTCTAGGTGGCGGGCCCATAGCCATGCGAGGTCAGCGTTGCTTTGCACAATGAGGATGCGCATTTCGTCTCCGATTACTTGGTCGTTACCTTCAGATCGAAGGTTTTATTAACATATTCTCAACTGATTCCAGTCTAAATCCTAACGAAGTGTTAACACCCGCACAGACCTGACCTAAAAGACAGGTCAGCAATCGTGGGATTGCGAATCTGGCGGTAATCCGCTTGAAGACACCCCACAAAAAGGCAGATTTACGATGACGACATGGATTACTGTTTGCGACACCTGCAAGCGCGAAGGCTGGGAAACCACCGGCATGGAACAGACCGACGGTGAGGTCTTGGCCGCATTGGTCGAGGCCGCAGCAGACGGCGTGCCGAACCTGCGCACCCGGCGGGTGTCGTGCCTGATGGGTTGCAAAAGCGGCTGCAATGTAGCGATCCAGTCGCACGGCAAGCTGGCCTATACGATTGGTGATTTTGAACCGCTGGAAGATGCCGCCGCAGGGATCGTGGATTACGCGACCAAACATGCCGCATCCGAGAATGGCCAAGTGCCTTATCGCGAATGGCCGCAAGCGATTAAGGGGCATTTCGTGACCCGCCACACCCCATTGCCAGACGCCGACGCATGAGTGCGGATGCGCGCGATCACGGCGGCGGGTTAGACGCCGCCATCGCCCAATATGGCGGCACACGGGACAGCTGGCTGGACCTGTCGACGGGGATCAACCCTGTCCCATATCCCGCGCCCACGCTGCCCGCCGATGCGTGGACCGCCCTGCCCGATCAGGCCGCATTTGACCGGCTTGTCGGCCTTGCCCGCGCATATTGGAACGTGCCCAAGGGCGCCGCGATCCTGCCGACGGCCGGCGCAAGCGCGCCCATCGCCGCCCTGCCCCGCCTGTTAGACAAGGGCCGCGTTGCAATCCCCACGCCAACCTATAACGAACATGCCGCCGGGTTCACGAACGCGGGCTGGACGGTAGACCCGGGTGGCACCGACGCCATTGTCGCGGTGCATCCCAACAACCCCGACGGGCGCATGTGGACCGCAGACGCACTAACCGCGCCGTTGCGCATCATCGACGAAAGTTTCTGCGACGTCACGCCCGATGCCTCGCTGATTGCGATGGCAGCTGAACCGGGGACGGTTGTCCTCAAGAGCTTTGGCAAGTTTTGGGGGATGGCTGGGCTGCGGCTTGGTTTTGCGATTGGCGATCCGGCGTTGATCAACCCGCTGCGCGATCTGCTGGGGCCGTGGAACGTATCAGGCCCCGCGCTGGCCATCGGGGCAGAGGCATTGTCCGATCCCGAATGGTCCGACGACACCCGCGCACGCCTGACAAATGACGCAGCACGGCTTGACGATCTGATGACATCCAAAGGGTCCCCCCTTGTGGGTGGCACATCCCTGTTTCGCCTGTATCAGGTCGCCAACACTAAAGCGGCCCAAGACCATCTGGCACAGCACCACGTCTGGAGCCGGATTTTCCCCTATGCCGACAATTGGCTGCGCCTCGGCCTGCCGCACCCTGATCGTTGGGACCAATTGGAAGCCGCCTTTTGACCCTCGCACTCGCCATGTTGCTGGACGCGGCCTTGGGCGAGCCAAAGCTGCTGTGGGACCGCATCCCGCACCCCGCCGTCCTGATGGGCCGTCTGATTGGCTGGGCGGACAAGCGGTTCAATACCGGCCCCGCGCAAAAGCCAAAAGGCACGATTTTGATGATCATCCTTGGCCTTGGCGCGCTTGCGCTTGGTACCGCGATCCATGCGGTTTTTGGACGGGTCGGGGATGTGATCATCTGTGCGATGCTGCTGGCGCAACGGTCGCTATGTGACCATGTGGCCGCCGTGGGTGACGCCTTGCGGATATCACTCGGCGACGGGCGACGCGCCGTTGGTATGATCGTGGGGCGCGACACCACCACGATGGACCCGTCCGCCGTGGCCCGTGGCGCAATCGAAAGCGCGGCAGAGAACCTTTCCGATGGTGTCATCGCGCCCGCGTTCTGGTTCGCAATTGGCGGATTGCCCGGTCTGCTGCTGTATAAAATCACAAATACCGCGGACAGCATGATCGGCTACAAAACCCCGCGGCATCTGGATTTCGGCTGGGCGGCGGCACGGTTTGACGACCTACTGAATTGGGTGCCTGCGCGGATCACCGGCGGCATCATCTGGGCGCTGTCACCGCGCACCACATGGGCCACAATCCGGGCAGAGGCCGCGCTGCACCGGTCCCCCAACGCAGGCTGGCCCGAGGCGGCGATGGCCTATGCGCTGAACATCGCGCTGTCGGGGCCGCGCACCTATGACGGGCACCGCACCAGCGATCCGTTTGTAAACGCCCACGGCGCCAAAACCCTGACCCCCGATGACGTCGACCGCGCCGTCCGCATCCTGTGGCAAACTTGGGCGGCAGTTTTCTGCGCCACGCTTGTGATCGGGTTTGTCTGGTAGGGGTTCGACTGCTAGGGTTCACGGGAAATTGGCCCCAAGGATCAATACCATGCGCCTCGCCCTTGCACTGTCATTGCTAACCACGCCCGTCTTTGCCCAATGCGGCGGCCCGCTGCCCGCCTTCCTTGATGGGATCAGGGCAGAGGCGGCCGCGATGGGCCTAAGCGCCGATGCGACAGAGCGGACCCTACGCGGGGCCGCCATTGACCCTGGCGTACTGAAGGCGGACCGCGCCCAAGGGGTATTCCAAAAGGATTTCATCAGCTTTTCGCGTGCCCTAATCAGCCAAAACCGGATCGACAACGGGCGTATCTACGGCAACCGTTTCGATCGCACATTTGACCGGATCGAGGCAAATTTCGGCATCCCGCGCGGTGTCATCCTCGCGTTTTGGGCGTTCGAGACTGATTTTGGTCAAGTGCAGGGCAATTTCAATACCCGCAATGCGCTGGTCACACTGGCCCATGATTGCCGCAGACCCGAATTGTTCCGCCCCCAACTACTCGCTGCGATTGAACTGACCGAACGCGGCGGCTGGAACCCCGCCACGACCACAGGTGCTTGGGCCGGTGAAATTGGGCAGGTCCAAATGCTGCCCAAAGACATTATTGAAAACGGCATGGATGGCGACGGCGACGGGGTTGTCGACCTTAAGGGATCAGCCCCCGACGCGCTGATGTCCGGCGCAAACGTGCTGTCATCGCTGGGCTGGCGTCCGAATGAACCGTGGCTGCAAGAAATCAATGTGCCTGCCAATCTCGACTGGGCACAAACGGGGCTGGGCAGGGTGAAATCAGGTGCCGATTGGGCCGCACTTGGCGTAACGTCCCGCAATGGCCAGATCGCCACGAACCTCGATGCTTCTGTGCTGCTGCCGATTGGGCGCAGCGGCCCCGCCTTCCTCGCTTACCCAAATTTCGACGTCTATTTTGAATGGAACAAGAGCTTTGTTTACGTCACAACAGCCGCCTATTTCGCGACCCGTTTGCAGGGTGGACCGGTCTATGACGCTGGCAACCCAACCGCCCCACTTTCGGGCGAGCAGATGAAATCGCTGCAACAAAAGCTGACCAATCGCGGCCATGATGTTGGCGGCATTGATGGCATCTTGGGCGCAAAAACACGCGAAGCGGTGCAAACCGAACAATCCCGCCTTGGCCTGCCCGCTGACGCGTGGCCGACAACCGCGCTTCTGAACGCGCTATGATGCGGCCACAGTATCATTTTCGAAAGGTCGGGGATGACACGCATATCTGGCGGGTGGAGCCATTGCTGAAACGCAGCTTCACCCCGCTGGACCTGATGATCAACCGGATCGCGGAAATCCACGAACCCTACTGGTTCCACGACACTGTGCCCACCTGCATCAGCGTGATGAAACACGCAGCCCAAGCCCAGCGCGCCAATCTCAGCTATCCGATTTTAATCTGCGAAGACCACCGGATCATTGACGGCATGCACCGTGTGATGAAGGCCATGAGCGAGGGCAAACATACCATCCGCGCCCACCAAATCGACCTGCCCACGCCCGACTACAAAAACATGCACCCCGACGATCTACCCTACTGATTTCTTAATAGCATAAATATGCACAGCGGGATGGCAGGAGGGGCGTCGGCGCAGCCGCGCGTCTCACCGTCATGCCACCATTGCTGCGGCCTTCTTCAGATCAACCGACACCAGCTGCGACACACCCTGTTCACCCATCGTCACGCCAAACAAGCGGTCCATCCGGCTCATGGTGACAGCGTGGTGCGTGATGATCAGGAACCGCGTTTGCGTGCGGCGCGTCATCTCGTCCAGCAGATCACAAAAACGAGTGACGTTGGCATCATCCAGCGGCGCGTCGACCTCATCGAGCACACAAATCGGCGCCGGGTTCGCAAGGAACACCGCAAAGATCAGCGCGAGTGCGGTCAGCGTCTGCTCGCCCCCTGACAACAAGCTGAGCGTCGACAGCTTCTTGCCTGGCGGCTGGCACATAATTTCTAGCCCTGCCTCCAGCGGATCATCGCTTTCGACCAGTACCAGCTTGGCCTCGCCACCGCCAAACAGATGTTTGAACAGCAGGCCAAAGTTTTCGTTCACCTGCTCGAACGCGGTCAACAGACGCTCGCGGCCTTCTTTGTTCAGGCTAGCGATCCCGTGGCGCAGCGCCGAGATCGCGGCCTCAAGATCGGCCTTTTCCGCAACCAAACCGTCATGTTCGACCTGTACTTCAACGCTGTCTTCCTCGGCCCGCAGGTTCACGGCCCCAAGGCTGTCGCGCTGGCGTTTCAACGCATTGACCTGCCCCTCGACCACTTCGGCGGCGGGCATTTTATCCAGATCAGTATCCAGATTTTCAAGGAGCTGCGCGGGCGTCACCTCTTGCGCTTCCATGATCCGTTCTTCGGCATAGGCCACGGTTTCGCGGGCGGCATCTGCGCGGGCTTCTGATCGTGCGCGGGCCTCGCGGGCCTCGGATGCGGCGCGTTCGGCGTTGCGTTCGGCGTCTGCCGCATCGCGCAGGGCGGTATCAGCCACGGCCAGCTTATCCGCGGATGCGCGGCGGCGCACCTCTGCCTCGTCAATCGCGTCGGCCAATTCGGATCGTTTGGCGGCAATTTCCTCTGGTGCGGCTGTCGCCTCGACCAATTCCGCCTCGGACACGGTTTTGCGTTCGGCCAATTCCGCGCTGCGCTTATTGGCGGTCTCTAGGCGGTGTTTCCAGCCGGACACCTCTTTGGTGATCTCTTGGGACCGGCGCAAACGTGCTTCGCCCTCGCGGCGGACCTCATCATGGGCGGAGCGGCGCGACATCATCGTAATACGCGCAGCTTCGACGGTCATTTTGATGTCTTCGACTTCGCCACGGGCCGTATCCATATCGCCCAGATCGGCGGCGGCGCGTTCGGCCTCGGTCAGGGCGCGGCGAGCATTGACCGCTTCCTCCTCGTGGCGTTTCACGGCCAAGCCAAGACTTTCCAACTTGCCCTGTGACAGATTACGATCAGCCTCGGCACGACTGGCGGCGCGGTTCGCCTCGGCCACCAGACGGTCGGCATCGCGGCGGGCCTGACGGGCGGCTTGATCCGCCTCTGTCAGCTCGGCCAGATATTTCGTCAGCGCGTCATGGGCCTGTGTCGCGCCCATGGCGGTTGCGTTCGCCTCTTCCAGATCCCGCTTCAATTCGACCAAACGGTTCAGCTGTTGCAGGCGCAAGGCAGCCGCCGATGGCGCATCCTCTGACGCGGCGCGGAACCCGTCCCAACGCCAAACATCCCCTTCCAGCGACACAAGCCGCTGGCCCGGTTTCAACACAGCCTGTAACTGTGCACCTTCTTCCCGGCGCACCAGACCAACCTGATTCATCCGCCGCGCCAGCACCTCTGGCACCTCAACGAATTGGGTGAGCGGGGCAACCCCGTCGGGCAAGCCTTGGGTCGTCAGATAGGGCTGCAATGTGGCCCAGCCGGACGCCGCATCAGGGCTGATCGCGGGCGCACGCAGATCATCGGCCAAGGCCGCGCCCAGCGCCTTTTCGTACCCTGACTGCACGGTGAGGAGATCAAGCACCTGCCCGCCCTCTGCGGTGTCACGTTCAACCAAACGCGCCAGCGCCGACACCTCGGCACGCAAGGCGTTCGCCTCACCCTCGGCCTCTGCCCGCAGCACGCGTGCATCACTTTCGCGGCTTTGGGTTTCCGCGCGCGCATTCTCGGCCTCGGCCAAGGTGACATCGGCCTTTTCGGCGGTGGCGACGGCAGCAGTTTCGGCCTCGCCTGCGGCGGTAAAATCCGCCTCCGCCTGTTTGAGCGCCGCATCCGCATCGGCCATCGACGCCTTGGCCTTTTCAGCATCGGCCTCAGATTTCTGAAGCGTTGTGCGGTTGTCAGACAACAATCGTTGCGCGGATTGGTGACGGGCCGCCAGACGGGCGACATCTTCAGTCAGCTGCGACAGGTCCGCCTCTCGGGTCTGCAAGACTCCACCGGCCTCGCGGGCGGCGATTTGCGCCTCTTCCAGACGAGCGTCATGGCCTTCGCCAGCCTTGGCAATTTCGCGGGCTTCCCATTCGAGCCGCTCAATCGTTTCGCCAGCGTCCTTGTTCAGACCTGTTTCACGCTCCATATCGCGGCCAAGCTGGTCGATCCGGGCGGAGAGTGTTTCGATGGTTTCCAGCGCACGCGCCTCTTGATCCTGGAGCGTGTCGCGCTGGACCTGCAAACGTTGCAACACGGCGGCGGCAATCGCCTCATCCTCGCGCAGCGGCGGCAATGCACCCTCGGCAGCCAGCCGCGCCTTGGCCGCCTGACGGGCCGCCGTTTCAGCTGCCCCGGCGGCAGTCGTGCGGTCGCGCAACTGTTCCCCAACAGCAAGCATTGCGGTGTCGGCCTCTGACCAGCGACGGAACAACAACATCCCCTCGGCGCGGCGCAGGTTTTCACCAATCTCGCGGTAACGGGCCGCTTGACGGGCCTGACGGGCCAGTGTTGACAGCTGCGCGGCCAATTGTTCGATCACATCGTCCACGCGGGTCAGGTTTGTCTCCGCGCCCTTGAGCTTCAATTCCGCCTCGTGACGGCGCTGATACAGGCCGGAAATGCCTGCGGCCTCTTCCAGAATACGCCGCCGCGCCTTGGGTTTGGCGTTGATCAATTCGGAAATTTGGCCCTGTCGCACCAGCGCGGGCGAATGCGCACCTGTGGATGCATCCGCAAACAACATCTGCACATCGCGGGCGCGCACGTCCTTGGACGATACCTTATAGGCAGAGCCCGCGTCGCGGGTAATCCGGCGCACGATTTCCAGATTATCATTGTCGTTGAAGGCGGCAGGGGCCAGCCGTTCGGCGTTATCAATGATCAGCGACACCTCGGCAAAGTTGCGGGCGGGGCGTGTCGATGCACCCGCAAAGATCACGTCCTCCATTGATCCGCCACGCATCGCCTTGTGTCGGTTTTCTCCCATGACCCAGCGCAGCGCCTCGAGCAAGTTCGACTTGCCACAGCCGTTGGGGCCAACCACACCGGTCAGACCATCCGCGATCACCAGATCGGTCGGATCGACAAAGCTTTTGAAGCCATTCAGTCGCAGTCTGCTAAAGCGCATGGGTTGATTCCTTAAGGTCCATTAACGTCACCCACGCAAAGGGCTTGAGTCAACGGCGACACCCCGCATGTGGACAAAACCGCCGACTTATCCACAAGATATCGCGTTTTTGGGCGAAAATCTCCACATTTATGGCTACACATGCCCCTGACAGACCGCCACGTTCACGCAAAGATGACGCCGCAGGTGACAGCGTGGTCGGTTTCCGACTTGACGCCCCCCGCGACAAACAGGCACATAAATCACGTTTCGCTTGTGGGCTTGGTTGCCAAACCTGTCCGCAGCACACTTCCACCGCAGCACATGCATCTCAGATCGGAAATACCATGCCCGCCAAGATCCCCGCCACCGTTGTCACAGGTTTCCTTGGGGCCGGCAAAACGACCCTGATCCGCCACATGCTGCAAAACGCCGAAGGCAAGCGCATCGCGCTGATCATAAATGAATTTGGCGATCTGGGCGTCGACGGTGACATCCTGAAAGGCTGCGGCGAGGAAACTTGCACCGAAGATGATATTGTTGAGCTGTCCAATGGCTGCATCTGCTGCACTGTCGCTGATGATTTCATTCCGACGATGGAACAGCTGCTGGCGCGCGAGCCAAAGCCTGATCACATCGTGATCGAAACATCGGGTCTTGCCCTGCCGCAACCCCTGATCCGTGCATTCAACTGGCCGGGCATTTCCACGCAGGTCACTGTGGACGGTGTTGTCACAGTTGTTGATGGCCGCGCCGTGCATGACGGCCAATTCGCCCATAATATCGCTGCCGTGGATGCCCAGCGTGCGCAAGATGAAAACCTTGACCACGAAACGCCACTGTCGGAATTGTTCGAGGATCAGATCGCCTGTGCCGACATGATCGTCGTCAACAAATCCGACCTGCTAGAGGCGGATGAAGTCACCGCCCTGACCGACCGCCTTAAATCCGAAAGCCGCGATGGCGTGCAGGTGGTGAAGGCCGCGATGGGCGCCCTGCCCGTTGATGTGCTGCTGGGCCAAGGTATCGGCGCGGAAAACGACCTAGAGGCCCGTCACGAGGTGCATCACCATCACCACCACGATGATGACCATCATGACGACGACGACCATCACCACGATCACGCACATGAACACGGCCATGACGAATTCGAGAGCTTTATCGTGACCCGCGGCGATGTCGCCGATGCGCCCGCGTTCAAGGCCCAAGTCGCCGATGTAATCCGCGCCCATAATATCCTGCGCCTTAAGGGGTTCGTCGCCGTCGCAGATAAACCGATGCGCATGACATTGCAGGCTGTTGGCCCCCGCGTGGACAGCTATTTCGACCAGCCGTTTGACGGGGACCGCATGACCAAACTGGTTGTGATCGGCGAGGCAGGCTTGGACCAAGCCGCAATCACCGCAGCCCTGCAAGCATGATCATCGTAGCGCGCACAGATCCCCGCGATCCACAGGCCACAGCGCTTTTACAATCAAGCCACGCGCTGATGCAAAGCCTGTTTCCGCCAGAGGATAACTTTTACCTCTCGATCGACGATCTGTGCGCCGACCACATCCATTTCTTTACCGCCCGCGAAGGCGACACCATCCTTGGCACCGGCGCGCTGGCGGTCAAAGATGACTACGCAGAAATCAAATCCGTGTTCGTGTCCGAGACCGCCCGCGGGCGCGGCGTTGGCGACGCGATCATGCGCGCGCTTGAAGACCACGCAAAGACGGAATTTGTGCGTCATCTGAAGCTGGAAACCGGCAACGTGCTGCACGCGGCCCAGCGCATGTATGCCCGCCACGGGTTCACGATGTGCGGCCCGTTTGGCGACTATACCGACGCGGCCTCATCCGTGTTCATGGAAAAAACGCTGTGACCCTAATCCTTGGACTGGGCCGTCTTCATCCGCGCCAACAATTCCTTTTTGTTCGGGCGGGCGCCAAACGGCTTTTTCTTGGACCCTTGAGCGTTATGCTCGGCGTGTTTGGGGTGGTTTGTGCCCTTTTTGGGCGCACCTGCGGCTTTGTAGTCCATGATAATTCCTCTGCGGTTGTCAGTGCCGTAACACCAAAGGACGCAAGATGCACCTGCTAGCAGCGACCCCCGGCGCGATTTCCGATGGCGACGAACCGTTCGATCTGGGCCAGACCCCCGCCGATGTGGTGTTCATCTCAGCCGCCGATACCGAATTGGCCGCCCTGTCAGAGGCACGCGGCGAAATGGCCAACCCGCCATCCCTCCGGTTGGCGAATATGATGCACCTACAACATCCGATGTCGGTCGATCTGCATATCGACGACTGCGCGGGCAAATCCAAGCTGGTCGTCGCCCGTGTGCTGGGCGGCATGGGCTATTGGAAATACGGGCTGACGCAATACGCCGCACGCCTGCACGACGCAGGCATCCCCTTCGCCGCCCTACCCGGTGACGACAAGCCGGACGCCGAACTGCGCGGCCTATCCACGATCAGCGATGCCGATTACGACGCGCTATGGTCCTATCTCGTCGAAGGTGGCCCGCAAAACAGCACCAACTTTTTGTCCTATTGCGATGCGATTGTGCAGGGTGGCGACAAACCCAGCGCCGCTGCCCCCCTGCTGCGTGCAGGTGTGTATTGGCCCGGCGCAGGCATCGCCGATCTGGCCACAGCACAGGCCGCATGGACCGATGGCGCCCCCGCCGTGCCGATCATCTTCTACCGCGCCCTGGTGCAAGGCGGCGGGCTGAACCCAATCAACAAAATGGTGCGCAGCCTGACGCGCAAGGGGCTGAACCCGCTACCAATCTTTGTCGCATCGCTCAAGGATCCGCTGTCGGTCGCGACCCTGCAATCCTTGTTTGAGGGTGCCGCCCCCAGCGTGATCCTGAACTGCACAGCCTTCGCCGTCGGGTCGCCGCATGACGGGGATGACAGCCCGCAAAACCCGCTCGTGATGGAGGCTGCAAACAACGCGCCTGTGTTCCAAGTCATCCTGTCCAGCGCATCCCACGACGCATGGGTCGACAGCGCCCAAGGGCTCTCTGCCCGCGATATCGCGATGAACGTGGCCCTGCCAGAGGTCGACGGACGCGTCCTGTCCCGCACCGTGTCGTTCAAGGGCGAGGCGTTTTTTGACGACGTCACAGAATGCGCAATCGCCACCTACCAGGGCGACGGAAACCGCATCGACTTTGTCGCAGACCTCGCCGCGAATTGGGCAAGGCTGCGCGCCACCGCCACCAAGGACCGCAAGGTCGCGCTCATCCTCGCCAACTACCCCAACAAGGACGGGCGCTTGGCCAATGGTGTCGGCCTAGACACCCCTGCCGCCACAGTCCACACGCTGAACCTTTTGCGCGACAACGGCCATGACGTCTCAGCGCCCACCGATGCCCAAGAACTCATGAATCAAATGATGGCCGGCCCCACAAACTGGTTGACCGATCGCGCCGACACAGACGGTGGCGCCACCCTGCCGCTCACGCTCTACAAACAGTATTTCGATGCCCTGCCGTGGGATATCAAAAACGATATTACAACCCGCTGGGGCCAACCCGAAGACGACCCCTTCCTCGCTTTTTCCAAAATACTCCCGCCGGAGGCGGCACAAGGTTTCAAACTCTCGATCCATGAGTTCGGCAATGCCGTCGTCGGCCTGCAACCGGCCCGCGGATATAACATCGACCCAACTGAAACCTACCACTCCCCCGATCTGGTCCCCCCACACAACTATCTGGCGTTCTATTTCTACCTGCGCCACCACTGGGGCGCGGACGCGATTGTGCACATGGGCAAACACGGTAACCTGGAATGGCTTCCTGGCAAGGCCGTGGCGTTATCAGACACATGCTGGCCAGAGGCCGTGTTTGGTGCCACGCCACATATCTACCCTTTCATCGTCAACGATCCAGGCGAAGGCACCCAAGCCAAACGGCGCACAAGTGCAGTCATCATCGACCACCTTACCCCGCCGCTAACCCGCGCCGAAAACTACGGACCGCTGCGCGACCTCGAAGCACTGGTGGACGAATACTATGAGGCGGCGGGCGTCGATCCGCGCCGGATCAAACATCTGCGCACCGAAATTCTGTCGCTGTCCGATGTCTCCGGCCTTGCCAAAGATGCGGGCTTTGACGGTGATGCGGATAACGATCTGGCAAAACTTGATGCCTATTTGTGTGAGCTGAAAGAAAGCCAAATCCGCGACGGCCTGCACATCTTCGGCCAATCCCCCACAGGCGACCAAGCCCGCGATCTGGCCATCGCCCTTGCCCGTGTGCCGCGTGGCAAAGGGAATGCGCGGGATGCATCCTTGCTCCGCGCGGTGGCCATGGATCTGGGCATCACCTTCGATCCGCTGGATTGTGATCTCGGGCAACCAACGGACGAAAAGCCCCCACTCCTAAGCACCGTTTCTGACGATATTTGGCGAACACAAGGCGACACAGTTGAGCGGCTCGAAATCCTTTGTCAAAACCTCCTGCGGGAAGGGTGGTGGGGCGATGTGGACATCAGTCCACGAGCGTCACAACCCGTCCTTGACGAAATCTTTGAACGGATCATCCCGACAGTTGAGGCTTGTGGACCAGATGAAGGGGCGGGCCTTCTCACCGCCCTGTCAGGGCAATTCGTCGCCCCAGCGCCATCCGGCGCACCGACCCGCGGGCGTCTGGACGTTCTGCCAACAGGGCACAATTTCTATTCCGTCGATAGTCGCGCCGTACCCACCCCAACCGCTTGGACCTTGGGCTGGAAATCAGCAAACCTGCTGATCGAAAAACACCTGCAAGATCACGGCGACTGGCCACGCACCATGCTCATCACCGCATGGGGCACCGCCAATATGCGCACGGGCGGCGATGATATTGCCCAAGCCCTTGCCCTCATGGGTGTCAAACCAACATGGGACAGCGCCAACCGCCGCGTCACGGGTTTTGAAATCCTGCCGCAAGGCGTCCTTGGCCGCCCGCGGGTCGACGTGACCTTGCGCATCTCAGGCTTTTTCCGCGACGCATTCCCACAACTGATTGCGCTCGTCGACAGCGCCGCGCGCGCCGTGCAGGACCTTGACGAGCCTGCCAACCTCAACCCCGCAGCCGCCCGCGCCAAATCGGGCGAGGACACAGCACGCGTTTTCGGCTCCAAACCGGGATCGTACGGCGCGGGGCTACAGGCCATGATCGACGAAAAAATCTGGGCGGAAAAGGCGGACCTTGGCGAGGCCTACCTCACATGGGGGTCCTACGCCTATGACGCTAAGGCCCAAGGCGCACCCGCACGCGATGCATTTGAACAGCGCCTGACACAGACCGAAGCCATCGTACAAAATCAGGATAACCGCGAACACGACATTCTGGATAGCGACGACTACTACCAATTTGAAGGAGGGGCCGCCGCCGCGATTAGCACCCTGCAAGGGCGTGACCGTCCGATTTATCATAACGACCATTCCCGCCCCGAACGCCCCGTGATCCGCACGTTGGAGGATGAGATCGGCCGCGTTGTCCGGTCCCGCGTCGTGAACCCAAAATGGATCGACGGGGTCAAGCGCCACGGCTACAAGGGCGCATTCGAAATGGCGGCAACCGTCGACTATTTGTTCGCATTCGCCGCCACCACAGGGGTCGTCGCGAACCATCATTTCGATCTGGTCGAAGAGGCATATTTGGCCGACGATGACACCAGAGAGTTTATCGCCGACGTCAACGCCCCTGCACTGGCTGAAATCGCAGCCCGCCTGCAAGAAGCGATTGATCGCAACCTTTGGACCCCCAAATCCAACTCGGCCCGCGCGCGTATTGCGGGGCTTTTGGCCTAAGGCTGGGCAAGGCGGGTCGGATTGCATAGGCTGACCCAATGATTATCAACCTTGTCATCTTACTCGGCTTTCAGTTGTTGGGCGAAGTCACGTCGCGGGGCCTGAACCTGTCATTGCCCGGCCCCGTGATTGGCATGGCGGCGCTGTTTGCGGTCTGTGTGATCTGGCCGCGTGTTGCGACGCATATTGCGCCAACAACCACCGTTCTTTTGGCGCATCTGTCGCTGTTATTTGTGCCTGCGGGCGTGGGTGTTGTGGGGCATCTGGACACGTTCGGGGCGGATGGCCCCGCGCTGGGGCTGGCGATTATCGGATCAACAATTGCCGCGATCAGTATCGGCGCATTAACGTTTGTCGGGCTGATGCGCTTGACGAGTGGCCACGATGACTGAGTTCGCTGAAATCTGGACGTATCTATCCGCTGATCCGCTGCTATGGCTCACGCTTACATTGGCTGCCTACGGCATAGGTGACGCGCTGTTCCACGCATCAGGCCGCCGCCCTTATATCAATCCGGTATTGATCGCGGTGGCGTTGTTGGCGGTTTTGCTACGTATCACCGGCACCAGCTATGGGACCTATTTTGAGGGTGCGCAATTTGTGCATTTTATCCTTGGCCCCGCCACGGTTGCCTTGGCCGTCCCGCTACATGCAAACCTGCATCATATCCGGCAGACGGCAATCCCTCTGATCGGGGCGTTGATCGCGGGATCACTGGCCGCGATGATCAGCGCTGTGGCAATCGGCGCGGCTCTTGGGTTGGACCAAGCGACCCTGCTGGCACTAATCCCGAAATCTGCCACGGCCCCAGTGGCCTTGGGCGTGTCAGAAGCGATTGGCGGTTCACCCTCGCTGACGGCGGTGTTCGTGATCACCACGGGGATCACGGGGGCCATCATCGCGACCCCATTACTTAACCTGCTGCGGATCAAGGACTGGCGCGCACGCGGATTTGCCGTGGGGGTGACCAGCCACGGGATCGGCACAGCGCGTGCGTTTCAGGTCAATGAAACAGCGGGCGCATTTTCGGGGGTCGGCATGGGGTTGAACGCCTTGCTCACCGCATTGATCGCACCACTGATTGCAAATCTTCTTTTCGCGGGTTGATCTTGCGCTGCGATTCAACCGTTCCTTAACCACATTGAAATCACAGTCACTGGATGTCTGGGATAGGGTTGAAAAGGTTGAATTTATGAAGAAAATTATGGGGATATGCGGCGCGCTTGTGGTGTTGGCCGCCTGTAAAACGGTGGATATTACGCAGCCGCCCATTGCGGTCACGCCTAATAACACACGCACCGCCGTGGGCATTGATGTCTATGGCAAGGCACGTGCAGCAGGCAATCCCGTGCCGCGTTTTCGCGCTCAAAAGACGGTGCCAATCCGCACCAACGGATCCCGCGAGGACGAATCATTTGGTGAAATCGCAGGCTCAACCTGCAAGATCGTTTCCGGTTTGTGTAAGGCCAGCATCGTGACCCCCGCGAATATCGTTGTGCCGGATTACAGCCCCAACTCGCCCGCATTGTTCGTGTCCTGCACGGCACCGGATGGACGCACGAAAACGGCGACGGTGAATGCGGTGAACCTGCGCAGCCAACAGCGTAACGCATCAGCGGCAGGCACAGGGCTACTAGGCGCGATCATCATCGGCGCGGTGAACGAGGCACGCCGCGACAACGAAAAAGACGACTTCGGCTATAACCCGATCACGTTGGTTTTTCCCAACCCCTAGGACGGGCAATCAAGGTCGGCGGTTATGAATATCGGATCGCCAGCCAAACTACCGGGCTTAATTTCGCACCCGCTGACGTGCCTAATCGCTTGGGCCGCGCGGCCCGCAACAAAGCCAATGTTGGGCGCAAATTCACGGTTCAACCGCAGCGCATGGGCGCGGTCCCCTTTGATCCGCACGTCAAATTCGCTTTGATCAATCGTGATCCGCGTGGGAGTTGTGCCCGCAAACCCGATGGGTGGCGTGTTGCAACCGCCCAGCAATGCCACGCTCCCCATAACTATCATCCACTGTCGCATCATGCGTCCCTTCATTTTTCCTGCTTATTGGGCCGGAAACTGGTTAACGAAGTGTTACTTTGCATTGCGCAGGCACACGGTTCACGCCAGATTGGTCCCAACCCAAAGGAGTGTCCCCATGACCGACGACAATACAAACGCAGGTGACGACCGCCACGCTATGAAAATGGCCAAAAAGAAAGCTGCCCGCGACAAGATCATGGCGACCAAGACCGATAAAAAGGGCCTGATCGTTGTGCATACCGGCAAGGGTAAGGGCAAATCTTCCGCCGCCTTTGGCATGATCTTTCGCTGCATTGCGCACGATATGAAATGCGCTGTGGTCCAGTTTATCAAGGGCGGCATGTCGACCGGTGAACGCGATCTGATCTTGGGCAAATTTCAGGATACCTGCGCATTTCATACCATGGGCGAAGGGTTCACATGGGAAACCCAAGACAAATCCCGCGACACAGAAATGGCACAAGCCGCATGGGCCAAAGCCAAGGAACTGATCTTGGATGAAAGCAACCACATGGTGCTGCTGGACGAGATTAACATCGCGATCCGCTATGACTATGTGGACATCAACGAGGTTGTCGAATTTTTGGCGACCCAGAAACCCGACATGACCCACGTTGTCCTGACAGGCCGCAACGCCCACGCCGACCTCATCGAGATTGCTGATCTTGTGACCGAGATGGAGCTGGTCAAACACCCGTTCCGGTCCGGCGTAAAGGCACAGATTGGCGTGGAATACTAAATGCCCAAACACCGCGTCCTGACTGAATTTGGCATGGGCACCAGCCTGCGTCGCCAAGATTATACCCAAGCTGCCCATCGCGCCTTGCAAGATGCGCTGTGGCACAACTCCATCAACATCGCAGAGCTGTTCGGGTTCCCGAAGGAAGCGATGATCATCGACGTGGAAATCGCCGTGCAGCAACCCGATCAGGTGGACACCGCCAAGCTGCTGGATATCTTTCCCTACGGCCAACCCAGTGTCACAGTCACCCATGGCGGCCTTGATGTGCCGCGCCCTGACGGGCAGCCCACGGTAATCGCCAACGCGGCCATCAACGTCAGTTTTGAGATGGAGCGCACATGACCGATCAACGCTTTATCATCGAGATGGGTATGGGCAATGACCTGCACGGCATGGATTATCAAAAGGCCGCCCGCCGCGCGATCGAGGATGCGTTCCGCCATTCCACCTTACCGATTTTCGCGACCCTCGACATCCCCACTGACGCGATGCGCGTTCAGGTAACCGTGGGCGTGCAGGACCCTGATAAACTGGATACCGCCGCGCTGGCTGATATGCTGCCGCGTGGGCGGGCCACTGTTACGGCCGTCAAAGGCGGGCAAAATGTCCCAAACCCTGCAACGGGCGACACAGCCGTGATCGCCACCGCCGCAGTCGAGGCATTTTTGCCATCCCAAGCCGCCGATTGGACCGCCGGTTGAAACTGTCCCCCGATCACAGGCAGGCGCTGCGCGATGTGCTGACATGGCGGCGCGATGTGCGTCATTTCAAGACTGATCCGATTGATGCGGAACGGCTCGACCGGTTGCGGGCGGCGATGGACCTTGCGCCATCTGTCGGCAACGCCCGCCCGTGGCGCGTGATGCAGGTACAAAACCCTGACAAACGCGCCGCGATCATCGCCGATTTTGAGGCCGCGAATGATGAGGCCGCGTCAAAATACAGCGGGACCAAGCGCGACAGTTACATGGCGCTGAAACTCGCTGGATTGCGCGAGGCACCTGTGCATCTGGCCGTGTTCACCGAACATGAACCCGATGCCGGTCACGGGTTGGGCCGGCAGACGATGCCCGAGATGCTGGCCTATTCCACGGTTGCGGCGATCCATACGCTTTGGCTGGCGGCGCGGGCGGATAACATTGGCATGGGCTGGGTATCGATCCTGAATCCCGCGTCCGTGCATGGCATACTGGACGCGCCCGCCACATGGTCGCTGACCGCTTATCTGTGCCTTGGCATCGCCCAAGATGACAATGACACCCCGCTGCTCCACCGCAAGGAATGGCAGGAAAACAGCCCGACCCGCTGGCGCACGGTCTAGCCGCCCGCCGCGGCCCGCACACCCGATAGGGTGGCCCCCGTGGACAACGCTTCGGCGTCGACCGAACAGGCGATCACCGCGAATGTGCCGGACGCTTGGGCGCGGGCAAAGGCACCTGCGAAATCCTCAGACCGTGTGACGACCTGACCATGTCCGCCATAGGCGCGGGCGAGAGCCGCGAAATCAGGGTTGTGCAATGCGGTGCCCGACACCCGGCCCGGATAGGTTTTTTCCTGATGCATGCGGATCGTGCCATAGCGGCCATTGTCCATGACGACCACAATCGGGGTCGCGCCGTGCTGGGCCGCCGCCGACAATTCGTTACATGTCATCTGGAAACACCCGTCACCCGCAAGGCACACAACCGTCCGGTCAGGGCAATGCAAGGACGCGGAAATCGCCGCCGGAAACCCGTAGCCCATTGACCCCGACGTGGGTGCCAATTGCGTGCCATGGCGTTTGTAAACAAAGTACCGGTGCAGCCACGCGGCATAGTTGCCCGCCCCGTTTGTGACGATCGCATTGTCGGGCAACGTCGCCGACAGCCACCCGATCACCGCCTCTTGCTTGAGCGCGCCGGGGCTTTCGGTTGGGACCAGCCATGCGTCGTAATCCGCACGGGCCGCCGCCGTCCATTCGGCCCAATCGGTGCCACAGCCCGGCTGTGCTGCAAGGGCTGCAACCATGTCGGGCGCGCGGGCGACAACCGACATTTCGGCGGAATAGACACTACCGATCTCATTGACATCCGCATGGATATGAATGATCGGACAGGCGCTATCGGGGCTGGGGTTGGTGTAGCCTTGCGTCTCAATGTCCCCGAACCGCGTGCCGATCAGCACCAGCAGATCAGCCTCCCGCAGGCGCTTGGCAAGCCGTGGGTTGATACCCACGTTCAGATCGCCCGCATAGTTTGCATGGCGGTTATCGATATAATCCTGACGCCGAAAACCCGCCGCAATGGGCAGGCCCTGCCCGTCCGCAAACCGCGCCAGATCTGCGGCTGCATCAGGCGACCAATGCGGCCCGCCAACAACGACCAAGGGGCGTTTGGCCTGTGCAATACGCGCCATGACATCCGCCGCCACGCTACCCAAATCCGCGGTCACAGCGGGGGCGGTCACAGGGCGATCAGGCGCGTCCGACACCGCACTCAGCATATTTTCCGGCAAGGCCAGCACAACGGGTCCGGGCCTGCCAGAGGTCGCCACCTGAAACGCGCGGGTCACATATTCGGCGATCCGGTCAGTGTGATCAATCTGAGCGACCCATTTGGCGATGGTGCCAAACATGGCACGGTAATCCACCTCTTGAAATGTTTCACGGTCGGTGAGGCGATTGTCAATCTGCCCCACAAACAACACCATAGGCGTGCTGTCCTGCATCGCGATATGCACACCGGCGCTGGCGTTGGTGGCCCCCGGCCCACGGGTGACAAAGCACACGCCGGGTTGGCCGGTCAGCTTGCCATAGGCCTCGGCCATCATCGCAGCACCACCTTCTTGGCGGCAGACGATATTGGGGATGCCGCTGTCATACAGCCCGTCCAGCGCCGCGAGGAAACTTTCGCCCGGCACCGAAAACACCCTTTTCACGCCCAAAGCCTGCAAATGATCGCTCAGGATTTTACCGCCGTGCCGCTGCATATCTGTCACCTTCCCATGGGTATCGCATTAACGCACAGCATGTGTCAGCAGATACGGACTGGCAACAGGGAGCCGATGGTTTATCTTTGGAACAACCAATAAAAGGACGATGACAACTCTTCTTGGCATTTCGGGTGCATTGCGTGCCAGTTCCACAAACACTCAACTGGTCCGGCACGCAGCCGAGATTTTCGGCGCTAACAGTTTTGTGCAAGGCGATTTGAATCTGCCTCTATATGATGGCGATGTTGAGGAAAACGCGGGCATTCCCGCCGCTGTGCAAACCCTTGCCGATCAGATCAGGGATGCCGATGCGGTGATCATTTCCACCCCAGAATACAATAAATCTATTTGGGGCGTGCTGAAAAACGCACTCGATTGGGTCAGCCGGACCGAAGGTGCCGTTTGGGCCGATAAACCTGTGGCCATTATGTCCGCCACTGCCGGACGGGCGGGCGGGCGGAGAACGCGCACAATTCGCATTGCGCCTATGCATGACGCCATTCAATTGCAATCTGGTGCAGGGGCCAGAGGTCCTTATCGGAAGCAATTTTGAGGAATTCGGCGACGACGGGCGGCTCACATCCGAGCGGTATATCAAGACGCTGACGACCTTGATGGAGCGTCTGAAATCTCGCACCTAGGCGGGGTTTGACACCTCGATCAGGTTGCCATCGGGGTCCCTGATATAAAGCGACAAGATCGGCCCCGTAGCCCCCGTGCGGGCGATGGGGCCGTCGATCACAGCGACATCATGGGCCGCAAAATAGGCCTGCCAATCGGTCAGATCATCGTCGGAGAGAAAGCAAATATCAGCGCTGCCAGCGACGGGCATCGTCGCCTTCGGCTCAAACGGTGCGGCGGCGGGGTGCAGGTTGATTTTCTGCGTCCCAAATTGCAATGCGGTGCGCATGGTCCCGTCGGCGGGGTGAAACACCTGCGCCTGCATACCCAGAACACGGGTATAAAACGCGATCGTGCGGTCCACGTCCGTCACGGTCAACACCAGATGATCAAGCTTAGAAACCTGCGGCATTTGCACCCCGTTAACGATTTGGCATAGACTACATTATGTCTCAGACCCAGCCCCGCGTGCAAACCCGAATTGATCCGCTTGATCCTGATCGCGCGCGCGCGTTGCAGGCGACCTTGGGTGATGCGCCAAGCATCCGGATGGGCGATCCGATCCCGCCCTTTGCCCATCACATTTATTTTTGGGATCCGCAGCCGCCACAGGATCTTGGCCGTGACGGGCATCCCGCCACAGGCCAGTTCATCCCCGATACCGGTCTGCCGCGCCGGATGTGGGCCGCGGGCAAGCTGGTGTTTCATACGCCACTGCTTGCCGGTATTCGCGCCGAGAAGACGACTACAGTCGAAGGTGTAACGCGCAAGGACGGCCGCAGCGGGCCGTTGGCATTCGTGCGGGTCCGCCATGATATCCGGCAACGCCAGTCACTTGCCCTTACAGAATGGCAAGAACTGGTGTACCGCGAGGATCGCCCCAAGGCCGACGCCCCGCCGCCACCACGTGCCGCCACGGACGAAGATATGGCCGTGCCGGTGTCGTTTGATAGCACGATGCTGTTTCGCTATTCCGCGCTGACATTCAACGGCCACCGCATTCATTACGATGAAACCTATGCGCGGCAGGTCGAAGGGTATGACGGGTTGGTTGTGCATGGCCCGTTGTTGGCGCATCTGCTGATGGGGTTGGCGCAGCATAAACTGGGTGCCTTGACCACGTTTTCCTATCGCGCGACGGCACCGCTGATGCATCACGAACCTGCGTTTCTATGCTGGAAAGACGGGCGGGCTTGGGTCCGTGGACCTGACGGACGGCAATGTATGGCGGCTGAAGCAAGCTAGCGCCGTGTCGCGTTTTGCGCTGCAAAACACAATGCCTCCAGCGAAGGTATTTTTAGCAAGAGGAAGCCGTTAGAGGCTGCGATCAGGGCGGAAATCTTCCGGGATTGTATACTGCTGGTTGAGGATCAGATCGGCCATCACCTCGCCCACTTTCGGGGCCATGCCGAACCCAATTTTGAAACCACCGTTGGCAACAAATTGTCCCTTTTGGAACGGGTGTTCCCCAAGCATGGGCGCGCGCGATCTGCTGCGCGGACGAACACCAGCCCAGCGTTTGATCACAGTTGCATCCCGCAGAACCGGTAGGGCAGCCTTGGCCCGTGCGACGATATCATCGAGGGCCGCGTCTGTGCCTGTGGGGTCGTCAAATTCCCGCTCTGACGTGGAGCCGATTGCAACAGTGCCGTCCTCATGGGGGATGATATGGAGCGTGTCGGCGAAAAGCTGTGGCTGGCCGATAGCATCGAAATCGAGCACGGCGGCCTGCCCCTTAACCCCGCCACCGACCATGCGGGTGTGTTGGGCCGTCATCGTATCAAGGCCAGCGACACCGGTGGCCCAGACGACGTGGCCGGATTGTGTCCCGTCAGCTGTGATCACCCCGCCCAGCGCCGTCACGGCCCCCGCAAGGGACGCGGTCGCCTTGGCCGGATGCAAAAGGCCCGATAGCGTGTCGAACACGACCTGTCCGCTGGTGCTTGGCGGGGACCAATCGGTGCCGCCTGCGGGCTGCACGGTCCATTGCGCGTTATCGCCCCACAATGCGGCGGCGGTCACCTGTCGCGCGTTGGCCAGATCAACGGCGCGCGCGTCGGGCAGCGGTTGCAGCCGTCCGTTGCGCGCATAGCCCGTGGGCAGGCCGCTGCGGTCCTCAACCCCACGCCAGAATGCGGCCTGCATCAACAGGCTATCAAGCTGGAATGCCTTTTTCGCGTTCCAGTTTTCAGGAACGTGGGGGGCCAGTGCACCTACGATACCACCGCTGGCACCCGCACCCGCGCCAGCCGGATCAATGACCTGCACCGTGGCGCCCCGCAACAGGCAGGCATAGGCGACCGACAGCCCGAACACCCCTGCCCCCATCACCGTTACATCGACCGTTGCCATCGGCATCACTTCCCTTTTTAGTGTTGCCGTATCCATAGGGCATTTGCGCATGATCAACCAGACGGCATCGCTTTCGTGGCGGGACACGGACGCAGGCGCGGTGCCTGTGTCGGACCAGTTTGACGACCCGTATTATTCGCTTGGCAATGGGCTGGATGAAACGCGGCACGTGTTTATCGCAGGCAACGGGTTGGACGCGCGGTTCGGGGCTGATCTGCATGTGGGGGAATTGGGGTTCGGGACCGGTCTGAACTTTCTTGCGACATGGCAGGCGTGGGCCAAAGCCGGCGGAACGCGGCTGCGCTTTACATCGTTTGAGGCGTTCCCGATGGACAAAGAGGACATGCGCGCCGCACTTGCGGCATTCCCCGAGGTGGCCGAGTTGGCCCGCGTATTTCTGGATCGTTGGACTGTCGGCGCGCGCGCCGTCGAGATCGCGCCGCATGTCACGCTTGATGTGATCATTGGCGATGCGCGGGAAACCTTACCTGCGTGGGAAAGTGCCGCAGATGCGTGGTTTCTTGACGGGTTTTCGCCAGCCAAAAACCCCGCATTGTGGGAACCCGCGCTGCTGTCAGCAGTTGGTGCGCATACCGCGCAGGGCGGCACAGCGGCGACCTATTCGGCGGCAGGGCATGTGCGCGCATCATTGGATGCGGCGGGGTTCGATGTGACACGGACCAAAGGGTTTGCGCGCAAACGCCACATGACCACGGCGAGGTTGCGGGATGCAAAATAATACCCGCCTTGGCATCTGGTTGATGTGTGCCACCGCGCTGATCTTTGCCATCCAAGACGGCATTTCACGGCATCTGGCGGGCGAATATAACGTGCTGATGATCGTGATGATCCGGTACTGGTTCTTTGCGGCATTTGTCATCACGGTCGCGACGCGGCAATCGGGGTCAATATGGGCCGCCGCGGCAACGCGCCAACCTGTGATCCAGACCTTGCGCGGGCTACTGCTCGCAACCGAAATTTGCGTGATGGTTTTGGGTTTTGTCAAACTGGGGTTGGTCGAAAGCCATGCGATTTTCGCCTGCTATCCGCTACTGGTTGCAGCCCTGTCAGGGCCGATCTTGGGCGAGGCCGTGGGTTGGCGACGCTGGGTTGCGATCGGGATCGGGTTCATCGGGGTGCTGGTCATCTTGCGCCCCGGGATCGGGGTGTTTTCCCCCTTTGCGATCCTGCCCATGGCGTCAGCAATCATGTTCGCCGTCTATGGGTTGCTCACCCGCTTTGCCGCCCGCAAGGATAGCGCGGCAACATCATTTTTCTGGACCGGCGTTGTGGGTGCTGTCGCGATGACCATCGTCGGCATCTGGTATTGGGAACCAATGACGCGCCCTGACTGGATCTGGATGGGGGCGCTGTGCATCACAGGCGCATCGGGCCATTTCCTGTTGATCAAAACCTATGAGGTCGCCGAGGCATCCGCCGTGCAGCCTTTCGCCTACCTGCAACTGGTCTTCGCCACGATGATCGGGATCGCCGTGTTTGGCGAAACCCTATCGACGCCCGTGGCGATTGGCGCGGTCATCGTCGTGTCGGCGGGAGTTTTTGCCCTGTTGCGCGCACGGGCGGTTAGCCCCCCGGCCGACTGATCGGGCGGATGCCGGATACGGGTGCGGGGCCAGCAGGCACCATCGGTACGGCGACGGACGGCGCAGGTGTCGTATTCAGGTCCGCTGGACGTATTTGTGGCCGGATGTTCGGCTTCACCCCGATGAGCATATCGGTGAACCGCACAGGTCCAACCGTACCGGTCAACCGCGCCTGATAGATGGGGATCGATTCTGTGACGCGCATTACGTAATTGCGGGTTTCGCGAAACGGGATGTGTTCGATCCAATCGACAACATCCACCTCGCCCACACGCGGATCGCCGCGTTCGTCCATCCATGCCCGCGGGCGGCTTGGACCCGCGTTATAACCTGCGGCGATCATGACGGGGGAATTGCCAAATTCCTCTTCTAACACCGACAGGTATTTTGACCCGAGGCGGGCGTTATAGGCCCAATCTGTCGTCAACCGCCCGCGTGAATAGGGTTCGCCGATAAAGCCTGCGACCTCCTGAGCCGTAGCGGGCATGAGTTGCATCAGCCCAAGCGCGCCAACAGGGCTGCCAGCGGCAATGTTAAACTCGCTCTCGCGGCGGGCGATGGACATAGACAGAGCGGCAGGTGCGGGCAGATCCATCTGCGCCAGATCATGCAGCGGGAAATAGACCGACGGCACCAGCACCCCACGTTTGACGGCTGATTTACCCAGCAGAACAGCATAATAAGCGCCATCCATCTCGCGCAGCATAGCACCCATTTGCGCCAGCTCAGTGGCATCCAGACGTTGGCCAAGCAGCGCGAAAAACTGTGTCGCACGGCTGCGTTCACCCGCCTGCAACAGGGCAACGGCGGCACGGGTCATATCGTCTTTCAAAAACGCCGTACCGCGCCAATCGGTCGGATCAGACGCGCCTGTCAGAACGGGACCAAGCGCGCGGCCCAGTTTTTCAGACGCCAGCAAACCGTAGAACCCTGTCTGGTGCTGTGACGCGATTTCATAGGCGGCCATGGACGCGGGACCATCGCCCAATGCGGCATGCGCCCGCCCGATCCAATACTGCATACGCCCAACAGAAATCGGGCTTTCAACGGCGGCATTTGCGGTTTGGAAATGGGACAGCGCCAGCGCGGGATCATCCAGATAGGTCAGCGCGACGTAGCCTGCGATCCATTCCAGATCGGCAAAAGATGTGCCATCCGTCAGGTGATGATTGGCGGCAAGGTCATACGCCGATTGCGGCCGCCCCTCGCGCATTTCCCACCGCGCAAGCGACCTGCGCCGACCGGACCAGCGGAACGGTTGGCCCAAGGCATCAGCGCTTGTCGATTGTGTACGCAGAATGGCCACCGCGGAGGAGCGGCTTCCGCGGTTGGCCAGCCAGTTATAACGGTCATACAAAAGCCCCGGATCAGAGCGCAGATTTTCCGGCACCTCATCCGACACATCCGTCCCGTTGCGGATGAAGTTGATGCGCGCGCGGGTCCATGCGGCACGGTCATCCGTCAACAGCGGGATCATCCGTTCAGCAGCGTCGGTTTTCCACCGCCATAACAACTGATCCGCACGGCCCACATGATGCGGGGCCAGCACATCGGAGAACGCGTCGATCATCGCAGCATGGCCCGTATCCGACAGATTCCACGTCAGCCACACATCGACCAGCATCGCATGGGCGCGGGGCGTGTCACCCGTGGCGATCAACGCCTCGGCCAAACGCACGGCGCCTTCGCCGCTTTCGGGTTTGCGATCCCCGAACCAGTCAATCACTTGGGCGGTCGGGGTTTCGGGGGGCAACAGCTCCTCCCCCTCAATATACAGGCGCACCATGCCCGGCCAATCGGCGCGGCGCGGGGTGAACCCCTGATAATCGGCAAAGATCGCATCGCCCTTACGCAGGCGCATCCACGACACCACATCGCGGGCCAGTTGATCATCACCTGCAAGCGCATAGGCAACATCCCAATTGGTCGCCGCTGCCGCGCGGATTGCAGGCACCGCCGGGTCCTCGGCTGGCTGGGCGCGCGCCACCACAGAGGTCAGAAACAGGGCCAAGATCAAAGCGAAAAGGCGCATCACGCCCTCCTTATTCAGATTACTAGATGTCAGCCTAAGGCCCAATCGCGCTAGGGCAATGTGAAAACTTGCCCGTCGGCGGAAAGGCGTCTAGGGTCCGCGCGATTTCATCGGCCTGATTCAAGGCCAGCGACAATAAGGAAGCGCGTCATGTTCAAAGGGTCTTTGCCTGCACTTGTCACGCCGTTCACGGACGGCAAAGTGGATACAGATGCGCTGAAAAAACTGGTCGACTGGCATGTGGATCAGGGCAGCCACGGCCTTGTCCCAGTCGGCACAACCGGCGAAAGCCCGACGCTGACCCACGCCGAGCATGATCTGGTCGTGGAAACCGTGGTACAAGCCGCCGCCGGACGCATTCCCGTGATCGCAGGTGCGGGGTCCAACAACACCGTGGAAACCGTGCGTCTGGTCGAGGCCGCCAAAAAGGCAGGCGCCGATGCCGCATTGGTCGTGACCCCCTATTATAACAAGCCGACCCAGTCGGGTCTGATCGCCCATTTTACGGCTGCCGCAAGCTGTGGTTTGCCGATTGTGATCTACAACATTCCAGGCCGTTCGGTCGTGGACATGACACCAGAAACGATGGGCAAATTGGCCGAACTGCCGATGATCATCGGCGTCAAAGATGCGACAGGCGATCTGTCCCGCGTGCCCAAGCAGCGCATGCATTGCGGCACTAATTTTGTGCAGCTGTCGGGTGAAGACGCGACCGCATTGGGCTTTAACGCCCACGGCGGCGTTGGCTGCATTTCCGTCACGGCAAACATCGCAGCCAAGCTTTGCGCGGAATTTCAGGAAAGCACGTTGGCAGGCGATTATGCCAAGGCGTTGTCCCAACTGGATCGCCTAATGCCATTGCACGAGGCGGTGTTCATGGAACCCGGCCTTGTGGGTGCGAAATACGGCATGTCACTGTTAGGTTTGTGTGAGGAAGAGGTGCGTTCCCCCCTGACCACGCTGACCGACGACACAAAAGCCGCGATCAAGGCCGGGATGCAGCACGCCGGTCTGCTCAACTAAACAACAGGTGATGGGTTAAAACCCATCATGCCTTGCACCAATCATCAGCGCGCGAAATCTCTGCGCAGCCACCAAAAAGGGCTGCGCGGGACAACTCTGCATCCAGCCGCGCAATCCGCCCTGCGCCCATTTGCACGCCCTTTTCCGGCCAGAACGCGCGCACGGCCAACACGTCCCCGTCGCGCTTCATATCGATCCGCCCGATCAGGCGGTCCCCTTCCATCACCGGAAACACGTAATACCCGTATTGGCGTTTCGCGGCGGGGACGAAAATCTCGATCCGGTAGTGAAAGCCAAAGAGCCGCTCTGCCCGCTTGCGGTCGCGCAGTGCCGGATCAAATGGCGACATGATCCGCACGCGGTTTTGTGGGGCCGCAGGCACCCTATCCATCATGTCAGGTCGGGCCAAGGACCGGCGCAAGCTACCATCGACACCTTCGATATCGACCCAAACCGCGCGGCCATCTGCAATCGCCGCCACGCCCCACACCTTTGCCTCTGCTGGTGTCACAATCGCCCAGAATGCGGCCAGTTCGCCCGTTATGGCAAACCCCAGCTTGTCCAACGCGGCACCACAGGCCCAATCGACGGTGTCATCCTCGGATCGGAAGGCGTTCAACTGCTCTGGTGGGATCACACGTTCTGTCAGGTCATACACCTTGCGAAACCCGTCGCGGCGCACCACGGACAATTGCCCCGACCGCCACAGATATTCCAACGCGGTTTTGGACGGGTGCCAGTCCCACCAACCGCCTTTGCGGCGCACCTCATCCAACCCGACATCACCGGATGTGCAGCACCCGTGATCAGAGATTTGGCGCAATACCTCATCGGTTTTGGCCATGAAATCATCGCGCCGCCAGTCCTTCCAACAGGACGCGAGCCATGCCGCATCGCGTTGGAATTTGAGCCGCCAATAGGGGTAAAGCTGCATATCAATCGCGGCGGCATCATGGGTCCAGTGTTCAAACACATAACGATCCCGCGCCAATGCGTTTTGCAGCCCCGACGGGCGATATTGCTGCCGCCGCGACCACAAAACCAGATCGTGCGCACGGGCAAATGTGTTCACGCTATCAAGTTGCACAAACCCTAGATCGGAAATCACGCCCGCCAAATCGTTGCCCTTACCCACCCCGCTGGGGCGCGCGGACAGCCCGTGGCGGTGCAAAAACACGGCGCGGGCATCAGCATTTTTCAAGATAGGGACAGACATCAAAGGCTCCGATCATTGGGCCACTTGCAGGGATGCCCCCCTTGGCCTATCTGATGGGGATCATGGCCAAAAAATCTGAGAATACAAATTACAAAGTTCTCGCTGAAAATCGGCGCGCACGCTACGACTTTGCAATTGATGACGACCTTGAGGTTGGCATCGTGCTCTATGGGTCAGAGGTGAAATCCCTGCGGCTTGGCCAATCCAACATCGCCGAAAGTTATGCGTCCGTCGATGACGGGGAATTGTGGCTGACGAACGCATATATCGCGCCCTATGATCGGGCGATGTTCGGCCATGAAGAACGCCGCAAGCGCAAGCTGTTGTGCAGCCGCAAAGAACTGGCGCGCCTGTGGAACGCCACCAAACGCGAGGGGATGACCCTTGTGCCGCTAGTCATGTATTTCAACGACCGCGGGTTGGTAAAACTTAAGCTGGCGACAGCTAAGGGTAAAAAAAACCACGACAAACGTGCGACCGAGGCCGCGCGCGATTGGGGTCGGCAAAAACAGCGCCTGCTGCGTCACGGCGACTGATTAAACCCGATTTAGGGGGGGAAACGTCCTGATTCCTCCCTATTTCCACATATTAACTACCTGTTAAGGTTTGGCACCGACGCGGCTTGGGCCATGCCGCCGGTTATAATGTGGGCCCACGTATAAAAAGGAACGGGGGCAATGGAAGCAATTATTGCACAGGTCGTAGGCGGCGCAATTGGTGGTAACGGTGCAGGTAAACTGCTGTCGGGCGCCAATATGGGTAGCCTTGGCAACACAATCGCAGGCGCTGTTGGCGGCCTTGGTGGCGGGTCCATCTTGGGCGGCCTGATGGGCGGCACAGGTGCGATAGCAAGCGGCGCGGCAGACACAGTTGCCCCCGGTCTCGACATCGGCGCGATGGTTGGCCAACTGGCTGGCGGCGGCGTTGGCGGTCTGGTCATGACGGTAGTTGTCGGCATGCTAAAAAACAAGTTCATGGGCTAATACCCCACGAAAAGCGGCGATCCAGCGGGTGTCCATTCTGGGTACCCGTTTTGCATTGCGGGTCCTTGTTTCCAGCGGCGCGGCACGATACTGATCAGCCATGCATAACGCCGGAGACCACGCCATGACCGATGATCCCAAAACACTTGTCAGCACGGCTTGGCTAGCGGCGCATTTGAACGATCCCGATATGCGCCTTTTGGACGCCACTTGGTTTTTGCCCGACATGAACCGCGATGCCGCTGCAGAATACGCAGCGGGGCATATCCCCGGCGCGCGTTTTTTTGACATCGACGAGATATCCGATCACCGCTCCGAACTGCCCCATATGGTGCCGCCGGTAGAAAAATTCATGTCCCGTATGCGCGCTATGGGCGTGGGCGACGGGCATCAGGTGGTCGTCTATGATGCGCTTGGTCTGTTTTCTGCAGCCCGCGTCTGGTGGATGTTCCGGCTGATGGGCAAAACCGATGTTGCCGTCCTTGATGGTGGCCTGCCCAAGTGGAAGGCCGAAGGGCGCGAAATCTCCGATCTGCCCCCCGTAATCCGTGACCGGCACATGACTGTGACCCGCCAAAACCAGATGGTGAAGGACGTGACCCAAGTCGCCCGTGCCGCCAAGCTGGGGGATTACACAATCATCGACGCCCGCCCCGCCGACCGTTTCAGCGGTGAGGTGCCCGAACCCCGCAAGGGGCTGCGCGCGGGCCACATCCCCAATTCGCAAAACCTGTTCTTCAAAAACGTGCTGAACACCGACAACACCATGAAGGACGCACCCGGCATTCAGGCCGCAATCGCGGACGCAGGTATCGACCTGTCCAAGCCCGTGATCGCGACCTGCGGATCGGGTGTGACGGCCGCGATCCTTGCGCTCGCACTTGAACGGATCGGCAAGACCGATCACGCAGTTTACGACGGCTCATGGTCCGAATGGGGCATGTACGCCGACCTTCCAATCGCAACCGGAGACGCATGATGTTGCTGAAATCCCTGCAAAAACAACCCGCTGATAAAATCCTCGCGCTGATGGCCGCCTACCGTGCCGACACGCGCGACACCAAGGTCGATCTCGGCGTTGGCGTCTATAAGGATGCGTCGGGCAACACCCCCGTCATGCGCGCCGTGAAAGAGGCGGAAAAGCGGCTTCAGGCCGAACAGACATCCAAGGCCTATGTCGGTCTTGCCGGTGATCCTGCGTTTTCAGGCGTGATGATTGATCTGGTGCTGGGCGATACGATTGCCCGCGACCGGATCAGCGCCGTTGCCACACCCGGTGGCACAGGTGCGATCCGTCAGGCGCTGGAATTGATCAAAATAGCCGCCCCTGAGGCAACCGTTTGGCTATCCAACCCGACATGGCCAAACCACCCGTCGATCATCAAATACCTCGATATGAAATCCGCCGATTACCGCTATTTCAACAATGAGACGCGCGGTGTGGATTTCGACGGGATGCTGGCCGATCTGGACGGAGTTCAAACGGGCGACGTGGTGCTGCTACACGGTTGCTGCCATAACCCGACGGGCGCGAACCTGACGCTGGATCAATGGGATCAAGTGATCGCTTTGCTACAGACCAAAGGTGCAACGCCGTTCATCGACATCGCCTACCAAGGCTTTGGAGATGGGTTGGCCGAGGATGCCGCCGCAACCCGCAAAATCGCCGCCGCCTTCGACAACGCGCTGATCGCCGCGTCATGCTCCAAAAACTTCGGCATTTACCGCGAACGCACCGGCATCCTCATGGCCATCGGCACGGACGCAGACCAAACCGCATTGGCACAGGAAAACCTGAACTACCTGAACCGTCAGAACTTCAGCTTTCCCCCCGACCACGGCGCACGCATTGTGACCACCATTCTATCCGATCCCGCCCTGCGCGCCGATTGGGAGGCCGAGTTGGAAGAAACCCGCAACGGCATGCTCGCCCTGCGTCAACAGCTTGCTGATGAGCTGAAGCGGCTGACCAATTCAGACAGGTTTAATTTCCTTGCCGACCACCGCGGCATGTTCAGCCGCCTTGGCACCACGCCCGAGATGGTCGAAAAACTGCGCGCCGATCACGGCATCTATATGGTGGGCGACAGCCGCATGAATATCGCGGGCCTGAACGCGCAAACCGTGCCTGTGCTGGCGCGTGCAATTGTGGACGCTGGCATCTGATGACCGACCCCAGACCGCCGCGCGACTGTCATGATATGGGCAGCCTGCGCGCACAGATCGACCGTATGGATGCAGAATTGATTGCCCTGCTCGTGGAACGCGCGGGCTATATCGACCGCGCCGTCGACATCAAAAAGGGCAACGGCCTGCCCGCGCGGATCACCCCGCGCGTGCAAGAGGTGATTGCAAATGTACGGCGTTTAGCCAGTGAGCAGGGGGTCGACCCTGATCTGGCGGAACTGCTCTGGTCGCAACTGATCGAATGGTCGATCCAGCGCGAGGCAAAGCACATCCCAGAGGGGTAATTGCTGCACCTGCAAAATGACGCTTGCGATCCATCGCGCAACATTCTAACTATTGGCGCAATATTTGTGAAACAAAGGTGCGCAACCATGTCATTCCGTCTGCAACCCACACCCCCTGCCCGCCCTAACCGCTGCCAGCTGTTCGGCCCAGGTTCGAACACCAAACTGTTCGCGAAAATGGCGGCCTCGGACGCAGACGTCATCAACCTCGACCTCGAAGACAGCGTATCACCATCCGACAAGGACAGCGCGCGCGCCAACGTGATCGAGGCGATCAATACGATTGACTGGAATACCAAAACCCTCGCCGTGCGGATCAATTCGCTCGACACGCCCTACTGGTATCGCGATGTCGTGGATCTGCTGGAACAGGCCGGCGACCGGCTCGACCAGATCATGATCCCCAAGGTTGGCAATGCATCCGATATCTACGCCGTCGACGCGCTTGTCACCGCGATCGAGGCTGCAAAGGGCCGCTCAAAACCCATCAATTTTGAGGTCATCATCGAATCTGCCGCCGGTCTTGTGAACGTCAACGAAATCGCCGCCTCCAGTCCCCGCATAGTCGCCATGTCGCTGGGTGCCGCTGATTACGCGGCCTCCATGGGGATGCAAACGACGGGTATCGGCGGGACTCAGGACAATTATTACATGCTACACGGTGATGCACGGCACTACTCCGATCCATGGCACCTTGCGCAAACCGCGATTGTCGCGGCCTGTCGCACCCATGGCATCCTGCCCGTTGACGGACCCTTTGGCGACTTTTCCGACGACGAAGGCTACCGCGCACAAGCGCGACGGTCGGCGACATTGGGCATGGTCGGCAAATGGGCGATCCACCCCAAACAGATCACCCTCGCAAACGAGGTTTTCACCCCATCAGACGAAGCCGTCGCCGAAGCCCGCGAAATCCTGTCCGCCATGGAAGACGCCAAAGCCCGCGGCGAAGGGGCCACCGTCTACAAGGGCCGCCTCGTCGATATCGCCTCTATCAAACAGGCACAGGTGATCGTGGTACAGTCGGAATTGATCGCCGGTTAGGCTTCACTTTTTCCCAAATACTCAAAATACAACCGTGCATCCTGCCGCAACGTCAGCAGCGGGGCGCAAACCACGTTGCACCAATCACAATCGGCCCCTATATCTGATCCAACAGATGACAAAGGCGCCCGATATGACCCAATACCTCGAGTTTGAAAAACCGCTTGCTGAAATCGAAGGCAAGGCCGGAGAACTCCGTGCGCTCGCGCGTGAAAATGAGGAAATGGACGTCGAAGCCGAGGCCGCAGCGCTCGACAAAAAAGCCGCTGATATGAAGGCGACATTGTACAAGGACCTGACCGCATGGCGCAAATGTCAGGTCGCTCGGCACCCCGAACGCCCCCATTGCCGCGACTATATCTATACGCTGTTGACGGAATACACCCCACTTGCTGGCGACCGGAACTTTGCCGATGATCACGCCGTGATGGGCGGGATCGGGCGCCTGGATGGGCGGCCCGTCATGGTGATAGGCCATGAAAAAGGCAACGATACCAAATCGCGGATTGAGCGTAATTTCGGCATGGCCCGCCCCGAAGGGTACCGCAAGGCGATCCGCCTGATGGAGCTTGCCAACCGGTTCAACCTGCCTGTCATCACGCTCGTTGATACCCCCGGCGCCTATCCCGGCAAAGGTGCCGAAGAACGCGGCCAGTCAGAGGCTATCGCCCGTTCGACCGAAAAATGCCTAGAGCTTGGCGTGCCATTGATTTCTGTCGTGATCGGCGAAGGTGGGTCCGGCGGTGCTGTCGCCTTTGCGACGGCCAGCCGCGTTGTGATGCTGGAACACTCCATCTATTCGGTCATCAGCCCCGAAGGCTGCGCGTCGATCTTGTGGAAAGACGGCGGCAAAATGCGCGAAGCAGCCGAGGCGCTGCGCCTTACCGCCCAACATCTGAATGAACTTGGCGTTTGCGACACGATCATCGCGGAACCAGCAGGTGGCGCGCATCGTGACAAGGACGCGACAATCGCATCCGTCGGCACAGCAATCACGACTCTTCTGGACGAGATGGACGGCCAATCCGCCGACGATATCCGGCGCGACCGCCGTGCGAAATATCTGGCACTTGGGTCCAAGGGCCTCGCGGCTTAATCAGTCGCGCGACACGACATAAGCACCCGATAGGTTTTCGTTGTTTTGTCCGTCTTAACCAAAGAACCCGTCGGCGACTGTGCCGTCGGTGCCATAAAAATCACCCGACAGATACCCACGGGGGCCAGACGTTGCGGTGCCGATGATGGATGCACCGTCTGACTGTCCGTCTTGCTGGATTTGAATGATGCCCAGCGGATGCGTATCGGGGAATTCATATTCCCCCGTCAGCGTGACGTCGCGGGTGGTCACATCAACCGTCAACGTCGCATCCGCGAACACGATCGTGCCGTCGTTCGAAATTAAGCGGCTGGGGCCGGTCATGGTGCCAATGGTTGTAGGCATCTGCGCGTCGGTTGTGCGCGGTAACCCTTCAAAACTGCGGCCCGGGCGTTGATCATAGACCAAGACAAAGCCTGATATTTCGCCCGGTCCTGTCGTGCTTGGCCCGCAGGCAGATAGCGTGGCCAATGCCACTGGGATCATTACAAATCGCATTCTCAGATTCCTCGTTACCACATTGTCTTCTGGGCGCGGGCCGCCCAAGCGTCATCATAGGACGCACCATCAAATCTAGCCTTAGCCTCAGCCTCGGCCAAAAGCTCTCCGATTGTGGGAAGGTTACCAGCATCATCGACGCCAGCCCAAACACCCGCCCGCATCAAGGCGCGGGCGCATTGGCTGTAAACCTCGGCCACACGCACGACGACCACGCTGCACGGATGGCGTCCGCGATCGTCAAACCGTGCAAGCATATCGGGGGCGGTGGTCACATCCAGTGTGCCGTTCACGCGTACAACATTGTTCGACCCGCGCACGATAAACATCAGGCTGACAGCCCGTCGGCCAAGATATTGCGCAGACTATCCATCCGGTTATTGCCGCGCCAGTCGGGCATCAGAAACGTCGCGCGATCCGCGATCTGCACGACAGGGCCATCATCTACCCGTGGCGATGCATCCGTCCCAGCAGGTCCGACGGTGGACAGAACACACAGCCGCGACGCCGCAATCCATTTGGCATAAAGCGGGGTGACGTGATCCGCGACCTTGATGATCGACGCCTTGCCCGGATCGCCATTAGCGCCTCTAGGGTAGCGATATCGGTGATCTTATCCATGAAATCCAGCCTCTGCCGCCAATGCGTCAGAGCGGGCTTCGACATCGATTTCCAGCTTGGTCATAAAATCATTCACGGGCATGCCGGGTGCAATGGACGGCAGAAAATCAACCACGGCCACACCGGGTGCGCGGTAAAATCCACGCTTTGGCCAAAGCACGCCAACGTTTGTCGCCACAGGATAACAGGGTTGGTCCATTTCTTTGTAAAGCGCACCAGTGCCGATTTTATACGGCGCCTTGACCCCCGGCGCGATACGCGTGCCTTGGGAATAAATGATCAACTGCCCAGGAAGCGCGGACCCGTTTTTCACATCTGCCAGCATCTTTTTGATCGCCGCACCACGCTTGCCACGCTTGACGGGAATACAGCCGATCCGCAGGCCAAATTGACCAATGACGGGCGCGTATTTGAGCAGGTCCTTAAAGATAAACTTACCGCGCGGCACGGCATGATAAATCATCAACACATCCAGAAACGACTGGTGTTTGGCCGCGACAAGCGCCTGTTCAGTGGGCGGAGTGCCGCGCACCTCGCACCGCATGCCAACCATCCAACGCAGCAGCCAGATCACCACGATGCAATACCGGTGGCACCCCGCAATCGCACCCTTTGGCGACGCGATAGCCCAAGGCAGATACAGCAAGCCGACAATAGGCATGGCAATATACATCGCGATGTTGAACAGGACCGAGCGGATCAGTTGAATGGTATATTTCATGATTGTTCCTCTAGCATCCGCAGCGCGGCGGCGCGGGTGGCGAAAAATGCGACCGCAGCGGCCAGTGGCGGAATGATAAGCGGTGCAAGCCATCCCACACCTTGAAACCCGAGGCCCGTCAGGAAACCGCCCGCAACATCGGTGGATGGCAACAGCCAGATGGCGATCATGCCGACAACCGTGCCAATCGCGCCCCCCGTCAGCGCACGAAGGGTAAACCGGCGCACGAACGCCCCCGCGATATAAATGTCGCGCGCGCCAACCAGCCGCATCACACGGATCACTTGGGCATTCGCAGCAAGAGCCGCTTGGGCCGCGAGTGTGATCATCGCGGCGGTGGACCCTGCAATCAGGACAATTGCCAGCCACCCGAGCGTGCGTAAGCGATTGGCGGCTTTGACCAGCGGTTCGCGCCAACGGGTGTGGTCATCCAACACGGCACCCGGCACCTCGGCCTGAAGACGGGCGCGCAGACCGATGCTATCATAACCGTCGCCTTCTTCAATAATTTCAATTAGTTGGGGGATCGGCAAATCCTCAACCGGAAGGCCCACACCGAACCACGGCTCTAACAAGGCGCGTTGTTCATCCGCCGACAACGGGCGTGCCGCGGCCACACCCGGCGTTGTTTCCAGCACCGTAATCGCGGAGCGCAATTGTGCATCCGCCTGATCCACTGGGGCCGTGATCCGAAGCGTGGACGTGCGCGCCAATTCCGCAGACCAGCGATCCGCCAAGCGGCCTGTGGCCAGTGACAGCGCCATTGCAAACACGGCCAGAAACGCCATCGCGCCTGCGGTGAACAATGTCAGACGGGCGGTAAATCCGGTGGGCGGGACAGCCCGATCAGCCTGTGGATCGCCAGCGATCAGGTCGAACATGCGGGCAAGGTCAATCTTCATAGCTCTGCCCCCGCTTGCATCAATCGGCGATCCTGTAGGCGCAAAACTCGGGTCGTTACCTGACTTTTGGCCGCGCGGATCAGGTTCATGTCATGGGTCGCAATGATCACGGTTTTGCCCATGCGGTTCAGCTCAACCAAAAGGGTCAAAAGCCGCTGCGACATTTCCCAATCGACATTGCCCGTCGGCTCATCCGCGATAATTACATCCGGTGACATGATCACGGCGCGGGCAAGGGCGGCACGCTGGCGTTCGCCCCCCGACAATTCAGGCGGCAACTGATCCGCCTGGCCGCACAATCCAACCCAGCCGATCAGATCGCCCAAGTTGCCTGCGGCCTCAGCATCTCGGCCTGAAACGGTCAGCGGCAAGGCGATATTGTCGGACACATTCAGGTGGTCCAAGAATTGGCAATCCTGATGCACAACACCGATCCGGCGGCGTGACAATGCCACGGCATCGCGGTCCATGCGGGCGGCGTCATCACCGAACAATCGCACCTGCCCCGCCGTCGCCTGTAACGCGCCATAGCAAAGTTTCAGCAATGTGGTTTTGCCCGCCCCCGACGGACCGGTCAGAAAATGGAACGACCCTGCGGACAACGTCAACGAGACCTGCGAAAACAGCTCTGCTCCACCATAGTTATAGGCCACGTTTTCAAGCTCAATCACGCCGGATATCCTTTTGTAGTCACGTACCGTTTTGCCCAAATTTGCAACAGGTTACAATGTTTCGGCATTGGCAACAGTCGCAAAACCTTGGCCTTTCTTTGATCGCTAGGTAAAACTTGTTTAACCAATCTGCGCATAGATGCAGAACGATGGGCACGAAGGGACTGAAAATGCGGCTTATTTGTCCAAATTGCGGGGCACAGTATGAGGTGGCGGATGACGTGATCCCGTCAGAGGGTCGTGACGTCCAATGTTCCAATTGCGGGCATACGTGGTTTGAAAATCGCGGTGCTTCGGATGTTAAGGATGATTTGTCCGACACGCCCGACGCACCATCCGCGCAAATTGATGACACCGCCGGTTGGGTCGAAGACGCGCCCGCCCCAGCACCCGCAGCGCCGGAACGCCAAGAATTAGACCCCACAATTGCCAACATCCTGCGCGAAGAAGCCGCGCGAGAGGCAGAGGCCCGCAAGCGCGAGGCAGAGGCCGCCGTCGAAAGCCAGCCCGATCTGGGCCTTGATGCCGCCGAACCCGCCCCCGATCAGCGCAGCCAAGAGGCACAGCGCCGGATGTCATCGCTCAAGTGCGAAGATGTTGTCGCACCCGCGATGGCAGCAACCGCTGCATCGCGTCGCGAATTGCTGCCCGACATCGAGGAAATCAATTCCAGCCTCCGGTCCGAGGCCGAGCGCGGCACACCTGCCGACAACGCCGTGCAAGAAGTCGCGACAGCCAAAAAGCGGCGCGGCTTTCGTCTTGGGTTCTTTGGCGCGTTAACCATTCTGGCGATCCTGACGCTGGCCTATATCTTTGCGCCGCAAATCTCGGAAATGGTGCCAGCATTGACCGACATGATGACGAGCTATGTGGCTGCGATCGATAATCTACGGCTGTGGGTCGACCTGAAGTTACAGGACCTGATGGCAATGATGGAAAGCCCGGGCTAGAACTGATCAAGCAACCGGCGCAGGTAATCCCGTTCCACCTCTGGCCGGTCCTGCTCGGCTGACCGGCGACGGATTTCACCCAGCAATTTCTCTGCACGGCGATAGACATCTTCGCCCTGCAACAGCCCCTCATCGGTGCCAAATTGACCGGTATTGCCCAGCTCGCGGCCCAGCGGATCGCGGCGTGTCGGTTCCACACGGCCCTGTGCCTCACCGCCCTCAGAGCCTTGGCCCGGTTCCGACGAATTATTCTGCGCCAGCGCCTGATTTAGCGACCGCATCCCGTTGCGCAGGGCATCCATTGCCTCTGCTTGCTGGTCAATCGCCTCGGCAAGATCACCATCGCGTAGCGCGTCTTCGGCGCCGTCCATAGCACCCTCTGCACGCTCTAGCGCACGGCGCGCAATCTCTCCGGCCTCGCCGTCCAGATCGGGCAAACCGCCGCGTTGGCGTTGCAATTCGTCGCGCAACGCTTGTTGCCGATCCGCCAGTGATCCACCCTCGCCGCCGCTACCACTTTCGCCCTGCTGGCCGGACGTGGCATCATCACCAACGCCTTCGGCTTGGCCCTGTTGGCCACCTTGACCGGGTTGATCCTGTTGCTGACCCTGCTGGCCTTGTTGTTGACCGGGGTCCTGACCGCTACCTTGGCTGTCCTGACCTTGCTGCTGGCCGCTTTGTTCATTGGCGCGGTCCTGCAATTCGCGGAAGGCTTCGTCCGACAGCTGCTCCTGATCTTCAAGCGTGTCGGCCAAATCCTGCATAGACTGCTGGCCAGGCGTGCGCGGGCCGCCTTCCCCGCCTTCACCTTGGGTTATGCGCAGGTTTTCCATCATCTGGTTAAGCTGCTCCATCAGTTCGGCGGCTTCGGCCATGCGGCCTTCCTCCATCAGCTCTTGGATTCGGTCCATCAGCGCCTGAAGCTCGTCCTGCCCCAGCTCTTGCCTTTCTTGGCCATTGTCCGCCTGATCCGTGCCATCGTTCGGCTCCATCTGATCGGCCAGCATCTGCATATAGTCATTTGTGGCATCGCGCAGTTCTTGCATCAGTTCTGCAATTTCAGCGTCCGACGCCCCGTCACGCATCGCTTCAACCAGCCGTTCCTGTGCACGACGCAACCGTTCACGGGCATCGGCCAACGTGCCATCCTCAAGCTGGATCGCAAGATCCCACATCGCTTGCACCAGTTCGGTTTGCGCATCTGCATCGAGCCCAACAATTGCAAAATTCTCTGACCGCCGGATGATCGTGCGCATCCGCAAATAGGTCGTCTCATTTGAAAACAGTCCCTCAGGCCGGTGCGACAACGCCCGCATCACACGCGCGATTTGCGGCGCATTAGCCCGCGACCACATCAAATCGCGGCGCTGTTCAATCACCGCCTTGGCGAAAGGTTGGAAAAACCGCCGCCCCGGTAGGGTCATCTGTTCAGGTATACTATCGCCCACCTGCCCTGCCGCATCAGTCACCGACAGCGATAAGGTCACGGGCAGATTGGCCAGCGGATGTTCTGACAGGTTCTCAACCAGGAACGCCTCAAAATCGGCGCGGTCCCCGTTGAACGGCATCGGCAAATCCAGCACAAGCGGGTCCCTTGCATCAGGGTCAATCGCCAGCCCATAGCGGCGATCAACTGCCCCAAGATCAAGCGTGACCGTCGCCGTCCCCGCCTCAATCCCGTAGTCATCCATTGCGATGAACGGCTGTGACATTTTGCCCATGGCGTCCGCCTCAACCGGTCCGGTCAGGTCCACCTCTGGCGCTGTATCAGCGATGATACGAATGTCCCACGCCGCGCCATTCTCGCCCTCAATCGCGAGGGTGCCAGAGGTCGCGGCAATGAATTTCTGCTGTGCCTCGGACGCGGCGCCAAGGTCATCTGTCCGGTTCGAAATCGTCTCGGCCACGGTCAGCGCTCCAACCTCGCCATACAGGCGGAGCGTAACTTTGCTTCCTGCGGGAACGGCCAGATTTCCAGCCGGAATATCGTTGAGGTAAATCGCGGGCTTGCCGGTATAGGACGGCGGTTCAACCCAGCCTTCCCATACGGGGCCCGTGGCCAAAACCTCGCCCCCTGTCGCCACTTCAGCCACCGACCCAACCCGCCATAGCGAGCCAAAGAAGACAGCCGTGACAAAGAACAGCAGCGCAATAAACCGCAACCCGTAAGGGTCACGATCCGCGATGCGTAAATCCGGCTCGACCGCGCGGGCACTCAGGGCCTGCGCCTCCATCTGGGCGACATGGGCGCGCCAAACGGCCTCTGACGCCGGATCACCGCGCCCAATCGCCTGCGCATCCGCCATCGCGGCAATCGGGCGCCCCGGCAGGGCGGCATCAACACGGGCTAAGGCCGCGTCACGTGTCGGTGTTCTATAACGCCGCAGGCCCCAGATTATCGCTGCGACCAAGGCCAATGCTGCGACAACCGTTAGCCCCCAAAACACCTCAAGCGATAGGGCATCCTGCCAGCCAAACATCAATGGGGCAAGGATCAGAAACCCAACCGTCCAAAGCGGCCAGAAACAGCGCACAAGCCGTTCTGCCACCATCCCCAAAGTGGTGGCGAAAACCGGCCATTTCAAATGGCTCTGGGTGAGGTCCCAAGAGGCCAGCTGCCGTCTCCTTTGGCTACAACCATTCCGGAATGATATCGCGATCAATCATCTCTTCATAGGTAGGGCGCGCGCGGATAACTGCAAATTGATCAGCGGAAACCAGCACCTCTGGGATCATCGGACGGGAGTTATATTCAGAACTCATCACCGCGCCATACGCCCCGGCGGAGCGGAACGCGACACAGTCACCGGCGGCCAATTGCAGCATCTGTCGGCCCTTGGCAAAGGTATCACCGCTCTCGCAAACAGGGCCAACGACATCATATTTCGCCGGAACTGCGCCTACCTCAGGCTCAACCAGCGGCACGATATCATGGTGCGCCTCATACATCGCCGGACGGATCAGATCGTTCATCGCCGCATCAAGGATCAAAAATTCGCGGTCTTCGCCCTCTTTGACATAAATCACCTCGGACACGAGCAGCCCCGCGTTCCCAGACACCAATCGCCCCGGCTCAATCTCAATCTCGCAGCCCAGATGACCAACCGTGCGCTTAATCATCGCGCCATAATCTGTGGGCAACGGCGGCGCCTCGTTTGACCGCGTATATGGAATGCCCAAACCGCCGCCCAAATCCAGACGGTCGATACTATGCCCATCTGCGCGAAGCTCTTCCACCAGATCGGCAACCTTCAGATACGCCGCCTCAAACGGGGCCAACTCCGTCAGTTGCGACCCGATATGCACGTCAATCCCGATCACCTTTAGCCCCGGCAAATCGGCGGCCATGCGGTACACCTCACGGGCGCGGCTAATCGGAATGCCAAACTTATTCTCGGACTTGCCCGTGGCAATTTTGGCATGGGTCTTGGCGTCAACGTCGGGGTTCACACGAATGGTGATCGGCGCCTGCACCCCAAGCTCTGTCGCCACGCGGGACAGCACGATCATCTCCGGCTCGCTCTCCACGTTGAACTGACGAATACCGCCCTCCAATGCAACGCGCATCTCGCCCGCTGTTTTGCCAACGCCGGAAAACACAATCTTGTCGCCCGCCACACCCGCAGCACGCGCACGACGATATTCCCCTTCAGACACGACATCCATACCAGCACCCGCTTGCGCCAGAACGCGCAACACCGCCTGATTGGAAAGGGATTTCATTGCAAAACATACCAGATGCGGCATGCCATCCAAAGCGTCATCAAGCACTTCGAAATGACGGGTCAATGTGGCGGCGGAATACACATAAAACGGGGTGCCAACAGCATCAACGATTTGTTTAAGCGGCACATCTTCCGCAAACAACTGCCCGTCACGATACAAAAAATGGTCCATGCCATATCCCCCGAAAAATCCGTTTAAACGGGACATACCAGATCGGGCAGAAACCCCAACCCTTCTTCGAAGCATAAATATGCAAGCCCCGCAGGGCCGACCGGCGACAACACGATCACGCCGACCTAGCCCCTGGATAAAACGGCGCGGCAGCGCCCCGATTAGGTCACGGTCCGTGCGCGCAGGAACAGGTACAGCGGCAAGCCACAACTGACCCCAATGCAGAACGTCGCCGGAATGGCGATCAGCGCGATCCAGTTGCGACGCATGGCCACCTCAGACACGATGAACACCGTCAACGCAATCGCCGCAATCGTCAGATCCCAGACAAGGCCTGATCCTGCCGCGCTCACATGCCAGGCATCCACCATGGCCATCAGGTCATAGCCGTTGGCCTCAAACCAGCTGATGAAATAATACATCGGATGGATGGCACCCCAGATCGCCAGCGCCAGATAGACCCAGCGGATCATAGGTCCACCGACACGGTCACGGGCCCGCTTGTCCCGCCCACCGATGCTGTCGGCGTAATGCCAGCAGGGCCAAGCGACAGGCCCAAATTCGCCGTGGGCCGGACCGGCGCGCCATCGGCCCCGCACCCTGCCAACACAGCCACAATCATCATTGACGCAATCGTCTTCATGCCAAGGCACCTTTCCATTCAGCGATACGGGCGCGGACCTCAGACGGGGCCGTACCACCAAAACTTACACGCGACGCGACCGAATTCTTTACCCCCAGCACGTCAAACACATCTGCAGTGATATGTTCATGCACCGACTGCATCTCTGCCAAGGTCAAATCAGGCAGGTCGGCGGATTTCGCCTCTGCCATCGCGACCAAAGTGCCGGTGACGTGGTGCGCATCGCGGAACGGCATGCCCAGCACGCGCACCAACCAGTCGGCCAAATCCGTGGCGGTGGAAAATCCGGTTGCCGCCGCGGCCTCTAGGCTTGGCACGTTCGCTTGCATATCCGCGACCATGCCCGACATCGCGGCAAGCGCCAGCATCAGGTTGTCAGCGGCATCAAACGTCTGTTCCTTATCCTCCTGCATGTCCTTGGAATAGGTCAGCGGCAGCCCCTTCATCACGGTCATCAGCGCAACATTAGCCCCGAAAATCCGCCCGATTTTGGCGCGAATTAGCTCGGCCGCGTCAGGATTACGCTTTTGCGGCATGATGGATGATCCGGTGGACCACTTGTCCGACATCTTGACGAACCGGAACTGCGCCGATGACCAGATCACCAGCTCTTCGGCCAGCCGCGACAGGTGCATTGCGCAAATGCTGGCAGACGCCAAAAACTCCAACGCAAAATCGCGATCTGCCACGGCATCCAGCGAATTGGCCATCGGACGGTCAAAGCCCAACGCCTTTGCCGTCATGTGGCGATCAATCGGAAACGACGTGCCCGCCAACGCCGCAGCGCCCAGCGGTGACGTGTTCATGCGCGCGCGTGCGTCCGCAAACCGCGATCTGTCGCGTGCAAACATTTCCACATAGGCCATCATGTGGTGGCCCCACGTCACTGGTTGCGCGACCTGTAGGTGGGTAAATCCGGGCATGACCCAATCGGCACCGGCCTCTGCCTGACCGATCAGCGCAGTCATCAGCGCCAAAAGTGCGGCATCAACCGCATCGCATTGGTCACGCACCCACAGGCGGAAATCGACAGCTACCTGATCATTGCGCGACCGGCCCGTATGCAAACGCCCCGCAGGTTCACCGATCAGATCGCGCAAACGGGCCTCCACGTTCATGTGGATGTCCTCAAGCGCTGTTGAGAACGGAAACTGGTCTGTTTCAATCTCTGACAAGACGGTGAGCAGGCCTTCCCCAATCGCGTCCGCATCGCTATCTGAGATGATACCACACGTGGCCAACATCGCTGCGTGGGCACGCGACCCGGCAATGTCTTGGGCGGCCATACGACGGTCAAAGCCGATGGAGGCGTTAATCGCTTCCATGATGGCGTCAGGTCCGGCGGCGAAACGGCCACCCCACATCGAATTGGCGGTCTTGGTCATGTTATAAAGGTGCTTTCATGCGCAAGTTAAAATCAGTTCTGCTTTATACGGCCCTTGGGCTGCTTGCAAATGCCGCTGTCGCGGATATCGCCGACCTACGGGTAGGCGACATGCGAAAGCTGACGGTGCATAGCGCCCCAATCGCCGGATCGGACGTGGCATTCATGTCCGAGGACGGCGAAGAAATGACCCTCGCCGATCTGAACGGCCAATACACATTGCTGAATTTCTGGGCCACATGGTGCGCGCCCTGCCGCAAGGAAATGCCCGATCTTGCCGCACTCCAGAACCAGTTGGGTGGGGAAGATTTCCAAGTCGTAACAGTTGCGACCGGTCGCAATCCGCGCCCCGCGATGGAGGCATTTTTTGACGAAATCGGTGTCGATAACCTGCCGCTGCATACCGATTCACGTCAGTCATTTTCGCGATCCATGGGTGTGCTTGGCCTGCCGGTTACCCTGATCATTGATCCGCAAGGCGATGAAATCGCCCGTCTGCAAGGCGACGCAGATTGGCATTCTGACAGCGCAGCAGCGATCATTCAGGCGCTGATAGGTACCCCCGAATAGTTTCGCATGCGAAACATTAGGCGTGACCAGCGGTCGCCGATAACAATTCAGGTGTGACGCCAAGTGTCGCCAACGCGGCTTCCCACTTGGCCCCGTTGTCGGTGCCAAAAATGATGTCATGGGACGCGTCGCAGGTCAGCCAGCCGTTCTGGGCAATCTCTGATTCCAACTGCTTCTCGCCCCAGCCGGAATAGCCGATGGCAAGCAGGGAGGTCTGCGGCCCCTTTCCCCGCGCGATGTCCTCAAGAATGTCGATGGTCGCGGTCATATTGATGTGATCGGCCACATCCAATGTGCCGCCTTCAGTGCGGTAATCATCCGTATGCAGCACGAAACCGCGCAAGGTTTCCACCGGTCCGCCATAGTGCACATCCGCCTCGCTTATTATGCCCATCACCTCAATCTCGAGCTGTTTAAGCAGGTTCAGAAACCGGATTTTCGGGCGGGGTTTATTAACAATCAACCCCATCGCGCCTTCGTCCGAATGGGCGCAAATATAGATGACAGACCGATCAAATCGCGGGTCCCCCATGTCTGGCATCGCGATCAGCAGCTTACCGACCAAACTGGTAACTTCATACTTCATTAACCTATTGTGGGCGGCTGCATGGGTTGACGCAAGAACATATGTCAGTGCGCGCACAAGCATGTGACTTTCTAATGATCGCGGGTTTGCCTATGGATGGGGTATGAATAAATTGACGCCCTTCGCCCTGATCATCGCTGTCAGCACCGCCCAAGCGGGTCCAATGGATCATGACACAACGCTGACCATCCTGACCGGACTGCAAACCGCAAGGGGTGGTGTGATGGCAGGTCTGCGCATTGATATGGCCGACGGTTGGAAGACCTATTGGCGCGCACCCGGTGACGCAGGTATCCCGCCACAAATTCAATGGGGTGGGTCGCGCAATGTGGAATCTGTCGTGTTTCACTGGCCCGTGCCGGAGGTGTTCAACCAAGATGGCATGCGGTCCATCGGCTATCACGACACGGTCACAATTCCCGTTGAGGTGTTCCCGAATGACGCGGGCGATATTCGCCTGTCGGGCACCATGAACATTGGCGTCTGCGATGAGATTTGCGTGCCAGTGAACCTTTCGTTCGACACCGTCCTGCCCCGCGATGCGGGCCGCAATTCCGCGATTTTGGCCGCTTTAATCAACCGCCCATCAACCGCCACAGCGGCCGCGGTGGGTGATGTGACATGCACCTTGTCGCCCATCACAGATGGCCTACAAATCACGGCAAGCATTCCTGTATCCAACGGCGGGAACGAAGATATCATTCTTGAGACATCAGATCCTTACGTTTGGGTGTCGGAGCCTAGCGTGACCTATGGCAATGGCATGATCACAGCCACGTCCGACCTGATCCATGTGGACGGTACAGGCTTTGCCATCGACAGGTCTGGCGTGCGGATCACCGTATTGGGACAGTCGCGGGCGGTGGATATTCGGGGCTGCACAGCGCCCTAATTATTTGCGGCGCTGGTGTTCATCCAGACGCGGCATGATTTCTACGAAATTGCAGGGTTTGTGCCGGTAGCTGAGTTGCTTGATCAAAATCTCGTCCCACGCGTCCTTGCACGCACCCGGGCTGCCGGGCAGCGCGAACAGATAGGTCCCATTTGCCACCCCGCCCGTTGCACGCGATTGCACAGCACTTGTGCCGATCTTATTCATGCTGACGATGGTGAAAACGGTGCCGAATGCGTCGATCTCTTTTTCATAAACATCGCGGTGCGCCTCGACCGTGACATCACGTCCCGTCAGGCCGGTCCCGCCGGTTGAAATGACCACATCAACAGCGTCATCCGCGCACCAATCGCGCAGCTGGGCTGCGATATCGACACGCTCGTCACGGATGATTTTCCGGTCCGCAAGGATATGCCCCGCCGTAGCAATCCGGTCCACCAGAACGGTACCAGATTTGTCATCATCCATGCCGCGAGTATCGCTGACGGTCAGCACGGCGATGCGCACAGGAATAAAGTCGCGTTCGGTCATGGGCTATCCTTTGAGCTTGGCCTGAAGCGCCAACAAATCGGCCCAAGCATCCCGCTTGGCCAATGGTGTTTGCATCAATTGCGCGGGGTGCATCATCGGCAGTGCGGGACGGCCCAGCACCTCGGCCCATTGGCCGCGCATTCGCGAAATCCCCACCTTGCCCAGCAACATCTGGCAGGCGGTGTTGCCCATCAGGACCACGATATCAGGGTTGGCAAGCGTGATGTGCCGTTCCAAAAACGGGGTCAGTATCGCCATATCGGCGGGTTTGGGCGGAACAGGCCCCGCCGACCAAGGGAAGGCCGCGGTCAGATAGATTTGCTGCGCTGGATCATCATGGGCGACGCCCATATCAATCGCGCTGAACATCTTGTCGAACAACACACGTGCATCGCCGGCTATGGGGATGCCAGCGCGGTCCTCATCAGGTGCGGGGGCGTCACCGATGATCATGACGCGCGCCGTTGCGGCCCCTTCGGCGAACACCATTTTGCGCGCACCGCGTTTCAGATCGCAATGTTCAAACGCGGCGATCCCCGATTGCAGTGCGGCCAGATCACCCGTCGCTGCCGCCAGTTTCCCCGCCTCAGCCACGCCATCAATTCGCACCGGAACGGGCACAGGTGGCGGGCCTTTCTGGGCCGCCTCAACCTTGGGCTTGGCAAGGGTTTCGGGCACCTCATAGCGGTTCAGCGGCGCGTCCAATATCGCCTCTGTCACGCCCATTTCGACCTGCCATTCCAGCGCAGCCCGATCGGCCCAATATGTGTCCTGAGAATCCATTGCCCCCACAATACCCCCAATTGCTGCGATGTGTAAGGTCGTGCTTGCCCCCTTTGCGCCCGTTTCCTATAACCGCCCAAGGCCAACCGACAGGAGACCCGATGACATTCCGCGCCCGGCATCTTTTGGGGATTGAACATCTCCACCCTACTGAAATCACCACCCTTTTGGATTTGGCTGATAAATACGCCGACCAGACCCGCAATGGCACGGTAGACAAGACCGTGTTGGCGGGCATGACCCAGATCAACATGTTCTTTGAAAACTCGACCCGCACACAAGCCAGCTTTGAGATCGCAGGCAAACGTTTGGGTGCTGACGTGATGAACATGGCGATGCAGGCCAGTTCGATCAAAAAGGGCGAAACCCTGATTGATACCGCGCTGACGCTGAACGCGATGCACCCTGATTTGCTGGTCGTGCGGCACCCCAATTCCGGCGCCGTCGATCTGTTGGCCCAAAAGGTGAATGGCGCTGTGCTGAATGCCGGTGACGGCCGCCACGAACACCCGACCCAAGCCCTGCTGGACGCGTTAACGATCCGCCGCGCCAAAGGGCGTTTGCACCGTCTGTCGATCGCGATTTGCGGCGATATCGCCCATTCCCGTGTGGCGCGATCCAACATCATGCTGCTGGGAAAAATGGAAAACCGTGTGCGCCTGATCGGTCCGCCAACCCTGATGCCGTCCGGCATTGGCGAGTTCGGCGTTGAGGTGTTCGACAACATGGAAGAGGGCCTGAAGGATGTGGATGTCGTCATGATGCTGCGTCTTCAAAAGGAACGCATGGACGGTGGCTTTATCCCGTCCGAGCGGGAATATTTCCACCGCTACGGGCTGGATGCCGCCAAGTTAGCCCATGCCAAGCCGGACGCTATTGTCATGCACCCCGGTCCGATGAACCGCGGTGTCGAAATTGACGGCAACATTGCAGATGACATCAACCGCAGTGTGATCCAAACGCAGGTCGAAATGGGTGTGGCCGTGCGCATGGCGGCGATGGATCTGCTGGCGCAAAACCTGCGCGCATCCCGACAGGCGGAGGTGATGGCATGATCCATATCCCCGCAAATGATCACGGCGCGATTTATGTGCTGGAATTGAACCGCCCCGACCCCGAGGGATTGGCCGACAAAACCGATGCCGCGATGATGGCTGTGTTTGGGCCCGTTGTGCTGAACACCGATTACGTCGATGCGATCACGCCGGATATGCTGACAGATATGACGCTGCCCGATCTGATCCAGAACGGGTATGAAATGCACGTGGATACGGCCACGGCCGAGGAATTACGCGGCCTGTTTGGCACCGTCATTCTGGTGATGTCTGCCGCATTCGGCGGCGATGAGATGACGATTGATTTGCCCAGCGATGTGCGTCTGGTCACCGTCCTACGGGAAGCGCCCGCAATGTCCGCCCCCCGCACAATCCCCACCGAAAGCGCGACAGGCACCCTGCCGCAGGGACGCAAGAAACCATCGGATGCCGCCATGTCAGGCCGCATCGCGACCTATGCCCTTTTGATTCTATTTGCCCTTGTGGGCCTGATGATTTGGATCGCCGCATGACCGATATAATTTTCACGAACGCCCGTTTGATTGATCCGGTTGGGCAGACAGATAGTCTTGGGGCGCTGCGTATCCGCGACGGTTTGATCGCAGCGGTTTACGAGGACCCGACCCCCGATGTGGCTGGCACGATCATCAACTGCGCGGGCAATTGTCTGGCCCCTGGCATCGTCGATATCGGCGTTAAGGTGTCTGAACCCGGTGAGCGGCATAAGGAATCTTTCCGTTCCGCGGGCCGTGCGGCGGCGGCTGGGGGCGTGACAACAATTGTGACCCGCCCCGATACGCTGCCCGCAATCGACACGCCCGAGACGCTGGAATTTGTGGCCCGCCGTGCCGCAACCGACGCGCCTGTGCGCGTGCTGCCTATGGCCGCCCTGACCAAGGATCGCGCAGGCCGCGAAATGACCGAGATCGGTTTCCTACAAGACGCTGGCGCCGTGGCCTTTACCGACTGCGACCGTGTTGTCACGGGGACCAAAGTGTTCAGCCGCGCGCTGACTTATGCCAAATCGCTCGACGCGCTTGTGATCGCCCATGTGCAGGACCCGAACCTGTCGGACGGGGCCGCCGTGACGTCTGGCAAATTCGCATCCTTGCGCGGCTTGCCCGGTGTGTCACCGATGGCCGAACGTATGGCGCTGGACCGTGACATTGCCCTGCTGGAAATGACTGGCGCGAGGTATCACGCCGACCAGATCACCACCGCCCGCGCCCTTCCTGCGCTGGAACGCGCCAAGCGCAACGGCCTGAAGATCACCGCGGGTGTCGGCGTGCATCACCTGACGCTGAACGAGATGGACGTGGCCGATTACCGCACGTTTTTCAAACTCAAGCCGCCGCTGCGGTCCGAGGATGACCGCATCGCAGTCGTGCAGGCTGTCGCCGACGGGTTGATTGATGTCATCTCATCCATGCACACGCCGCAGGACGAAGAAAGTAAGCGCCTGCCATTTGAAGAAGCCGCGAGCGGCGCCGTCGGATTGGAAACACTGCTGCCCGCCGCGTTGCGTCTGTATCATGCCGAAATGATCACCCTGCCGCGCCTGTTCGCCGCCCTATCGCTGAACCCATCCCGCCTGTTGGGGCTGGACACGGGCCGTTTGCGCGAAGGGCATCCCGCCGACCTTGTGTGGTTTGACCCTGATGCGCCGTTCCAGTTGGACCGCGCCACGTTGAAATCCAAATCCAAGAACACGCCGTTCGACGGCGCTCGTATGCAGGGCGTTGTGCTGGGCACGTGGGTCGGTGGCGCGTTGGTCGGGGGGGACGTCTGATGCCAGAGCTGATTACACCTCTTAGCGGCCTTCTGATCTGGGCCATCGCGGGCTATATCCTTGGATCGATCCCGTTTGGGATGATCATGGCGCGTGTGATGGGCCTTGGCAATTTGCGCGACATCGGGTCGGGCAATATCGGGGCCACCAATGTTTTGCGCACCGGTAACAAAACCGCCGCTGCGCTGACCCTTTTATTCGATGCAGGTAAGGGTGCCGCGATCGTGCTGATCGCCCGCGCAATGGCATCAGAGGATGCCGCACAGATCGCGGGTCTTGCCGCGTTTATCGGTCACTGTTTTCCTGCCTGGCTGCGGTTCAAGGGCGGCAAGGGTGTTGCAACCTACTTTGGCCTGATGCTGGCCCTCGCGCCGTTTATCGGGCTGATCGCCGGGGCGATTTGGCTGATGGTTGCTGGGCTAAGCCGGTATTCTTCGCTGGCCGCGTTGATGGCCGCAGGCTGGACCCCTGTTGTGGCAAGCCTGATGGGCTATGGCTGGTTATTTGCCTTGTCAGCGGTGTTGGCCGTGCTGATCTATGTGCGGCACAAGGACAACATCGGCCGGTTGCGGGCTGGTACGGAATCCAAAATCGGATCTAAATAACCGACGAACCCCGCCCCTGTTTGAACCAATAAAGTAGCGCGCCACCACCCAGCACCTGACCACCCAAACCAACATCCGTGCCGGTCAGGTAGAACAGACTAACGGTCATGGCGATCAGGATCGGCAGGCGTGCCAAGGGGCGCAAAAGCTGTCCGATGGTTTTCAAGCCCAGCGCCCATAGCAGGATCATCAGCGGTGGTCCGGCGATCAAAACACCCGTCCACGCTCCGATGATAAACGCGCTGGCTCCATGCGGATGCACATATGCCCCACCCGCCAGCGGCAAGCCCACCAGCCACAACATCGCGAAACGCGGATTTAAGAACATCGGCATGATCGGCCCCTTTCACTGTTTCCAGATAGGGGACAATCAGGGCAGGAATATGGCGTGGTCAATAGCTATATTCACCGTAGATTTTCGACAAATCGCCACCCCAGTCGCCATGATACCGATCAAGCAATTCATCGGCAGGGGTTTTGCCTGTCTCGATGCTTTCCTTCAGTGCGTTCAGGAAATGGGTTTCATCGGGGACCAAGCCACCGGCACCTGGACGGGCGCGGGCGCGCAGGCCAGCCTCTGAAATCGCGACAACTTCGCGTGCCAGTTCATGCATGTTGATCCCGTCCACCTTCGCCTGAAGCCCGTCGACAGAGGCCGCAACCCGCAATGCGTCGCGCTGTTCGGCTGTCCAGTTTTTGCACAGGTCCCACGCTGCATCCAACGCCGTCTGATCATACATCAAGCCAACCCAGAACGCGGGCAGCGCGCATAGCCGCCGCCAAGGGCCACCATCGGCACCACGCATCTCGATGAATTGTTTGATCCGCGCCTCTGGGAAAACTGTGGTCAGGTGGTCGGCCCAGTCGGACAGCAGCGGTTTTTCACCGGGCAATGCGGGCAATTCGCCGCGCAAGAAATCGCGGAACGACATGCCAAGCGCGTCGATATATTTACCGTCGCGGTAGACAAAATACATCGGCACATCGAGCACGTATTGCACCCAACGCTCAAACCCCATGCCGTCCTCGAACACCCATGGCAACATGCCGGTGCGGTCCGCGTCCAGATCACGCCAGATGCGCGAGCGCCATGATTTATGGCCGTTTGGCTGCCCTTCAAAAAACGGGGAGTTGGCGAAAAGAGCGGCTGCAACAGGCTGCAACGCCAAAGCCACGCGCAGTTTTTGGACCATGTCCGCCTCTGACCCGAAGTCGAGATTGACCTGCACGGTGCAGGTGCGGCGCATCATGGCGGTGCCCATGGTGCCGACCTTTTCCATGTAGTTGTTCATCAGCTGATACCGCCCTTTGGGCATCAACGGCATTTCGTCATGGGACCATTCTGGGGCGGCACCAAGGCCGATGAATTTCACGCCGATGGTGTCGGAGACTGCCTTTACCTCGCGCAGGTGATCGTTCACCTCGTCACAGGTTTGGTGAATGGTTTCCACGGGCGCGCCTGAAAGCTCCAATGCGCCGCCGGGTTCCAAGCTGACGTTGGCCATGCCTTTGGTCAGGCCGATGATTTTGCCTTCTTCCTCAACCGGTGCCCAGTTGAACTGGTCGCGCAACCCTTCGAGTACGGCTTGGATCGACCGCTCGCCCTCATAGGGGAGGGGTTTGTGCGTGTCTTGGCAGTAGCCGAATTTTTCGTGCTCGGTCCCGATACGCCAGTCAGCCTTGGGCTTGCAGCCTTTTGCCAGCAACTCTGCCAATTGGCCGTGGTGTTCGATCGGGCCGCCGCCGGACTGTGGAATGGACATGGAGTAGGCTCCGTCATGGGATGAGTGTTGGGATTATCGGTGCCGCGTTACAGCGCCTAAGTCAATGTAGCAGGTCAGGGGTTTTTTCCCAGACTGTGACACGCACATCAGGTGTTTGTGACAGCGCATCCAAAAGGGCGGTGGTTTGGATATTGCGCAGACTGCCAAACAGGTCAAACAGCGCCTCGGCGTTTTCGGCGTTCACAGGGATCGACAGGCTGTCACCGCCGTTTTCTGTCAGCACCCAAGTGGCGGATGGATAGGCCGTCGGGTCAAGCTCTAGCCGGATCAGGTTGGCGATATCCATTTGCCCGCCGTTCAGTGGCCCCATGTAGGCCAGCCTGCGTTCAGCGACCTGCACCACGCCCGGCCCCTGCCCGCCAATGCGAAACCGCGCCCGCTGGATGCCCGCGATCACAAGGATTACAGCACCGATAGTCAACACGATGCCGATCCCGCGCACGACGCCAAAGCTGCCCAATGTCCACCAGAGCCCCAGAAGGGTTAGCGCCAATCCAGCCAGTGCCTCGCGCCAGCGCCACAGGGTTGCGCGAGCTTCTGGGCGCATGAATTCAGCCATGGGCCACCTCCGGTGTGTCATACAGAATAATCATGAACTCGCCGACCTGTTCAAAGCCAACCGCAGTATAGGCGGTGGCTGCTGCGACATTGGCTGCCGATAAAACAGCGCGTGTGGTCCCGTTTCTGCGGGCCTCGGCCATATGCATGGCAACCGCTGCGCGCGCATAACCACGCCCCCGCATGTCCGCGGGCGTATAGACCCCGCCGACCATCACGGTATCCCCAACGACCGAATTGAACCCCGTCATCGCGACGGGCGTGTCGCCGTGCATTGCGATGCGGTGTGTTCCACCAGTGACCAAGTCATCGACCGCTTGCATGGCTTGCAACCCCGCCTCTTGCGCGGTCAGGTCAAGCGCGTCGATCCCGTATTGGGTCCGCCAGTTGATCAGCGTGGCGCGGTCCATTTCACGCAGCGGAACAAGCCGCAGACCTCGGGTATCGGGCATCTTGAGTGCATCAAGGGACAATTCAAAATGCGGCTCTCGTCGGTGCAGGGTCCCATCGGGGAGGCCAAGCGCCTTGTGCAAGGATGCGACAGGATCAGCCTGTCCAATGATGCCTTGGATCGGGCGCCCGCGCAGAACAGGCGCTGCATCGGGTGTGGTGGTGAACACAGGCAACACGATCCCGCCTTGGGTCAGCCCAAGCACATCCATGATCGGATCGCCATGCGTCCAGAACGTCATAGCTTTGGGATGATCACCGCCCATGCCATAGTCACGCAAATTGGTGATCGAAAACATCGACACAGTGGGCCGCGCCATGTGGAAATCCATCACGGCGCGCGCGTCTGTGGTCGGTTTCACGACCAGTCCCCCATGGCGTTCTGCCACAGTGTCAAAGCCGCCACCGCCGCCGTATCCGCACGCAAGATGCGCGGCCCAAGGCTGACGGGATGGGCGCAGGCCATATCGCGCAGGCGGTCACGCTCGCGGGCCGAAAACCCGCCCTCCGGTCCAATGAATATCGCCCATGGTCCTGTCAGGCCTGCATCCAAAACAGAAGCCTTACCCAACATGGTTTCATCGCAGAACATGATCCGGCGGCTGGCATCCCACCCGTCCAGCAGCTTGCCCAGTTTCGCCAGATCATCGACGGGGGGCACATAGGTACCACCGCATTGTTCCGTCGCCTCTAGCGCATGGGCGCGAAGTTTTTCGACCTTCAGCCGGTCCGCATTATTGGTGAATTCGGTCTGCACGGGCATGATCCGCGCAGCCCCCAGCTCGGTCGCTTTTTCCACGATGAATGCTGTGCGTTCCTTGCGGATCGAGGCAAAGACAAGCCAGACATCGGGGGGCATTTGCAGCGGCTTGGTTTGGGTTTGGCACAACAGGATGCCGCCCTTTTTGCCTACCTCAACGACTTCGGCGTCCCATTCCCCGTCGGCCCCGTTAATCAGCGACACCACAGAACCCACAGACAGCCGCATCACCCCAAAAAGGTAATGTGCCTGTTCCCGCGATAACGGAACCGATTGCGCAGCCCCCAAGGGGTGATCTACAAAAAGACGTGTTTTCGAAGCCATGGACCAGACATATGACCCAACATCCCCAGATACCAGAGGGCGCGGTGGCCGATAGCGCCAGAAATTGGGTTGACCGTCATGCCCCAGCAGCAACGCAGCCGTATTTGCGCCTGTCGCGGGCGGACCGGCCGATTGGCACATGGCTTTTGTATCTACCCTGTCTTTGGGCGTTGGCGCTGGCGATCCTTGCGGATGGGCGGTTGGGTGGTTTTGATATCTGGATCATCGTCTCAGCCGGGGTTGGTGCATTTTTGATGCGCGGCGCGGGTTGCACGTGGAACGACATCACCGATCGCAAGATCGACGCATCCGTTGCACGCACACGGTCGCGGCCGATCCCGTCCGGTCAAGTCGGCGTGCGCGGCGCGGTGATCTGGATGGGTGTGCAGGCACTGGTGTCACTGGGCATTTTGCTCAGCTACCCGGCCTTGGCGATCTGGCTTGGCTTTGCCTCTGTCATTCCGGTCTTGATCTATCCGTTTGCCAAACGGTTCACATGGTGGCCGCAGGTGTTTCTGGGCATCGCATTCAACTGGGGGGCGTTATTGATCTGGGCTGCTCATGCGGGATCAATCGGCTGGGCGGCGGTGCTGTTGTATCTAGCAGGCATCTGCTGGACACTATTCTACGACACGATCTATGCGTTCCAAGACGTCGAAGATGACGCGCTAATCGGTGTGAAATCCACCGCCCGCCTTTTTGGTGCAAACGCCAAAACATGGCTGCGCGGGTTTCTGACAGCCACCGTCCTATTGATGAGTGTCGCCGTGGTCATCGCGGCCAAGGACCGGTCAATCCTGTCGCTAGTTGTCGCCCTGATCGGACCATGGGCCATGGGGTGGCACCTGACATGGCAATTGCTGAAATTCGACCCCGCGGATGGCCCCCGATTGTTGCAATTGTTCCGCTCAAACCGCGATGCGGGGCTGATCCCTTTGCCATTTTTCGCCATTGCGGCCTTCCTTTGATTGATCGCATGGCCACATCGGCCTATTCAGGGGGCTAACTGCCTTAAAACAAACGGATGCTCATGCGCCTGTCTGCCCTGTTTCTTCGCATCGGTGTCTTCATCTTTGCCGCCGTCTTTGCCGCCTTGGGCGCCCGCGCCACCGTGTCCGTGGTTGAGGACCGGTCTGTGGTTTCTGTCCAAGAAACACTGATAGATCGCGGATATGATTGGGCTTCTGTGATCGGTGACGGTCTGCAAGTCATCCTTGAGGGCGAGGCCCCGACAGAGGCCACACGCTTTCGCGCGATTTCCGCAGCAGGCAGCATCGTGGACGCCAGCCGAATCATCGACAACATGGGTGTCGCCGAATCGGGGAACATCGCAGCCCCCGATTTCACCATCGAAATTTTGCGCAACGACAGCGGTGTGTCCCTGATTGGCCTGATCCCGGCGGATACCGACCGTGAGGCATTGGCCGACCGCATCAGCAATATCGCCAAGGGCCAGCGCGTGACCGACTTGTTGGAAACTGCCGACTATCCTGTGCCCGACAGCTGGCCCGACGCCCTGTCCTACAGCCTGCGCGCACTGGAAATGTTGCCCCGCTCGAAAATCTCGGTGGCGGCTGACCGCGTATCTGTGAACGCGATTTCCGACAGCGCCGCCGACAAGGCACGGCTAGAAACGGCGCTTGCGCGCTCTACCCCTGATGACGTGCGGCTGGCCGTTTCAATCACCGCACCCCGCCCCGTGATTTCGCCATTCACCACACGGTTCACGAAATCCAGCGACGGTGTACGTTTCGACGCCTGTGCCGCCGACAGCCCAGAGGCCGAGCGCGCGATCATGGCCGCCGCTGCAACCGCAGGTTACGAGGGCAAAAGCCCCTGCGTCCAAGCGCTAGGCGTCCCGTCGCGCACATGGTCCGATGCGGTATCCCTGTCGATCGGCGCGATCAACGCGCTTGAGGGTGGTACTGTCACCGTGTCTGACACCGACGTGTCATTGGTGGCCCTCGAAGGCACCGATCAGGGGTCGTTCGACCGCGTCGTGGGCGAGCTTGAGAATGCGCTGCCGGATGTGTTCGCGTTGAACGCCGAACTGCCCGCGACCCCCAACGCAAACGCCGAAGGCCCCCCGCAATTCACCGCTACCCGTAGCCCAGAAGGCGCCGTGCAACTGCGCGGCCGCGTTCCGGATGATCTGGTGAACACAACGGCGGAAAACTATGCGATGGCCAAGTTTGGCCGCGCGAATGTGACCATGGGCACCCGCATCGTCAGCGACCTTCCTGCGGGCTGGACTGTCCGCGTTCTGGCAGGGATCGAGGCGTTGTCGACACTGTCGAACGGGGCCGTTTTGGTTGAACCCGACAGCGTCACCGTGCGGGGCAACACAGGATCGGAAAGCGCACAGGCCGACATCACGCGCCTACTGATCGACAAACTGGGCCAGACCGCGAAATTCGATATCGACGTCACCTATGTCAAACAACTTGACCCGATTGCAAGCCTGCCCACAGCCGAAGAATGCGTGGCCCAGATTCACGCCGTGACGGAAGCACGCAAAATACTGTTTGATCCAGGATCGGCATCCATCACGGCGGACACACAGCCCGTCGTCGATGATATCGCCGATATCCTCAAGAAATGCCCTGATCTGAAAATGCGCATCGCCGGTTTCACCGACAGCCAAGGCCGCGAACAGATGAACCAACAGCTTAGCCAGCAACGCGCCAGCGCTGTGCTGGATGCCCTGCGCCTGCGCCGCGTGCTTGTGTCATCATTCGACGCGATCGGCTTTGGCGAGGCGAACCCGATTGCAACAAACGACACCGAAGCAGGCCGTGAAGCCAACCGCCGGATTGAGTTTTCGCTAATCGTGCCCGAACCTACCCCCGAAGAGACAACCACGCTCGAAGCGGTCGAAGCCGCCCCATCCGAATAACAACAGGAACGCCCCCGTGAACAGAACCGAATTTATCGTCGCCACCGCGATCATCCTGTTTGTTGCCTTTGCCCTTGGCTGGTTCGCAAGCTGGCTGGTCAACCGCTTTACCCGCGTGACCAAGGCCGAAATCGGCGAGTTGGATAAAATGGCCCAAGCCCTGCACGAGGCAGAGGAAACCCGCGATCAGGCGATCACCTATCTGCACCAGCGCGAGACAGAGATCACCAATCAACTGTCCCAAACAGAGGCTGAACTGCGCGCCGCGATGGATGGCCTCCGCGAAGCCCGCCAAGAGACCGAAGAACTCCGTAGCTATATTGAGCGTCAGCAGGGCTAACAGCCCCTCGCTTTTTTCAAAATACTCATTCTTTTGGTGCAACAATTCGGTCCGCGTCAACGGCTGATCACGACCCGATCCGCGCATGCAAAATACGCCCAATAACGTTCAACAATAGCTGGGCCGCAAGGATCGCGGTCCCACCCGTTTGATCATAGTCAGGGGCCACTTCGACCAGATCAATGCCGACAATCCGCTGGCGTTTGGCAACAGCCGCGATCAGCTCAAGCACCTCATAATACAGAAACCCACCGTGGCTTGGCGTGCCTGTCCCCGGCGCGATGGACGGATCAAAACCGTCGATGTCGATGGTCAGGTAGATGTCCACATCAGCTGGAATGCGATCCACAACCGCATCAACGCCCAGCGCACGAATTTGCCGCACCGACAGGATATCAGACCCCATCGCCCGCGCATCGGTATAGCCGTCCTTGGCTGTCGACGACACGTTACGTATCCCGAATTGGGACAGGCCCGTGACATGGTCCTGCTCTGCTGCGCGGCGCATCGGGTTGCCGTGCCCGTGGCGCACACCGTGGCGTTCATCCACAAAATCCAGATGCGCGTCAATTTGCAAAATATGGATTGGCCCATGGTCGTCAAAGGCCCTCACGCAAGGGATATTCACCGAATGATCCCCGCCCAGCACCACCGGTAGCGCACCTGCGGCACGGATGGCGCGTACGGCATCCTCGATCCGCGCGTGGCTTTTTTCGGTGTCGGTGTGCACAATATCTGCATCACCGATATCCACGATCCGTGTGCCTTCGCCCAGATAGGTCACGTCGTCCTCGTGATCATAGGCGCCCGCATGGCCAAAGGCGAACAGGGTCGATGCCTCGCGGATTGCGCGGGGGCCGAAACGGGCGCCGGGGCGCCACTGTGTCCCGAAATCAAAGGGCGCACCGACAACGGCCACATCGGCATCAATCGCGGACCAGTCAGGCTGATAGTCGTATTTGCCAAATGTGGCGATGCCGACAAATGGCAGGTTTAGCCGCCCTGTTTCATATCCGTGTGCCATCTTGCCCCCCTTAATCGCGGGGTGCTGCGGCCCTGCGTAATCTGTCATTGATTGCTTGGCCTAGATCATGATTGGGGATCGGGCCCACGGCAATATGTTTTGCACCCAGCGCATCCAATTCATGCAGCATCGCAAACAAATTGGCAGCCGCCTCAATCAGATCACCCGATGGCGACAGGTTCAGCGCGGCATCCCCCGCCCCAAACCCAAGGTATGTCTCATGCGCCTCTGCGTAGGGTGCGTTTAAACGCACCTGCCCTGTCGGTGCGTAATGCGAGGCAAGCTGGCCCGGGGCGGCAGGCGCAGCCGGGTCCTCATCGCGCAGCAGGGCGGTGCCGAGGCACGCCTCAATCGCATCCACCGGAATACCGCCTGCACGCAGCAGCGTGGGCGCCCCTACGCAGGACACGATGGTCGATTCCACGCCAACGCCGCAGGCACCACCGTCGACAATTCCGTCGATCCGGCCATCCAACCCCGCGCGCACATGGGCCGCTGTTGTCGGGCTAATCCGCCCACTTGGGTTCGCCGATGGCGCGGCGATAGGCCCCCCAAAGGACGACAGCACCTGCGCCGCGACGGGGTGATCCGGCACGCGCACTGCGAGGCTTTGCAAGCCCGCCGTCACCAGCTTGGACACCTTTGCGTCCGCCTTGATAGGCAGGACAAGCGTCAGTGCGCCAGGCCAAAACGCGTCCGCCAGCTTGCGTGCCTGTGGCGTCATATCGACATACTCGGCAACCGCGTCCGTAGCGCTCAAATGCACAATCAACGGGTTGAAACTGGGCCGCCCTTTGGCCGCATAAATCCGCGCCACGGCCTGATCATCGCGCGCGTCCGCGCCTAGGCCATAGACAGTCTCAGTCGGGAACGACACCAGACCTCCGGCCGCCAAAATCGCCGCTGCGCGATCATATCCCGCAACGTCAGCACCCAAAATTTCTGTTTTGATCGTTTTCATGACGCTGCGTTTCAGTTGAAGGGGCCACCAGCTCGGATACCCTATATCCAGATTTAAGCGTCATACTTGTGCCTGCACCGCTTGCCAAGCCACGCCCAGATATTCGAAAGAGACACCCATGCCATATCTCGCCCCTGTCACCGACTACCGTTTCATCATGGACACTGTTGCCGGTTTCAAAGCCGTCACCGCAACCGACCAGTTCGCAGAGGCGACCGATGACATGGCCGACGCGATTTTAGGCGAGGCCGCAAAGCTGTGCGAAGAGATTTTGTATCCGCTGAACCGCAACGGCGATCTGCATCCGGCCAAATTGGAAAACGGCATTGTCCGCACCTCGCCCGGTTTCAGCGACGGCTATAAGGCGATTGCAGAAGGCGGCTGGATCGGCATGTCCGCCAGCCCAGAGGTTGGCGGCATGGGCCTGCCGATGACATTAACCACAGCCGTGAATGAAATGATGGCAAGCGCGTGCTTGTCCCTGCAACTGAACCCGCTGATGTCCCAAGGCCAGATCGAGGCGCTGGAACATCACGCATCCGACATGATCAAAGGCACCTACCTGCCCAAGCTGATTTCCGGCAAATGGTCCGGCACCATGAACCTGACCGAACCGCAAGCAGGGTCAGACGTCGGTGCGCTTCGGTCCAAGGCAGAGCCGAACGGCGACGGGTCCTATGCGATTTCAGGGCAAAAAATTTACATTAGCTGGGCGGACAATGATTTCACGGAAAATGTCTGCCACCTTGTGCTGGCGCGTCTGCCAGACCGCGTGCCAGGCACCAAAGGCATCAGCCTGTTCATGGTCCCCAAGCTGATCCCGAATGCCGATGGCACATTGGGCAAGCATAACGACCTGCGAGTTGTGTCGTTGGAACATAAGCTGGGCCTGCACGGCTCCCCCACTGCCGTGATGGAATATTCTGGTGCACAAGGCTGGCTGGTTGGTCCCGAAAATGGTGGCATGGCTGCGATGTTCACGATGATGAACAACGCCCGTCTGGGTGTTGGCGTGCAGGGTGTTGGCGCAGCAGAGGGCGCGTATCAACACGCGCTTGCCTATGCGATGGACCGCAAACAAGGCCGCGCAGGTGGCACTGGAGCGATCGTGGAACATGCCGATGTGCGCCGCATGCTGGCCAGTATGAAGGCCGATGTGTTCGCCGCCCGTTCTATCGCGTTGATGAATGCCGTAGCCATCGACATGGGCACAGCCACAGGTGACGCCGCATGGACCGCGCGCGCCGCATTCCTGACGCCAATCGGCAAGGCGTTTGGCACAGATGTGGGCATCGAGGTTGCCAATACAGGCGTACAGGTCCACGGCGGCATGGGCTTTGTCGAGGAAACAGGTGCCGCGCAATATTCCCGCGATGTGCGTGTCTCTGCGATCTACGAGGGCACGAATGGCATCCAAGCAATGGACCTTGTCGCCCGTAAATTGATGGACGGGGGAGAGGCCGCCTTTGCCCTGCTCGACGAGGTTGAGGCAGGCGCGGACGCCGCCAAGGCCACCCACCCCAAACTGGCCAGCGCCGTATGGAACGCCGCCGCGTCCCTGCGCGAGACGACAGAATGGCTGGTGGATCAGGACCTGAACGACCGCTTTGCGGGTGCCGTGCCGTATCTGCGCGCCTTTGCCCGTGTGTTGGGCGGTCATGCGCATCTGGCCGCGGCTGTCGCAGGGGATGCATCCCGCGTCCGTTTGGCGACATTCTATATCAAGCGCCTGCTACCCGAGCACGCCAGCCTGCTGGCCCACACCCGCGAAGGTGGGACCGATCTGATGGCGATTTCAATCGATGATCTGGTCGCCTAAGTGACCACTGGCATCCGCTATCCGTTCCCCGAACCGCCCGCCGAGGGCGAGGCGATCACCGTCGCCGATGGTGTGTTGTGGATGCGGCTGCCGCTGCCGATGGCGCTGGATCATGTGAATGTCTATGCGCTGGATGACGGGGACAGCTGGACAATCATCGACACCGGCTTTGACACCAAAAAGACCCGCAAGATTTGGGAAAAGCTGTTGGCCGGACCATTGGCAGGCAAGCCCGTGGCCCGCGTGATTGGCACGCATTATCATCCTGATCACATCGGCCTTGTGGGCTGGTTCATGGATCAGGGGGCCACGTTTGCGACCCCGCGCACCGCGTGGCTGATGGCGCGGATGTTGCAGCTGGACCCCCATGATGTGCCCACGCCCGAGACGCTGGCCTATTACATCCGGTCGGGCATGGACGCGGATGAATACGCCCTGCGCCGCGCCGAGCGCCCGTTCAACTTTGCCGATTGCGTCGCCCCCATTCCACTGGGTTACGCCCGTCTGCAAGAAGGGCAGACAATCCAGATCGGTGGTCACACATGGGATATCCGCATGGGCGACGGTCACGCGCCGGAACATGCAACGTTCTGGTCGCGCGACGACAATTTAGTGATTGGTGGCGATCAGTTGCTGCCGTCGATCAGTGCCAATCTGGGTGTCTATGCCGCCGAACCCGATGCCGATCCGGTGGAAGAATGGCTCGTGTCATGTAAAAAATTCAAACCGTTTGCACGTGACGATCAACTGGTACTGGGCGGTCATAAGCTGCCGTTCACGGGGTTGCCGTTGCGGCTGCATCAGATGGTTGAAAACCACCATGGGGCGCTGGATCGGTTGATGGGGCATCTGACGGAACCCAAGACAGCCGCGCAGTGTTTTCCACCCCTGTTCAAACGCAAAATCGGACGCGGTGAATACGGTCTTGCCTTGGTCGAGGCGGTCGCCCACGTCAACCACCTGTATTTAGCAGGCAAGGTCAGCCGCACGCTGGGCGATGACGGCGCGTATTATTACGCCGCATTGGCCGCGGGCTGAGCCGGTAGCACGAACAACTGGTTCGCGGGCACCATCGTCCAACGATCCGCTCGGCCATCCAGCGGCTCTGACGCGAGCGCGACGCCGCCATTATCGAGCAGGCCAGACACGTAAAGCGTCGGGCATCGCCCGTCGGACGCGTAACGGTAGGCATAAATCTGCACCCCGTCGGAAAAGACGCATTTCAGCCGGATAGGCCCCGCATCTGTTGCGGGACCAATCGCATCCAATGTTGCGGCCATCGCCCCATCGGGGTCTTGATCCAAGCCATTGGGAAGCAGGGTCAGAAAGATCATTTCGCTATCAGTTGTGCCGCAGCGTGCGTCATACAGATCGTCGGGCAACGCGGCCTCTAGCTAGCGCCTGATCTGTGGATAATGGGGGGACCTGCCCGTTATGGCAAAACGCCCAATTGCCATGGGTGAAAGGATGGCAATTTGTGCGGCTCGTCTCGCCCATAGTGCTGGCGCGGATGTGCGCGATGAATCGGTGCGATCGCACCATGCGGCACAGGCTGGTCAGGTTGCCATCGGCCCATGCGGGCAGCACATCGCGGTACAGGCCGGGGCGGTCATCATCCCCGTACCACGCGATACCGAACCCGTCGCCGTTGACAGCCAACTTTGCCTCTGACACGTGCTGGCTTTGGTCCGGCAGCGAATGGGCGGGGTGGACGATGATGTTTTCCAGCGGAATAGCAGGGCCGCTATAGGCCGCGATCCGGCACATCAGTGGCGCGCCTGCATCCGTGCGGTCAACCGCCCAAGGATACGGCTTGCGGTGGTTTCACACAGTGCGGGGATCAATGCGTGGACCACAGCAGCCATCGCGGCAACCGCGAGCCAGAAGCCAAACCCAAGTGCGAATCGCATGTGACCAAAATAGGTTTCGTTCACGGTTGCAGGATGATCGGTGAACAGGGCGGCGATGGGATTGGCTGACATGATGGTTTCCTTCTTGATTACAGGCACCCTACACCGCGAAACATGCGGTGCGGTCCCAATTACCCCTCCTATTTCGCGAAAAATTGGGATAATGTCCCAATATGACAGATACGCTTGATACAATTGACCGCAAAATCCTGAACATTTTGCAAACCGACGCTACCACATCAGTGGATGACATCAGCGAAGCCGTCGCCCTATCGCGCAATGCATGTTGGCGGCGGATCAAACAGATGGAGGCAGCAGGCGTGATCACGGGGCGCGTGGCGCTTGTGAACCCTGCCCTTGCGGGCTGTTCGTTGCAGGCGATGGTCATGATCCGCACCAACACCCATGACGCCAAATGGATGACCACATTTCAGACCGCATTGAAAACAATGCCCGAGGTTGTGGGCGCGTACCGCATGACGGGCGATCTGGATTACGTGTTGCGCGTGCGGGTGGCCGATGTGCCCGCCTATGACGCATTCTATAAATCGCTCACATCACGGATTTCTGTATCAGATATTTCCGCAAGCTTCGTTATGGAAGACATGAAAGACACAACAGCGGTACCCCTATGACCCAATCTGAGACTTCTGCCGAGGCGATGGAAAACGCCGTGCTGCCCAAGCTGCATGATAACCACATTGCCACCCCCAAGGGTAGCCGCCACGAAGATTTGCCAAAGGCGTTGCAAGAATCGCCTGTACAGAAAAGCCCCGCGCAATGGGCCTATGAGCGGATCATCATGTATATCAAAAAGTTCGAGGAAACCTTGGACAATGATCATGAGGTTGGCATGGGCTTCGCCGGTGGCGACACGGGTGTAATCAAGATCGAAGGTCTGGGGTTCTTTGACCCCGATATCGTCACCTACTATGGCACGAATGGTGCGGGCGCAAAAACACAGCTGATCCAGCATGTCAGCCAGCTTAACGTGATGTTGACGGCCAGCCCTAAACATGTGGACCAAGACGAACCCCAACGCATCGGCTTTCAACTGGCCAAAGAGCTGGACCGCGAAGAAGACGCTGCGACCACATAGCCCCCGTGACAAGCCCACCAAGATGGGCTATCGCACGGCAAACAGATTAGAAGAAGGACAGCACAGATGGCTGATCACAAACACGGCGAAATGGATACATCCGTTCAGGAAAAGACCTTTGACGGTTTCATCTCTATGGTGACAAAGGGCACGATCATTATCATCGTTGCACTGATCTTGCTGGCGCTGATCAACGGCTAAATCATTGGATCGCCGCGCATTCCTAATTGGCGCACCTTTGGTGCTGGCCGGATGTAGCGGCGCCCAATCGGTGCGGGCCACAGATGACGCGGTGCGCGCCGCCAGGTATCAAGACAATGGCCCCACAGCACTGACGCTTTATACCGTGCGCAACGCAGGCTCTGACAACGGGGCGCATTCCGCGTTGATGATCGACGCCAGCCAGCGGGTTCTGTTTGATCCCGCGGGGTCCTTTAGCAGCCCGTCGATCCCCGAACGCGATGATGTGCTATTCGGCATCACCCCGCAGGTTGAGGCGCTTTTCGTCAGCTTCCACGCCCGCGAAACATATTACGTCGAAAAGCAGCGGATTTTGGTGCCTGCCCCCGTGGCCGAACGCGCCGTACAGCTGTCATTAGCCCACGGCCCCGTCGCGCAGATGTATTGCACGCGTGCTGCGTCCTCGGTTCTGACCCAGCTTCCCGGCTTTGAAATCTTGAAATCACGCTTGTTCCCCGACCGCTTGGCCGATGACTTCCAAGCGATCCCTGGTGTGGTGCGCACCATCATCCGTGAAAACGATGCGGACGACAAATCCATCGCCCAAGCCGCGATTGATGCGACCCTTACAGCGCCCCAGTAGCGAATAGTCCCGCGTAGAACACCGCGATCCCTGCGAACATACCCCAGACGACATTCCGTTTGCGGTACGCCACGGCAACGGCAGTCAGCGCCGCGATCAAGCGCACCGGATCAGGGATCGCCCCCCCGCTTAGCACCAATGGCGCCACCATCCCCGGCAAAACCGCGACGGGCGTGAACCGCAGCATACGTTCCATCAGCGGCGGAATCGGTTTGTTCCCGATCAGCCCGAGAAATGAGAACCGGATCGCAAAGGTGCCAACGGCCAGAATGCCGATGATCAACCAGATTTCGGTGGCAGAATAGCTCATGCGCGGCGCCCTTCCATCCACGTCTCGACCATGACGCCGGTACCCATGGCACAGACCGCCGCCACCAAAAGGCCGCTACCCGACGGCATCCATACCAGCAACAGCGCGACCACCGCCGACACAAATGCCGCGGCCACATGAGCCAGCGATTTGATCATCGGGGCCACCATCGACAGGAACGCAATCGGCATGATGAATTCGATCTGATAGCTCTCAGGAATGGCCGCGCCGATCAACGCCCCCACAAGGGTAAAGCTGCACCAAAACGGTGTGATCGCCGCCGCAACCCCAAGGAAAAACGCCACCTTATCGGACAATGGCATGTCTGGCGTATCATCATACCGCGCCACCGAGGCCATATAGGATTGGTCAAAGTTCAAATAGCCGACCAGCAACCGTTGCCACATCGGTGCGCCCCCTAAATGCGGGGCCAAGGCGGCCGAATACATCGCCATGCGCAGATTCACTGCCAACGCCGCCAACAGGATAAATCCGATCGCTGCATTTTCAACCATCAGCTGCAATGCCGCGAATTGCGACGCCCCAGCAATGACCAAAATCGTGAACCCCATCGTCTGCGCAAGGGTCAACCCCGCCTCGATCGCGACCACGCCAAATAGCATCGCAAACGGCACGACCATCACAATGAACGGCAGCCCGTCGCGTACCCCCGCAAGGAAGGCGGATTTGGTGGTGGTGGCGGGCATCAGATCATCCTATCTTATGGCGGAATACCCTCTGCTTTAATCCTGCCGCCATGGAAAGACAAATCAGCATGCGTGATGCCGACCATACCTATTTGATTGCGCCCAATCCGGCGGCGCAGCGGTTGACACGCAAGGTAACGGGCACAGATCACACCGGCGCCACCGTTGACGTGCAGGTCGTCGAAGAACGCCCGCTGACGATATTCCTGAACTCCCAAGAAATTGTGACAGCCATGACCATTGGCGATTACCCCAATTTCCTTGCGCTCGGGTTCCTGCGCAATCAGGGGATGCTGTCGGACACAGATGAGATCACCGGCATCGACTATGACGAAGAGCTGGAAACAATCGTCGTGCGCACCAAGAGCGCCACGAACTACGAAGATAAGCTCGCGCGCAAAACCCGCACCAGCGGCTGTGCGGTCGGCACCGTTTTTGGCGACATGATGGAGGGGCTCGATGGCATTACCCTGCCCCCATCACAGCTGAAAACATCCGACCTTTATGCGCTGGCCGCCCAGATCAACACGACCCCGTCGCTTTATCTTTCCGCGGGCGCGATCCATGGCACGGTCCTTTGCCACGGCTCCAAACCGCTTGTCTATATGGAGGACGTCGGCCGCCATAATGCTGTCGACAAAATCGCAGGCTGGATGCTGGCCAACGGGGTCAGCGGCGCGGATAAGCTGCTTTATACCACCGGCCGCCTGACCTCCGAAATGGTGATCAAATGTGCGCAAATGGGCATCGCTGCGCTCGCCTCCCGCTCCGGCTTTACCGCTTGGGGCGTCGAGATTGCCAATCAAATCGACCTCACTTTGATCGGGCGCTTACGCGGCCAACGGTTCATGTGCTTGTCCGGCGAGGCCCGCCTGATCCGCGACGCAGACCCATCATCCGTCCGCGAAGAGCCTAAAAAATCCAGCCGAAAGGCCGCCAAATGACCCTTCTATTTGCCAAAAATACCTCGGGGGAGGCCGCAGGCCGGGGGCAGCGCCCCAATCCACGGATCGCAGTATGAAACAACCTGTCGGGATCATCCTTGCCGGTGGGCAGGCACAGCGCATGGGTGGCGGCGACAAAAGCCGCCTGATGCTTGGCGATCGAAGCATCCTGTCCCATGTGATCGCCCGCTTTGAACCGCAATGCGCCAGCCTTGTGCTGAATGCCAACGGGGATGCGGGCCGATTTGCAGACCTGAACATGCCCATGATTGCCGACAGCATCGACGGCTTTGCGGGACCGCTTAGCGGCGTTCTGGCGGGTCTAGATTGGGCAGCTGAAAATGGTGTTGAACACATCGTCACCGCTGCCGCAGACACCCCGTTTCTGCCCTGTGATCTGGTGCCGCGCCTACAAATGGCGGCCGAGGATACAGCCCATGGCCTCGCGCTTGCGACATCCCCCAGCGGGCGGCAGCCGACGTTTGGGATTTGGCCCGTGGCGTTGCGCGATGACCTGCGCACAGCGTTGCAGGACGGCCTGCGCAAGGTGGTGCAATGGACCAGCAGGCATGACGCCGCAATGGCCCCGTTTCCTGATGACGCCAGTTTTTTCAACGTGAATACACCAGACGATCTGACAACAGCGCGGGGCATGTTATGAAGGTTTTTGGCCTCGTTGGGTTCAAGAATACGGGCAAGACCGGTCTGATGGAACGGCTCGTCTCCGAGATCACATCGCGCGGGTTCACTGTATCCACGATCAAGCACGCCCACCACAGTTTCGACGTCGACCACCCCGGCAAGGACAGCTATCGGCACCGCACGGCGGGCGCATCACAGGTGCTGTTGTCATCGGGGGCACGCTGGGCGCTGATGTCTGAATTACGCGGCGCAAATGAACCTGCGCTCGACACGCTACTGGCCCAGCTAAACCCTGTCGATCTTGTCCTGATCGAAGGGTATAAAACCAACGCGCACCCTAAACTGGAAACCTATCGCGGCGTGACAAATGGCACGCTTTTGGCACCGCGTGATCCGACGATCCTTGCCGTTGCATCTGATTGTCCCGTCACCGCGCCGCAGCAGAAATTTGATCTTGATGACACCAATGCCATCGCGGATTTCATCCTTTCGGAGGTCGGATTGTGACTTATGACACCATCTTGATGGTCGATTGGTCCGGCGCCCCCGACCAAGGGCCGCGCCCCAAGGCTGACGCTATTTGGGCCTGTGTGGCGGGGGATGATCCGATCTATTTTCGCAGCCGCCAAGCGTTTGAGGATTGGGTCACACCATTCCTTGCGTCCGAAGTCGCGGCGGGCCGCCGTGTGCTGGCAGGCTTTGATTTCCCGTTCGGTTATCCGGCGGGATTTGCAAAGACGGTTACAGGCTCTGATGACCCATTTGCCCTATGGGCTTGGTTCGCAGATCACATCGTGGATGAGGCCAAGTCGAACAATCGCTTTGATATTGCCGGTCAACTGAACGCCATGACAGACGGCACGGGGCCGTTTTGGGGCAATGGCCTGAAACGAGATATCGCGGGCCTGCCACGCAAGGGGCTTGCCCGCGATCCCAACCCGTTCCCTGAAAAGCGGATGGTCGAAGGTCATGCCAAAGGCAGCTTTACCTGCTGGCAAATGGCTGGCGCAGGGGCAGTTGGATCGCAGGTCATGATGGGTTTGCCAGTGCTGCACCGCTTGCGTGCGCGGTTCGGCACCAACCTATCCGTCTGGCCGTTTGAGCAAACGGATACTGCCATCACCATCGTCGAAATCTGGCCGACCCTTTATGTCGGACCCGCGCCCGATGGGATGATCAAAGATGCCCATCAGGTACAGGCCACGGCCAATCATTTTGCCGTCATGCCAACTGATGCCCTCCACGATATGATGCATGTTTCCGCGCCCGAGGAGGGTTGGATTTTGGGTATTCCCGCCCCAGCCGCACCGCCACTGCGCAACGACTGCTTCGCGATGCCCCAAGGTGCCCATTGGACCCCCGTAGATGCGGCGCTGGCGCATCTGCAATCGCATCTTAACTCCGTCACTGGGATCACATCCAAACCGGTTGATAAGGCCGCTGGACGCATTCTGGCAGAGGATGTGTGCGCGGTACGGTCCCATCCCCCGACACCGAATTCGGCCGTGGACGGCTATGGCTTTGCGGGTGGTGCGGCAGACGGGTTGCATGTAATGCCGCTGGTGGACGGGCGAGCGGCGGCAGGTGTTCCGCACCCTGATCCAGTGCCCGCGGGATCAGCCATTCGTATCCTGACAGGCGCTACTCTGCCCCACGGGGTCGACACGGTGATCTTGCAAGAGGACGTCGCAGCGACCGACGCCGCGATCACGTTCAACGGCCCACTGAAACGCGGGGCCAACGCCCGCAAGGCGGGTGAGGATATGATCGCGGGCGACGTGATCTTGCCCAAGGGGCGCATCCTGACACCCGCTGATATCGGCACGCTTGTCGCGGCGGGTGTGGGACATGTCGCCGTACAAAAGAAGCTACGCGTTGGCGTGTTATCCACCGGTGATGAGCTGGCCCAAGCGGGTGGTGCTGCCCGTGCCGATCAAATCTACGACGCCAACCGCCCGATGTTGGGTGCCGTTGTGCAGGCGTGGGGGCATAAGCTGGTAGACCTTGGTTGTGCGCCTGATGATCGTGAAATCCTGCGCGGGATGTTGGATGATGCGGCGGCACGATGCGACGTGATCCTGACATCCGGCGGCGCATCCGCAGGGGATGAGGATCACATGTCCGCCTTGCTCGATCAAACCGGCAGCTTTGCGCTGTGGCGGGTGGCGATGAAGCCTGGCCGCCCCCTTGCCATGGGGATGTGGCACGATACGCCGATCATCGGATTGCCCGGCAACCCCGTGGCCGCGATGGTTTGTACGCTGGTATTTGCGTGCCCCGCCTTGTCTATGCTGGCCGGATCAGGATGGACGGAGGCGGTGCCAACACTGCTTCCTGCCGCATTCACCAAATCGAAAAAGGCGGGCCGACGAGAATTTATCCGCGCCCGCGTTGTCGATGGGCAGCTCGAGGCATTCGCATCCGAAGGGTCGGGCCGTGTGTCCGGGCTGTCATGGGCCACGGGGTTGGTCATGCTGGACGATGCGGCGATGGATATCGCCATCGGTGACCTCGTCCCGTTCATCCCCTATGCGGCGTTCGGTCTATGATCATTTCCAAGGGATTTGCTCTGGATGAGCGCAGCCAAATCGCCGCCCTTTACTGGAAGGCATTCGGGGCCAAGCTAGGCCGTGTAATGGCGCCCGAAGGTAAGGCGCTGGCATTCGTTGAACGTGTGTTGGACCCGACCCATAGCATCTGTGCGCGGGATGCTGACTGGGCGCTGCGTGGTGTGGCAGGTTTCAAGACGATGGATGGTGCCTTGGTCGGCGGCACATTTCGCGATCTATCCCAGACCTATGGGATCTGGGGTGCTGTTTGGCGAGCGGGGTTGCTGCAACTGCTGGAACGCGACACGAAAAACGCGCGGTTCTTGATGGATGGCATTTTTGTCGATCCGACAGCGCGCGGGCGCGGTGTCGGGACCGCCCTACTGGACGCCATTGTGGACAAGGCCCGCGCGCGCGGCTACGCCGAGGTCCGACTGGATGTCATTGACAACAACCCGCGGGCCCGTACGCTGTATGAACGTCGCGGGTTTGTGGCAGGGGACACCCAATATCTTGGGCCGTTTAAATACCTGTTCGGGTTTTCCGCCGCCACAACAATGGTCCGTACTGTCTAACCCGATCCAATGATCACGCCCGCCGCAAACACAAGCGCACCGCCCACGACCACCTGAAACGCGGCGCGCAGGAATGGCGTTTGCATATACCTGTTCTGGATCCATGCGATGGCCCAAAGCTCAACAAATACAACGACCAGTGCGACGGCTGTCGCCGTCCAAAAGTCCACGATCAGGTAGGGCAATGCGTGACCTAACCCGCCCAGTGTCGTCATCACACCCGCCGCGATGCCCCGTTTGATCAGGGACCCGCGGCCAGAGATTTGACCGTCATCAGACGCAGCCTCAGTGAAGCCCATGGAGATGCCCGCGCCGACGGATGCGGCCAGCCCGACAAGGAATGTGGTCCATGTGTCCTGGGTCGCGAATGCAGTTGCAAAGATCGGCGCCAGGGTCGAGACCGAACCGTCCATGAGCCCCGCAAGGCCCGGTTGCACCCATGTCAGGATGAACTGCCGGTGGGCTGCGGATTCTTCTGATGATTTGGCGTCGTCGGACAGGTTTTCATCGGCTAGATGGTCCGCACTTTGGGCATGGCCCGCCTCTGCTGCGGCCAAATCGCCCAGCAGCTTGCGTGTTGCGGCATCGCTGGTTTGGGCGGCGGCAGCGCGATAGAACCGTTCTGCATCACGCTCCATCTGCGCGGCCTCATCCCGGATGCGATCAAGGCCAAGGTTTTCGACCAGCCAAACAGGACGGCGGGCATAAAAACCCGACACATGTTCCCGGCGGATCAGCGGGATCACATCCCCAAAACGCGCCACATGCAGGTCAATCAAGCGGCGGCGGTGGTGGTCTTCTTCGGACGCCATGCCGTCAAAGATTGCGGCGGTCGCGGGGTAACCTGCCCGCAGCATTTCCGCATAACTTCGGTAGATGCGCGCGTCGTCCTCTTCTGACGAAATCGCGAGCGCAAGAATGTCTTGTTCCGACAGATCGCGAAATCAGCGGCGGTTTGCAAAGCCTGGGATCATGGTCGCCCCCTATATTAGAATGATTCGGAAATAGGGGGCTGGGTCGATGGGTCAAGACCCATCCTACGTTGCTGCGCGTTCGTCGCAGCGGATCGGTTTAGAATTCGACGACGGCGCGGATGGATTTACCTTCGTGCATCAGATCAAACCCGTCGTTGATATCATCAAGCTTCAGCTTGTGCGTGATCATCGGATCAATCTCAATCTTGCCGTCCATGTACCAATCGACAATCTTGGGCACATCCGTCCGGCCGGACGCACCGCCAAATGCTGTCCCGCGCCAGCTACGGCCTGTGACCAGTTGGAACGGACGGGTTGAGATTTCAGCGCCAGCGGGGGCCACGCCGATGATGATGCTTTCGCCCCAGCCTTTATGCGCGGCCTCAAGTGCTGTGCGCATGACGCCGACATTCCCGGTCGCGTCGAATGTATAGTCCGCGCCGCCGCCTGTGAGTTCGACCAGATGGGCCACCAGATCGCGATCAACCTTGGACGGGTTCACAAAATCGGTCATGCCGAAATGTGTGCCCATCTCAACCTTGCTGTCGTTCAGATCGACACCAACGATCTGATCCGCGCCCGCAAGCCGCAGCCCTTGGATCACGTTCAGGCCGATGCCGCCCAGACCGAACACAATCGCGCGGCTGCCAATTTCGACCTTAGCGGTGTTGATCACAGCACCGATGCCTGTGGTCACGCCGCAACCAATGTAGCAGATTTTATCAAACGGCGCGTCCTTGCGGACCTTGGCCAGTGCTATCTCTGGCACGACGGTGTGGTTGGCGAATGTAGAACAGCCCATGTAGTGGTGGATTGGCGTACCATCGAGCATGGAAAACCGGGTTGATCCATCGGGCAACATACCCGCCCCTTGGGTCGAGCGGATCGCCTGACACAGATTGGTTTTGGGGTTGAGGCAATACTCACACTCACGGCATTCGGGGGTATAGAGGGGGATGACGTGGTCACCGACCTCAAGGCTGGTCACACCTTCACCAACTTCGATCACGACGCCTGCGCCCTCATGGCCGAGGATCGCAGGGAAAATCCCCTCTGGGTCGTCGCCAGAGCGGGTGAATTCATCTGTATGACACAGTCCAGTTGCCTTGATTTCAACAAGCACCTCTCCGGCGCGCGGGCCTTCGAGGTTCACTTCCATAATTTCCAGTGGTTTTCCGGCGGTAACAGCCACGGCAGCACGGGTGCGCATCATTTGCTTATTCCTTTTGCAATCTGGCGTCAGGTTCCCCGAATTCAGGCGCCGGATCAAGCATATGCACGCACTTGAGGGGACCAAACACGACAATTGCTGGATTGCCATGCCCGCACCAGTCTGTGCTAGGGGTGGGGTACGAAAAAACTGATCGTATTGATGGCCCTCGCGGCCTGCACCGCCCCCGCCCTGCAAGACACGACACCTGTGGCGAAACCTTTACCGAAAGGGTTGGATGATACATGCGGCGCTGTGCGGTATCATACGTTGTTGAACCAGGACGCGACCAATCTGGAACGCATTTTGATCCTCGGCCAAGTGCGCGTGATCCGGCCCGATACCATCCTGACCCAAGACTATCGGCCCGAGCGGATGAATTTCCACGTCGGCGCATCTGGTAAAATCATCCAGATTAGCTGTGGCTAAACGCAGGGGATAAGCGACAGGCCCTGAAAGGAAACACTGGGTGGGGCTATAACGAACCCCTTTCAGGAACCTATACGCTATGATCTATTCTTGCCTTCGCCGTGTGGCGGCATCAGGGACGCCGCAGGGCAATGTCGCGGTTGTTTTGCAGCAAGTTTGCGGCAACGCCTTGATTTTGGTGCTATTCGGGGCAAATCTGGAGTTATGACATCAAATACACCAGTGCCGCTACACCCAGCCGCCCTCGAACAGATTGCATTTCACCGCACCGAGCTGGCCCTTTTGATGGGCCTGTATGGTCGCATGGTCGCGGCGGGGGAATGGCGCGATTATGGGCTGTCGTTCCTGCGGGATGTGGCCGTTTTTTCGGTGTTCAAGCACACGGCAGAGAACCCGATTTACAAGGTCGAAAAGCGCCCCAAGCTGCGGCTGAAGCAAGGGCAATATGCTGTCATCGGCATGGATGGTCAGGTGCTGAAGCGAGGCAATGATCTGCGCCAGGTGTTGCGTGTGCTAGATCGCAAATTGATCCGCGCAGTCGACTAAAGCCGCCGCTGCGCGATCACGTCACCCTCGCCATGAGCCTTGATCCGCAAAATGGCCCGCCCGATAGGTTCATAGGCGGTGGCCATATGATGCGCATTGGCGTGGATCATCGTGTCCGCGTCCACCATCATCCCCACGTGCCCCTTCCAGAACAGCAAATCGCCGCGCTGATAGTCGCCGGTAAAGGCGGCCCCCAGCCCGTCCCGTTGCATGTCGCTATCCGCCGGACAGGCGATGCCACAGGCCGTCAGCCCCGCCGCCACAAGGCCGGAACAATCGATACCGCGTGTCGCATTCCCCCCCCAAAGGTAGGGCACACCAAAATGCATTTGCGCCACAGTAGCCGGATCGGTGAACGGCCGGTCAAGCGGGCGCAGGTGCGCCTTGGGCACAAAGCCCACGTTGGTTTCATAGAATTTGCGTCGCTCATCCAGCACCGTGACCCGCGCCCCGAATGGCAGGGCCATAATGTCGGCGGATTTGAAATCTTCGGCCACATATGCGTGGGTGGCTGAGGTGCCAACGAAATGAGACGGCGTTGCTTGCGGCAAAAGCGCATCGCTTCGCAGATATCCGACGTAACCATCGGTTCCTTGCACAAAGCACCAACCTTCGCGGTTCTCAAACACCGTCACGGACGCCCCTAATAGCAGTTGCCGGTCACGCAGACCATCCGGCGCAGCGCATAGATCAACGACCGGTTGCCCGATGCTTTGCGCGGTGCCGTCTGTGAAATGATCGGCCTTGACTTGCCTGCGCAAGGACGTGGCCGCGACCCGTCCGTTCGATGGCGTCAGCCGCCTGTCCATCACAGGTCCAGCATGTCGGGCAATGCGGCAAGGATCGCGCGTGCGCCCATGCCAACACCGCCCTTGGGCCGCCCCGGTGCGGCGGACGGGTTCCAGCCGTACACATCAAAATGCATATAGGGGCTTTCGACGAAGCGGCGCAAGAAGAGCGCCGCAGTGATACAGCCCGCGAACCCGCCCTTGGGGGCGTTATCCAGATCCGCAATACCAGGTTCGATCATCGCCTCATACGGTGGGTGGAATGGCAGTTGCCAAACCGGATCGGCCACCTGCGCACCCGCCTTGGCAATCGCCGCAGCATGTGTGTGGTCATCGGTGAAAAATGGCGAAATATCTGGCCCGACGGCAACCCGTGCGGCCCCTGTCAGTGTCGCCATAGAGATCACCAAATCAGGGTCATCCTCATCCGAAAGGGTCAGTGCATCGGCCAGCACCAACCGCCCTTCGGCGTCGGTATTGTTGATTTCAACGGTCAGGCCCTTGCGGCTGGTCAGGATATCTTGGGGGCGGAAGGCGTTGCCATCGATGCTATTTTCCACAGCAGGCACCAGCACCCGCAGTCGGAGTTTCAGCCCGAGCCCCATGATCATATGCGCCAGTCCCAGAACGGTGGCCGCACCACCCATATCCTTTTTCATCAACCCCATAGAGCCGCCGGGTTTGATGTTCAGCCCGCCAGTATCAAAGCAGACCCCTTTGCCAACAAGCGTCAGCTTCGGCCCTACGTCACCCCAGCGCATGTCCAGCAGCCGTGGATCACGGGTCGAGGCACGGCCAACCGTGTGGATCATCGGGAAGTTTGCAGACAACAGATCGTCACCAGCAATGACATTCACCTCTGCATCCTGGTCCTTGGCGAGGGCACGAAACGCATCCTCAAGCTCGGCGGGGCCCATGTCGGATGATGGGGTATTGATCAGATCGCGGGTCAGCGCTTCGCCCGTGGCGATGGTCGCAATTTTGACCGCGTCGATGCCGTTCGGGGCGACAAGCAATGCCGCATCCTTTGCAGGCCGAATGTATTGATCAAAACGGTAGCTTTCAAAAAGCCAGCCCAATGCGGCCTCTTCCAATTCGGCCGCGGACAGATCGGTCGCGATTGCATAGGTCCCTTGGGGGAGTTTGCGTGCAGCTGCGCCCACATGGAACCGCCCCCGTGCACGGGTCGCCGGCGTGCCATACCCGACCAGCGCAGCACCGATGCCGCCATCTGCGTTTGGCACGGTCAGCACCTGCCCCAGACCGCCGCTAAACCCATTACTATCTGCCCAATCGCGTGCATCGGCTGGCATGCCATCCAAGCCATCCGCCCCAATCACATAAAGGGGAATGGCGGGCGTGTCGGCGGCGGCAAAGGGCATATCATCAAGCTTTCGGATTGTTACCGTGCTAGATTACCCCGTTGCGACGCCGCCGCAAGCGCATTGCGTGCTAATGCATGTTATCGCGAAACTGCCAAATTTCGGTCACTGCAAGATCAAAGGCACGTTCCAGCCGTGCCAGTGTCGCACGAAGCGCGACACCATCACGCCCTTGCGACGCATCTGCCACGCCCACCGCTGATTTAGACACATCCAGCAACCCGATTTGAGCCGCCACATGCACGATCCGCCGTGCCGGTTTGGCGACACTATCAAAAGCGTGGGCATTTTTCGCAACTTGCAACGCGTCAAGCCGGTAGGCGATATCCTCGAGCACGCGGCAGATCATTTCTTCTGCCTCGGGTTGTCCTTTGGACGCAACGATATGTGCGACGGGTTCCCCATCAATATGATCGGGGGCCGCACAGCGCAGCATAGCAACCGTTGTAACGGGAAATGTGTGATCGGCATTGGCCGGTATCTGTGTTTGTTTTTGTTCCATACGCAGACACTAGCGCATGATAGTTTTTAGAAGGTTGAAACACACAATTGAAATTTCTCCAAATTCATGAAAATGAGACATAACCTTTGGGAAATATTCGATGGAGCCACCCCCATGCAATCCGCCCGCCCTCTACCTGAATATCTGGTCAAACGGTACCATGGCTGGAAGGCCACGACCTATGCCGAGAACAAAGGGTGGTACCGCCGCCTTGCCGACGAAGGGCAGCGTCCGCGCGCCATGGTGATTTCATGTTGTGACAGCCGTGTGCATGTCACCGCAATCTTTGGCGCCGACCAAGGTGAATTTTTCATTCACCGCAACATCGCCAACTTGGTCCCGCCCTATCAGCCCGACGGGTTGCAGCACGGGACATCGGCAGCAGTTGAATACGCTGTTACAGCGCTAAAGGTCAGCCACCTGATTGTCATGGGCCATTCGGGCTGTGGCGGTGTTGAGGGGTGTTACAACATGTGTTCCGGTCACGCCCCGCAGCTGGAAGACAAGGCCAGCTTTGTCGGGCGGTGGATGGATATCTTGCGCCCCGGCTTTGACCGCCTTCCCGAAGGCGATGACGATACCCGCAAACAGGCCCTTGAAAAAGAGGCTGTACTGGTATCGCTGGAAAACCTGATGACCTTCCCGTTTGTCAAAGCCGCAGTGGAGGCAGAAGAGCTGTCGCTGCACGGTATCTGGAATGAGATCGGCGAAGGCGAGCTGGAAACCTATGACCCGCTGACTTCTACCTTCCACAAGATTTGAGGTCGCGATGACCAATCTGTTTGAACTTGCCGCGAACAACCTGATTTCCCCGATCATCCTGAGCTTTGCGCTGGGTCTGTTTGGCGCCATGGCCCGATCAGATTTGTCGATACCAGAGGCCGTGGCCAAGGGCATGTCGATCTATTTGCTGTTTGCAATCGGGTTCAAGGGTGGCGCGTCCGTGTCGGCCCATGGGATTGATGCGACGCTGATCGCGGCGGTGGTTGCGGGGCTGGTTCTGTCATTTGGCATTCCGTTCATCGCCTTTGCAGCCTTGCGGATCATGACGGGATTGGACCGCACTGATGCCGCCGCGGTGGCCGCACACTATGGCTCGATTTCCATCGTGACATTCGTCGCTGCGACATCCGTTTTGGAAAGCCAAGGGATTGGCACAGAGGGTTATATGGTCGCCGTCGCCGCTGTCATGGAGGCCCCAGCGATCCTGTCCGCCCTCTGGCTTGTGGCCCGCGGCGGATCAAAGGGTGGCGGCATGGACAGCGCGCTATTGCGTGAAATTATGCTGAACGGGTCGATCGTTTTGCTAGTTGGCGCCTTTGCCATTGGCGCATTGACCGGTGAAAAGGGGCTGGCCGAAATTGCGCCGTTTATCGTGACCCCGTTCAAGGGCGTGCTGTGTCTGTTCCTGCTTGATATGGGCCTGATTGCAGGGCGCGGATTGCAGCAGGCACGCGGGCTGATCCGGTTCAACCTTGTGGCGTTTGGCATTGCGATGCCGCTTGTGGGCGCCGCAATCGGCATGGCGCTGGGGGCGCTGGCGGGGCTTAACCTTGGCGGAGTTGTGTTGATGATGGTGCTGGCCGCATCAGCCAGCTATATCGCTGTGCCCGCCGCGATGCGTGTGGCCCTGCCCCAAGCCAACCCTGCGATCTATCTAACATTGTCGCTGGGTGTCACATTCCCGTTTAACCTGACCCTTGGCATCCCGCTGTATCTGGCCGCCGCGCAACTTATGATTGGAGCGAACTGATGGAAATGCATGACGCAAAACGCGTCTCAATCGTGATTGAGGCCCCGTTGGAAAGCCGCCTGACAGATGCGCTCACCAAGGCTGGGGTGACGGGGTACACAATCATGCCCGTGATCGGCGGATCGGGCAGATCAGGCCAGTGGACGCGCGATGGACAAGTCGGACGATCCGGTATGGTCAACGTTGTGTGCCTGATTAAGCCAGAGCGGTTGGACGGACTGCTAAAGGCTGCATTCGCCGTTGTGGAACCACATATCGGGGTCGTGTCTGTCACGGATGCGCAGGTGCTGCGGGCCGAACGGTTTTAGGTTTCGCCGTGCTGCGCACGTCGACAGGCCGGGGCCAGCCCCGGACCCAGGAGTATTTTTAAAAAAGCGAGAGCAGAAATTAAAAAAGCCCCGCCAAGTTGGACGGGGCTTTGGATTTCGCACGAGAGGTCTTAGCCCTTTTTCAGACACTCACGTCCCAGCGTTTCGGCAATCTGGACCGCGTTCAGCGCCGCGCCCTTGCGTAGGTTGTCGGATACGCACCACAGGTTTAGGCCATTTTCGACCGTCACATCCTGACGGATGCGGCTGATGAATGTTGCGAAATCACCAACACATTCGATCGGGGTGACATAACCGCCATCTTCACGCTTATCGATGACCATGACGCCGGGGGCCTCGCGTAAGATGTCGCGGGCTTCATCTTCGTCGAGGAAATCCTCAAATTCGATGTTCACCGATTCGGAGTGGCCAACGAAAACAGGGACGCGCACGCAGGTCGCTGTGACCTTGATATCCTTGTCGATGATCTTTTTCGTTTCGACGACCATTTTCCATTCTTCTTTGGTGTCGCCGCTGTCCATGAACACGTCAATGTGCGGGATCACGTTGAACGCGATCTGCTTGGTGTAATGCTGCGATGCCGAAGCCGTCGGATTGTAGATCGCCTTGGTTTCATCCCACAGGCTGTCGATCGCGGCCTTGCCGGAACCGGACACGGATTGGTAGGTGCTGACCACTACGCGCTTGATCTTGGCGCGATCATGCAGCGGCTTTAGCGCGACGACCATCTGTGCGGTCGAACAGTTCGGGTTCGCGATAATGTTCTTATTCTTATAGCCGTGGATCGCCTCTGGGTTCACTTCTGGCACGATCAGCGGGATGTCCGGATCGTAGCGGTAGAGCGAAGAGTTATCGATCACGACGCAGTTTGCCTTGGCTGCGATAGGGGCGTATTTCTTGGTCGCGTCGGAACCGACAGCGAAAAGCGCGATATCCCAGCCCGTGAAATCAAACGTATCAAGGTCCTCAGTCGTGAGGGTTTTATCGCCAAAGCTGACTTCGGTTCCCAGCGATTTACGGCTGGCAAGCACTGCTATTTTGTCGATCGGAAAGGCCCGCTCGGACAAGATGTTCAGCATTTCGTGGCCCACGTTACCTGTGGCGCCAACAACGACGATATTATAACCCATTTGTTGCTTCCTTGATTTGAGTGCCGCCTCTTACCGCGCTTGGCGCATAAGGGAAAGACCCTAGTCGCGGCTGTCGGTGGACCATAGGTAGGCCAACAGCCCCAAGGTGACCATGATCCCGAATATCCCAAAGAGGAACACATAGGCATCGGACGGTGTGTCGGTCACGTTGGCGGCATGGATCGGACCGGTCGCAAATTGCATGACCCCTGCCCCGCCAATCCCGAAGAGGTTCATCAATGTGACCCCGCGCCCCGTCAGGTGACTGGGGATGAACGCCTTGGCATGGGCGATGAGCACGGGGAAGGTCGAGCCGGAAATACCCACGATGGCGAGCATGATTGTGGCGAACACGATCCCTTGGGTCGGCATGAGCCAAAGCGCACCAAGGGCCAGCGCCCCGATGCCGTTGCCACCGAAGATCACCCATTTGCGCGTGCCGAGCAGCCGTTCAAGCGGGCCATAGGCGAAGCTGCCAATGATCATGGCGACGGCCATGACAAGCGTGACCTGCCCGATGGCGCCGGTATCCGCGCCATACACATCCGCCACATATGGCCCCGCCCAAAGGCCGCGCAGCCCCGCGGCAGGCGCGTAATTGACGACCATCAACGCGAAGATCGGCCAGAGGACTGGCATTTTCAGCAAAGACAGGACAGAGCCCTTTTGCGTGGTTTCCACCGGTTCGGGGTCTTTGACCAGTGCGATTAGCGACAAACCAACCAGTCCGGAAACTGCCGCCAAACCACCCATCGTCATGCGCCAGCCAAATGCCTCTACCGCCCATGCCATCGGGGCAGAGCCTGCGAGGTTGCCCAACGAACCCATGCCTATCATCGCCCCCGCCAGTGTCCCGAATGCCGCCGCCGAGAACCCGCGTGCGATGATGAAATATCCGGCCATTAAAACGGGCGAACAGCCGACGCCTAGCAAGGCCATGGCCCACATAATATGTGCAGGCGTCTGGGCCAGCGCAAAGGCCAGCGCCCCGCCTGCCCCGCCAATGATGAACAAGGCCGCCGAGCTACGCCGTGGTCCGATCCGGTCAAGTGCCGCGCCAACGGGAATTTGCATCGCCGCGAACACAAGGAACCAAAGCCCGGATGCCCGCGCAAGATCATCCGCGCTGGCCCCGATATCGACAGCCAAAACGGGTGCCAAAACGGGCAGGAAGGCCCGGTAGAACTGCGACAGGATATAGGCGCAAAGCAGCGCGATGAGGCCACGTGTCATTTTGGGAGTGCTTTCGCGGTTCTGGATGAGTTGCTGCATTGGTCACACGTCCCACCCTGCAATGGCAAGCCCGGATGCCAGGGTGCGCCAGTAGATTTTATGCCTCCGGCGGAGGTATTTGGCGGCAAATGGAAAATGGGCGGACCTGATTGGTTGTACAACGCTCATGAAATTGCCACCGTGCGATCAGCCGATTATTGCCACGCGTGCAAAATGCTGTTGTTTTTGAAGCGCGCCGGTTTTGTCGTGTGCTAGATTAGCGGCGGAATGATAGCTGCCACGGGTCACTGAGTTAGGAAAATAGAATGTTGAAAACACTTGCGATTTCACTGGCGGCGCTGGCCGCAACGTCCACGATGGCATTGGCTTGCAGCCCCGAGGATGTGCAGGCACGTCAGGGTCCGTTGGTCATCGCGTTTCAGGCATTGATGGCGAGCAATCCAACCAAGGCGCAGGCGATTATCGCGAAAATGCAGGCTGATCTGGACAAGGCAGCGGCAGATGGCGACGAAGCCGCCACCTGCGTAATTATGGACGAAGCACTGGTGGCTGCGCAGGGTTAATCGCGAAACATCGGCGGGCGTGCATCTGTCCACGCGCCGTCGTTTTTCGCGGATTGCACTGCATTGTGCACAGCAGCCATAGAGCGCAAGCCGTCCTCGGCGGTTGGTAACCCGTCGCGTGTTTCTCCGCGAATTGTTGCCGCTAGATCGACGTAGATATTGGCAACCGCGAGTGGAAACCCTTCGGGATGGGCGATGGCAACGCGGCTAAGGCGGCCAGCCTCATCCGAGAGCCCGCCTTCACCTTTTTCCATGATCTGCGTGCGACCCCCGACGGGGGTGTAATAGACTTGGTTGGGCTGTTCTGACGCCCAGCGCATCCCACCCGTTTCGCCAAAAACCTGAATTTCAAATCCGTGTTGCCGCCCGATCGCGACAGAGCTGGTCCAAAGCCGCCCGACGGTCCCGCCGTCAAGGCGGAAATTGACCATTGCGTCGTCTTCTAATTCACGGCTTGCGATTGTGCTGGCAAAGTCGGCGGACAGGCTGCGCACCTCATCACCCGCGATAAAGCTGGCCATGTGTAGTGCGTGGATGCCGCAGTCGGCGAATTGCCCCGACACGCCCGCCATGGCCGGATCGTACCGCCAGCGCACCCGCGGGTTGTCTGCATCTGTCGCGTCGCCGTGGTGGCCGTGGCTGAAGTTGGTGACGATCAGGCGGATTTTACCCACCTGCCCCGTGCGGACCATTTCGCGCATTTCGCGCACCATCGGGTAGGCAGAATAGCAATAGTTAACAGCGCATGTTTTGCCGGTCTTGGCGGCGATTTTAACGATCTCTTCGCCTTCTTCGACGGTCATGGTCATCGGCTTTTCGCACAGGACGTTGAACCCGCCCTCAAGGAACGCCTTGGTGATCTCAAAATGGGTGGAGTTGGGCGTGGCGACGGTGACCAGATCGACGCGGTCATCACGCCCGCTTTCGCCTTTCAGCATTTCGCGCCAATCGCCATAGGCGCGGTCAGCGGCAACGCCAAGGGATTGCGCATAGGCGCGCCCCTTCTCAGCGTCATGATCCAACGCGCCCGCGGCCAGAACAAAGTTGCCGTCTGCTTGCGCACCTAGACGGTGGGCCGGTCCGATTTGGCTGCCTTCGCCGCCGCCAATCATACCCCAGTTAAGTTTTGTCATATGTTTAGTCCTTAGAAACCAATGGATTGCAGGTATTCGCGGTTGGCTTGTGCGTCTTCCAGCGGGGTGCCTGGCATGGATGGGTCACAGTCTTGTTCAACCGTGCACCAACCGGTGAAATCATTGTCGAGCAGTACCTGACGCACGGCTTCGAAATCGACGTCGCCTTGGCCCAAGTTGCAGAAAATGCCCTGCCCGCAAGCCTTGTAGAAATCAGTGCGGTTGGCCACGACATCGGCCTTAACCGCCGGATCAATGTCCTTGAAATGCATATAGCTGATGCGGTCGATGTGCTTCTTCATGAACGCAACAGGATCATAACCTGCATAGGAATGGTGGCCCGTGTCGAAACAGATTTTCAGAATGTTTTCGTCGACTTCGTTCAGCAGGCGTTCCAGCTCAGGCTCAAAATCAATGAAGCCAGCGGCGTGGGCGTGCATGCCGACGGTCAGGCCGTATTCCTCAGCACCCAATTTGGCGATGGCAGCGATACGGTTGCGAAAGGCGGTCCATTCCGCCTTGTCCATCTGTTCGGCCTCATCCGCGCGGCCCGCAGTAGGGGCGCGGCGGGGGCTGATGCTATCGATCAAGACAAGATGTTCGGCACCGTGGGCGACAAGCGCCTTGCACGTCCGCTGTGCGGCATCCAGCACCTCATCCCATTTATCGGCGTCATGGAACGGGCGGAACACAACGCCGCCAATGATTTCAAGGTCGTTTTTTACCAATTCCTCGCGCAGGGTTTCAGGCTCTTCTGGCATATAGCCGATGGGACCAAGTTCGATCCCTTTGTATCCCGCGCCGGCGCATTGTTGCAGCACGGATTGCCAGCTGGGATAGGATGGGTCAGACGCGAATTCGATGCCCCATGAACAGGGCGCGTTGCCGATACGGATTGTCATTATGTTCGTCCTTTAGATGTCTGTGACGTTGACCCAAGCCTTTGCGTCGGATGACGTCAAAGCAGCGGCCACGATTTTGTTCACCTCCATCCCGTCACGGAATGTCGGCCATTTGTTTTGCCCTGCGGCGATTGCCTCAAGGAAATCTTTTGCTTCGATAATGATCTGATCCTGATAGCCGGTGCCATGGCCCGGACCCTGACAGAACGGCAGGTAATCAGGGTGCGCCGGGCCGGTCAGGATTTTGGTAAAGCCGCGCTGCGCCTCTGGCCCATCCATCTGATAAAGCCAGATGGCATTCTGGTCCTCTTGATCAAATTTGATCGCGCCCTTGGTGCCTGTGATTTCATAGGCATAGCCCATTTTGCGCCCCGTCGCGATGCGGCTGAAATACATCGCGCCCATCGCCCCGTTTTCAAAACGGCACATCATTTGCCCGTGGTCGTCATTGGTCACGGTCCCGCCGGGGCGGTCGGTGTGTACGGTTTCAACCTCTGCGATCAGGCTTTTAATTGGGCCGATCAGTGCCAGCGCCGCGTTCAGCATATGGGGCGCCAAGTCGCCCATTGTGCCGTTCGCCACGCCCGTTGTGCGCCATGTGGCGGGGGCGGTTGGGTCGGCAAGAAAATCCTCTGTGTGTTCGCCGCGAAACCATGTGACGTCCCCGATCACACCGTCCGCAATCAACTGACGTGCGTATTGGCTGGCGGGTGTGCGGATATAGTTAAAGGCGGTCATGTTGATCGCGCCCGCATCTTCGGCTGCGGCAACCATTGCAATACTTTCATCCAAGGACGCGCCCATCGGCTTTTCGCACAAAACGGGTTTGCCCAGCGCAAATGCGGCCTCTGCAATCTCGCGGTGGGTGGACTGGGGAGAGGCGATGATGACCGCCTCGACAGCCGGATCGCTGACCAATACGCGCCAGTCTGTCGTGGCCCGATTGAAGCCGTAAGCGGTGCGATACCGCTCTGCTGATGCGTCCGATGTGGCACAGACCATTTCCAAGCGCGGGCGTAGCGCCGTCTCGAACACAGCCCCGACAGCGGCCATGGCAACGGCATGCGCCTTGCCCATATAGCCACCACCAACAATCCCGATCCCTATTTGCGTCATTGCGTTGTCCTAAAGTTGAAATACGGTTTGCAACCGGTTGCAAAATTAGTATCGTAAGAATCGAATGACCGTCAATACAGATACGCATGGGCCTCAAAATGAATACCGTTACACTGACCACCGCGCAGGCGATCGTCCGCTATTTGGCGGCCCAATACACCGTTATTGACGGCAAAGAAGTACGCCTGTTTGGCGGCGGCTTTGGCATTTTTGGCCACGGCAACGTCACCTGTCTGGGCGAGGCGCTGTATGACAATCGTGATGCACTGCCATTGTATCGCGGACAGAACGAACAGGGGATGGGGTTTGCCGCGGCGGCCTATGCCAAGTATCACAAGCGCCGTAGGGTGATGTTTTGCACCGCGTCTGCTGGTCCCGGCACGGCGAACCTGTTGACCAGTGCGGCGCTGGCGCATGCCAACCGTTTGCCGATGCTGATGCTGTGTGGCGATGCGTTCATGACCCGCCTGCCTGATCCGGTGCTGCAACAGTTGGAACATTTCAGCAATCCGACGCTGGGCACAAATGACGCGTTCAAACCCGTATCGCGCTTCTGGGACCGGATCACCCATCCCGCCCAGATCATCCAGTCCCTGCCAGCGGCAATAGCGACCATGATCGACCCCGCCGACTGCGGCCCTGCGTTCATCGGCCTGCCCCAAGACGTGCAGGGCTGGACCTATGATTACCCGTCATCATTCTTTGACAAGCGCGTGCATCGCATCCGTTCCCAAGCCCCCGACGTGGGCGAGGTTGCCGATGCGATTGCCCTACTCAAATCCGCCAAACGCCCGATGATTATCGCAGGTGGCGGTGTGCAATACGGGGATGCAGTGGCCGAGCTGACCGCATTTGCCGAGGCCACTGGCATTCCCGTGGTTGAGACGATCGCGGGCCGTGCCAATATGCTGGACAGACATCCGCTGAACATCGGGCCGATTGGCGTAACCGGATCGGACAGCGCCAATACAATCGCGAAAGAGGCAGATGTCATTCTGGCCGTTGGCACGCGGCTTCAGGATTTCACGACTGGATCATGGACCGCGTTCGCCCACGAGGCAAAGATCATCGGCATGAATGTCGGTCGTCATGACGCGGCCAAGCACATGTCACTCACCGTTGTAGGTGACGCGAAATTGTCGTTGCCCGCACTGGGGCTGGATCACAAAGCCCCCGACGCGTGGAAGGCCCGCGCGCAGGCCGAGCGTGCCAAATGGACCGCCTATGTGGCCGACAACGTCAAACCGGGCAACCGCCCCAACAGCTATGCCCAAGCGATTGGCGTCGTGAACGCGCTTTGCGATCCGCGTGACCGTGTGGTTGCCGCCGCCGGTGGCCTGCCCGCCGAGGTGACGGCAAACTGGCGCACGCTGGATATCGGCACCGTGGACGTCGAATTCGGGTTCTCGTGCATGGGCTATGAAATCGCGGGCGGCTGGGGCGCGCGCATCGCACAGGCCGAGGGCGAGCCGGACGCCGACACCATCGTGTTCACTGGCGACGGATCCTATATGCTGATGAACTCTGACATATATTCATCGGTCCTGACGGGTAAAAAGATGATCATTTGCGTGCTCGATAACGGTGGCTTTGCTGTCATCAACAAGCTGCAAAACAACACCGGCAACGAAAGCTTTAACAACCTGATTGCCGACACACCCACAGCCGTGAACCAAATTGGCGTCGATTTTGAAGCCCACGCCCGCGCCATGGGTGCGATCGCCGAAACCGTGTCAAACCCCGCGGAGATGGCCGAGGCGTTCAAGCGCGCCAAAGCGTCTGACACCACATCCGTGATCGTCATGAACGTCGACCCCTACGAGGGCTGGACGACCGAAGGCCACGCGTGGTGGGAGGTTGGCACACCACACATCACCGACAACCCCAAGGTCGCCGAAGCGCACAAAGACTGGGAATCCACCCGCCCCGAACAGCGCAAGGGCGTATAACCGATGGACGTGATCAAGGGCATTTCCCAAAACAACTTTGTCGTCGTGGGCCGCGTGGGCATGGACCTATATCCCGCCCCGGGTGAAGCAATTGAAACTACCAATGCATATACTGCCGACATGGGCGGGTCATCCGCAAACATTGCTGCGGGGATCGTGAAACTGGGCGGGAAATCCACGCTGGTCACGTCTGTTTCTGACGATGCCGTTGGTCGATTCTGCCTCAACAAGCTGGCGCAATACGAAGTCAACGCGACCCATGTGACGACAGTAGGCGGCGGGGCCCGCAATTCCACCGCTTTCTACGAATCCCGCGTGACAGACCACCAATCCGTGATTTACCGCAACGGGGCCGCTGATTTCGAAATGACCCTCGCCGATGTGGAGGCTGTCGATTACAGCCAGTACGGCGCGCTGGTCACTGCAGGTACGGTGTTCGCCGCCGAACCATCGCGCACAGCCGCATTCCGCGCATTTGAACTGGCCCGCGATGCTGGTCTGCCAATTATTTTTGACGTGGATTACCGCCCCTATTCATGGCCCAGCGCCGATGTCGCCGCTGACGTTTTGTCACGCGCAGGTGCGTTGTCCGACGTGATTGTGGGCAATGACGATGAATTCGGGTTCATGGCGGGGTCCAAGGACAAGGGCCTGCAAAAGGCCCGCGATCTGGCCAATGCCACAGCCGCCATCGTCGTCTATAAAATGGGCGAACATGGGGCCGTGACATTCGCCAACGGGGATGAACTGCAAACCGGCATCTACCGTGTCGAGGCGTTGAAACCCACAGGTGCTGGCGACAGCTTTATGGCTGGCCTTTTGACATCTATCGCAGACGGCCATGACCTCAAAACCGCCGTGCTGCGCGGCTCTGCCTGCGCGGCGATTGTCGTGGCTAAACCCGGCTGCGCACCTGCCATGCCCTACCCCGCTGATCTGACGCAATTTCTGGCCGATCATCCCGGCCCAACCGCCAATAACAAGGAATAATCCCATGCATATCGCGCCCCATGATAACCTCAACAAGCCGATTGTGGATGCGGATGATCCGACTGTACCGCTCAACTACTTCAACATCGTCAAACTGAAAGAGGGCGAAGCGTTCCACTATCAGGTGCCTAACTATGAGACTTGCATCGTCCCTGCGACAGGCACCGTCACGGTCGAGGTTGAGGGCATCACATACACCGCCCTTGGCGGGCGCGGCGTGGATGTCTGGGATGGGCAACCGCAGGGCGTCTATATTCCGTCAGGGGCCAAAGCGACGATCATTTGCGAAAGCGACGAGACCGAGACATTCATCGCGGGTGCTCGCTATGACAAGGTGCTTGATCCGTTTGACGTCCGCGACCACGATTTTGTGCAATATGGGTCCGACGACACGAAAACGCACCGCTGCATCAAACATATCTTGGGCCAGAAACAGGCGGATAAGGTCGGGCGCCTGCTGGTGTCGGAACTGTTCACAGTGGGTCAAGGTGGCTGGTCCGGCTTCCCTGCACATAAACACGACACAGACCGCAAGGATGATGCTGGCAACATCGTTGAGACCCGCCATGACGAGACCTATAATTTCCGGTTCCGTCCCAACCATGGCTCCGCCGTCCAGATCATCCAACACGAGGAAGGGGTACCCGGCGACGCATTCCAGCTCATGGATCGCTCCACAATCCTTTTGGGCTCCGGCTACCACCCCTGCGTCGTGATGCCCGGCTACGAGATGTATTATTTCACAATTCTTGGCGGTCTGTCCCAGCGCAGCCTCGTGCAATTCTTCCAGCCTACCCATGCCTATCAGGTCGAAACCATTCCGGGCATCAAGGATATGGTCGCCAAGTTCAAATAATCGGCTCGCTTTTTTCAAAATACTCCCGCCGGAGGCACCGCCACTGGCCATAATCGGGGATATCTCATGCCTCTCGTTACACTCGCAGATGTGCTGCAACCTGCCTTGAAAAACGGTCATGCGGTCGGAGGCCTTGTCACCCTTGGCTGGGAAGACATGCGCGCCTATGTCGCCGCGGCCGAGGAACTAGGTTGCCCTGTGATCTTGCAAGCTGGCCCCGGCTGCCGCGAACACACGCCCCTACCCGTGCTTGGCGCGATGTTCCGGCATCTGGCCGAGGGCGCATCGGTCCCCGTCGTCGCCCATCTGGACCACGGCTATACGTTCGAGGATTGCAAAATCGCGCTGGACGCAGGCTTTACCTCGCTGATGTACGACGGCTCGCGCAAGCCACTCCAACAGAACATCGACGAAACTGCCGCCATTGCCGAAATGGCCCATGCAGCAGGCATTTCGTGCGAGGGCGAGATTGGCTTTGTCGGCTACGCAAACGGCGAAAACTCCGCGGGCACCGACCCGGACGAGGCCGCGATTTTCGCGCGCGACAGCGGCGTGAATGCGATGGCGATTTCAGTAGGCAACGTGCATTTGCAACAAGACAAGGAAGGCGGGCTGGATCTGAACCGGATCGCGGCGATCGCGGCTGTCACAGACGTGCCATTGGTCATCCACGGTGGATCGGGCGTGCCTGTGGACCAGCGCAAGCACTTGGCCGCCAATTCCGCCATCTGCAAATTCAACATTGGTACCGAATTGCGCATGGCCTTTGGCGCCGCGATGCGTCGGGCCGTGAACGCGGACCCTGACCTGTTTGACCGCGTCACGATCCTCAAGGAAACCCATGACCCGCTGGTCGCTGCCACCAAACAGGTGCTACAGGCCTTCGGCGGAGGCAAAGGATAAATCATGCTCAATATCGCAATCCTCGGCTGCGGCCGTATCGGACAGGTCCACGCGGCCACGATCAAATCCATGACAACGGCACGGGTTACCGCCGTGGCCGACGCCTTTCCCGACCCTGCCAACGCGCTGGCCAAAACGCTGGGCTGTGATGTCCGCGACATCGATACGATCATGGACAGCGATGACGTTGACGCCGTGGTGATCGGCACCCCCACCACCACGCATTACGACCTGATCCATGCCGCCGCACGCGCGGGCAAAGCGATTTTTTGCGAAAAGCCGGTGGATATGTCAGCTGACCGCATCCGAGATTGCCTTGCGATTGTGGCTCAACACGACGTGCCGTTCCTGACCGCATTCAACCGCCGTTTCGACCCCAGCTTTGCCGCAGTACAGGCCCGCATCGCAGGCGGCGAGGTCGGCAATGTCGAACTTGTCACGATTATGTCGCGCGACCCCTCCCCGCCCCCTGTGAGCTATATTGCCACGTCCGGCGGCCTGTTCCGCGATATGATGATCCACGACCTTGATATGGCACGGTTCCTACTGGGCGAAGAACCCGTCAGCGTCATGGCCATGGGTGCCGCATTGGTTGATCCCACCATAGGTGATGCCGGTGACGTCGACACGGCGGGCGTGATGCTGCGCACTGCGTCGGGGAAAATCTGCCAGATCAGCAATTCGCGCCGCGCATCCTATGGCTATGACCAGCGGATCGAGGTGCACGGATCCAAGGGCATGCTGCGCGCCGAAAACCACCTTGAGAACTCGGTCGAGATCGCAACAGAGGCTGGCTTTCGCCGCGCCCCTGCGCAACATTTCTTTCTTGAACGGTATGAAGCAGCCTACCGCGCCGAGATGTTGCACTTCGTCGACGCCGTCACTGGCGGCACGGCCCCGTCCCCGTCTGGCGATGACGGTTTGCGCGCACAGATGTTGGCAGACGCCGCGACCCTTAGCTGGGAAACCGGTGTTCCTGTCGATCTGACGTAGGATGCGTTTTAACGCATCTACCTGACAGGCAACGCGGTGGTCTGCCGCACGGTGCGCAGGGCGAATGACGATTGCATCTGCGCCACCCCCGGCAAGGTCGCCAGATGGCGTCGGTGGATGCGCGCGAAATCCTCTGTGTCGCCCGCGACGACCTTCAGCAGATAGTCCGCCGTACCCGCCATCAGGTGACATTCCAACACGTCAGGCACTTTTGCGACGGCCTTTTCAAATGCGTCCAGAACTTCATCCGCTTGGCCTGACAGGGTGATTTCGACAAATACCGTGGTTGGGCGGTTTACTTTGCGCGGGTCAAGCAAAGCCACATAATCGCGGATGAACCCGTCTTTCTCCAGCCGCTGCACCCTGCGGTGACACGCCGACGCAGATAGGTTCACCTTTTCCGATAAGTCCGCGTTGGACATCCGGCCAGCGGTTTGCAGCACCTCAAGGATTCTACGGTCTATGCTGTCAATTTCCATATGACGCAGGTTCCTTGCTTTAAAATCATATTCTACGCAAATACCTGCCACAGATAACGCTATCAGCCAAGCATTTCCCCACAGACATTGCGTGTGATTGCGCAAATGATCCCCCCATCAAGGGAAGGGAGACCCAATCATGCATATCGGATGCCCGAAAGAGATCAAACCACAAGAGTTCCGTGTCGGTCTGACACCAAACGCCGCCCGTGAGGCCGTGAATGCGGGTCACACAGTTACGATGGAAACCGGTGCCGGTGCTGGCGCAGGCTTCGCCGATGCGGATTACACGGCCGCAGGCGCGTCTATCGCTGGCGCTGCCGCGGATGTTTTCGCCGCGGCCGACATGATCGTGAAGGTCAAAGAACCCCAACCGTTTGAGCGTAAAATGTTGCGCGACGGCCAAATCCTGTTCACCTATCTGCACCTTGCCCCTGATCCCGACCAGACCCGCGATCTGATGGCATCGGGTGCCACATGCATCGCATATGAAACCGTGACGGATGATCGTGGCGGTTTGCCCTTGCTGGCCCCCATGTCCGAGGTCGCTGGTCGCCTCGCGCCGCAGGTCGGTGCTTGGACCTTGCAAAAAGCCAATGGCGGGCGCGGCGTTCTGATGGGCGGCGTGCCGGGTGTTGGTCCGGCCAAGGTGTTGGTCATCGGAGGCGGCGTTGTTGGCACACATGCGGCCAAGATTGCATCAGGTATGGGTGCGGATGTGACCGTGCTGGACCGCTCGCTGCCGCGTCTGCGCTATCTTGATGATACGTTTGGCGGGCAGTTCAAGAACAGCTATGCCAACGCGGGCAACACCGCCGAATTGGCGGCCCAAGCGGACATGATCATCGGCGCGGTCCTGATCCCTGGTGCCGAGGCGCCCAAACTTATCAGCCGCGCACAGCTGGCTGACGTGAAACCGGGTGCGGCGCTTGTGGATGTGGCTATTGACCAAGGCGGTTGTTTCGAAACATCCCGCGCCACAACGCACCAAGACCCGATCTATGATGTGGACGGCATCATGCACTATTGCGTGGCCAACATGCCGGGCGCCGTCGCGCGCACATCCACCATCGCCCTTGGGAACGCCACGATGCCATTCATGATGGCGCTCGCAAACAAGGGCTGGAAACAAGCGTGCGAGGATGATGCCCATCTGCTGAACGGGCTAAATGTGCACGCTGGCAACCTGACCTACTATGCAGTCGGCAAGGCGCTGGGGATCGACGTCATGTCGCCCAGCATTGCGCTGCGCACCTAAAACGCAAAAAGGCCCGCGATCACCGCGGGTCTTTTCATTTCGCAAATCAGGCGAAGATTACTTCTTCAGCGCAGCCAGGATATCAGCCAACAGCTCTTCTTGGGTTGGGCCCGCTGGTGCGGCTGGTGATGCTTCTTCTTTCTTCTTCATCTTGTTCACCTGACGGACAAGCATAAAGACAACGAATGCGATGATCAGAAAGTTGATGATCCCCACAATAAAACGATCGTCAGCAAATACAGCGGCACCGGCTTCTTCGGCTTCAGCGATAGAGCCATACTCGCCTTCGCCCAGCAACGCATACATGCCAGAGAAGTCGACGCCGCCCATAAACAAGCTAATGATTAGATTGATCAAATCAGCGACAAGACTGTCGACGATTGCGGTGAATGCTGCACCGATGATGATACCAACGACCATAGCCTAAGTTTTGCACCGCACATTGGGTTTTATTATAGGGCAATTCCCCTAAATCAAAAGGTGAGTCATTTTTGAAAAGCCAAGAAAACACCATGTCTGACCTCTCAAGCTTCCCGATCACGGCCCGTTGGTCCGCCAAAGACCCCTCTGTCACCCAGCTTTATTCCTACCCGACGCCCAACGGCGTTAAGGTGTCTATCGCGCTGTAGGAGATGGGCCTGCAATATGAACCGCACCTTGTGACGCTGTCTGATGCCGACGTGAAAAGTGATGCGTTCTTGTCGCTGAACCCCAACAAAAAGATCCCCGCGATCATTGATCCCGATGGGCCAGATGGCGCGCCGCTTGGGCTTTGGGAATCTGGTGCCATTTTGCTGTATCTGGCTGAGAAGTCTGGCAAATTTGGCGGAAACACCGCGCCAAAAAGGCCGTGATCACCCAGTTGTTGATGTTCCAAATCGGCGAGCTTGGTCCGATGTTCGGGCAGCTCGGGTTTTTCTACAAATTCGCGGGCAAAGACATTGAGGACCCGCGCCCCGTGGACCGCTACATCGGCGAGGCAAAGCGCCTTTTGGCCGTTGTCGACAAGCAGCTTGAAGGCCGCGATGGGATCACTGGCGCATTCAGCATCGCGGACATCGCGATTGCCCCTTTGCTCAATGCGCTTGATTTCTACGGTGCGAAAGAGGCCGTTGGTTACGACGATCTTAAAAACGTGCCAGCCTATGTTGACCACTTCTTTGCGCGCCCAGCCGTGGCCAAGGCACGCCGCATCCCTGACCCTAGCTAGGCAACTGCCCGTCTAGGACATAGCGTAAAATCTCCACCACCTGCTCCGGCTCTTGCACCACTGCAAGGGCCGCGGCATCCACCTCTTTTAGGGCATGGGCGTGTTCTGCCTGATGCATCACAATCAGCGATTTGCCCAATGCGGCGGCCATGCCGGCATCAAACGCAGCATTCCACTGTTTGTATTTCTCACCAAAGCGGACGACGACGATATCAGCGGCCTCAATCCCGTGGCGGGTGCGGATCGCATTCAACTTTGCGCCCTTATGGTCGTGCCAGAACTTGTCGTCTTCGGCCCCCATGATCGCCACGCCACAATCATCTGATGCGGCATGATCGGTCACGGGCGACGCAAACGTCACGGGCAACCTTGCGGCGGCCGTCACAATCTGATCACGCCAATCGGTATGAATTTCGCCGGACAAATAAACTTTCATAGCTTTGCCTTCTTCAGAGAATAAATATGCATGATACGACATTAGCCGCGCAGCACACCACCCGTTGCCTTGGTCACTTTGGCCACGATCTTGGCCGCAATTGCTTCGATATCCGCGTCCTTCAACGTGGCATCCGTCGGCTGCAAGCGTACTGTAATCCCAAGGGATTTCTTGCCTTCGCCCAAGCTGCCGCCGATGAATTCATCGAACACGCGCACACCCGCGATCAGCGCCTTATCCGCACCAGCCGCGGCATTGACCAGCGTCAACGCCTCAATCTCCGCATCCACGACAAAGGCAAAGTCACGTTCAACCGCCTGCAAATCGGTGGCCTGCAAGGCAGGGCGCGCCGCTGATTTCTTTTTCGGCATTGGCACATCTTCTGGATACAGAACAAAGGCCACGGCGGGTCCTTTGATATCCATTTCGCGCAGAACCTTTGGGTGCAATTCGCCAAAGACGCCCAACACCTTTTTCGGACCAAGGCAAATCTTGCCGTGACGACCAGGATGCCACCACGCATCCGCACCGCGCATGATCTGCACCTTGGCAGGCGCGCCGATGGCGGATAGGACCGCCTCTGCATCGGCCTTAGCATCGAACACGTCGACAGCGCGGGCTTCGCCCAGCACATCCTTGGGACCTGTGCGCCCGATCAGCAGACCGGCAACTTGCAAATGCTGTTCACCAGGCTCACCGCCATGGAAAGCGTGACCGACTTCAAACAGGCCCATATCCGCAAAACCGCGTGCTTGATTACGCGCCGCAGCCCGCAGCAGGCCCGGCAACAGACCGGGGCGCATGTGGGACATATCGCTGGAAATCGGGTTCTCGAGCATGGTCGCATCGTCACCGCCGCCAAACAGGGCCGCCGCGTCGCGATCAATGAACGAATAGGTCACACATTCGTTGTAGCCAAGGGCAGCAGCCGTCCGCTTCGCCGCGTTCTGGCGCAACTGCATTGGCGTCAGGATCGGCTTGGGCACACCCGCCAAACGCGGCAGCGGCTTGCCTTCCAGTTTGGTCAGGGATGCAATGCGCGCAACCTCTTCGACCAAATCAGCCTCGCCCTGCATATCGGGGCGCCAGCTCGGTACATGGGCCATATCGCCCACAAGCCGAAAGCCAAGTGCTGTCAATGTCTGGCGCTGCGTGCTTTCGGGGATATCCATGCCAACAAGGGAAATGACCCGTTTGGCATCCAGTTTATAGGCACGCGACACGTCAGGTACTTGGCCAGCGGCGATCAATTGCGACGCCTCACCACCCGCATGATCCACGATCATCCGCACGGCGTGTTCCAGACCATCGGGTGTGAACGCGGGGTCGATACCGCGCTCAAACCGGTAACGGGCGTCTGAATTAATCTTCAACGCACGGCCCACATAGGCGATCTGGACGGGATCCCAATAGGCGCTTTCGACGAACACGTTGACGGTGTCCTCGGTGCAGCCGGTATCAAGACCGCCCATGATGCCCGCAATGCTCTCGGGGCCATTGTCATCGGAAATGACCATTTGACCCGCTTTAAGCGTGTATTCTTTGTCATCCAGCGCTGTCAGCATCTCACCACCAGCTGCGCGGTGCACACGCAGATTGCCCGCAACCTTATCCGCGTCAAACACGTGCAAGGGGCGGTTTTGGTCGTAGGTAAAGAAGTTGGTCACATCCACAAGGAACGAGATCGGGCGCAACCCAATCGCGCGCAACAGGTCCTGCAACCAAGCAGGCGACGGGCCGTTTTTCACGCCCTTGATCAAGCGGCCGGTGAACACAGGGCAGCCGTCAGACGTGTCGCTATCGATGCTAACCGAAATATCCGCATTGAATGTCGCGGGTACAATTTCAACCTCACAAGGTTTCATTTTACCCAACCCACGAGCGGCCAAATCACGCGCGATGCCACGCACGCCAAGCGCGTCGGGGCGGTTAGGCGTGATTGCAATTTCGATCATCGGATCGACCTTAGCCGGATCATTCGCGGCCAGCCAATCGACAAACCGATCACCAACATTGCCTGACGGCAGTTCAATGATGCCATCATGTTCGTCGGACAGCTCCATCTCGCGCTCGGACGCCATCATACCGTAGGATTCGATGCCGCGGATTTTGCCCACACCAATGGTGGTGTCGATGCCGGGTACGTAAACGCCAGGCTTGGCGACGACCACGGTGATACCTTCGCGGGCGTTGGGTGCACCGCAGATAATCTGCAATTCGCCTTCGTCCGTATCGACCTTGCACACCCGCAGTTTGTCCGCATCGGGGTGCTTTTCGGCGTGGCTCACGTAGCCGATGGTGAAATCGGCCAGCTTTTCAGCCGGATTTTCAACACCTTCAACCTCGAGCCCGAGATCAGTCAGGGTTTCACAAATTTCGGCAACGGATGCGTCAGTATCAAGATGCTTTTTCAGCCAAGAGAGTGTAAATTTCATGAGCTTAGCCCCCCGTGCAACGTGGGCACATCGAGTGATCGGAAACCATAATGACGCAACCAGCGCAGGTCGCTGTCAAAGAATGCGCGCAGGTCAGGGATGCCGTATTTCAGCATGGCGATGCGGTCGATGCCGACGCCGAACGCAAACCCTTGGTACACGGACGGATCGACGCCAGCGGCCTGCAAAACCTTGGGGTGCACCATGCCAGACCCAAGGATTTCAAGCCAATCTTCGCCTTCGCCAACCTTCAATGTGCCGCCTTCCCATGAGCAGCGGATATCAACTTCGGCGGATGGTTCGGTGAACGGGAAGTGGGACGCGCGGAAGCGCAGTTCAACATCGTCGACTTCAAAGAACGCTTTGACAAATTCCTCTAGCACCCATTTCAGGTTCGCCATCGAGATATCTTTGTCGATGGCCAGCCCTTCGACCTGATGGAACATCGGGGTGTGGGTCTGGTCATAATCGGCGCGATACACGCGGCCCGGACAAATTATGCGGATCGGGGCGCCGTTCGCCTCAAGGCTGCGGATTTGTACGGGGGATGTGTGCGTGCGCAACACGTGCGGCGGACGTTCGTCACCTTCGGCGCGGTGCGTGTAGAACGTGTCCATTTCGGCGCGTGCTGGATGGTGCCCGGGGATATTCAACGCGTCAAAGTTATACCAATCGGATTCAATTTGCGGCCCTTCGGCGACGCTAAACCCCATGTCGGCAAAGATCGCTGTGACCTCTTCTGTGACTTGGCTGATCGGGTGGATCGATCCCATGGGGCGACCACGGGATGGCAATGTCACATCCAGCCATTCACCGCGCAGACGTTCATCCAGCGCCGCATCGGCAAGCGCGGATTTCTTGGCGACCAGCGCGCTGTTAATCTCATCCTTGAGCGCATTGAGCGCGGGGCCAGCCGTCTGGCGTTCCTCCGGCGTCATTTTGCCCAGCTCGCGCATTTGCAGGCTGATCTCGCCCTTTTTGCCAAGCGCTTGCACACGCAGCTCTTCGAGGCCGTTTTCATCACCGGCGTCGGCGATCAGTTGCAGGTATTTTGATTTCAAATCATCCATCGCGGGCCTCTTGCATATCCAGCCTATCGGTTAGCGAAAGGGACCATGGGTTGCAAGTATTGCGACCTATCCGGGGCGTATTTTGGCAATCTCTGATCGGAAATACGTAAGGCTGACCGTGGCCTTATTTCCCGCATAACCGTGATATTTCGATTGCCCTGTCGTGGCCTGAAGCCCCGCCCAGATCGCAGCAAGGTTGTTGATGAAATCCTCTGCCGGTAGCTTGCCCGCCATAAACCGGCCAAAGCCCCCGTCGTTTAGCAACACATCGGCAAGTTGATCCTGCTATGCGGGGGTAAAGCGGTCGAAACGGCGTGCGCCAACATTGTTCACCACACGGCGCAACGTGTCAGGGATAAACTGATAACGGCCAATCGCGCGGGGCTGCCCGGGGGTCGCGGTGATTCAATCATAAATCTCACCAATGGTCATATCGGTGGGGCGTATGCGCGGTTTGATCCGCGCCCCATGTTGAACGGCATCATAGCCCGCACGCGGCGACTCCGCTCGCCCGATAACATGGCGCAGAGATCCACCGCAGAATTCACGACCGGCGGCAGTGCAGCGACCCGCGCAGGCACCGTGCGTGCAGGAAATGGCGCAAGAAAGCTTCCCTTCGCCGCGCCGGTGAATAGGCTGCCGGGGCGACCCGCCTCCGCAGGGGGGTGGGGACCTTGCGGACGCAGCATCAGCGACCCCAATTCAACCATTACAGCCCCCGGCATCCACAAACAAAGCAGCAATAGAAATAAGCGCATCAAAACCCTCTTGGCCATTTCGGCCTAGGTTTGACGCTATTTCATTTCAATTTCGTTACGGATTTCGCCGAAACGCTATAGGCCCGCACCTGGAAAGGTCACCGCGACGTCATCGAGGGTGTCATCCACATCACCGCCGTCCCACAGACCATACAAGGGTCCGATCAACGCAACAGAGGACAGGGCGAGCAGTGGAAACGTAACAATACCCCTGATTTAATATACGGTCTCGTTGCATATGCGGGCGACAAATTGCAAATTTGACCGATGGTAAGGAAAGAGGTGCCTACACATGGCGGGCGAAGATCTAGCCAAGGTGGAAGTGGCTTCGCAGCAGGCGTTACGCGACTGGTTGCTGGCGAACCACGCACAATCAGAGCATATGGTTGGTCACTTACAAGAAAGCGGTACCGGATAAATATCTAGCCTATAAGGATATTGTGGACACGGTCATCTGCTATGGATGGATCGATAGCCTGCCCCGTAAACTGGATGACACCCGCACAATGTTGCTTTTGTCCAAACACAAACCCACAAGCGCGTGGTCGGCAGTCAACAAAGAGAAGGTCGCACGGATGACCACCGCTGGCATGATGAATCCGGCGGGGATTGCGGCGGTTGAAACAGCCCGACAAAATGGGGCGTGGGACATTCTGAACGACGTTGACGCAGGGGTGATTCCAGATGATCTGTGCGCAGCGCTTGCGGCCCACCCGCCAGCCGCCGCACACTTTGACAGTTTTAGCAAATCATCGCGGCGTGGCATTCTGGAATGGATCACGCTGGCGAAGCGGCCACAAACCCGTGCAGACCGGATTGCCAAGACCGCGACATTGGCCGCCCAGAACATCAAGGCAAACCACTGACAGCAAAAAGGCCGCCCTGTTTCCAGAGCGGTCCTTTCAAATTCAATGTCGCTGTGGCTTAGGCCGCCAGCGCGTCCTTGGCTTTGCCAACGATTGTCGCAAACGCTTCTGGTTCGTTCACGGCCAGATCGGCCAGAACCTTACGGTCGACTTCGATGCCAGCAAGCACCAGACCATTGATGAACTTGGAATAGTTCAGCGTTTCGTCAACCGAACGAACACCTGCGTTGATCCGCTGGATCCACAATGCGCGGAAGTTGCGCTTGCGGTTGTGACGGTCGCGTGTCGCGTACTGGTTCGCCTTATCGACGGCCTGTTTGGCGACCTTGAAGGTCTTGGACCGGCGATCGTAATAACCTTTTGCAGCGTCGAGAACTTTCTTGTGACGACGATGCGTGACTGTACCACCTTTAACTCGCATATCAAATTCTCCTTATCGCGCGTAGGGCATCATGCTCTTGATGATTTTCGCATCAGGAGCTGAAAGGGTTGTCGTGCCGCGTGCGTCACGAATGAATTTGTTAGAGCGCTTGATCATGCCGTGCTGTTTGCCCGCCTGACCTGCTTTGACTTTGCCAGTGGCAGTCATTTTGAACCGCTTTTTGCAGCTCGATTTCGTTTTCATCTTCGGCATTTCCGTCTCCTATTCGGGATTGGTCGGAACACGCGACTCGGCATGCCATATTGGCCGGACGCGCGGGTTGAAGTGGTCGTTTAGGGGGAATCATTCCCCCATGCAAGAGGATTTAGCCGATATAACGCCCAACAACGCGCAGAAACACATCTGGCAACGTGTCAAAGTTATAGGCACCGGTTTTAACGTTCACCGCATAGCCCACCATGACCACCCCAATCAGGATGATCAGCGCAGGATAGCGCGGGGTCCGGTTATCGGAAAATGCACTGATGATGGCGGGGATCGCCAACACAGAAATCACGCAGCCCAAGACCAAAACAAGGTCAAGATCCATGACTACTTGCTCACTCAATCATTGTTATTGGGTGTAGCTTACTCCGGATCGGCGGCGTAAATCAAACTTTCCTCACATGGGGCCACGCGCAGAATGTTTGTTGAGCCTGCAGTGTTGAACGGAACACCGGCGGTGACGACGACCATATCCTCTTTGGTGGCAAGCCCTTCGCTAACGGCTGCACGCACCGCGGCGATTACCGCAGTCTTGAACCGGTCAACGGGTCCGGTGACCACGCAATTGGTCCCCCAAGACAGGCACAACCGGCGCGCTGTCGACCAATAGCTGGTCAATGCGATGATCGGCACACGCGGACGTTCACGCGACACAAGCAATGCGGTGCCGCCTGTTTGGGTAAAGCAACAGATCGCTTTGACGTCTGTGGTTTCCGCAATCTCACGCGATGCGGCGACGATACCGTCGGCAACGGTTGTCCGGTCAGCGCGGCGCGATGCCTCGATAATCTCGGTATATGTCGGGTCGGCCTCAACCTCGGCCGCGACGTTGGACATCGTGGTCACCGCGTCGATCGGATAGGATCCTGCGGCAGATTCCGCCGACAACATGATTGCGTCGGAGCCTTCGTAGATCGCTGTGGCGACATCGGATACCTCGGCACGGGTTGGCATTGGGCTGTCGATCATGGATTCGAGCATCTGGGTCGCGACGATCACAGGCTTGGCAGCCGCCCGACATTTGCGAACCAGCTGTTTTTGGATCGGCGGCACGTTCTGCACCGGAAGCTCAACCCCAAGATCGCCACGGGCGACCATGATGCCGTCGGATACGGCCAGAATTTCATCAAACATCGAAACCGCGTTCGGCTTTTCGATCTTGGACAGGATCGCGGCGCGGCCTTTGGCCAGATCACGCGCCTCGTTCACATCGGCGGGGCGCTGTACGAATGATAGCGCAAGCCAATCGACACCCAAGTCACATACGAAATCGAGATCCTTGCGGTCTTTTTCGGACAAAGCGGCCAGCGGCAATGTCACGTCAGGCACGTTCACACCCTTACGGTTGGAAATCTGCCCGCCAACGACAACCTCACAATCGGCAAAGTCGCGACCACAATCCTTGACCCGCAGCTTAATTTTGCCGTCGTTCACCAACAGGTGCGCGCCCGGCTCAAGCGCGTCGAAAATCTCTGTGTGGGGCAGTTGCACGCGATTGATGTCCCCTGCGGCGTCATCCAGATCAAGGCGAAACGGGGCGCCCGGCACCAGTTCAACACCGTCATCATCGGCAAATACACCAACCCGCAGCTTTGGACCCTGAAGGTCGGCTAGAATACCAATCGGCGTGCCAAGGTCGTTTTCAACCTTACGGATAATTTCGTGACGGACCTTAATTTCGGCATGGTCGCCATGGCTCATATTCAGGCGGAAAACGTCGGCGCCTGCCTCAACCAACGCACGGATCATTTCGTAATCGTTTGATGCTGGGCCGAGTGTGGCAACGATTTTTACATTCCGGTGGCGTCTCATGTCATCTGTCCTATCTTACGTCCAAAGCGTGACCGTTAGCGGTAACGCCGCGTGTTGCGCCACTTATACGCAATTCCAATCGCTTCACAACTAGCCTAAACGCTGTATCAAACGAATGACAGGTAACATGACACATCCTTCTTTTCATATTGATGGCGCGGACAGACCGGGCCGCTGGCTGGTCACATGCGATCATGCAACGAACCGCGTGCCCGATTGGGTTGGTGGCGGCGACCTTGGGCTGGACCCCGCGGACATGCAGCGGCACATCGCGTTTGACATCGGCGCAAAGGGTGTAACGCATAAACTGGCCGCCGCACTTGATAGCCCCGCAATTCTGTCCGATTTCTCGCGGCTGGTGATTGATCCCAACCGCGGTGAGGACGATCCGACACTGCTGATGCAACTGTATGACGGGACGATCATTCCCGCCAACCGCCATGCGGATGCGGCTGAACGCGAACGGCGGCTGGACCAATTGCACCGCCCTTATCATACGGCCTATGGCGACCTTGTCGCGCGCCGTGATGATACGGTTGTTTGTGCCGTCCACAGCTTTACCCCGCAACTGAAAGGCCGTGCGCCGCGTCCTTGGGAAATCGGTGTGCTGTATGCCCATGATGACCGGCTCGCAATCCCATTTATGGCTGCGTGCAAGGCCGAAGGCTGGTGCGTCGGCGACAACGAACCCTACAGCGGCCATTTGCCGGGTGATAGTGTGGACCAACATGCGCTGCGTGACGGCAGACCCAATGTGCTGATTGAGCTACGCAATGATTTGATCGCGGATGAGGCTGGACAAACCTTGTGGGCCGACCAGCTTGCCCCCATCTTGAACAATGTGCTGGCCGCCTCCGGCCTATAAAAGGATTTGCCCTATGGACGCCCAAACCAAGCTTGAAATCGAAGCCGCCGTCTTTCGCCGGATGCAAAAACACCTGATGGAAGACCGCACCGACGTGCAAAACATTGACATGATGAACCAATCCGGTTTTTGCCGAAACTGCCTGTCGCGCTGGTATCAAGAGGCCGCGAATGAGCGCGGGATCGACATGAGCAAGGACGAAGGCCGCGAAGCGTTTTATGGCATGCCATTTGCCGAGTGGAAGACACAGTATCAAACGGACGCAACCGGTTCTGCCAAAGCTGCATTTGACGCCACACACCCGCCCAAAGACACCAAATAATCGCCACTATCCCCAATTTGGAAACAATGACGCCCCATTCGCGGATCATGCGCCCCCAAACACCCAAGTATTTGACATCGCGCGACAAGCACAGAAATGTGAGGTGTTAATGACGACTTAACGTCACTGCAGTGCGTTTGGGGGATATTTTAATGGAACTAATTTTACTGCCGGTATTGGCATTGTTGGGCTTGGTCCTGCTGATAGAATTTGATGGCGATGATGACAGCGAACCTGACATCCCGGACCGCCCCGAACCTGAACCCAACCCCGACCTGAACCACGAAGAATTTGGCGCGACCGACGACACCACCACCGGTTCAGGCATAACCGATTATCTGTTCATGAACGCAGGCGACGATATGGCCAGCGGTGGGGCTGGTGACGACGCGATCTTTATGGGCGCCAGACAAGACCAGAGTGTCGAGCTTGGCTAGGATGGATCCTTTGACACTGCTGGCATGGAAGGTGATGATCTGATCCGTGGCGGTGAGGGTCGTGATATCCTTGTGGATTCAATCGGCGCAAATACGATTTACGGCGACATCGGTTACGACCGGATCAATGTGGTCGATGATGAAACATCCCCTGACACAGCCGACACTGTGTTTCGCGGGTTTGGCAACGACGCGATCTTTGCCGATGGCGGTGATGTGATCACTGGCGGCCAAGGTACCGACCGTTTCCAGTTGCTGACAGACCCAGACGGCGACCCTGTGATCATCACCGATTATGAGGTTGGGGATACATTCCTGCTGCGTAATCCCGATGGTAGGCTTGTGATTTCCGAACTGATCTGAACTGAGGTTGCAGAAAACGGCTAAGACACCAACCTTTTGGTCGATGGCGATGTTGTTGCGATCCTTGAGGGTCTGACCGTCGTTGACGAAGACGCATTCGCAAACACCCCTGCCCGTCTTTACTTTGGCACGGCCGAAGATGATGACATCGAAATTGGCGCCTATGGCGACCGCGTAGTTGGCTTTAGCGGTGATGACGATATCAGCTTTGCCGACGGGGTCGAGGCACGCGATATGACTGTGCAAGCCGGTGCGGGTTCCGATACCATCGTGCTTGGGGACGGCGATGATTTCGTTGAGGGCAACCTTGGCGCTGACATCATCATCGACGGCGGCGGCACCGACGAACTATATGGCGGCTATGGAGACGACATCCTGATAGTGACAACTGACACCGCAGAGCTGGACGCGGCTGATACTGTGTTCGGCGGCTCTGGCAGTGACATCTTGGCGGGCGACAACGGTGACGCGCTGATCGGCGGGACAGGTAATGATGAATTCCTCGTGGATTTGTCCAACCCGATTGCAGAGCCTGTCACGCTTGGTGATCTTGTGCCTACCACCGAACAACTCGTCGGCGAAGTCAGCATCGCCCAAGATGCTGTCCCAACCGTTAGTTACGAAACTGCGGCAGGTGGCATTGGCACCAATGTCATCGTTGAGGGGCGTGTTGTCATCATTCTGATCGGCGTTGACCCCAGCACCCTGAACGCAAGTAACGTGACCATCAACAACACCAATGTCAGCAGCTAACAAGGCCTGATACCGGATATAAAAGGGCGCTGGGGTTTCCCCTAGCGCCCTTTTTCATGCCTGATTGGACGTCTCAAACCGCGACTTTGCGGCTTTCCTCCAGATAAATCTCGCGCAAGCGCGTGGCGACGGGGCCAACTGCGCCAGTGCCGACCGCAGCGCCATCGACCTCAACTACGGGCATCACAAATGTGCTGGCCGATGTGATGAACGCCTCATCCGCGTCTTGGGCTTCGCCGATGGTAAAGCTGCGTTCTTCGACGGTCATCTGCGCCTCTTTGGCGAACCGCAAAACAGCGGCGCGTGTGATCCCGTGCAGGATTTCATTACCAAGGTGGCGTGTGATGATCGTGTTGCCCTTGATGATATAGGCGTTGTTGGATGTGCCTTCGGTGACGTGACCATCCTCGACCATCCACGCGTCATCACAGCCCGCAGCCTTTGCCATCATCTTGCCCATCGACGGGTAAAGCAGTTGCACAGTTTTGATATCGCGGCGCGCCCAGCGCTGGTCTTCGATGCTGATAACTTTGATGCCTTTTTGGGCAGCCGGACTATCAGCCAGACCCGGCTTGTTTTGCGTAAACAACACGATGGTCTGCGGCGTATCCTCGGGCGGATAGGCGAAATCGCGATCATCCGGCGCACCGCGGGTAATCTGCAAATAGATCATCCCTTGGTCGATTTCATTGATGCGCACCAGCTCGCGGTGCACCTCTAGCAGGTCATCCTTGGAAATTGGGTTTTCCATACCCAGCTCGGCCAATGACCGTTGCAAGCGAACCGCGTGACCGTCAAAGTCGATCAGCTTGCCGTCCAAAACGGTCGTCACCTCATAGACACCATCGGCCATCAGAAAACCCCGATCAAAGATGGATACTTTGGCTTCGTTCTCGGCCACATATTCGCCGTTCAGATATACAGTGCGCATTTGCTTATCCCCATAGTCCGGCAGATGGCGCATGCACCCCTGCCTCATCAAATTTCAAAGGCTCATCGCGGTCTTCGGCCAATAGAAGCGGCCCGTCAAGATCAGTAAACGCCACGCCCTGCGCCAAAATAGTCGCAGGCGCCATTGCAAGTGACGACCCAACCATGCAGCCAACCATCACGCCGTAGCCCTGCGCAAGCGCCGCCTCTTTCAACGCCAGTGCCTCTGTCAGGCCGCCGGTCTTATCCAGCTTGATATTTACCATATCATATTTGCCGCGCAGCTTGGGCAATGATGCACGGTCATGACAGCTTTCGTCTGCGCAAACAGGCAACGGACGGTCAATCTCGGCCAGCATATCGTCGGCACCTGCGGGCAATGGCTGTTCCACCATCTGCACACCAAGGCGGATCAAATGCAGTGCAAGATCGGCATACACATCAGCATCCCACCCTTCATTTGCGTCCACGATAATGCGGCTGTCGGGCGCACCACGGCGCACCGCCTCAAGCCGGGCCATATCATCGGGCGTGCCAAGCTTGATCTTCAGCAATGGGCGGGCCGCATTCTCGGCCGCCTGCATTTGCATCTTTTTCGGCGTATCCAACGACAACGTATAGGCCGTGATTTCAGGCTGCGGCGCCGGCAGGTTCAGCAAATCCCAAACCCGCACACCCGCCTTTTTCGCGGCAAGATCCCAGAACGCACAGTCCAACGCATTGCGCGCCGCCCCTGCGGTCAAGGCATCCGGCAGATCGGCCCAAACCCCATCAAAGGCTTTGATCTGACCCGTCACACTCGCCAGCGTTTCATCGTAGCGCGCATAGGGCACGCATTCACCGTGCCCGACAACGCCATCCTCAGCCACCGACACTGTCAACACATCCGCTTGGGTGCGTGACCCGCGCGAAATGGTAAACACCTGCGCGAGCCGGAAACTATCTTCGGTGACGTCAATCTGCATCGTGCCCATCGCCATTTTCCTCTTGCTAAAAATACCTGCGCCGCAAGCAAACGCTACACTACATCAAGGGCATCAACCAAACGACCTGCACCCTGACGGAACGGATCAACCGCTGGCATGCCCATGCGGGCTTCGACCTCAGCCAGATATCCTTCAAATTCAGCATCGGACAAATGCTGTGTGTTCACTGAAATACCGACGATCTGACAGGCGGGGTTCGCCACGCGTGCGATCGGCAGCACCATATCGCGCAGCGCCTCAAGTGATGGCAGGTCATACTCGGGCAGGCCACGCATGTGCGTGCGGGTCGGCTCATGGGCCAGAACGATTGCATCGGGCTGACCACCGTGGATCAACGCCATTGTCACGCCGGAATAGGACACGTGGAACAGGCTACCCTGCCCCTCAATGTGATCCCAGTGATCGGCATCATTGTCAGGCGTCAGATATTCCACCGCGCCCGCCATAAAGTCAGCAATCACAGCATCCAGCGGCACGCCACCACCTGTAATCAAGATACCAGTTTGGCCAGTTGGGCGGAACGTGGATTTCATACCGCGCTTTTGCATTTCAGCATCCATCGCAAGGCCCGTGTACATCTTACCAACGGAACAATCTGTCCCCACAGCAAGACACCGCTTGCCTGTGCGGTTTTGACCGTTTGCGATCGGATAGGCGACAGACGGAATACGCACATCAAACAAGGTGCGGCCGTTCACGCGGGCGGCGGCAACCAGTTCGTCCTCATCGCGCAACAGATTGTGCAAGCCGGATGCGATGTCATAGCCCATGCCAAGCGCCTTGACCAAAATCTCCTTCCACGCGTCGGAGATGAACCCACCGCGATTGGCCACACCGATCACCAGCGTCTTGGCACCAGCGGCCAGACCATCTTCTAGCGTCATATCCGCAATGCCCAGATCGGCGCCACAGCCATCCATGCGGAATTGACCAACCGCATTTCCGGGACGCCAATCTTTGATGCCCTGCGCCACTTTCGCGGCAAGTTGATCAGGCGCGTCGCCAAGAAACAAAAGATAAGGTGTCTGGATCATAGGACCGCTCCGTCAATGTGTGGGATTCTCAATTTCACGCAAAGATATGCGCAGCATCTTGCAAAAGTCCTGCGATTTTGCGCCTTTCAATCCCGCATTTACACCAATTTCTTCGACAAATCGACATCAAGGCGGGATGTTCTTGTTCGAAACACGGTAGGATGGGTTTTACCCCATCGCCGAATCCAAAAACCCGGGCGCTGCCGCCCAGGCTTGCTCTCAAAATATCAGGTAGGGAGGGGTCCTAGCCTTTTGAGAATTCTGGATAGGCTTCCATGCCCAATTCCGACATATCAAGACCGTTGATTTCGGCCTCTTCGGACACGCGGATGCCGACGACACCCTTCAGGATTGTGAAAGCGATGAACGACACCACAAAGACAAAGCCGCCAACTGCCGCGAACCCGATGAACTGCGTCCCGAAGGACGTGCCATCCGTGTAAAACGGAACCGCCAGTGTGCCCCAAAGACCTGCCAGCAGGTGCACTGGGATCGCGCCGACAACATCATCAATCTTCAGCTTATCAAGGAACGGGATCGCAAAGACGACGATCACACCACCCACGGCACCGATCCAAAGTGCGCCGAACAAGGTCGGATCAAGCGGACCTGCGGTGATGGACACAAGACCGGCAAGCGCACCGTTCAGGACCATCGTTAGATCGACCTTTTTGTACAACAGCTGCGTCATAATCATCGCCGCAATAGCGCCAGCTGCCGCTGCCATGTTTGTGTTGGCAAAAATCTGGGCGATGGCGTCAGCATCTTCAATCGTGCCCATCGCAAGCTGCGATGCACCGTTGAAACCGAACCAGCCCATCCACAGGATAAACGTCCCCAGTGTCGCCAGCGCCAGATTGGAACCAGGCATCGGGATGACACGACCATTCTTATACTTGCCGATCCGTGGGCCCAGAATAATCGCGCCTGCAAGGGCTGCGAAACCACCGGCCACGTGCACAAGCGTGGACCCTGCAAAGTCAGAGAACCCCATTTGCGACAGGAACCCGCCGCCCCACTGCCAGCTTGCGCCGATTGGGTAAATGACACCTGTCAGCAACGCGACAAATGCAATGAACGGCCACAACCTTACCCGTTCCGCCAATGTGCCCGATACGATCGACGCTGTCGTCGCACAGAACATCAACTGAAAGAAGAAATCAGATGCGTTGGAATAGCCACCAGCATCAATATCCGTCTTGATATCTTTGGTGCCAAACGCGCCCAAGACATCTTGGATCAGCCAATTCCCGTCGCCTGGATACATAATGTTATAGCCGACCAGCCAATACATAATGGCAGCAATGCCAAACAGGGCGATGTTTTTCGTCAGCTGGGTCGTGACGTTCTTGGACCGGACCAAACCGGCCTCTAGCATGGCGAAACCGGCCGCCATCCAGAATACCAAGAACCCGCCGATCAGGAACAGCAGCGTGTTGAAAATGAATTGCGTGTCTGCCAGCGATGCGAATTCAGCATCCTGCGCCAGCACAAGGTTCGGGACCAGCATCGCCGCCGCCGAGACCATCAATGTTTTACGAAGTGTCATAGTCTGTTTTTCCTTTGATCTGGCTTAAAGCGCGTCGTCGTTGATGTCGCCGGTCCGCACGCGCAGCGCGCTTTCGACGTCGAGGACAAAAATCTTGCCATCTCCGATTTTGCCGGTCTTGGCGGTATCCGCGATTGTTGTGACCACCCCCTCGGCCATGCTGTCGATCACGACGATTTCCAGCTTGACCTTGGGCACGAAATTCACGGCGTATTCCGCGCCGCGATAGATTTCCGTATGGCCCGACTGTGTGCCAAACCCCTTGATTTCGGACACCATCAAGCCGCGCACGCCGATTGTGGTCAGCGCCTCGCGGACCTCCTCGAGCTTGAACGGTTTGATAGCTGCAATGATAAGTTTCACGTCATTCCCCTTCGGTTTCAGATCATGCAAACCCACAAGACTGGGTTCGCTTGTCGATAAGAGGAGCGCGATGCTGCACCTGCAGCAATGATTCAAGGGGCCAAAAATCGGTGAACCCCCCGGAAGTTGCACAATTTTTGCACAAACTCCCCTTTGTGCTGAAATATTGGGCGTTCGATTGATAGTGCTGGGCGTAATCCCGCTCTCTACAAATCCGCCGCAACCCAATATGGTCGCAAAAAACAGACATAAATGTCATTGAGCAGAACATGAGCAATAATCAAAAACGCGGCCCTCTTGTGGCGGACAAACGCTATTCCAAACCAGCGCCCACCAAAAAGCCTGTGAAAAAGAAACGCAAACCGGCAGCCCGCAAACCTGCGCGCGGTCCGATCAGCTGGCTTGTGGCCACGATCGCGGGCGCGGTTGGCTTTGTACTGCGGCTGTTCTGGAAACTGATGTGGCGCGGCGCGGTTGTTCTCGGGCTGATCGTCGGGATCGGCGTCTATTATTTCGCCAGCCAGATGCCCCCGATGGATACGCTTGTCGACGGGCGTGCGCGCGGGTCTGTGACGATGACGGATAAAACGGGCGCAGTATATGCGTGGCGCGGGGACCAGTTTGGCGGGATGATCACCACCGATACTGTGTCCAGACACCTCAAGAATGCTGTCGTCGCGTCCGAGGATAAACGGTTCTATCGCCACATCGGCATTTCGCCCCGTGGCATCGCATCCGCCGTGCGCATCAACCTGCGTGCCGGGCGCGGGCCGCTGTCAGGCAACGGTGGTTCGACCATCACACAGCAGGTGGCCAAGCTGCTGTGCCTTGGCGTGCCTTACGACCCAAACACATGGGATAGCGAAGCCGCGTATGAGGCGGATTGCCGCCGCACGACGCTATGGCGCAAGGTAAAAGAAGCCGTTTTCGCCATGGGAATGGAGGCCGCTTATACCAAGGACGAAATCCTGACGATCTACCTGAACCGCGCCTATCTGGGCGCGGGCAGCCGGGGGTTCGAGGCCGCATCTCAACGCTATTTTGGCAAATCCGCCGCTAAGGTGACCCCGGCAGAGGGCGCAATGCTGTCCAGCCTGCTACCTGCCCCCACCAGCCGCGCACCCACACGCAACCTGGAGCGCGCACAGCAATATGCCGCCGTGGTTGTCGGGCTGATGAAAACCCAAGGGTATCTGTCACAATCCGCCGCAGACGAGGCCCGTGCAAACCCCGCCACCCTATCAGCCGCAGCCGAGCAGAAGGCGGGCGGATATTTCGCGGATTGGGTCATGGCGTCGGGACCAGAATTTTTCACCCGCAACACCACCGAAGATGTGATCATCCGCACCACGTTGGACCAGCGCATCCAAAAGGCCGCCGAAGACGGCTTGCAATGGGTGTTCGACAATAAGGTTCGCGCTGGATCAGAGGCGCAGGCAGCCGTCATCGTCATGTCCGCTGACGGGGCCGTCCGCGCCATGGTCGGCGGCCGTGACAATACCGTGACGGGCGCGTTCAACCGCGCAACCCAAGCCAAGCGGCAAACCGGATCGGCGTTTAAACCGTTTGTTTATGCCACCGCGCTTGATCTGGGTATGACGCCCAATGATATGGTTAACGACGTTGCAACCTGCTGGAACGTGCGCGGCTCAAGCGAATGGTGCCCCAAGAACTACGACAAAAAATTCAAAGGCCCCGTCACACTGACCCAAGCCATCGCCGAAAGCCGCAACATCCCCGCCGTTGTTCTGTCTGAACAAATGGGCCGCGAAATTGTCCGCAATGTCGCGACAGATTTCGGGATCGAAAGCGATCTGGCAGCGGGTCCGGCCCTTGCGCTTGGTGTATCGGAAAGCACGCTGATCGAGATGACAGGTGCCTTTGCGGGCATTCTGAATGGTGGGTCGTCCGTGACGCCCTACGGCCTGACCGACCTGCGGTTCCAAGGCGATGCAGAGCCACTGATGGACAGCAGCGGCGCTGGCATCGGTGAGCGTGTGATCCAGACCACCGCCGCCCGCGAACTGACGTGGATGATGGCACAGGTTGTGCAATCAGGGACCGGCCAGCGCGCCAAAATCGACGACTGGGAAATCGCCGGTAAATCCGGCACCACCCAAGCCGCGCGGGACGCTTGGTTCATCGCCTTTACCGGCGACTATGTGACCGGCGTTTGGATGGGCTATGACGATAACCGCCCGTTGTCGGGCGTCACTGGTGGTGGCCTTCCGGCGGATATCTGGCGCGAAACGATGACACGTGTTCTGGCAGGTCAACAGCCGACGCCATTGCCGATGCAGGCCCCCGTCGCCGTCGCGGCACCCACGATCCTAGAAGGCGAGACAGACAATATTGTGGCCGACCAAGTGTTACAGGACTTGCTGAACAGCATTCTGAACGGGAACTAGCGCGGGAAGGCGACTTGCGCCTCCGGCGGGCATATTTCTGCTCCGAAGAAGGCGGGGGTTAGTTCGCTGGTTCGCACCGGTCGTAGACGAATGCATAGCCGTTCCAGATCATGATGATCCCGTCAGAGGTTTTGTCATTCATGACCATGGCGCGTTCGTGCCAAACCGTGTCCTCGCCACTGCATTCCATCGTATAAAGCGTCGCGTCCATATCGACGACGTTCACAGGGCGGGTCATGCGACATTCGTTTTCGACGCCGTAAAATATCCCGTCTTTGATCTCAAGCGCGCCGCCATCGACACCGACAAGAGCACATTCGGCATTCGCCGTCTGTTTATAGACGCCATCATACGGCCCCGCGAGGGCGAGCGTTGGGACAAGTGCTATGACCTCTGCAAGCCGCATCATGCTGCCCACATTTCTGCGATCAACTTGTCCAAGTCGCCACGCTGGCGGTCGAGCATCGCACCCACCTCTGCCCGTTCGGTCAACAGCATGTTCACGCCTTCGATGATGAAGTTGAAAAACGCGTGCCGCCCCGAGCGGTCGGAGACATGCCAGTCCATTTGTAATGGCGACCGACCCCGTAGCAGAACGGTGGTTTCTACCTCGATCCAGCTTTTGATGGGTTTGGCGCCTTGCACCGTGATTTCGCCGCCGACAAACTCGCGAAACCGGCGCCCGTATTTGGCGGCAATGTAATTTGCAAAAGCAGGCGTATAGGCCGCCATTTGTGCGACCGATGCGGACCGCCCGTCCGGCCCAAGGCAATAGCGTGCGATCGTTGGCACATCGGCGTGACGGTCGAGAATTTTTGCGAAATCGGCGATCATGCCTGCCTCTGACTTTCCCGAGCTGATGACGGCATTCACATCCGCCACAAGGCGATCAACCAACGCAGATGCGGAGGCGGACGAAAGTGCAACTGCTGCCTGCGGCAGGCTAAGGGCCGCAGCCCCAGCAACCATCATGTTTCGACGTGTGAAATGGGTCATTTATTGTGCTCCATAAAAATCATCATAGGGATCGGCGACATCTTGGGCCAAGGTGGTGCCAAGCTCAAACCGGCGGTTTTGCAGATAGATCAAGCGCAGCGCAGCATAGCTGTCGGCACTATCATCCAGCACGCCACTGATGGTGTCACCCACCTCTGACGCTTTGATCACGCGGCCCGCAATTTTGCCGATGGTCGCATATTCAATCTGCTCTTTCGTGCCGACAAATTCCAAGGGACCGATGATCATATCCACGATGCGGCCCGCAAGTGCGCGTTCGGTCGATGGGCCCAGAACGGGCAGTTCCAGATAAGCACCCTCTGGCACGCCCCAGATCGACAGTGTCTCGCCGAAATCCGTTTCCACCTCTGCCAGCCCCAATCCAGTCGCAGGGTCAAAGAAGCCCAGCAAACCGACAGTGGTATTCAGCACAAAGCGGGCTGAGTTCTGGAACGCGTTGTCGATGTTGCCCTGCAAGATGCCATTCACGACCATCCCCGGCAGGCTGACGTTATCGCCGAAGTTCACAACCTTGCTAGTGATTTCAACCGGGATCGCGGGGCCATCATCTACCTCATCGTCATCGCCACCGAACATCCCACCGATGGCCGCGTTGAATTCATGCGCCTCGCGATTGGTTTCCTCGTAGGGGTCATGCACGCTGACGCCCTCAGGGGCGGGGGTGCAAGCCCCCAGCACAATCAGCGAAAGCGCGGCGCGGCAAGTCATCTTTATCATTTTACAATACACAGCATTTAAAACCCCGGGTTGTAGCAGCACATAAACCGATCCAACCGCTCTGGCGATGAAAATGCTGTGTTATTAAATAGCACATTAACAATCACCTGAAATTTGGGTAGATTATCGTCAAGAATAAGCTGGCATGCCGACCAAAGGCGAAGCCACGCCCATGACAGATCAATTGACAGCCCGCGGGCGGGCCGAACTGCTGGCCGTGCGCCGCGAAAGCCGTAGCCTTTATTGGATGGTGGCGATTTTCAGCTTTTTCGTGAACCTGCTGATGCTGACTGGCCCGCGAACGTCTATGACCGTGTGCTTGGCAGCCGGAGCCTTGAGACACTGATCGCCCTGTCTGTGTTGGTGGCGCTTCTATACGGCGGCATGGGCATTTTGAATTTCATGCGCGGCCGTGTCGGCGCGCGTTTTCAGGCACGATTGGACCGCCGCGTATTTTTCGCAGTGCTAAAGGCAACAACGCCAAACCGCGCCACGCGCGAGGCATCAACCGGCTTGCATGACCTAGAGGCCGTGCAGCGCCTGATCACATCGCCCGCGCTGATGGCGTTGTTTGATCTGCCGTTTGCGCCGCTGTTTTTCCTTGGCATCTTTGTGTTTCACCCGATGATGGGCATTCGTCCGCACAGCCGACCGCAGCCCGATGGATTACCTGTTAAAACCGCTTGCCGATTATTTCGCCAAAGCATTCCGCGAGCAGTGATTGCACACCACCCGATTGCCCACTAGCGTCAGCGCAAATTCTGCTGAAGGAGCCACCATGTCCAAGATCGAAGAAAACCTGTCCAAGCTCGGCGTCACCCTGCCGGATGCCCCTGCCCCTGCGGCCAACTACGTGCCCTATGTGGTCGATGGCAACACGGTCTATGTGTCTGGCCAAATCTCGGCCAATGATGCGGGCCTGATCACGGGCAAACTGGGCGACGGCATGTCGGTAGAAGACGGCGCAGCCGCGGCCAAATCCTGCGCAATCAGCCTACTTGCACAGCTCAAGGAGGCCTGCGGCGGCGATATCGACCGTTTGGACCGTGTTGTGAAACTGGTGGGCTTTGTGAACTCAACCGGTGACTTTACCGACCAGCCTAAGGTGATCAACGGCGCATCCGATTTCCTTGTTGAGGCATTGGGCGAACAGGGCCGTCATGCACGGTCAGCCGTCAGCGCCGCGAGCCTGCCGCTTGGTGTGGCCGTGGAAATCGAAGCGATCTTTGCGATCAAATGACGCTGCCTGCCGCCTTTTTTGACCACCCGATTGCCCATCGTGCCCTGCATGATGTGACCAACGGGCGGGCCGAGAATTCGACGAAATCCATCACCGCTGCCCTTGAAGCGGGCTATGGGATCGAGGTGGATTTGCAGCTATCGTCGGATGGCGTGCCAATGGTGTTCCACGACTATGATCTTGGGCGGCTGACCCATGAAAAGGGGCCGGTCGCCAGACGCACCGCAGCGGAACTGACCCAAATCCCTTTGCGCCATGATGGGGGCGGCATCCCGACCCTCGAACAGCTGTTGACCCAAGTTGACGGGCGCGTCCCGCTTTTGATCGAGTTCAAGGATCAGGATGGCGCGATGGGTCCGAATGTGGGCCCGCTTGGACAGGCGGCCGCGCATTTCTTGCGCGGCTACGAAGGTGCGTTTGCGGTGATGTCATTTAACCCACATGCGGTCGCCGAACTGCAACAGCTGTTGCCGGACGCACCCCGTGGCATCGTCACAGACCCATATCATGCGGATGATTGGCCCACACTTCCGGCGTCCGTGCGCGAAGGGCTGCGCGACATTGCCGACTATGACCCAACGGGGTCCTGTTTCATCAGCCATAACCAAGCGGACCTGAGTTCACCGCGCGTGACCGCGCTGAAATCTGCGGGGGCGTCGATCCTATGCTGGACCGTGAAATCCCCCGCGGTTGAGGGTGAAGCCCGTAAAGTCGCCGACAATATCACATTTGAAGGGTATCTGGCTTGACCCCTGCGGCGGGCCACCCACTTCATACCCATGACAGATGCGATTGAAATCAGCACCCACCCGACGATAACCGAAATCGGCGTAACCAATTGGGACGCCTGCGCGCGGGCGGGCGGCGAACGACCCGTGGATCCGTTCACGACCTACCGTTTCCTGCACGCGCTAGAGGTCAGCGGATCCGTCGGCCCCGGAACCGGATGGCAACCCCGCTATTTGCGCGCCAAGCAAGGCGATCAAGTCATCGCGGTGGCCCCGCTGTATGCCAAGGGGCATTCGCAGGGCGAATATATGTTCGACCACAATTGGGCACATGCATACGAGAATGCGGGCGGGCGCTATTATCCGAAACTGCAAATTGCTGTGCCATTCACCCCCGCAACAGGGCGTCGGTTTTTGACCCGCGAAGGGTTCGACGCCATCGGAATGGGCGCATTGGTGCAAGGGGCAGTGCAAATCGCCGCCGACAATGAGGTGTCATCCCTGCACGCCACATTCTGCACAGAGGCAGAGGCGCTTGCGGGTGCGGAGCTTGGCCTGCTGCCGCGGATCAGCCAGCAGTTTCACTGGGTCAACGACGGGTACGTAGATTTTGACGCGTTCCTGACCACGCTTGCCAGTCGCAAACGCAAAAACATCCGCCGCGAACGGGCTGCCGCCCAAGGGTTCGGTGGAGAGGTCGTGATGCTGACGGGCGATGACATCCAGCCCGCGCATTGGGATGCGTTTTGGGAATTTTACCAAGATACCGGCGCGCGCAAATGGGGCACCCCCTATCTGACCCGCGCGTTTTTTGACGCGGCCCAAGAAACGATGCGCAACGACATGCTGCTGGTGCTAGCGATCCGCGACGGGCGACCCATTGCGGGTGCGTTGAACTTCATCGGGCGCGATACGCTTTACGGGCGGTACTGGGGCTGTGTCGAACACCACGACTGTCTGCATTTTGAGCTGTGTTACTACACCGCGATCGACTGGGCGATTTCCAACGGGCTACAACGGGTTGAGGCGGGCGCACAGGGCGAACACAAGCTTGCGCGCGGTTATCTGCCCTGCCCGACCCATTCGCTGCATTGGTTCGGCGATCCGGGGTTTCGGGACGCGGTGAGCAATTATCTGGAACAGGAACGTGACGCTGTGGACCACGAGATTGAAGTCCTGACCAGTTACGGCCCGTTTCGCAAACCCGATGTAGAGGAACAGCAATGACCTTATCTGACACAGACCGCCGCAGGCTGATCGCCCCGCTTTTGGACAACGGCTGGGCCATGGTCGCCGAACGCGACGCGATCCAAAAGACATTCACGTTTCGCAATTTTGTTGACGCGTTCGGGTTTATGACCCAAGCCGCCATCTGGGCAGAAAAGCTGAACCATCACCCCGAATGGTCCAATGTTTACAAAACCGTGGACGTGATCCTGATCACCCATTATGTGAACGGATTATCGGAACTGGACGCAAAGCTGGCCGCAAAAATGGACACACTGGCAAAGGGCTAAACTGTGCAAGACCTACTGAACACACCCATCTGGAACGGCAAATCGCTGGCCAATCTGTTGACGTTGGAATTCCTTGTGGGGATCGCTGGCAATGTGGTTTCCGCAATCGCCATCTTGATCATCGGGTTCATGATCGCGGGTTGGTTGGGGCGCCGTGTGACCAACTTGGGCGGACGCCACCGGCATCTTGACGATACGCTCTTCAAGTTCCTCGGTAACATCATCCGTTACGTCGTGATCGGCTTTGCGGTGCTGTTCGTGCTGAACACGTTTGGCATTGAAACGACATCTATCGTGGCGGTAATTGGTGCCGCGGGCTTGGCAATCGGTCTCGCGTTGCAGGGCACACTGTCCAATGTCGCAGCGGGCGTGATGATCATCTTTTTTCGCCCGATCAAGATCGGCGACTTTGTCGAGGTCGACGGCCAGATGGGAACCGTCAAAGACGTGACGCTCAACTTTACGGAACTGGCGTCTGTCGTGAACGTGCAAATTATCATCCCCAATGCACAAGTGTGGGGCAAGACGATCACCAACTATTCGTCCTATCCAACGCGGCGGGCGGAGTGGGAATTTGGTGTCGGTTACGGTGCAAATCTGGCCCAAGCGGAACGGATTATCCGTGACACGATCATGGCCGACCCACGTAGCCACACCGACCCCGAACCGTTCATTCAGGTGAACAATCTGAACGCCAGCTCAGTCGATTTTCTGGTGCGGGTCTGGTGCGATCGGACCGAATATTTCGCCTATCAGGCCGATATGAAACGCGCCGTGAAAGAGGCGCTTGATGCGGGCGGGGTCGATATTCCGTTCCCCACCCGCACGATTGTTAACGTCGAAGGCTAGCGTTACAGCGCGGCAAGCAATGTCTCACCTGCTGAAATCTCGCATTCTCCGGGGTTCCCTTCGGCGTTCAGCATGGTCACGACACCATCGTCGACCAGCATGGAATACCGCTTAGACCGCGCAACAAACCCGACGGGTGGGGCATCAAAATCCATGCCAACAGCGCGGGTAAACTCAGATGCGGCGTCGCCCAGCATCAGGATGCCCACGTCGCCTGCGCCTGTGTCCTTGGACCATGTGTCCATCACAAACGGATCGTTGACGGACAGGCAGATCACCTCATCCACGCCCTTGGCTTTCATCGCGTCAATGGTGCGCATGAACGACGGAACGTGGGCCGTTGAACAGGTGCCAGTATAGGCGCCCGGCAGGCCAAAGATCACAACCTTGCGGCCTTTCAGCAGGTCAGCCATCTGCACGGTTTCAGGTCCCTCGGCACCCATCCGGCATAGCGTGGCATCCGGTAGCGTCGTTCCTGTCGTCATTGTCATCTGATTTGTCCCTGTTTGGAATTGCGTCTGTCTTCCCAGCACATATAGGCTGGGGACAAGCAAAAGGAAATTCATCATGCCACATGTCGTTGTTGTTGGGGCCGGTCAGGCTGGATCATCACTGGTTGCGAAACTACGCAGCAGCGGATTTGACGGCCAAATCACCCTGATCGGGGCCGAGGATGTGCCACCGTACCAGCGCCCACCACTGTCCAAGGCATACCTGCTGGGCGACATGGCAGAGGAACGCCTGTATCTGCGCCCCGCAGCATTCTACGCGGACAATGACATCGACCTGCGGCTGGATACCCGCGCTGTTGGTGTGGATGCGGCGACCAAGACTGTGGCCTTGGCGGACGGCAGCAGCCTGACTTATGACAAGCTGGCGCTGACCACCGGATCGCACCCGCGCACCTTGCCCACGACTATTGGCGGTATGCTCGATGGCGTATTCAGCGTGCGTGACCTGAAAGACGCTGACGCCATGGCCCCTGCATTTACCGCAGGTAAAAAGGTGCTGATTATTGGCGGCGGCTACATCGGGCTAGAGGCGGCGGCAGTTGCATCCAAGCTGGGTTTGCACGTGACACTGGTCGAAATGGGCGAACGCATTTTGCAGCGGGTCGCGGCCCCGCAAACATCCGACTTTTTCCGCGATCTGCACACATCCCATGGAGTGGACATCCGCGAAGGGGTGGGCCTTGATCGTCTGCTTGGCACGGACCATGTCACCGGCGCGCGACTGACCGACGGGTCCGAGTTGGACATCAACTTTGCCGTGGTTGGTGTGGGCATCATGCCCGCGACAGCATTGGCCGAAAGCGCGGGCGTCACCGTCGACAATGGCATCTTGACCAACGCCCATGCGCAAACATCCAACGCGGATATCTACGCAGCAGGCGACTGCGCCACGCTGGAATTCAACGGCCAAACGATCCGGTTGGAAAGCGTGGGCAACGCGATTGATCAGGCCGAGGTCGCAGCACAACACATCGCGGGTCATGAAGTGGCCTATACGCCAAGGCCGTGGTTCTGGTCGGATCAATACGACTGCAAACTGCAAATCGCTGGTCTAAACATTGGCTATGATGACGTGCATGTACGCATGGGTGATGACGGGCAATCGCATTGGTATTATGCGGGCGATACGCTGTTGGCGGTGGATGCCATGAACGATCCGCGCAACTATATGATCGGCAAGCGCCTGATCGAGGCGGGCAAATCCCCGACACCCGCCCAGATCACAGACCCCAACACCGATATGAAGGCCCTGCTAAAGGCATGAGAATCATCGGCGGCACCCATCGCGGCACGATCCTGACAGAGGTTGGGGCGGGTGATACCGCCGCACATCTGCGACCGACGTCCGATCGCGTGCGTGAAAACCTGTTCAACGTCCTGATGGGTGGTCGTTTCGGGCGACCTGTTGTGGGCGCGCGTGTTCTAGATTTATTTGCAGGCACCGGCGCGCTGGGGCTAGAGGCGCTGTCGCGGGGCGCGGCATACGCCACATTCGTCGACAACGGCAAGGTAGCCGGAAAGCTGATCGCGGCCAATATCGCCAAGCTGCGCCGCGCCGACGACACCGCATTTCTAAGGTCCGAGGCCATATCCATCCCCAAGGCGCCCGCACCCTGCGATCTGGTTTTCATTGATCCGCCCTATGGCAAGGGGCTGGGCGTCAAGGCGCTTTATGCCGCTGCGGCACAAGGCTGGATCGCGCCAGAGGGGTTGATCGTCTGGGAAGAAAGCACCGCGCAACCCGCACCCGCAGGATTTCAAAGGCTTGATAGCAAACGCTATGGCGAGACGTGGATCACGTTTCTGCGGGCCACGGCATCAGCCTAGCCATAGGTTGGATGAAACTTACCTGCGGGTGACATCGTAAAAATCTCTGCCCCGTTGGCGGTGATCCCGATGGAATGTTCAAACTGCGCAGAAAGCGATTTGTCACGTGTCACTGCGGTCCAGTCGTCAGCCAAAACCTTGGTTTCAGGACGGCCCAAATTGATCATCGGCTCGATGGTAAAGAACATACCTTCTTCCAGCACAGCACCCGTTCCGGCGCGGCCATAGTGCAGCACATTGGGCGGTGAATGAAACACGCGCCCCAATCCGTGGCCACAAAAATCGCGCACAACGGACATGCGCTGGCTTTCGGCATACACTTGGATCGCGTGACCGATATCACCAAATGTATTGCCCGGCTTTGCAACCTCGATCCCTTTCATCAGGGCATCGTGGGTGACTTGGATCAAACGCTCTGCCTTGCGCGATAGCTTGCCTGCGACATACATGCGGGACGTGTCCCCGAACCAGCCATCGACGATCACAGTGACGTCGATGTTGACGATATCACCATCTTTCAACAGCTTGTCGCTGGGGATGCCGTGACACACAACGTGGTTGATCGAGATGCAGCTTGCGTGTTGATAGCCCTTATAACCAATCGTGGCCGAGGTCGCGCCCGCGTCATCCACCATCTGCGTGATGATCCGGTCGATTTCTGCCGTGGACTGACCCGGCACAACATGGGCGGCAATGTCATCCAAAATCTGCGCGGCCAAGCGGCCCGCGGCATGCATTCCGGCAAAGTCCGCCTGTTCGTAAATGCGAATTCCGTCTTTAGTGACACGTCCCTGATTGGTCTGCACAGCATTCTTCCTTCATCTTGATACCGTTCACATAGGCCACCGCGCCACGAAAAACCACACCCCCCGTTTGGTTTTCAAACGTTCCCACTATCCCCAATGAACAGCACCGGCTTGTTCAACACGATACGCCCCGTATCCATCACACAATCATAGGCCAGCACCTCGACCCCTGCGGCCAGCGCCGCGGCAAAGGCAGCCGCATAAGCAGGGTCGATATCGGCGGCAAGGCTAAGGGCGGTGCAGTCGGTCCGTTGCACGACATACAGCATCACGGCACGGTGCCCTTGGGCCACCATTTGCGCAAGCGCATCAAGATGTTTTGCACCGCGCGCAGTAACGCTATCGGGAAACTCCGCAAGGCCCGCTTGGCGCGACATCGTCACGCTTTTCACCTCGACATATGTATCGGTCGGGCCAGAGAGCAGAAAATCAATCCGGCTTTTGTCCGCATATTTCACCTCTGCTCGGACATGGTCATAGGGCGGCAACCCGGCGATGCGGCGCGCAGTCACGGCGGGGCCGACAATCCGGTTCGGCACGCTTGTATCGACGCCAACAAAATGCCCGTCCGTCTGTTCGATCAATCGCCAGCCATATTTCAGCTTTTTGCGGGGGTCGTCATTGGGTTCCAGCCAGATCCGCGTGCCTTCCTGCGCCATGCCAAGCATCGAGCCAGGATTGGGGCAATGGGCTACCGCCTCTGACCCATCAGGCAATACCACATCAGCGAGGAACCGTTTGTAGCGGCGGATCAGGCGGGCGGGGATAAGGGGCGTGGCAAATTCCATACAGCGACCTATAACCGTTTTAACCAGACAGGAGAAACGCGAATGACCAACCCAACCGCCGCAATGCTTGTAATTGGTGATGAAATCCTGTCAGGGCGCACGCGCGACGCGAATATGCACCACCTTGCCGGCCAACTGACCGAGGCCGGCATCGACCTGACCGAGGTTCGGATCGTGTCCGACGACGCCCCTGCGATCATCGCCGCCGTTCAGGCGTTGTCCGCGAGTTATTCCCATGTGTTCACCTCTGGCGGGATTGGACCAACCCACGATGACATCACCGCTGATTGCATCGCAGCCGCGTTTGATACCCCCATTGACATAAGGGACGATGCGCGTGCCTTGCTACAGGCCCATTACGACCGTTCGGGTCAGGAATTGAACACAGCCCGCCTGCGCATGGCGCGCATCCCTGACGGCGCCACAATGATCGACAATCCGGTCAGCACGGCCCCCGGCTTCACACTCGGCAACGTGCATGTGATGGCGGGTGTACCGTCGGTGTTTCAGGCCATGATCGCCTCTGTCCTGCCAACACTATCAGGCGGTGCGCCGCTATTGTCGCGCAGCTTGCGCGTCGTGCGCGGTGAAGGCGATATTGCGGGGCCGCTGGGTGAATTTGCAGCCCGCCATCCCAATCTATCGGTGGGGTCCTACCCGTTTCAAAAGGATGGCATCTATGGCGCCAACCTTGTGGTGCGGGGGCAGGATGCTGCAGCGCTTGATGCCGCAATGGCCGAGCTGGGCACGGTTTTCGCGTGACCCTTCCCAACATACACACGCTGTATGGCGTCATTGATGCGACGTGGCCTGCGGCAAAACTAACCCAATTCGGGGGGATCACGTTGCGACAAGGGGACGGTGGCGGCAGCCGTGTCAGCGCGGCGACGTGCGACGGCGAATTGACCACTAGCACCTTATCGAATGCCGAACAGGCGATGCGCGATATGGATCAGCCTGCGCTGTTCATGGTCCACGACGGACAATCGGCGGCCGACGACCACCTCGCCGCGCAAGGTTATACGGTGATGGACCCGTGCAATGTGTATGCGGCCCCCCTCGGTCTGCTGACTGGACTGGATCACCCGCACAAGACGTGCTTTGCCGCGTTCCCGCCGCTTGCCAGCCAACGAGAGGTGTGGGCGAAGGGAGGTATTGGCGACAGCCGCATCGCCGTTATGCAGCGCGCCACAGGCCCCAAGACAACATTCCTTGGCCGCGCCCAAGACAGACCCGCAGGCACCGTTTACGCAGCGATCCATGACGGATGTGCCATGCTACACGCGCTTGAAATTGATGCGCAGTTCCGGCGGCACGGGTTGGGACGGCACCTGACAATCGCGATTGCAAAATGGGCGCAAGCCCAAGGCGCCACCTACCTAAGTTTGATCACGACCCAAGCAAATGCGGGCGCAAATGCACTCTATGCTTCCCTCGGGATGGAGGTTGTAGGACACTACCACTACCGTATCAAAACCAAAGGCTGACACCCCGTGACCAAACTTCCGACTGCGCTTGACCTGCCGATGGTCGACCCGCTGCCCCCGGCAACGAAAAAATATTTCGACATCTGCACGGAAAAGTTGGGCATGATCCCGAATGTCCTTCAGGCTTATGCGTTCGACATCGACAAGCTGAACGCATTCACGGGGCTCTATAACGACGTGATGTTCGCCACATCCGGGCTGTCGAAATTGGAACGCGAAATGATCGCCGTCACGGTGTCATCGATCAACAAGTGTTTCTATTGCCTGACCGCCCACGGGGCAACCGTGCGGCAGATGTCAGGTGACCCGAAACTGGGCGAGGCGTTGGTGATGAACTGGCGCGTTGCAGATTTGGACGCACGGCAACATGCAATGTTGGCATTCGCGGAATTGATGACCGTGAATTCGGCCAGCATCGAAGAAAAAGACCGCGATGCGCTCCGGCAGGTCGGGTTCAGTGACCGCGACATCTGGGACATTGCAGCCACGGCAAGTTTCTACAACATGACGAACCGCATGGCATCCGCGACGGATATGCGCCCCAATGACGACTATCACGCTCTCGCACGATGACCCGTTTTCCGGCCCTGTTTCTGGCGCTGGTTTGGGGGGCTGATCTGGCTGCCCAGACGCTAAACATGCCCAGCAACGCGCGCCTTAGGCGCGAGGTTCAAAGCCCGATCGACAGCTTTGCCATGCCCATCGGCCCATGGGCCGATGGCGCCGTGCAGACAATAACTGCCGAGGGAAACCAGTCCCGCCAAGCTTGGCAAATCTCTGCTGCGGGTTTGACGACGCTACAACTTATCCGGCCATTGCGGGATCAACTGCGCAATGCAGGGTTCGATGTGCTGTTCGAATGTCAGGATCAAGCCTGTGGCGGGTTCGATTTTCGCTTTGCTATTCCGATTTTTCCACCGCCGGAAATGCGAGTCAATCTGGGGGATTATCGTTATCTGGCGGCGCAAAACGATGGGGCCATCGTTAGTATTCTTGTTAGCCGAACAACCGACGCGGGGTTTGTCCAAGTCACGCAAATTGGCGGTGAACAGGTGCAGCCTTCGACGACAGATGCGCCATTGCGCGGCCAAGACCCTGCCACCGCAGCGACCGACCTTGGGGGTACGCTGATGCAGACCGGTCGCGTGGTGTTGTCTGATCTTGCGTTCGAAACAGGGTCATCGCAGCTTGGCGAAGGTCCATTTCAATCGCTTCAAGACCTAGCTGATTTTTTGGCGGCTTCCCCGGATTTACGCATCGCATTGGTAGGGCATACAGATGCCTCAGGATCGCTAGATGGTAATATCACGCTATCCAAACGGCGTGCGGGATCAGTGCGCGAACGTTTGGTCGCCAACTACAACGTTGACCGCACAAAATTGGACGCACAGGGCATCGGGTATCTGGCACCAATCGCACCGAACCTGACCCCAGAAGGCCGCACAGCCAATCGGCGGGTCGAGGCGATTATCACAACCACCCGTTAGGCGGCATCACGCGTATCGTCGCCTGCGGCGGGTTCCCAGACAATCAGGCGAGATCACCCATGTCGCTTTGCCTCATAAAGCGCATTGTCAGCACGGACCAAAAGCGCATCCAAGGATACGCCTTCCTCAATCTGGACGGCCCCCAGCGACAGGGTCACAGCCAGATGCGCATTTTCAGCATCCGCCTTGAACGGAATAGGCTGCCCGATCCGGCCAGCGATCACACGCGCCTGCTGGATGGCAGCACCCGCCAGAAGAATTGCAAATTCTTCCCCACCGATACGCCCGGCCGCGTCGCGGGATCGTAGGTTCCATTTCAAACGATGCGAAATCTCGATCAGGCATGTCGCCCCGCATGGCTGGCTGCTGCTTGCCGATGAAAACAGCAACCTGCCACGGTTTCACGCGGTCCTTGAGGGGGCCAAGCAGGATTGGCGCATCACGCGCTCTGGCAAGGGTTATCTCTTTGCCCAGTCGGGCTAGATCGTCGCAGCCAGCCGCGTCCCTTGGTCAATCGCCCGCTTGGCATCAAGCTCTGCCGCAACATCAGCACCGCCAATCACATGCGGCGTGCGCCCTACGGCGATCAGATCGTCAGCAAGCGTGCGCTGCGGCCCCTGCCCCGCACATAGGATCACCGTGTCGACAGCAATAAGGCTCGGATTTTCGCGCGCTTCACCGTAGGACACGTGCAGACCGTCCGCATCAATGCGTTCATAGTTCACTCCGCCAACCATCTTGACGTTTTTCATCTGCAACGCGGCACGGTGAATCCACCCTGTCGTCTTGCCTAGGTTCTTACCCAGCTTCTGCGCCTTGCGCTGCAACAACGTGACCTGACGCACAGGTGGCTCTGGCTGGGGGCCTTCGGCCGCAACCCCGCCACGCACATCAGCGGGATCAGCCACACCCCATTCTTCCATCCACGCGTCCAGATTTGCGGTAGGGCTGTCATCCGTCACCAAAAACTCGGCCACATCAAACCCGATGCCACCCGCACCAATGATCGCAACCCGATCACCGACAGGGGCCTTGCCACGCAATACATCAATATACGACAGCACATTTGGCCCATCCTGACCGGGGATCGCGGGATCACGCGGGGTGACACCTGTGGCAATAATCACCTCGTCAAAATCCGCCAGCGCGGCGACATCGGCGACAGTCTCCAGTCGCACGTCAATTCCCGCATCGGCAACCATCGTCTGATAATAATCGACCAGACCCCAGAACTCTTCCTTGCCCGGCACTTGTTTGGCCATATTCAGCTGACCACCAATCTGGCTCGCTTTTTCAAAAATACTCACCTTATGCCCGCGTTCATGCAGCGCGAGGGCGGTGGACAATCCCGCAGGACCAGCGCCCACAACGGCCACAGCCTTAACTTCATCAGCAGCATCCAACACCAACTCAGTCTCAAAACAGGCGCGCGGGTTAACCAGACATGACGACATCTTGCCACTGAACGTGTGATCCAAACAGGCTTGATTACATGCAATACAGGGGGCGATCTGTGCGGCCTGCCCTGCCGCCGCCTTGGCCACAAATTCAGGATCAGCAAGGAATGGACGGGCCATACTCACCATATCAGCACAGCCATCAGCCAACACATCCTCTGCTACCTGCGGCGTGTTGATGCGGTTCGACGTGATGACAGGGATCGACACCTCACCCATCAGCTTTTTGGTCACCCAGCTAAACGCACGGCGCGGCACAGATGTCGCGATTGTCGGGATACGGGCCTCGTGCCAGCCAATGCCTGTGTTCAAAATCGTGGCACCCGCGGCCTCGATCGCGCGGGCAAGCTGCACAACCTCCGCCCATGTTGACCCGTTCGGGATCAAGTCGATCATCGATAGACGGTAGATCAGGATGAAATCAGGGCCAACGGCCTCACGGACGCGTTTCACAACCTCTACCGGCAGGCGCATCCGGTTTTCATAGGACCCGCCCCACTCATCATCGCGCTTGTTCACATGCGTGACAAGAAACTGGTTCAGGAAATACCCTTCTGACCCCATCACCTCGACACCGTCGTATCCCGCCTCGCGGGCGCGCACGGCTGCGGTGACGATGTCAGCGATCTGCTTTTCAATGCCGCCCGCGTCCAATTCCTTTGGCGGGAACGGGGAAATCGGCGACTTCACCGCACTTGCCGACACACATTCCAGCGAATAGGCATAGCGCCCCGCGTGCAAAATCTGCATCGCGATCTTGCCACCAGCATCATGCACGCGGTCAGTGACAATCTTATGGTTGGTAATATCCTCGTCCGAGAAAAGACCAGCCGCACCAGGAAACACACCGCCCTCTTTGTTAGGGGCCATGCCGCCAGTGACCATCAAGGCAACTCCACCACGCGCACGGGTGGCGTAGAATTCCGCAACACGGTTCCAGTCGCGGGTTTCTTCCAACCCTGTATGCATCGAGCCCATCAGCACGCGGTTTTTCAAAGTGGTAAAGCCCAGATCAAGCGGGGCCAGCATATGCGGATAGGTCATAGTCGTCTCCTCAAAATCACGTGCCACAATGGGCATAAGTTGCCGCGCACGTCACCCCAAACGCCACGTCAGCTTCTTCTGAGTGGAAATATGCCGGGGGGTGTGGGGGCTGGCCCCCACCCGATCAGATCAGGTCGTCTCGACACAATGGCGGCGGAACGCGCTTTTCAGCATATCGAGTTCCTCACGCAGCAGCGTGATTTCAGCGCGGATATCCCCCGCAAGGGCATCCCCCGACAAAAGCGAAAAACTGTTCAGCGTCTCACCAGTGGCTGTGTCAGTGATCAAGAACGTCTGCACACCGTCTGACAACAGATGCGCGGGCACAGGCACGTGCACAACCCAATGGGCATCAGTCAGGTCGCGTTCAACAGTGACCCCCTCAGTCGGTTCGCCCAAATGTGTGGCGCCAATCGCGGGCGGCGCGCCGTCAACGCCGCTCAGAACACCTTCCCATACGCCGGGGATCATGCGTGTCTTGATCAGCTGTAGTGTCATATCAATTCCACCTTTATCTTATGGTTCACAATTCGGCGCGCGGATAGCGGCAGAAGGTAATGTCGCGCATGGTGATCTGGTTCATTTCGGGACCTTCGAAAATAAGGTCCAGCCACATCCGCTCCACGCGTTTTTCGTTGATGTCGGAATAGCCAAGGTCACACTCGACCATCACGTCCTCTTGGCCCAGCGGCAATTCTAGGACCAATTGTTCCGTGTTCGGGCCATGTTTGATGTTGAGGCGGGCAAACACCTACAGCGGCTTTTCGGTCTCGATCACAGTATTCACACGCACAATATGGCGACGCTGAAGCCCGTCACACGCGGCTTGTGACGCGTCGATAACCAACGACAGAAAGCTGCCGTCAAACGCGAACACGTCCATCCGAAGCGCAAACGGCGCGAGGTCTTCTTCACGCGTGTTACGAATTTGGCGAAATGTCAGTTCCGACAACGCGTAATCATGGAATAGCGTCGCCTCTTCCCCGATTGCGGTCTTGCTTGGGACGGCGGACATGCCCGATTTAGGCAGCGACCCCCGCCACAGACGCGAACGCAATGACCATTCCGTGCCACCCGGACGGGAAAACGCATTGGACTCGACCGCGGCAGCGCCAAACGGTTGTCGGTCACATAGATCAGTTCATCCACATGTGCGCGAATTTGACGGGTGCGGTTGCGTTGACCACGCAGGGATTCCAGTTCCGACAAAGGGGCCTTGCGCGCCGCCGAAGCTCAGCGCGCAATCGCACCGCGTTCCATGATCCGGCCTATCAGGCTCTCGCGCTTGGGTGGCATATGTCGCACATCTTTCATTTTTGACGGTCGGGTTCGGCTGGCCTGACCATATTCATGCCCAATTGTAGCCAAAAAGGAAACAGTTTCACGGATCAGTTGGGATGTTTGATGTATTTGCCGCGTCAAATCCGGCGATTGTCCGCGCCAAGATCGCCGTGCCTCGGGCATCCGACAAACGCTGTTCAAGGAAACCGCGCACGCTTAGCGTTACAAGGCGCCCTGCCAAGTCACCAAATCCGCGCCACTGTTCGGGCTGCAATCCCGCAATGTCGGACGGGGCCGCATCGGCAAATGTAACGGTCACGAAATCATCAACCACATCCGTGGCGCCCATCGTGATCGACGCCGCATCGCCAGCCCGCGACAACAGGGATGGGCCAGCATCACCTGACACCACGGCCATAAATGCGGTTGGGTCGGCAGACACGGCAGCGGTATCCAGTCCCGCCACTTGCACGGTGATGATCGCGGGGATCACTGGCGCGGCGTCCTCAACCCCAAGCGATACGCAGGATGCGAAAATCGCAAACCCCTGCGATGGGCGGCTGGCCGCAGGATCGGCGCAATACCCCGTCGCAACACGCGCCGAAATTGCACCATCATACAGCGCAAAGGTCGGCACAGGTGTGGCATCAGGGCGCGATGGCAAAAGCGCGGATAAATCCAGCAATGCAATCTTGGGTAACTTACCCGAACAAGACGCAAGGGCCATCACAGCCCCTGCCAAAGCAATCGATCGTAACATTGCGGATCAGAGATCCATGTAGATGTGGCGTTCATCACGCGCACCTGGATGGGTCGTGGCACCAAGACGGGCACCACCGACCAGCTGGCTGTATTTCCACAGCGCGCCAGACGCATAGATCGTCTCCTTTGGGCCTTTCCACGCGTCGCGGCGGGCCGTCATATCCGCGTCCGAGATATCGACCGACAGCTCGCCAGTGACGGCGTTCATTGTGATCATGTCGCCGTCTTGCAGCAGGCCGATGGGACCGCCATGGGCCGCCTCTGGGCCGACGTGGCCGACACAGAACCCGCGGGTCGCACCAGAGAAACGACCATCGGTGATCAAGGCCACCTTCTTGCCCATGCCCTGACCCGACAGCGCCGCCGTCGTTGCCAGCATTTCGCGCATGCCCGGACCGCCAGATGGGCCTTCGTTGCGGATCACGAGGACTTCGCCCTCTTTATAGGCGCGGGCCTTAACGGCTTCGAACGCTTCTTCTTCGCTCTCGAAACAGCGGGCTGGACCGGTGAACACCTGTTCCTCGGCGGTCATGCCAGCGACTTTCACAATCGCACCTTCGGGGGCAAGGTTGCCCTGCAGGCCGACAACGCCACCGGTTTTGGTGATGGGTGTTTCAATCGGATAGATCACGCGGCCATCAGCCTCACCCTCGATCAGGTCCAGCTCTTCGCCCATGGTGCGGCCGGATGCTGTCATGCAATCCTCATGGATAAGGCCCGCCTTGCGCAGTTCCTTCATCACAACAGGCACGCCACCCGCCTCGTAAAGGTCCTTGGCGACATACTGCCCACCGGGCTTCAGATCGACGAAGTATGGCGTGTCTTTGAAAATTTCACACACATCCATCAGGTCGAAATCGATGCCAGCCTCATGCGCAATTGCGGGCAGGTGCAGACCTGCGTTGGTCGACCCACCCGTGCAAGCCACAACACGCGCCGCGTTCTCGAGCGACTTGCGGGTCACAACATCACGCGCACGGATGTTTTTTGCGATCAGGTTCATCACCGCCTCGCCCGATGCCACCCCATATTGATCACGGGACTCATAGGGCGCTGGCGCACCGGATGAATTCATCAACGCAAGGCCAATTGCCTCTGATACACACGCCATGGTGTTGGCGGTGAACTGACCACCACAGGCACCGGCCGACGGGCAAGCGACACGTTCGAGCGCGGCCAATGCCTCATCCGACAGATTGCCCGCTTGGTGCTGGCCCACGGCCTCGAACACGTCTTGAACGGTCACATCTTTACCGTCCAGACGGCCCGGCAGGATCGAACCACCGTAGATAAACACAGACGGCGTGTTCAGGCGGACCATGGCCATCATCATGCCGGGCAGGGATTTGTCGCAACCTGCAAGCCCAACAATCGCGTCATAGCAGTGGCCGCGCATTGTCAGCTCAACGGTGTCAGCAATCGCCTCACGCGATGCAAGCGACGAACGCATCCCTTCGTGGCCCATAGCGATGCCATCAGTCACGGTGATGGTCGTAAATTCACGTGGTGTGCCAAGGCCCTTTTTCACGCCCAGCTTAACTGCTTGCGCCTGACGGTTCAGCGAAATGTTACAAGGCGCCGCCTCGTTCCAGCATGTCGCAACACCAACCCAAGGCTGTTTGATCGCCTCGTCGTCCAAACCCATCGCATAGAAATACGACCGGTGCGGGGCGCGGGCTGGGCCTTCGGTAACGTGGCGGCTTGGCAGGTTGGTTTTATCGGTCATGGGATCGGTCCGTTTTGCTGGAAAATCTGTTAACGACGGTCTAATTGCCACGGCCCTACAAAACAAGACGCAACATACTTGCGCAGCAATCAGGCCATTCATAGCTTAGTGCAAAAGCAACAGCTTGATCGGCCACCGATAATGATCACCAGACCCCCAGAATTCGATGCATATGTCACCCCTGCAAAAGACACGGCACAACTGTGGCGCACACTTTTTGGCACGGTGCTTACAATTGCGACGCTTCTTGCTGTTGCGCTATCGCTAGAACTGACCGGGATATGGGCAGGCCTGTTTCCCACCGACGGATCCGATGTTGATCTGAATTCACGCGCGGCGCTGACTGTCGAGCTGCTTGGCTTTGGCGGTGCGATCATCGGGTTGTGGGGCGTTCTGTGCTTTGTGCACAATCGCGACTTCAGTAGCCTTATCGGACCAAAAGGCCCCGCCAAGCGACATTTCATCATCGCGGCAGGCGTCGTGTTTGTCGTCAACGGCACATGGGCGCTGGTATCTGCGGCCCTGTTTGGCGGGTTCATCGCGAATAATCCACTGGGGACGGTACTGTTATTCTTGTCTGTTGGGGCAATCTTGCTGCTGATCCAAACCGGCGCAGAGGAATTTTTGTTCCGCGGTTACCTAATGCAACAGCTCGCCGCGCGTTTTAAAAGCCCTGTAATCTGGTTCATTCTGCCATCCGTGATCTTTGGGGTGATCCATTACGATCTGGCATCAATGGGTGCGATGGTCTGGCCGATCATTGGCGCGCTGACCCTATCGGGCCTTGTCTGGGCCGATTTGGTGCGGGTCACAGGCAACATCGGGGCGGCGTGGGGCTGGCATTTCATGAACAACTTTTTGCTGCTCAACTTTGCGACCATGCAGGGCAGCATGACAGGGTTTGCGTGGAAGGTCACAGCCTTCGGCCCCGATGAGCTGACGATCTGGCATGTGGTGCCGGAATATGTGCTGACCCTTTCGATCTGGGCCATTTTGCGCCGCGTGCTGCGTACCTGATCGCTACGCGGCCCACCGCGAATTTGTCCGCGCGGCCCTCGCATCGCCAAGTTTGGGCAAACTACTGATCATCGTGGTTTTGATGGAGCTGGCGTTTGTTATGGCCCCATTGGTCGTAACGGTGATGCTGCCGACCGGATTACAGATGGCGTATGATGCGGGAGTGACGCCGGTGGCGGTCCTCGCGCAACTCGCCACATTTGCGCTTATTGCATGGGTGCTTGTGATGTTGGTGCGCCGCTTGCACGGGCGCGGGTTTTGGTCGATGGCTGGGCACGTTGGTCCCAGCCTGCGCAACCTGAAGATCGCGGGGGTCGGCGTTTTCTGGCTATTGCTTGTGCAACCGTTTCTTCCCCCATGGATCGCGTTCGCCGAATTAATGGAAACGCGCAATCTGATCGCTTGGGGCATCTGGATCATCCCGACAATCGCCATCCTGATCATTCAGACCGGCACAGAAGAGCTGTATTTTCGCGGCTACCTGCAACAACAATGCGCGGCCTTGTCCGATAACCCGCTGATCTGGATGGGTGCACCTTCGCTGCTGTTCGGGCTGGGGCATTACCTCAACGGTTATGGGCCTGCGGATGGGGTGCTATATGCATTGTGGGCAACGTTGCTGGGGTTGGCCTGTGCCGATCTGACGGCGCGGACGGGAACATCGGCGCGGCGGTGGGCCGGCACCTGTCCAATAACCTGTTCGCCTTTGTCGTCGTGGGTGAGGTTGGCGGGCCGTCCAGTGGTCTGGCGCTATTCCTTTATCCCCCCACCGACTACAGCCAATTCGATTACGGGCTGCATACGCTGATGGAGCCTTGGGTCATACCAGAGATCTTGATCCTGTCGCTGATGGCCGGGGTGATGTGGCTGGCGGCAAGGATCGCGATACGCGCCTGATTGCATTTTGTGCCGCAGCGTCATATCTGAAACCAATCAAATAAGAGGCCCGCAATGAACTGGATCACAAACTACGTTCGTCCGACGATCAATTCGCTGTTTTCACGCCGCGAAGTGCCCGACAATCTTTGGACAAAATGCACCGATTGCGGGACCATGCTGTTCCACCGAGAACTTAGCGATAATCTGAACGTGTGTACGAATTGCAATCACCACATGCCGATTGGTGCGCGTGACCGCCTGATGTCGATTTTCGACGGTGGCGTGTTTGTCGAGGTCGAAGTGCCCGAACCGGTCGCCGATCCACTGCAATTCCGTGATCAAAAGAAATACACAGACCGCATCAAAGACGCCCGTAAGAAAACGGGTGAAAAAGACGCAATGCTTGTGGCCGAGGGCGAGATGGGGCGCACGGGTGTTGTCGTCGCGGTACAAGATTTCTCATTCATGGGCGGATCGATGTCGATGTATGTGGGCAACGCGATTGTCGCCGCCGCTGAGCGTGCGATTGCCACAGGCCGCCCCCTAATCCTGTTTTCCGCCGCTGGTGGCGCACGCATGCAAGAGGGCATCTTAGGCCTTATGCAAATGCCACGCACAACAATTGCGGTACAAATGCTGAAAGAGGCGGGGCTACCCTATATCGTGGTGCTTACACACCCTACGACAGGTGGTGTGACCGCGTCTTACGCGATGCTGGGTGACGTGCAGATCGCCGAGCCCAATGCGCTGATCGGATTTGCGGGCGCACGCGTGATCGAACAAACCATCGGTGAAAAACTGCCCGAAGGGTTCCAGCGTGCCGAATATCTGCTGGATCACGGCATGTTGGACCGCGTCACACCACGCACCGCGCTTAAGGATGAGCTGGTGACAATCGTGCGTTTGCTGATGGGCATGGATGCACCGGTGAAGGGTGATCTGCCTGCGCCAAGCGAAGCAGAAGCGGACGCAGACGCATGATCGCGGCACCCATTGGTACGCTCGCTGGGGCGTTCATGATGTGGTGCATGTATCGGTCGGGCATGTTGGCCGTACGCTCTGGCTTGGCCGTGCTTTTGGCCGCAATCGCCAGCTTTTATCCCGTTTTCGCTGTGCAGTCCGGCGATCAGGCCGACATCATCCTGCATCTGGTGATTTTTACGGCCTTTATCCTATTGGCCGTCGCGGGGTTCCGGCGCGGGGCCTATCTTATCGCGGGCGGATTGATCGCCCACGGCGTATTTGACATCGGATTGATGGTGCTTGGCGCGCCCGGTCCGGTTTGGTGGCCCGCGTTCTGCGCGGCCGTTGATATTGCAGCAGGCACGGTATTGATCCGCCTGCAACAGACCCGAAAGGTCCCACTATGACGACAGGATCCGACGCCATTCTGGCACGTATGATGGCGCTGCATCCCAAAGTGATCGACCTGACGTTAGATCGCGTGTGGTCATTGCTGGACAAAATCGACAATCCGCAAACCAAGCTGCCACCGGTCATCCACCTTGCTGGCACCAACGGTAAGGGATCGACCCAAGCCATGATCCGCGCCGGATTGGAACAGTCGGGCGCTGCGGTGCACGCCTATACGTCCCCGCATTTGGCGCGGTTCCACGAACGCATCAGGCTGGCGGGCAAGCTGATATCAGAGGACGCGCTAACGCAGGTGCTTGATCGCTGCTACATCGCGAACGGCCCCGACCCGATCACATATTTTGAGATCACGACGGTTGCAGGCCTTCTGGCATTCGCCGAAACACCCGCTGATTTCACATTGTTAGAGGTTGGCCTTGGCGGTCGGCTTGACGCGACGAATGTCATCGACACCCCAGCCGTATCCGTGATCACCCCGATTGATTTGGATCATCAGCAATTTCTGGGCAACACGTTGGGCGCGATTGCGGGCGAAAAGGCGGGGATCATCAAGCGTGGCGTGACCTGCGTGGTCGGCCCGCAACACGATGAGGCGATGGATGTGATCGAAGCCACGGCCGCACGCCTTGGTGCACCGTTGCTGGCATACGGTCAGCACTGGCACGTCAGCGTGGAGCGCGATCGCCTGATCTATCAAGATGACAATGGGTTGCTTGATCTCCCGCTGCCCGCCCTGCCCGGTCCGCATCAGGTCCAGAACGCCGGTGCAGCCATCGCGACGCTACGCCATCTGAAACGGGATGAAGCCGCTTGCGAAGCGGCAGTGACCCAACCCTATTGGCCCGCCCGCATGGAACATCTGACCCTAGGCAAGCTGGTAGATGCGGCGAAACCGGCCGAGCTTTGGCTTGACGGCGGGCATAATCCCGCGGCCGGACGCGCGCTTGCGGCGACTTTACGGGCGCAGCCAAGCCGCCCCACACACCTGATCTGTGGGATGTTGAACACCAAAGATATCGCCGGATATCTGCAACCATTAGCAGAGATCGCCGATAGCCTAACCGCGGTTTCGATCCCAGATGAGGTCAATACCCTGCCCGCCGAAACGACTGCAGCAGCGGCGCAGGCGGTTGGAATGGTTACGAAAACCGCCACCGACGTTGGGTCAGCAATAGCAGATATTGTAGCGCATACACCCCATGCACGTATCCTAATTTGCGGATCGCTCTACCTTGCTGGATACGTCATGCGTGAAAATGGCGAAATACAAAATGCGCAGGTGATTCGTTCTTCGCGTTACGGGTGATTCGTTGTTGGCCTATATCTAGTCGTAAAAACAATAGGCACCGCTGTATCTGTCAAGATATGGTGCCGCCACGATTCGGGGATCGGCATGTTATCGCGCAATCTCGCCGCGGCTATGGCTGTTGGCGCAGGCCTTTCCGCATCACTGATCGCGCAATCTGCGCCAGACGTGATGGAGGCCGCATTCTTTTTCAACGGAACCGAACGGTCGTTTGAACAACGCCCAGATGTTGACGCCACACAAGTGGCATCGCATCACCGACCATCGGCGAACTGCGGCGCGCTTTGCATTGCGCCGCTCATGGCGGACGCAGACGTACAAACGGTGGGCGAACGCGAAGTTATTAGCTTCGTCGCGGATCAGGTCGCCAGCGGATCAGGCCTATTGATCGATAGCCGCAACGCAGCAGACCGCACATCCGGTTTTATTACCGCTTCGGTCAATGTACCCGGACAGTTGTTGCTGCCCGAAAACCCGTGCCTGAATGACATCATGCAAGCCATGGGCGCACGGTCATTCGAGGGGTCGCTGAATTTCGCAGACGCTTTACCCCTTATGGTTTTTGACGATGGCCCATCCACAACGGATGCCCCAAACCTGATCAACTCGCTACTCGCGCTCGGATATCCAGCCGAGAAGATTAGCTACTACCGCGGCGGCATGCTTGTTTGGACCGCGCTTGGACTGAATACAGAGGACGCAACATCATGACTTCACCACAAACCCAAAAATCGTCCACCCTTCCTTGGATCGTCGCTGTTGGTGCGGTGACATTTGCCATCGGTTTCGTTGGTGCATTCGCGCTTAGCCAGATCAACCAGTCCCGCCAGAATGACGCAATCGCCATCCTTGCCGCACAGCTGGCCGAAATGCAGGTCACACGCGCCGAGACCATCGAATTGATGGCCGTGACGCCACCCGCAGCTGCAACACCAGTGGCCCTAGAGACAGCGCCAAGCACATCCATTCCTTCGGCATCCGCCGTTCTGGCCGCACGTGCGCCAACCGCTGTCGCGGATGAACGGACCCAAGAGGAAAAGATCACAGATGCCATCGCGGCCGCCAACCGCAACAAAATGTGCATGCTGACCGAGGGCGTGGTTGCCGGACTTTATTCCGTTACCACCGAATCCAATGATGGCACCGGTTCACGGATTGCAGTGAATTCCGTCAACGCATCGTCCACGGCACAAGAATTGGACACGCTGCTGGCCCAAGCCGCCGAACAAGGTGATCTGCAAGCCCCCGGTGCTGTTGCCGCGTCCAGTGCGGCCGTCGACAGCCAGACATTGCTGTTTGATCTCGTGCAACGCAGCCTTGAGGACGGCAACGAAAAAGAAAACGCAGCCGCCGCAGAATTGCACCGCCGCGCATTTGAAGCCTCTACCGCAAAGACACAAATTGTTAACGGTCAACGGTTTTACACTGTAGAAGCGGGCGACAGCCTTGCGTATATTTCGCTCCAGTTTTACGGCAGCACCAATGCATATGAAAAGCTCTTTGACGCGAACCGCAGCGCGATCTCCAGCCCGAACCAAATTCAAATTGGTCAGCAGCTGGTTATCCCAGAGGTTTAAGCTATCGCTTTTGCTTGCGGCGGGCCTAACGGGTCCGGCGCAAGCCGCCGAGCTGAATTTCTGTTGGCTTGGTGGTGGTGGCTACGCGATGACGGGGCGCATGTCCTTGCCTGACGCCGCCATGTTCAAAACCATCCTGACAGAGGATGACATCACAGGTTTCAAAATCTCTGGCTAACATAAGTGGGGGCTCTTGCGATCGTGGAATGCCGCCGATCGTGGGCCTAATACCACATGGCATCTGCGGTTTGATCCCGCTGGCATGATCTTTTTGACTGGTGGCAGCTTTGCTGGGTTTGCGTCCCAAGGCTGGAACGCGAATAGCGACGTCACCGACTGTGGCACGCCCGGCTTTGGGTTTAACTCCGGCAATTTCGCCCAAGATATTTGTCTGAACGGCGCCTATGTTGAGGCCAGCAGCATCACGCCGGACACCCCATTGCTAGCGACATTGGACCCCGTAACCCCCGACTGCCGCAACACAGCGGCCGTAAGCCGGGCAAAACGCCCTTAAACTAGCGAAACCGAATCAAAATCATTGACGACGAATCAGTTATGCTCCAGATTCGTACCAACCGCATTCGCCCGCATTCATTGGCGTTTCGCGACGCTCTTGGCAGGGCGAGGGGGCAGGCGCTAAGCCTGTCTTCTTGTTTTCAGCCCCAAGTCACCCAAATTTCCGAATCATGTGCGAATCAGTCTTTGACTTTGGCGGGCCAAATGCTCTAAATTTGGTAAAAATGGGCCACATTGTCGTGATTTTAGACGGCAAACCGCAAAATATAGTGGCACACATGGCATTGAGTTCGAGTGAAGCATGCTGTTCGTTACATGATCGCGGCTGGTATTATCAGTATGGCATCAATTGGGGCCGCACAGGACGTGCGCCTAACACCTGATATCGAAGCCGTGGCGATTGATATCAACGGGTCATCCATTGTGATTGCCCGCGGCCAAGACATGGACGCGGCATTGTCCGGCGAGTTTGCGAAACCAGCCGTCCCTGCCCCGAATTTTGCATTCAGCCCATGGTCCCCGCCGCTGGCGTGACCCCCGTGGCCGAGCTTGAGGTCGTGACGTTTCTGCAAGATAACGTGGCCGTTGGAACCGGTTTGCTTGTAGATGCCCGCCTGCCCGAGTGGTTTACCCAAGGGGCGATCCCCGGCGCAGTGAACATTCCGTTTGCCGCGATTACCCGCAAAACCCCTATCAGGCCGAAATCCTGAAGGCGCTAGGCGCTGAACCCACGACCGCTGGGTTCGATTTCACCAACGCGCTTGCGCTCGTCATCTATGGGAACGGCCCTTGGGATGCCCAAGGCAACCCGCGCTGTCACCGCCCTTGTCGGGGCCGGTTATCCAACCGCATTGATCCAGAATTACCGTGGCGGCCTCGAGGATTGGCTGCACCTCGGTCTGTCCACCGTCCTGCCCTAAAGAACCCACATTATGATCCGTTCTCTCGTTGCCTTGTTTGTCTTTGCCGTGATGCTGTGTGGCTATATCGTCCTACGTCCGTCTGACGCGCCACAGCGCGCCGTCGTCGCCGACGAAATGCCCGTAACCCGCGCACAGACCGACACGATCCTGCCCCCCCTGACCAGCCAGGCAGAGCTGACCAATGCCGCCGTAATTCAGGCCCCGAAACGCAACACAGCACCCGGCCTTTCCGTACCAACAGACGACAGCGGGATGGACCAGACCGCGTCCAATGTGCTGGCAGGTTTGGGGTTGAACGTTGAACAGAACCCGGACGCAAATCGCGCTGATCCCATGCGCGAAATGACAGCTGGCGTCCTGTCCGGCATTGGCGCGGTAACGGGCAACACGTTTGAACCCGCATCCCAAGAACCTACCGTTGCATCCGCGCTGAAACTGCTGGTCGTTGAGGCCCTAAAAGAAGGGCAGAATGACGACTATATTGTTACCCTCGTGAATGAGGCCGCAACCGCAGGCACAATCACCGTGCCAGAGGTGCTGGTCACCTCCGATGGCCGCGTCGACACCCATGTGCTGCTCGACTCTATCATCACGCAGGCCACAATCGCCGCCGGTGGCGCAGCACCCGTTGTGTCCGATCGCCCCGAAGGCGTTGAGGTCCGCGTCGTGCAACGCGCAACATCATCCCAGCAATACCGGTTCTACAACGTGCGCCGTGGCGACAGCCTTGGGGCGATTGCGGTGAATTTCTATGGGAACGTCGACAAATACCGGATCATCTTTGACGCCAATCGCAGCATCCACAGCAGCCCAAACAGCATTCAGGTCGGTCAACGTCTAACGATCCCCGACGCCTAGGACTGCGCCCAATCGTCTGACTGCATTTCGCGCAGGCGGCTGGCGGTGCGTTCAAATTCGAACGAGCCCTCACCTTCAAGGTAAAGCATCTCTGGCACAGCAGCTGCCGAACAGATCAGACGCACCTTGGCCTCATACAGCGCATCAATAAGCGTGACAAAGCGCTTGGCCTCATTAAAATTCTGGCGCGACAGTTGCGGGATATCTTCCAACACCAGCACACGCACGGCATCAGCCACCGCAAGATAATCAGCAGGGCCCAGAAACGCACCACACAGGGCGTAAAACCCAACACGACCGGCCCCATTATGGAACCGTGGAATTTCAACGGCCCGCCCCTTTACCGTCAGCGTCAGGGGCGCATCCTGCCCCCCCGTTAGATCATTCCAAATCGTATCAATCTGCGCCTTGGCAACACCATCCGCAGGCGTGAAATAGGTTGGCGTGCCTGACAGCCGCCCCTGGCGGTAGTCTGTGTCGCTTTCCAACGGATGCACGACCATGCGATCCTTGATCAATTCAATGAATGGCACGAATAGCGCGCGGTTTAATCCATTTTTATACAAATCATCCGGCACGCGGTTCGAAGTTGTAACCACGACCACGCCCGCCGCAAACAGCGCCTCAAACAGGCGGCCCACGATCATCGCACCCGTGATGTCGGTGATCTGCATTTCATCAAACGCCAAAAACCGAACGTCACCAGCCAGTTTCGCCGCAACAGGGGCAATCGCATCATCCACGCCGTCCGCGCGGGCAATCGCGATCTCTGCATGGACCCACTGCATGAACGCGTGGAAATGACGGCGTTGTTTGGGGGCATCGACCGCATCATACAACATATCCATCAGCATGGATTTTCCGCGCCCCACACCACCCCAAAGGTAAAGCCCCTGCATCGGCGGCGGCGCCTTGCGGAAAAACCCCTTGCGCGGCGCCGGTGCGGCCAGTCCGGCACGGATGCGTTCCAGCTGCGGCAATGCGGCCTCTTGCACCGGATCGGGCCGCAACGTGCCAGCGATCACAGCGGCTGCATATATCTCTTGCATGGTCATGGATCAGCGATACCACCAATTCAAATATAACTGCCAGCCCTCGCTTTTTCCAAAATACTCTTGCCAAAGGCAGGCCACGCACGCAACGGTCGCATCATGAAACATACCGCCCTCTTTAATCCGGTTCTGATCGCCGGTTGCCTTATCATCATGACAGGCTTCGCCATCCGCGCATCATTCGGGGTGTTCCAAATCCCCATCGCGTCAGAGTTTGGCTGGATGCGCGCCGATTTCAGTCTTGCGATTGCGATCCAAAATTTGGCTTGGGGGATTGGCCAGCCGATTTTTGGCGCCATCGCCGAAAAAATTGGGGACCGCAAAGCGATCATCATAGGGGCATTGTTCTACGCCACCGGGCTATTGCTTTCGGCTGGAGCAACAACGCCTCTGGCCCATCAGATGTACGAAATCCTGGTGGGGTTTGGGATCGCGGGTACGGGGTTCGGTGTCATCCTTGCTGTAGTCGGACGCGCGGCGTCTGATGACAACCGCTCGATGGCTTTGGCCATCGCGACGGCCGCAGGATCGGCTGGCCAAGTCTTTGGCGCACCCTTGGCAGAATACCTGCTAACATTTCTGACGTGGCAGCAAACATTCATGGCATTCGCCGCGCTGATCCTCTCCGTTCTGATGGTGCTACCGATGATGCGCAGCCCCGTGACCGCGACCAAGGCAGAACTTGAGGAATCGATGGGCACCATCGTGAAGCGCGCCTTTAAGGACCCGTCCTATACCCTCATCTTCCTCGGCTTCTTTTCCTGCGGTTACCAACTTGCCTTTGTCACGGCGCATTTCCCCGCTTTCGTGACCGAGATGTGCGGCCCGATTGCGCAAGGTTCACTCCTTGCAGGGCTGGGCATCACCACCACAAGTGCGCTTGGCGCGATTGCAATTTCGCTGATCGGGTTGGCCAATATCGGCGGGACCCTGCTCGCGGGTTATTTGGGCAAACGCTATTCTAAGAAATACCTGCTGGCGGGCATTTACACAGGGCGGACGATCATTGCCGCGGCCTTTGTCCTTGTGCCGATGACCCCGACAACTGTGATCCTGTTCTCCGTCGCGATGGGAAGCCTTTGGTTGGCCACCGTGCCGCTCACCTCGGGCCTTGTCGCGCATCTCTATGGGTTGCGCTACATGGGAACGCTTTATGGGATCGTCTTCTTTTCCCATCAGCTTGGGTCGTTTCTGGGCGTTTGGCTTGGTGGCACGCTCTATGATCTTTACGGCACTTATACTTATGTGTGGTGGGTTGGTGTTGCTGTCGGCGCATTCAGCGCAGTTGTTCACTTGCCGATCAAAGAACACCGCACACCCGCCGTGGCACCCGCCTAGACCGTTCATATTTGGATAAAGTTGTCGCGAATAACCGCAACTCTGGATGGAACTTTTTGCGGAACCCTGCGTGCTGTTTAAGATTCCGCTTACGTTCTTCCCCTGGCGTCATTACCTGTCGAAAGGTTGGTTTTGTATGCTTGATATGGTCGGAAATCTCTCGCGGTTTGTGGAACCTGTCGGACTTACAATCTTGTTGGTCTATTTCTACGGATATTACAGCCGCACCACACCAACAGCGGTGCGCACCAGCATGGTGATGGGCGCGGTGTTTGGCATTGCCGCTGTGATATCCATGGCATCTCCGCTTGAACTTGCGGACGGTATTATCATCGCCCTTCGCAACCTCTTTATCGGTATTTCCGCCGCGTTCTTCGGTTGGCGGGCGGCGGCAATAACGCTTGGCATCGCGATGACTGTCCGCCTTGGCATCGGCGGCGACGGGACAGCGGCTGGTGTTGTTGCAATGGCAATCGCGGCGGGCATGGGATTAATCTGGACCAGTTTCATCCGGCCCCGCATCGCCCACAGCTGGGCATCATTACCCATATTGGCAACACTCATCTCGGCACATGGGCTTGCCAGTTTTATGTTCCCAACTGAGATTGCTGCCTTATTTTTCCTGAAAATCATGCCCGTGTTGTTCGTTTTGAATTTCGTCGGCACCATTGCATTTGCCACTCTGATCGACCGCGAAAGAAACCTGCTTGGCGAAACCAGCATGCTTTTGCAGGCGGCAACAACCGATCCACTGACCCGCGCCATGAACCGGCGCAGCGTCATGGACGGG
>JAQXEG010000004.1 GCA_029250945.1 Yoonia sp.
CAACACAAGTTACGACTTCTCACTTGATGGTGGCACGACGATCGGAATCGATCCGCTGTTTAACGGCTCAACAGAATTTACCTACACATTTACGGCAACACAAACACAGACGTTGTTTACAATCGCAACAATGGGCCCATCAACGTTTGCAGATTACACACTTACATTCGACGCAATCACCGCTTCTCCATTGGTGCCAAGCCAAGGTAATGACATCGGTGTCGGCACGGCCGAACGTGATGTTGTGCGCTTGATCAACGGCAATGACGTCTCTGATGCACTTGGCGGCAATGGCAACGACTATATGGCAGGCGGCCTAGACAACGATACGATGAATGCCAGCGCAGGCGCTGACCGCGGTCGCGGTCATGGAGGCGACGACACCATCGATGGCGGCGCGGGCAATGACCGAGTGTTTGGGGATGCCGGAAGCGATCTGCTTGTGGGCGGTGCCGACAATGACTTCCTCAGTGACGGTTCTGGTAGCGATGACCTTATTGGCGGAACAGGCGATGACCGTATGGCCGGTGGAACAGGCGCAGATACCTTTGTATTTGTGACAGGTCACGGCGCAGATGTGATCACCGACTTTGATACATCCGAAGATGTGCTGGACTTTAGCGGTATCTTGATCCCGTATGATCCAGAATTTGACGGGATTTTCCCCGTCAGCCCCAGTATCGAGTACTATTCGGAATATGCCTCACAAGAAGGCGCGAATGTCGTGCTCACAATTGATGGTGGCGATAGAGTGACCCTGCTGAACACAGATCTCGGTGATTTGTCAGCGGACAACTTTATCCTTCCAGAGGTGCCGTCAATCCCGGAAACCTTCGGCTAATCAGCAATCCATACAACGACAAAAGGGGCGCGCAACATCTTTGCGCCCCTTGTCGTTTGCGTAGGATGGGTTTTAACACATCAATGGACCACGGAATCATCAGGGCGTGGCCTGTTGGCGGCGACGATACGGTCCCCAACCACAAGCCCGTCGGGCCCAGCGTCAACCGACACCTCCGACCCGTCCAGCACATCACCTGCAAGGATCATCTCGGCCAGTGGATCTTGGATCGCACGTTGAATCACCCGTTTGAGCGGACGCGCGCCAAACACAGGGTCATACCCTTCGTCCGCCAACCACCGCAGAGCAGCTTCCGACAGATCAAGCGTCATGTTCCGCCCCGCCAAACGCATTGTCAGGCGGCGTAGCTGGATATCCACGATCCCAGCCATGTCATCACGGGCCAGACGGTCAAAAATGATCGTCTCATCCAAACGGTTCAGGAACTCGGGACGGAAGTGGGCGCGCACAGCGTCCATCACATCCCGCTTGGCGCCTGCCGCATCCGCGCCGTCCGGCAACTGGCTCAGCGCTTGCGCCCCAAGGTTCGACGTCAGGATAATCAGCGTCTGCTTGAAATCCACAGTCCGCCCCTGCCCGTCGGTCAGCACCCCATCATCAAGCACCTGCAACAGTACGTTGAACACATCCGGATGCGCCTTTTCGACTTCGTCAAACAACACAACCTGATATGGGCGGCGGCGCACGGCCTCTGTCAGAACGCCCCCCTCGTCATACCCGACATAGCCAGGGGGCGCGCCAATCAGACGCGCGACCGCGTGCTTTTCCATGAACTCGGACATGTCGATGCGCACCATCGCACTGTCATCGTCGAACAGATATTCGGCGACGGCTTTGGTCAGCTCGGTCTTACCGACGCCAGTTGGCCCAAGAAACAGGAACGAGCCAAGCGGGCGGTTCTCATCATTCAGACCTGCACGGGCACGTCGCACAGCATTCGACAGGGCGGTGACAGCGGGGCGTTGCCCGATCACACGCTTGCCCAGTTCGTCTTCCATGCGCAGCAGCTTGTCACGTTCACCTTCCAACATCTTGGACGTGGGGATACCTGTCCAACGCTCGACGACTTCGGCAATTTGTTCGGAGCGCACGGCTTCTTCGACCATCAGGTCATCAGTATCTTCCGCCTCTCCCAGCTTGCGTTCCAGATCGGGGATCACGCCGTATGACAACTCCCCAGCCTTGGCCAGATTGCCCTCGCGCTTGGCGATATCCAATTCGGCGCGGGCGCGATCCAGCTGTTCCTTAAGGTCGCGCGAGCCTTCAAGCTTATCCCGCTCAGCTTGCCATTTCGCCGTCATCTCTGACGCCCGGTCTTGCAGGTTGGCCAATTCCTTTTCCAGCTTTTCCAGACGGTCCTTGGATGCCGCGTCGTCCTCGCGGCCCAGCGCCATCGCCTCGATCTGCAACTGCATGATCTGGCGGTCCAGCGCATCCAGCTCCTCTGGTTTGCTGTCGACCTCCATGCGTAAGCGACTGGCAGCCTCGTCCATCAAGTCAATTGCTTTATCAGGCAGGAAACGATCCGTGATATAACGATGCGATAGCGTCGCCGCTGCAACCAGCGCCGCATCCGCAATGCGCACGCCGTGGTGCAGTTCGTATTTCTCCTTAATCCCACGCAGAATGCTGACGGTATCCGTCACTGTTGGTTCCTCGACCACAAGCGGTTGGAAACGCCGCGCAAGGGCTGCGTCCTTTTCAACATACTTGCGATATTCGTCCAACGTGGTCGCCCCAACACAGTGCAATTCACCCCGTGCAAGCGCAGGTTTGATCAGGTTAGCCGCGTCCATCGCGCCATCGGTCTTACCTGCACCAACCAACTGGTGCATCTCGTCAATGAACAAGATGATTTCGCCAGCAGCATCCGTGACCTCGTTGAGAACCGCCTTCAGTCGTTCCTCAAATTCACCACGGTATTTGGCACCCGCAATCAACGCGCCCATATCAAGCGACATCAGCTTTTTGTTACGCAGGCTTTCGGGCACGTCGCCATCTACGATGCGCAAGGCAAGTCCTTCGGCAATCGCCGTCTTACCAACGCCGGGTTCACCGATGAGCACGGGGTTGTTCTTGGTCCGGCGCGACAACACTTGCATCGCGCGGCGGATTTCCTCGTCGCGCCCGATGATCGGGTCAATCTTACCTTCGCGGGCAGCCTCTGTCAGGTCGCGGGCATATTTGACCAACGCGTCATAACCGTCTTCGGCGCTGGCACTATCAGCAGTGCGCCCCTTGCGGATATCGTTGATCGCGGCGTTCAGGGCTTGTGCTGTCACCCGGCCCTTCTCCAGCGCATCCTTGGCCTTGGACTTCACCATCACAAGCGCCATGAGCAGGCGTTCAACAGGCACAAAGCTATCGCCGGCCTTTTGCGCCAGCTTTTCCGCCTCAGCCACGACCTTGCCAGTCACACTATCAAGATAGACTTGGCCGGTATCGCCAGATACTGCGGGGATCTTGGCAACAGCTGCGTCCGCAGCCTGACGCACGGCTGCGGCATCGCCACCCCCGCTTGTGATCAGGTTGGCCGCAAGCCCCTGATCATCGTCCATCAATGCCTTTAAGAGGTGTTCCGGCGTCAACCGTTGGTGGCTTTCGCGCATAGCGATCGTTTGGGCGGCTTGTACAAAACCGCGCGACCGCTCGGTGAACTTTTCTAAGTTCATTAGGTCTCTCCTTTATATAAGCGCCCATATCGGACCCGCCCACAATCGCAGCGCGCGCCCATTTTAGGCCTCAGGAAATAGATGGGATCACTTAAGATATTTGCAAGTGATTGCACTCGATCCCCAAGAAGGGGGAACCGCGCCGATAAGTTCCCCAAGCATTCCGCACGCAGCATCGTCATATAGAGATCACGGAAGGGGTAATCATGCCGATGACCGAAGAGAAGAAACAGCACAACACGACCGATGCAAGGGCCCAAGACCTGCGAACGTCTATTGTTATGCGGCTTAAGGCCCATGATGATGCTGCGCGCTCAAAATTGCCATCGCAGGATGACCCCGGCCCCAACGAAAAGAACAAGTAACGAGTTGAATTGTTAAAGTTCCAGCAATTTTCTTCCCCAGTTTGTCGCATGGATGTTCATGGTGGGGTCGTCACCTTGAGCCCTAAGGCGCGGTTGCCCTCCAGGCAGCCGCGCCTTTTGTTTGTCTTGTGGCGTAGTTGCCACGGCGCAGGCAACGGGTTAGACCGCGCTGACCCATACAAAGGAGTGTCCGTAATGTCCGATGACCGCCTGATTGTCGCCCTTGATGTCCCGAATGTTCTAGACGGCTTAGCACTTGTTGAAAAAATCGGCGACGCGGCCAGCTTTTACAAAATCGGTCTGGGGATGCTGACAGGTGGCGGCCTCGCGCTCGCGAATGAGCTGAAGGCCGACCACGGCAAAAAGATATTCATGGACATGAAATTCTTTGACATCGGTGCCACGGTCGAGGCGGCCGTGCGCGGCATGGCCCAGTTCGATCTGGATCTGCTGACCGTTCACGGTGACCCCCATGTGGTGAACGCCGCCAAACAGGGCGCCGCTGGATCCAACCTTAAAATTATGGCCGTAACTATCCTGACATCACTGGACCGCGCCGATCTGGATGGGGCACTGATCAAGGACGGGGATATCGTTGATCTGGTCCAAGAACGCGCAGGGCGTGCTTTTGACGCCGGTGCGGATGGTGTTATCGCTTCTCCGCAAGAGGCTGCGTTAATCCGCGCGCTTCCAGAGGCGGACGGCAAGTTGATCGTCACACCGGGTGTGCGCCCAGCAGGGGCGGCCTTGGGTGATCAGAAACGCGTGGCGACACCCGCACAAGCAATTGCCGATGGTGTCGACCACATCGTCGTGGGGCGTCCAATCTGGCAGGCCGCCGATCCACGTGCCGCTGCCCGCGCAATCACACAAGAAATCGCATAACACCCAAGTCATGACCTCGTGAATCAACGGAAATGAAACTTTTTTCCGGCAGACACGTTCCTATCTGAAGACGACTAAGAAAAGGAACACGATGGTTATCAACAACTTGCGTTACAATGCCCGCGCCGACGCATTCGAAGCCTCCGTTGAAATTCAGCGTGGCGGCCGCACGTCCCGCTATCCTTGTGAATTGCAGGCGCCCCAGTCGATGGACCCTGCCACCGTCACAGCTGGGCTTGCCGCCCACGCGTTGCGCATGTCGGACACTGTCCACGCGTAACACACGGCTGCCAGCTGCTTCGCCGTCCCGTTTGTCCCCCCTTGCAGGCCGGCGCAAAAACACCCCCGAAAGAAAAAATGTCGAATATCCGTCTTGGTGATGTGCGCTACAATGCGCAAGCTGGTGCCTTTGAGGCCCGCGTCGATGTCATTTCTGGTGGGGTCGTCATGGCTACCCCTGTCAGGTGCCTGGCCCGCTGAACATGGATATGAAACGCGTTCGCGCCGGTCTTGAACGGCACGCGATGCGCCTGCCGGTCCGCGGTGTTGGCCTGATGTCACATATGTAATACCCTGCCGGTCAAGATTGCATTGTCTGCCTCTGTCCCTCAGCGAACGTGCGATAATCTTGATTGAAACTGGCCCGTTGCATCGCGCAACGGGCCAGTTTTTTAGTTCTCGTTGATGTCGCGATCCCAGACTTTGACCGAGCCGGTTTTCAAACCAAACACGCGCCGCAACCCAAGGTAGGCCGCCAGCGATAGCGCGGCAAAAATCAGCAACATCGTGGCAATCCCGCCCAACGACACAACTGTCATCAATAGCCCGACGCCCAGCGCGCCCAGCGCAAAGCCAAGGAACACATAGCCCGGCACAAGCACCTCTAACGTGGCAAGCAACAAGGACGCGGACATCCAGACCCACCATTGATCCAAAAGTGCCATGTTATTTCCCTTTCAACATTTTGAACGCATCGCCAAATGCCTCTAGTGCGTTGGCGGGCAGAACGATGGTCTGTTTTCCCTCACCGCCGCCCAGCTTGTTCAGCGCCTCGACCTGTTTCAGCGCGACCTGATATTGTGCGGCCTCAAGCCCGTTTTCTGCAATCGCGGCAGCCACGGCCTTGGTGGCGTAGGCTTCGGCATCGGCCAGCACGCGGCGGGCTTTTGATTCCTGCTCGGCTGCGTAAAGATCCGCGTCGGCCTGAAGCTCAACAGCGCGCTTGCTGCCCTCTGCCTCGGTGACTTGGGCCCGGCGGGCACGTTCAGCGTTTAGCTGTTGCAGCATCGCGGCACGGGTCGCGGCATCAAGGTTCACGTCCAGAATTTCGGCGCGGGTCACTTCGATCCCCCAATCATCAACCTGCTGGGCAACCTGATCACGCACGGCTTCGATCAATGTGGACCGGTTCGCTTGCACCTGATCCAGTTCCATCCGGCCAATTTCGGACCGGACAATACCAGCCACAGTGGTCGAGATCGCAGCATCCACATCACGGATACGATAAACCGTCTTTTCAGGTTCGATAATGCGGTAGAACACAGATGTTTCGACCTGCACCAACACGTTGTCGGATGTGATTGCGTCTTGGGCCATCGACGGCAATTGACGTTCCAGCACACTGACCTTGTGGCGGATTTTATCAAGAAACGGGACAATAAAGTTGATCCCTGGCCCCAGCACAAACCGCAGCCGACCGAACCGTTCCACCACGTGCTTTTCGCTTTGCGGGACAATTTTGACCCCCGCAAGAATGCAGATGATCATAAAACCCGCCAGCAAGATAAGCGGCAGGTTGGTTCCTAGAAATTCAGTTGCGATTGGTTCCATGCGTGAAGCTGTCCCTTTTTATGTTATAAGGGATAGCTAATCACGGTTTAGGCATTTTTCAATGTCATTGCGTGGTTCGGGCGCGCAGCACCGCCTTGGAAACGGGCCGCAATTTTCGTGCCAATCGCCTCGGCTGTTGCGGGGCTAAGGGTCCAGCCCAGGTGCCCATGGCCAGTGTTATAGAACACGCAGTCATGCCCACCCTGCCCGACACGCGGCATCATATTGGGCATCATCGGGCGCAGACCGGCCCAAGGCACACAGCTTTCGGTCGACACTTCGGGAAAGTGGGTCGCGACCCAATCCACCAACGGGTTCACACGGTCGGCCCGAATATCACGGTTTTCGCCATTGAATTCGGCAGTGCCCGCCACGCGGAACCGATCACGGCCAAGCCGCGATGTCACGATCTTGGCCTTGTCATCGAGCAGCGACACCATCGGTGCGCCGTCTTGGCTGGTTTGATCGTCAAGGTTCACGGTTATCGAATACCCTTTGACGGGGTACACGTTCACGCGGTCGCCCAGCATCGACGCAAACTTGCGCGATCCAACGCCCGCAGACACGACCACAGCGTCAAAGCGCACCTCATCCCCGCAAACAACGGTCACCCCATCGTCGGTTTTTTGCAGGTCCGTCACAGGATCGCCCAGCCGGAATTGCACCCCTTGAGTCATCAGCCATTTCGCAAGCCCATGCGTAAACTTATGGATGTCACCGGTGCTATCGCTTTCGGTCCAGAAGCCGCCAATGATGTTGCCGCGCAATGTCGGCTCTTTGGCCATGACCTCATCCGCCGTCAGCTCTTGGCGATGCACACCGCCATCGGCCAGCAGGCCGTTGATCATCCGCGCATGGCGCAGGTCCGCATCGGTTTTGTAGAAATGCAGGATGCCAGCAGGGCTAAAATCGAAATCGACACCCGATCTGTCCGCCATTTCCGCCAGCCCAGCGCGTGCCGCAACTGCAAGCGCAGCAGTTTTAACCGTGTTCTGTTTGTATTTGGGGATATTGCCCAGAAATTCAGCCATCCAGCTAATCTTGTGCCAGCTCGGACGTGGATTAACGGACAAGGGCGCATCACCCTGCAACATCCATTTCATACCCTTCAACACCGTGGACCACTGGTTCCACGTTTCCGCGTTCGACGCCGAAAGCTGCCCACCGTTCGCGAAGCTGGTCTCCATACCCGCGTAACGCTGACGGTCATAAACCGTCACGTCGAACCCGCGCGTATGCAATGAATATGCAGTCGTTACACCGGAAATTCCGGCACCGATAACAGCGATATGAGGCATGGTATTCTCCTACCATTGGGGCGCATCCGCACCCGTCGCCCCCACCGTCTGTGGGCCTGAGAGATTCACCCCTATGCGGGCTTGCTCCTTCGGCGGACCATCTAAGGTCTCTCTTCGGTGTTTTGCGCCCCAACCGGTCCATTTGCCTGAGAGTGACCGGGGCGGTTGCTCCTTCGGCGCGGACCAAACCGACTCTCCCGGTTGATGCGTTTCCTATCGGAAACATATACCGTCGCATACAGTGGATCAACCCTTATGTGCCGTCGATCGTTGCGCCGGTGTTATCGACAACGCACAGCTTACCCGTTGTGGGTATCCGCCGCGGGCCTTATCTGGGACGCATGACGATTTTATGCCGCGACTGTATTACGACCTATGAAACCGGCACCCGCTGTCCGGCCTGTCGCAGCCCGCGCAAAATCGCCCACCCCGAACTGTTCGACCTGACGATCGCCCATATGGATTGCGACGCATTTTATGCCTCTGTCGAAAAACGCGACAACCCTGATCTGGCAGACAAACCCGTCATTATCGGCGGCGGGCGGCGCGGCGTGGTGTCCACGGCCTGCTATGTGGCGCGGATCAAAGGCGTGAAATCCGCGATGCCAATGTTCCAAGCCCTCAAACTGTGCCCAGAGGCGGTCATCGTTAAACCCCGCATGGACGCCTACGTCGAAGCATCGCGCGCCATCCGTGCCATGATGAATGACCTGACCCCTGTCGTGGAACCCTTGTCCCTGGACGAGGCATTTATGGACCTGTCCGGCACCGCCCGCCTGCACGGCGCCCCCCCTGCTGTCATGCTCGCCAAGCTGATCAAACGGATGAAGGACGAGGTGGGCCTCACAGGCTCCATCGGGCTATCCCACAACAAATTTCTGGCCAAGGTCGCGTCTGATCTGGATAAACCCCGCGGGTTTTCAGTGATTGGCGCGGCGGAAACCACAGAATTCCTCCGGCCCAAACCCGTGCGCCTGATCTGGGGGATCGGCCCCGTCGCCCAAGAGAACCTGAACAAGGCAGGCATCCGCACCTTCGATGACCTGCTGCGCTGGGACAGGCGCGATCTGCATGACCGTTTCGGCGACATGGGTGAACGGCTCTATAGCCTTGCGCGGGGCGAAGACGGGCGGCGGATCTCTGTCTCGACACCCGTCAAAGGGATATCAAACGAAACCACGTTTCATGATGATACCAATGATCCCGACATCCTTGACGGACACATCTGGCGGATGGCCGAAAAGGTCAGCGCGCGCGCCAAGGCCAAGGATATTGCGGGCCGCGTTGTAACGCTGAAACTCAAAACCTCCAAACACAAATCCATCACGCGGCGGCTATCACTTCAAACGCCAACCCAGCTGGCAGATACGATCTACCGCACCGCCAAGGGGCTTTATGACCAAACTGGCGATCTGGGCCCCTACCGCCTGCTGGGCGTCGGCATCAGCCAACTCACCTCTGCCCAAGATGCGGATAAAACCCACGACCTGCTGGACTCCGACGCAGGCAAACGCGCAAAGGCCGAGGAAGCAGCCGACAGCATCCGCGAAAAATTCGGTCAGGATGCAATTATCAAAGGCCGCGCATTGCGCTGATCCACCGGCTTCTTCCGAGCATAAACATGCATAGCGCACCCCGTGCAAAATACGTGCCAGACCCACACCGCGCGTCACCGCAAAAGGCGCCACATCGTAGGATGGGTCGTGACCCATCACCCCTCGCAGACCTACGGTTCGCCCTCGTCAATCACACAGATTGAAAACTGATATGAGCCTCCTGACAGTGCAAAACCTCGGCGTCACGCTGGGGGGGCCTCTTTTCCCAACTGTCATTAACCCTGCATAAGGGCGATCGCCTTGGCCTTGTCGCTGCGAACGGGCGCGGCAAAACCACGCTATTGCACTGTCTGACGGGCGAAACAGAACCAACCCAAGGCGACATCACACGTGCTCCCGGACTGCGGGTCGGGCATGTGGCGCAGTATGTGCCAGATGATGATCTGTCACTCACACTCTATGATATGGTGCAAAAGCCGCTGCCGCAGGAACAGGCTGCCTATAAAAGCTGGCGGGTTGACGTTGTTTTAGATGATCTGTCGGTACCCTATGATCTCCAGCAGACGCTGCTTGCGTCCCTTTCGGGTGGCTGGCAGCGTACAGGGATGCTCTCGGCGGCGTGGATTACGCAACCTGATGTTTTGCTTCTGGATGAACCGACAAACCACCTTTACATACACCGGATCGGACTGTTGGAAAGCTGGCTACGCGCCCTGCCCCGCGATGTTGCTGTCATTATCACAATCCACGATTGCGCATTTCTGGACGCGGTCAGCACGCGCACGCTTCTCTTGCGTGCGGACACCAGCCGTGATTTCCCGCTGCCATTCTCTGCGGCCCGCGACGCATTGGATGAGGCCGACGCAGCCGATGCGCGCCGGTTCGCGAATGAGCTGAACAAGGCCAGCCAACTGCGCAAATAGGCCGCCAAGCTCAAGAATATCGGCATCAATTCAAGCTCGGACCTGCTGGTAAACAAAACCAAGCAACTGACCGAACGCGCGGCCAAGATCGAAGCCGCCGCCAAACCCGCACATCGCGAAACTGGCGCGGGTGATGTCAAGCTGGGCAATGCGGGCACACATGCCAAGGCGCTTGTGGCATTCCCCGATGTGCAGGTGCAGACACCCGACGGCCGTGACCTGTACAAAAGCGGTGAAAAGTGGATCACACTGGGCGACAGGATCGTCCTGTTAGGCGCGAATGGCACGGGCAAGACCCAGCTTGTACAAATGGTGCATCGCGCCCTGACCTGTGACGATGGCCCTTTGAAATGCGCGCGCTCGGTCACACTGGGCTATTCTGATCAGCACCTGAGCCAGCTCAACCCCAACGAGACCCCAATGCAAACCATTGCAGGACAATTTGACGTGGGTGACCAACGCGCACGCGGGCTATTGGCCGGCGCTGGCGTGAATATCCAAATGCAGGACACGGCCCTGTCAAAGCTTTCGGGTGTACAAAAGGCGCGGCTTGCGATGCTCGTGCTGCGGCTTCAGCATCCAAATTTCTACCTGCTGGATGAACCAACCAATCATCTTGATATCGAAGGGCAAGAGGCGCTGGAAGAGGAACTGACACGCCACGACGCCGCATGCCTGCTGGTCAGTCACGACCGACAGTTTGTGCGCAATGTCGGCAATCGGTTCTCGTGGATCGACAGGCGCAGGCTGGTCGAGGTTGACAGCCCCGAACCCTTCTTTGACAGTCAGCTGATGGATTAAAACCCATCCTACTCAGCCGCGACCGAGGCCCCGGTTGCACGTCCGATATCAGCGATCTCGGCCATCACACCGCGCAAGGTCGCGCGCAAACTATCGTAGCCTGCCGTCAATTCCAACGTGGTTTCATCCATGTACAGCGCACGATCAATTTCAACCTGCACGGCATGTTGCCTGCGCGAGGGGCGACCGTATTGTTGGGCAATGAACGCCCCCGCAAAGGGCATGTTGCGCGCGACGCGGAACCCGTGCGCCACAAAAATCGCCTCTATCTGTTCAACAATTGCGGCACTCGCCGCGGCACCAAACCGATCACCCAGCACCACGTCGGGCCGACCGACGCCGGGCGGGCTGATGTTTTCCATCGCGACATGGGGCATTGAATGGCAATCAATCAAAATCGCCTCGCCGAATTGAGCATGGCTTTGGTCGACCAGCGTTTGCAGCGTGTCGTGATAGGGCCGCCAGAAATTCGCGATCCGCGTGTGTACCTCTTCCAGCGTCAGCTTGCCACGATAAATCGACAGCCCGTTGGCCACCACACGCGGCACCACGCCCAGCCCACTAGCCACACGCGGGTTCTGCGAGACACGCCGCACACCAGCGATCAGGGCGGCATCCATTTCATCTGCACCACGGTTAAGGTCAAGGAACGCACGCGGCGCATTCGCAGTCAGAAACGGGGCCCCAAAATCAGGCGCATCAGCATAAAGAAGGTCAACAAACGCATCCTCGGACGACCGGATTTCCTGCGCGCCCAGCTCGCTTGCCCGCAAAAACGCGTCGCTATAGTCGCGCCCGCTGTGTGGAGACGCAAAAATAACGCTTGTTGTGCGTGCTTTTGGCTGCATTAAGGCGTATGCTGAGTGGGTCATCGCGGCTCCTTTGTGGGATAACGTAGCCTAGTTTAGGTAATTATCAAAAGCCCTTGATCCCCCGTCCGACTCCTTTTATAGACCGCACGACCGACGCGGAGAAAACCCGCGTCCTATTTCGTTAATAGGGCGCTTGTTGATCCGAATTGGACATTGGATGATTAGCTCAGCGGTAGAGCACTTCGTTGACATCGAAGGGGTCACTGGTTCGATCCCAGTATCGTCCACCATGAATTCACCGGCACATCCGCGTGCCGTAACTGCAACCTAAGGCGCAATCGCCGCGCCGCGACAAAGAAGGATAGAACCTATGAAAGTTCGCAACTCCCTCCGTTCGCTCAAGCAGCGTCACCGCGATTGCCGGATCGTGCGCCGCAAGGGCCGCGTCTATGTGATCAACAAGACGCAGCGTCGGTTCAAAGCCCGTCAGGGCTAAACCGCTGCAAAGCAAACATGAAAAAGGTCGCACCCCACCGGGCGCGGCCTTTTTTATTGGCACAGGGTCATCGGATCGCTAGGCTCTAACGTAATAATTTACGGAGCATACCCATGAAACAGTCGCTTTTAACAATCGCAGCCATGACGCTTGGCACACCTTTGCTGGCCCAAGACATATGCGGCGGGGCGGGTACGGGCGGCCAATGGATCGGCGGCACCGAGGCCGCATCTGACATCGCCGCCGCCGATGCCTACCGCGAACAAATGGCGCTGGTGCTAGGCGAAACCCCCTATGTTGGGTTGTTCACGCTGTCCGCCCCCACCGCCGTCCGGATCGAGGCCGCAGGCCGTGGTGCCGGTGATCCGCTGATCGAAGTGTTCGATGCCGCAGGTGGCATTGTAACATCGGATGATGATTCTGGCGGTGGCGGCGCCGCGCGGTCCGAACTTGACCTTGAAACAGGCACCTACTGTGTTGCGATGAAAAGCTATGACAATGCGCCGATGTCCGCCTTTATGCGCATTGGCCGGTCGGAACATGACGCGCTGACACCCGGCAGTGATACAACCAGCACGCCCGCAACAACGTCGGGAACCTGCGCCGACGCCCGTGCCTTTGGCGATCTGGGCACGACGCAAAGCGTGTCAGTGGATGAGACAGGATTTTGGTCTTTTACCCTATCCGAACCTACGGCCCTGACGATTACAGCGACCAACAGCGATGCTGACCCGACCATCACGTTGTTCGACGCGACCGAGACGACGATTGCGGAAAATGACGATTTCGACGGGCTCGATTCGCGGATTGAACAGACCGATCCGCTTCCTGCGGGGGACTATTGCCTAAGCGTGGGGGCAATTAATGACACGGCCTTGCCCATTGATATTGCGATTGGGGCCTACGACCCCGAGGCAACGCTTGCGCTGTTGTTCGACAAGGGCGAGGCCGCGCCGCCCCTTGATGGCAGAATTCCATTTACGGCGCTGGGTACGCTGGACACGCGGATGCGCAACGACATTCAGGTTGGCCAGACCGCACAATGGTACACGGTCTATATCCCACAAAACGGGCTGCTGCTGGTTGAGGCGATTGCCCAAGGCGACAACGGTGATCCGTGGCTCGTTCTATATGATGATTTCGGGCGCCAGATCGGGATGAACGATGATGCAGGGGATGCGCTGAACAGCCTTCTGACCGCGCGTGTGCAGACAGGGACGTATCTGGTTGGCGTCAAACAAGTTGGTGACAGCGCCCAAGGGTTCATCCGTCTGCTGATGGAACGCTACGTTCCTGCGCAGTAGAGCATGAAATTCCCGGCCCGCACCACACTGCAGGCCGGGCTTTTCCGTCTAGTTACCGCCGCCCGTTAGCAGAAGAACAACAGCTTGCTGGTTCAGATATCCGGTGGCCTCAAGGTTGCGGCTACGCTGGAACTGGCGGATCGCGCGGCGGGTTTGCGAGTCAAACTGGCCGATATTGCGCCCCGTCTCGAACCCAAGCTGACGCAGACGCCCCTACACTAGCCCGCGGGTGACGTTGTTCAGATTCAATGCATTTTCAACCGCGACCGCCCGTTCCTGTGCGGAGCCACCATTTGCGGCCACACCAAGCTGGACGATACGGTTACTGGCGTCTTGCGCAAAATTGCCCTTGGGATAATTGCGCAGATACCGACGATAGGCGGACACTACATTGGCGTTGTGCGCATCACGCCATGCGCGGGCTCTGCGGCGTTTGCCTGTTCTTGATTGTCAGCCATGATCTGATCCAGCGCACCCTGCGCCCGATCCGCAAAAAGCCCGTCGGGATAGCGTTCAAGATAGGCACGCAAATTCGCCTCGCGCCCACTGATCCCTGTGTCGTTCCAATAGGCGCGATCTGCGCGGCGTTGCAGTGCAAGCGCGAGCGACGCCTCCTGCTCTAGCTCTTGCGCGCGCACCTTGGCCTGATCATCAATCCGCCGGATTTGGCGCTGGGTCAGATAGGTGGTCTGGTCGAACTCGTATTCAGCCTGCCACGCGGCAATCGCAGCCCGTGATCCACGCCCGAAAATGCCAACGATACCGCGTGTATCAAACTCTAATAGCGTTAGGTTACGCTGCACATCGCGCCGCTGGTCACGCGTCAGGTTCAGCGCCTCTTCGCGCAGGCGTGCGGTGCGGTTCGGCTCTGACTAGATCGCCTCGATGGCATCTTGGGCTGCTTGCACATAGACACCACGCGGGTAGGTCTGAAGATACGACTGATACACAGCAACAGTGCCACAGCTTTGGGCATCCGTCCAAACCGCGTTTTCGCGCACGCGATCAACGATAGACGCGTGCGGCGCAACTGGGGCTGGTTGTGCGTTTGCTGTATCTGGCTGCATCACCAAATCGCGCGGACGATACCCAAGAACCGTGACACCCCGATTGGCGACCCCACTTCCAACCGCGTTGGCACCGGGGCAAGAATTGCATCGTTAATTTCTGTTTTCACGGCGCGGGGTGCACCGCGCAGGACAGTCACGCCCTGCGGAACATCCAAGCGCCCGATCCCTTGGCGCAGGTTGCGCACAACCCTGTCGCGCTGATCCCCATCAAACCCAAGCACAAGAACAGCCCGACCGGGTGCCCTACTCAAAAGCGTCATCACGGCTTCAACGGACAGCATGTTGTCGTGAAGATCAAAAATCGACTGAAACTTTGCATCAGCCACGTCCGGTCCCCATCCGTCACGAACCGCCCAGCAAGATACACAACCAAGCGATCAGCCGCACCCGACGCCGCATCCAAGGCCACCAAACCACGGGCGATGTCATCGTGGCTGGCATTGGCAAAGGCTTGCACATCATAACCGGCACGCTGGAATGCGCGGGCCTCATCCGCTAGATCAGCAGCGCCGCGCAAACGATCGAAATTCTGGTACGATCATTGCCAAGCAAGAACGCCACGTCCTGCGCCAGCGCTGGCAAGGCCAGAAGTGAAAGGGCGGTCGTCATCAAAAATTGACGCATGGCGTTCTCTGATTGCTGTAGTGGATCAAAATGTCCAACTGACATTGATCATGGCAGCAAAAGGTGCCGCTATCCAATAGCGGTATTAGTAGAGCAAGCCGATGTTGTTGATCAGCACGATGCGGATCACCTCAATCCCGAGCAACGCCACGATTGGCGACAGGTCAATACCACCCAAATCCGGCAAAACACGGCGGATCGGGCCGTAGATCGGCTCAAGGATACGTTGCAGCGTGTACCACACCTGTCCGACGAACGGCTGACGCACGTTCAACACCTCAAAACTGATCAGCCAGCTCATGATGAAATGGATGAAAATGAACGTCCGGGCGACGCCCAAAAGCAGCATCAGAATATCGAATACAGATTGCATGGCGCGCGGCCCTTTCGTTGGTTGCTTTGCATCTAAGCAATCAGACGTGGCACGACAAGGCACCACCTGCCCTAAGGTCATAAGTTGACGTTAACGTCAATAATTCTATCTTGGCTCAAATAACGCTGAAAGAACGCACCATGTTCCCCTTTGTCCGTCTTGCCAAAGAATTGTTCATCCACCGCAATTCACCCGAATTACCGGTGCTTGGCACCCATGTGTCCTATCACCGCTGCTGGCCCCAAGACATCGACATCTTTATCGAGATGAACAACGGGCGTATCCTGACAGTGCTGGATTTGGGACGCACTGTTCTGGCGCGGCGGGTCGGTCTGCTGCGCGCGCTCAAGGAAAAACGCTGGGGCCTGACGATGGCGGGCGTATCTGTGCGTTACCGCAAACGCATCCGGCCATTCGTGAAATTCAAAATGGTCAGCCACGCCGTCGGCTGGGACGACAAATTTTTCTACCTCGATCAATCAATCTGGATTGGAGATACCTGCGCCGCACAAGTGCTGTATCGGTCCGCGGTGACGGACAAGAACGGGATCGTCGTGCCGCAGCGCCTCTTTGACCACATCGGATCAGCGGATGTGTCACCGCCGCTTCCTGAATGGGTACAGAACTGGGTCGACGCGGATGCCACCCGCCCGTGGCCACCACAACTCCAAGACGAATAACGTAACGGCACCCAAACGCCGCTTGCCTAACCGCCCTATTGCAGTGTCTTATCTGCCGAAGGGAATAAGGGGACAGGCACATGGCCATTACACAGAAGAAACGTATCTGGGGTTGGATGACCTTTGATTGGGCGACACAGCCGTTCTATACGCTTGGCCTGACGTTTATTTTTGGTCCCTATTTCGCCGCCATCGCCGCACAGTATTACCTTGGCACTGGCCTAGACGAGGCCGCAGCCGATGCGCAAGCCCAATCCATTTGGGGTATCGGCCAGTCCATTGCCGGCCTGCTAATCGCGTTTTCCGCACCTGTTCTGGGCGCGTTTGCCGATACATCAGGGCGCAAAATGCCGTGGATCGCGTTCTTTTCCGTGATCTATGTTGTTGCTGCTGCGATGCTATGGGGGCTTACCCCAGACGCGGCCAACCTGTTCCTGATGCTGTTCATTTTCTACGTCGGCTTCTTTGCCGCCGAAAGCGCGCTGAACTTTGTGAATGCGATCCTGCCGTCGCTTGGTACCGACGACGAAGTTGGGCGCATTTCCGGCTCTGGTGCTGCGTTTGGCTATTGGGGCGGGGTGGTATCGCTGTTCATCATGCTGCTATTGTTTGCCGAGGATGAAACTGGTGTCACCTTCCTTGGCATTGCGCCGCTCTTTGGACTGGACCCTGAGATGCGCGAAGGCACACGTTTTGTTGGGCCGTTCATCGCGATCTGGTTTGCGCTCTTTATGATTCCGTTCTTTCTATGGGTCCGCGACACGCCGACCGAAAAGGATGCAACACCCGCCATGGGCAAGGTTCTGTCTGATCTCTGGGCGACCATGAAATCGGTTTACAAGCGCAAAAGCCTGTTCAACTTCCTTGTTGGGTCCATGGTTTACCGCGACGCGCTGAACGCTCTTTATGCATTTGGCGGGGTCTATGCGGCGCTTGTGCTGGACTGGCAGACAATGCAGCTGGGCGTCTTTGGGATTATCGCGGCGATTGCGGCGGCCGTGACCACGTGGATCGGAGGCATCTGTGACCAGCGCTATGGCCCGAAACCCGTCATCCGCGTCTGTGTCTGGGTTCTGATCATCGTCTCAACCATCATCGTTGGCATGTCGCGCGAAAGCTTCTTTGGGGTGCCACTGGCAGCCGGATCCGGTCTGCCTGACATGGTATTCTATGTCTGCGGTGCAGCGATTGGCGGGGCGGGTGGCGCGCTGTATGCAGCGTCGCGGTCCATGATGGTGCGCCACGCCCATCCGCAGCGCCCGACCGAGGCATTCGGCCTATTTGCCCTAACCGGTAAGGCAACCGCATTCCTTGCGCCTGCCCTGATCACGCTATTCACATTAGTCAGCGGGAACACGCAAATCGGATTTGTGCCGGTTGTCTTTCTCTTTCTTATTGGCCTCATCCTGTTACGGTGGGTCAACAAAGACGGAGACAGAGCAGAATGGTCCGTTTCAGCCTAACACTCGCGCTTATCGCCAGCCTTGTGGCTTGCGGTGGGGATGACAAACCAACCCAGTCGGCACGTGCAAGCGTAAGCACGCAGAATGCGGGCGATGACCGCGTTGCCAAGGAACTGTTTGGCCGCGTCTCCAGCAGTTCGTCGCAGCGCGCGCAATCCATCGGTGGCTACGCCCGTGGCTGTCAGGCCGGTGCTGTCCAGCTTGCTGAAACGGGGCCCACATGGCAGGCGATGCGTCTGTCGCGCAACCGTAACTGGGCGCAGCCTGTGACCGTCGACTATGTCCGAGATTTGTCGCGCAAGGTTGCCAGCCTTCCCGGTTGGGACGGGCTGTATATCGGCGACATGAGCCAACCGCGCGGTGGCCCCATGCTGACAGGTCACGCAAGCCACCAATCCGGCCTTGATATCGACATCTGGATGCTGCCGCCTGATCGCTTGAACCTGACGGCGCAAGAACGCGAAAACCTGTCGTCGATTTCAATGCGCCGCGCATCGGGGGCATTCACCAATAGCCGCTGGACCAAAGAACATGAGGCCGTCCTAAAAGCCGCCGCATCCGACCCGCGCACCGCACGGATTTTCGTCTTTCCCGGCGCCAAGGTCGAAATGTGTAAAAACGCCGGAAGCGACCGCGACTGGCTGCGCAAAATCCGGCCTTGGTGGGGGCACCACTATCATTTTCACGTGCGTCTGAAATGTCCTGCCGATGCACCGGGTTGCACGAACCAAGCACCCCCACCCCCCGGTGATGGCTGCGCCGAGGCCGACGGTTGGGTTGACCGTATCCTGAACCCACCGCCGCCAGACCCCAATGCCGCACCGCGCCCAAAACGCGGACCGCTGACAATGGCGAAACTGCCTGCACAATGTCTGGGCGTTCTGAACAACTAAATGCGACGCATACCGTGAATGATCGCTTTGCTCGCGGGGTGCGGGCAAATGCTGTGGGCCGACATCGGCGCGCCTGATACTTTTGTATGGCGCAACACCGATGACCGTTTTGGCGGGTTATCCGGAATCGACATGGCCGATGACGGGCTGTCGCTAACCACAATCAGTGACCGCGCCAAATTCGTGACAGCAGACGTGCAACGTGGACCCAATGGAGCCATCACGGCCCTGTCTAACGTGGTAATCCACCCGCTACGCGACACCCGCGGGCGTGGCCCCGATAGCGAAGGGTTGGCGATTGGCGACCACATTTATGTCTCGGTCGAAGGCCGTCATCAGGTGTTAGCGTTTGACGCGATCACAGGACGCAGCACCGCGCTGCCTCAGCACCCCGACTTCAAAGGTATGCAATCCAACAGTTCGCTAGAGGCACTTGCGATTGACGCAACTGGTGCGCTTTACACCCTACCCGAACGCTCGGGCCGGGTATCGCGCCCTCTCCCCGTGTACCGCTACCGCGATGGCGTATGGGACATCGCGTTTCGCATTCCACGGCGCGGAAATTTCCTAACCTCTGGCGCAGATATCGGCCCCGATGGGCGGTTCTACCTTCTGGACCGGCACTTTACTGGCACTGGTTTTCAGACCCGCGTCCGGCGATTTAATATCGACGGCACGCATGAGGTCACGGTGATCGAGACCAGCAATCGCACCCATGATAACCTAGAGGGCATCAGCGTCTGGCAATCACCAAACGGGCTGCGCATGACCCTCGTGTCGGATGACGATTTCCAGTTTTCCAGCGAACCGAGCTTGTGGAATACGCAATCAACGACTAGACGCTCCTAGTCCGCAGATTGGCTGCGGGCCAAGTGCCGCACCCTTGCAAAAACGGAAAATGTAATAAAATGACACGTATCCTTCCCGGCGTTATCGCCATGGCCATTGTTGTGGTCGCCTCAAACATCCTTGTGCAATTCCTGATCCTTGACGGATTGCTGACATGGGGGGCGTTCACCTACCCGCTCGCATTCCTCGTCACCGACATCATGAACCGCGTCTATGGAGTTGGCCCCGCCCGCCGCGTTGTATTCGCTGGCGTCATCGTGGGCATCATCTGCTCACTGATCGGCAGCCAGATCATACTGGAATTCGGCCCCGCCGTCGCCCTGCGCGTGGCCATTGGGTCCGCCACCGCATTCCTTGTGGCGCAGCTGCTCGACATTGCGATCTTTGACCGCCTACGCGCGGGTACATGGTGGAAGGCGCCGCTCGCCTCCACGCTGATCAGTTCAGCCGTGGATACTGCGATCTTCTTTTCCATCGCCTTTGCCGCCGTGTTTAACGGTCTTAACACACCCGCCGCCGAACAGATCATGTGGGCGCAAGACGCTGTACCATTCCTGAACGCTGGTCCCATGGTCCCGCTTTGGGTATCGCTGGCCGTCGCTGACTGGGGCGTGAAAATCGCCATCGCGCTCGTCGCACTGGTCCCGTTCCGCATCATCGTGGGGCGCACGGCCACACCTGCAAAAACCTTTTGACTTAGACACAAGATATGCGAACATCCCCTTATTGAAACATTTGAAAAGGAGGTGATCTAATGCGTCATGAAGTATTGGAGAAGGCAGTCGGGACAACTTGGGGCAAGCTGATCTAAAGCAACCTTTAATCAGGTTTACCCAAGGTGGATACGTCCTAACCGACCCCACCTCCGAAATTCAGATTAGGGCCATCCCATACGCGGGGTGGCCCTTTTTCGTGGGCGACCTATGTTGGGGCCATGAAAGTCACGAACACCATAACCCTTGCCGATTGGGAACTGACGGAAAGCTTTGCGCGCTCGTCGGGTCCCGGCGGGCAGAACGTGAACAAGGTATCCACAGCAGTGGAGCTACGGTTCGAGGCCGAGCGCTCCCCCAACCTGCCCGCCTCCGTCAAGGTGCGCCTGAAACGCATCGCAGGCCAGAAATGGACGAAAGAAGGCGCAATCGTCCTGTTCGTTCAAGACACGCGGTCACAGGCCCGAAACCGAGACATCGCCCGCGAACGCCTCGCCGAAATGATCAAGAAAGCCACGCAAGTCCCGAAACGGCGGCAAGCGACGAAGCCGACCTATGGGTCGGTGAAACGGCGGCTTGAAGGGAAAAAGGTACGCGGAGAGGTTAAGCGGTTGCGGGGGAAGGTGGAGGAGTGAGGCCTTACCAGCGGATAACGCGTTCGGTGGGGTTGCGGTGTATTGGGGGTCTGGTCGGGCAGATCGAATGCGCAGGGCCATTTACGATTAGCTTTCTCGGCTAATCGACGATGCCGATGTGACACTAGGTGTTCCGATGGAGATTCGTGTCAAAAAATGGACATCAATTGAAAACAAGTTGGAGCGCAAAAATCTCGAAATAGAGAGCATTTTGTTATTGCGAGACCTTGTAGGAGTTAGAGCAATACTACTTTTCCTAACAGACCTCGACAAAATTGATGAGCTTATTCGAAGTACTTTTGAAGTAACGAGTTCCGAAGATACCGCCGATCGACTTGGCGAGGCACAGTTCGGATATCAATCGCTACATTACACGATCAAAGTTCCCTTAATCTGGCTTGAAATTCCGACAATGGCAGATTTCGGGGATATCCAAGCAGAAGTTCAAGTTCGCACTCTTGCTCAACACATCTGGGCTGCAGCATCTCACAAACTCCAATACAAAAACGAAGCAAGCGTTCCCCCCCCCAATCCGAAGAGCCATCAATCGAGCATTCGCGCTTTTAGAAAATATCGACTTAGAGTTCAAAAGAATACTGGAAAAGCGGAGAGAATATAGGGATATCGAGATTCCGAAGGGCATCGATGCTACTGAGCTAAATGTTGACATTTTAGAGTCCATGCTGCGCGACAGATTTCCTGAAGCAAATAGAAGTGACAGCGAAGAAAACTATAGCGAACTTCTGGAAAACCTCACTGCCTTATCAGTACAGACCGTAGCTGACTTCGATACCATCCTAAAAGGCAAATACGCCGCCACAATGGAAGAAGAACGGACGCAACTCAGCATTGTCGATCCAGAGACCGGCTATATTGGGTCGTCAGAAGAACGCCACCGAGCTGGGGTGTATTTTACACACGTGGGGCTCGCGAGGGTTGCCCTTGCTCATCATTTTGGCGATGAAGCGATTCTCAACGTTATCAACAAATCCTAAACTACAACCTCCACCTCGACCTGCTCGCCAACCCCAAACACACGCTTATACCGTGCGATCTCTTGCTCAGGGCCCATGGCTTTGTTGGGATTGTCGCTTAGTTTCACGGTGGGGGAGCCATTGGCCGAGATGGCTTTGCACACGAGGCTGAAGGGCGCCAACGCGTCGCCATCTGTCAGGCCCTTAAAGTCGTTGGTCAGCATCGTCCCCCAGCCAAATGACACGCGGCAACGGCCAGCGAATTGGCGCTCAAGCTCCACGATTTTGTCGGTGTCCAGCCCGTCGGAGAAAATCACCAACTTTTTGGTCGGGTCCTCGCCTCGTGCCTTCCACCAGTTGATCGCCGTCTCGGCCCCCGTCGCCGGATCGCCGCTATCCACACGGATGCCCGTCCACCCCGCCAGCCAGTCGGGCGCGCGGTCCAGAAACCCTTGGGTGCCATAGGTATCAGGCAAGATGATGCGCAGGTTGCCGTCGTGTTCGGCATGCCAATCCGACAGCACGTCATAGGGGGCCTGCGCCAGCGCCGCGTCCCCCTCCGCAAGCGCCGCATAGACCATCGGCAATTCATGTGCATTCGTGCCAATCGCGGGCAGGTCCCGGTTCTTGGCGATCAAGCAATTCGACGTCCCAACAAAATTGTCGCCCAAACCTTCTGACATCGCCTGCACGCACCAATCCTGCCACAGATGGGAATGCCTACGCCGTGTGCCGAAATCCGCGATGGCCAAATCAGGCAAGCCCCGCAGCGTTTCAACCTTTTCCCAAACCTTGGTCTTGGCACGGGCATAGAGCACCTCAAGCTCAAACCGGCCCATACCACCCAACACGGCGCGGCCGCGTAGTTCCATCAACACAGCCAGCGCAGGAATTTCCCATAACATCACCTCGGGCCACGACCCTTCAAACGTCAGCTCATATTGACCATCCACCTTTTCCAGATGATAGGGCGGCAGGCGCAACCCCTCGAACCAGTCCATAAATTCGGGCGTAAACATCTGGCGCTTGCCATAAAACGTGTTGCCGCGCATCCAAGTGCTTTCACCGCGGGACAATGATAGCGACCGAATGTGATCCAACTGCTCGCGCAACTCACCTTCATCCACCAACTCGGCCAAACGAATATGCTTGGACCGATTGATCAAACTGAACGTCACCTGCGCGTCAGGCCGGTTGCGAAACACGGACTGACACATCAGCAATTTGTAAAAATCGGTATCAATCAACGACCGAACGATCGGATCGATCTTCCACTTGTGATTCCAAACGCGGGCGGCAATATCAACCATGGTAAATTTTCCTTCAACTCCACACTGTTAGACCAAGCAACAGGGGGCAATAGCAAGACCAATCCGCCCCTCGCTTTTTTCAAAATACTCCGGGGTGCGGGGCTGGCCCCGCGTCTGTCGACCTGCGCCAGCAGGGCAAAACACCTTGACCATCGCGCACGAACACGAAACCAAGACGCTATGCGCACCACAATCCTACTTGTTCTTTTATCAATGATATTGATTGTCGGCGGTGATGCTGCGGCCAAGTTCCTTGGGACGCAGGGATTTGATCCGGTATTCCTGGCGTGGGCACGTTTTGCACTCGCAGCTGTCGTGGTCGCGCCTTTTGCGGGTTTGCAAAAATCCGACCTTACCCAAGTCACCGACTGGCGCATCCTTTTGCGCGCTTTGCTGATCGTTGGCGGCATCACCTGCATCCTTACCGCGCTCAAGACAGAGGACATGGCCACCGTTTTTGGTGGCTTCTTCGTTGGTCCAATCGTGGCCTACGGCCTATCCGCCATCTTGCTCAAAGAACAAATCAGCTGGACGCGTAGCGGGCTTCTGGGTCTCAGCTTTTTGGGCGTCTTGATCGTTGTGCGGCCTGGATTTGGCATGACCGCCGGTATGGGGTTTGCCATTCTTGCGGGGTGTTTTCACGGGGCATACCTTGTGGCGACCCGCTGGCTCGCTGGAGAAATTCAGCCACGGTTTCTGCTCATATCTCAACTGGTGGTCGGCGCGATCGTCCTTGCGCCCTTTGCGATCGGCCCCTTGCCTGCCATCACAACATCAGCTGCAATCCTGATCGGGATCAGCGCGATGGGGTCCGCCATCGGGAACCTCATCCTTGTGCTGGTGAACCGCACCACACCCGCAAATGTAATCGCCCCCCTGATCTATAGCCAGCTGATCGTGGCAACTGTCCTTGGCGTCGCAGTATTTGGTGACTGGCCGGACGGCGCGACGTTAATCGGCCTCTTGATCATCGGCGGAGCGGGCGTAGCATCGGTCTGGTTCGCGGGCCGCGGGCGTTAACCGCGCTTTCTTTACCGGACGCTTTGCCATTTCCGTATCATGCAGGCGTTTTGCATCCGCTGGCGACACGCCAAGTGCGGCCTCCACGGCGTGCAACAACTCATCCTCTTCCTCGTGCTCAACCCCGTCGACAAACACAACGGACCAAAGTGCGGCAACAGCGGCCTCTCGTTCTGTGACACCGATGGCATCGTGCAGAATACCGGCCAGGCCCTCTGTCTCGGGCATTTCTTCCTCAAGCAGTTCGCATTGCGCGCGCATCTTGGTGGCCTCAACAGGGTTCAGGTCATAAAGTTTGGCAAGCACGCGGTCGATCTGTTCAACCTCTTCAAACAGATAGGCGTGATCCGCCTTGGCTGCGCGCACCATCAATGCGCCCAGCGCCGTGCAGGCATCCGCCGCGGGCAAGTCTGTATGGAATTCCGATCCGGAAAACAGCGAAAGGATACGTTCAAACATGTGGCCACCCCCATGGCTAATTGGTGGGGAAAAGTTAGGCGGTGATCACCCGTCCCGCAAGACGTCTAGAAACGCATCGCCAAAGCGTTCGACATGTTTGTCACCCATCAAACGGGTCAGCCCAGCGTGATCGGCGTTGCGCAACTGGGCCACTTTGGCCAGCAACGACGCGCTGCATGACATCGGTTTATCCGCCCCGTCAGGTCCGCGTTGCAAATCCGCTTGCACAGCCAAAAGCCGGTCATAAATCGCCCCCTCGTCACGTCCTGCCAGCTTGCGCCGCATCGGATGCACCGCCGCAACCTCGCCAGCGATCACCTCAAGAAAAGCGTCGCCATAGCTTTCCAGTTTTTTTGCGCCAACACCGCCGATGGCAGCCATTTCATCAAGATTGCGGGGGCGTTTCTCGGCCATCTCGATCAAGGTGCGGTCGTTGAAAATGATATAGGCCGGTCCGCCCGCCTGTTCGGCCAGCGCGCGGCGCTTTGCCTTCAGCGCGGACATTAGCGGCGCGTCTTCTTCGCTGACCAATTGGCGCACTTTGGGGCCGCTGCCCTTAGCGGCGCGGATCGTGTCACAGCGCAGTGTGATCTGCGCCTCGCCGCGCAAGATTGGGCGGGCGTGATCGGTCATCCGCAACGCGCCATGGCGATCCCGATCAGGGCGCATCAGATCGTGCCCCATCATCTGCCGAAAAATCGCCTGCCACTGGCGTTTGTCAAATTCCTTGCCCACACCATAGGTCGGCAGGCTGTCATGCCCGCGCTGCGCGATTTTTTCTGTCTTGGCCCCCATCAAAATGTCGATCAAGTGACCAGAGCCAAACCATTCCTCGGTCCGAAGCGCGGCTGACAGCGCCATGCGCACAGGTGTTGTGGCATCAAATGTCTCGGCAGGTTTGTCGCATAGGTCGCAGAACCCGCATGCCTTAGGATCCTCTCCAAAATACGACAGCAAGGTTTGACGCCGACAGGTCAACGCCTCTGCCAACCCAAGCAGCGCATTCAGCCGCCCGTGGTCCGCCGCACGACGATCCGCGGGCGCGAGCCCCTCGTCAATCTGTTGACGGCGATAGCGGATATCATCAGGACCGAACAACGTCAGCGTTTCAGCCGGCGCACCATCACGTCCCGCACGGCCAATTTCCTGATAATACGCCTCGATTGACTTGGGCAGATCCGCGTGGGCAACCCAACGGATATCGGGTTTATCAATGCCCATACCGAATGCGACAGTTGCACAGACGATCAATCCGTCCTCTTGCTGGAAACGGCGTTCGACGATGCGGCGGTCTTCGGCCTCCATCCCACCGTGATAGGAACAGGCGGTATGGCCCGCCTCGCCCAGCGCACGGGCAAGGGTTTCGGTCTTGGCACGGGTGCCGCAATAGACGATGCCAGACTGCCCCTTGCGCGCGGCGGCGAAGTTCAGGATTTGCGCCCGCGGCCCGTCCTTTACTGCAAATGCGAGGTGGATGTTGGGCCGATCAAACCCGCGTAAAAATGCAGACGGGGCAACCCCGTCAAACAGCTTTTCAACAATCTCGACCTGTGTCTCGGCATCTGCTGTTGCGGTGAACGCGGCCAATGGCACGTCCAGCATCCGACGCAATTCACCGATCCGCAGATAATCAGGGCGGAAATCGTGGCCCCATTGGCTGACGCAGTGGGCCTCATCCACGGCGATCAGACCGACACCCGCACGGCGTAGCATTTGCATCGTTCCACCGGCGGCCAGCCGTTCCGGCGCCATGTAGAGCAGACGCAGGGTGCCTGCCTCCATCGCAGCCCAGACGGCCTCGGTCTCTTCTTCGGTATTGCCAGATGTCAGCGCGCCCGCCTCAACACCAGCGGCCCGCAGCCCGCGCACCTGATCGCGCATCAGGGCAATCAGCGGCGATATGACAACTGTGATCCCGTCACGCACCAAGGCGGGCAGCTGAAAGCACAGTGATTTCCCGCCACCCGTCGGCATGATGGCAAGGGTGTTTTCACCCGCAATCACAGCATCTACAATCTCGCGCTGACCTGGGCGAAAATCGTCAAATCCAAACACATCTTTTAGCAGTGAATCTGCGGTCATTGTTGGGGGCCTGTTGTCCGTTCGGGAGCTTTGCCCGCACAATCCCACAGGCAGATTCGGCGCACAAGGCCCGACCCCGTTTGGCACAGAATAATCGCACCCTTGCGGGCGTTGCCAAGGGTCCAACAACCCCTTACCCATAACGCACACACAGCAGGGGGCACGACGATGGGCGAGATTACTTTGGTCCGACATGGACAGGCAAATTCTGCCGCCACGAATGAGGCTGATTACGACAAGCTATCTGATCTTGGCCACCAGCAGGCGCGCTGGCTGGGCGAATGGATGCATGCCCATGACGGCCCCTTTGACGCGGTCTATGCCGGTAGCCTACGGCGACAGCGCGAAACGGTTGCAGGTATGGGGTTCACAGATGTGAACACGGATGAGCGGCTGAATGAAATCACCTATTACACCCTGACCGAAGAAATGGACGCGCTGGATATCGCACCCAAGCGCACCAGCCCCGATGACTTTGCCATCCATTTCCCCGCGACCCTGACCGCATGGCGTGACGGGTTGATCAAAGGCACTGAAACCTATGACGCTTATGGCGCGCGCGTCGCCGCCATCCTGCAAGAGGCGGCGCAACCGGGCAAACGTATTCTTTGCGTGACTTCGGGTGGGATCATTGCGCGCGCCGTTGCCCATATCCTGCATCTGGATATTCCGGAGATGGCGCAAATCGCGTTGCCCATTCTGAACACCTCAGTGCACCGCATCCATGTGACCGATCACGGCTCAATCCTTGGCACGTTCAACGGCTCTCCCCATCTGGATCACGCCGACAGGCTTGCCGCGCGCACCCATTACTAAGGACATCGCATCATGACACATCTTTGGGTTCGTGCCGAAAGCCGCGCACATGAAGAACGGGTTGGCCTAACCCCTGATGGCGCAGCGCAGCTGATGGCCGCAGGTATCCGCGTCACGGTCGAACATAGCGTGCAACGCGCCATCCCGATTGATGGATATGCCACCACCAGATGCGAGATTGCGCCAGAGGGTTCTTGGGTTGATGCCCCCGCCGACGCGATCATCTTTGGCCTCAAGGAATTGCCAGACGACGGCACGCCTCTGCATCATCGGCACATCATGTTTGGCCACGCTTATAAGGGGCAGACATCGGGGCGCATCCTGCTCGACCGGTTTCAGGCAGGTGGCGGGACGCTTTATGATCTGGAATATCTGCTCGATGCGGACGGCCGGCGCGTGGCCGCCTTTGGCTATTGGGCAGGATATGCAGGGGCCGCGGTCAGCCTGCTTAGCTTTGCAGCACAGCAAAACGGCGGGCTCATCGGGCCTGTCAGCACCTTTGCAAACGCACCTGCGATGGTTGGTGCGATCCAAACCGCGCTCAACGGCGCAACACCCAGCACACTGATCATTGGCTCGTTGGGGCGGGTCGGCACGGGGGCTGCTGACCTCTGCACAGCACTTGGGCTGCCGGTCACGAAATGGGACATGGCGGAAACGGCGTCTGGTGGGCCATTCCCACAGGTTCTAGCCCACGATGTTTTTCTCAACTGTATCCTCGCGCGGGACGGCACGCCCGTCTTTGTCCCCGCTAGTGCCAAAACAGCCGAGCGGACTCTGCGCGTGATCGGCGATATCGCCTGCGATCCGCAAAGCGACTTTTCCCCGATCAAGGTCTATGATCGCGAAACCGATTGGGACGCCCCCGCGATCCGCGTGCACGACACGCCGCCGCTGGACGTGATGGCGATTGATAACCTGCCGTCGCTGCTACCCGTGGAAAGCAGTGAGGATTTCGCAAGCCAGCTTTTGCCGCACCTCGCCACGCTCGGCACCATCGACGCGGGCGTCTGGGGACGTGCAAAACAGATGTTCGATAGCGCGACTGCGTAGGATGGGTTTTAATCCATCGCCACCATCATTTCGCGCCGAATAGACGGTAGTACATCCAGTCGGGCATGAACTGCGACAGGCGGAACACCCATGAAAACACGGTGGGAAAGCTACGCTTGAACCCGCCGCTGTCCATGTGATCAAAGAACACCTGCGCTGCGTCTTCGGGTTCCATGATGAACGGCATCTCAAAATCGTTCTTTTCCGTCAGTCGTGTTTTGATGAAACCGGGGTTGATCACCTGCACCCGCACGCCCGTCTTGCGCAAATCAGCCTGCATCGATTCCGCGAGCGCCATCAAACCGGCCTTGGATGCGGAATAACCGATTGCACCGGGCAGCCCACGAAAACCGGACAGTGATCCGGTCAGCACAATGTGCCCTGCATCGCGGTCCACCATTGGCCCGATCACCGACCCGACCACACGGGACCCGCCAAGATAGTTGATCTCGGCCATCAAATTGGCCTTTTCATTGTCCCATTCGGACGCCTTCATCGGCCAGTACACACCGGCAAGGTACACCACGCCGTCGATGTGACCGATCTGTTTGGCCGCCGCATCCACGGCTGCGCTGTCGGTGACATCGACAGTCACATAAGACGCGTTTTCACCAATCTCTTCGACAAGGGATTTAAGGCGATCCTCGGACCGGGCCGATACAACAACCTTTGCGCCTGCTGCCGCGATCTTTTTGGCAACCTCACGGCCCAACCCTTCGCTTGCACCGACAAGCCAGTATGTTTTGCCTGTCCAATTCATGCTGCCATCTCGCGGGCTTCTGCCTCTGACATGGGGCGCATCGTCGCGACAAGCTCGGCAACCTTAAAGCCGAATTTGTGGAACTGATTGCGGTTCATCACCGTGCCGTTGGACATCAGATACATCCAGTCTTGGGCGTCCAACACGTGTCCGCCCGCCTCATCCGATAGCTTGATTTTGTAAGACAACAGAACCGCGTTACCCGATTGCTGACCACGCCCTGTGCCGACCAGGTCATTGGCATCCGCCTTGATCGCGCCGCCGTCTTCCAGCGTCAGATGCCATTCACGATGCTGCACGTTGCCGCTGTCGTAATTAAACACCTCTTTCATAACACCGGTGTTGCCGTCCCACGACGCATCAAAGCGGGCGACAAAACGCGATGTGACCCGCCCTGTTGGACCGTAGATGATCCCTTCACAGGCCAGCGGGCCGTTCAACACCTTGCGGATGTCAAATTCCTCACCGAATGCGTAATCATCAGGGCTTTGTGCGGCAAAGGACATATACCGCCCCTTGGCCCAGATCAGCCCAAGGGTGATCAAAATACCAGCCGCAACATAACTCAAGAGCATTACCATTATTCCGTCTCCAAATCCGTCGCGACCAACAATCCGATGGCCACCAGCTTCAATACCGATGGCACCCCTGCGTAAAGCAGTGTCAACATCGTCAGGGCCGCATCCGGTACGTCATCCGCACCTGCGACAAAGCCCGCATTCTCAAGTAACGGCAGTAATATCACAGCAGCAAAGGCCAGCGTGAATTTGTTGACCAACGCCCACAGTCCGAACCCTTGCCCCCCGTTTGGGGATACTTTTGCCATGCGCCGCGCAAACATCGCGGGCAACAGCGTTAGGTCTGCACCGATCGTTGCTCCTGAAACTACGCAGATAATCGCAAATTGGTTCATTTCGCCCGTTTGTAACGTCAGGGCAAAACCAAAAGAAATCACCGCAATGACCATCGCGATAAGCAATGTGCGCTTGCCCCCCCAGCGCGACGCCAACAATGACCACAGCGGTGCCGACAGCGCCGCCGCAAGGAAAAACAGCACCAATAGTGGTCCTTCCCAGCCTGTGCCACCAAGTCTTGATTCCACAAAAAACAAGAACAGTGTCGAGGACACCGCCAATGGCGTCGCATTCACAAGCGCAAGGATCAAAAGCCGCCGCGTCAATCTGTCCGATAAAATTTCGCGAATTTGCGATGGCTCTGCCATGGTGCGCCCCGTCCATTCCGGCCACATAAAGAGGGTCGCGGCAAGTGTGGCGGCGGCGAACCCATAGGCAAAGGTGGCAAAGGGTGCGTCTGACAGGTCCATCAGGACGGTCGGCATCACAGCGGCAATGCACACACCCAACAACGCGCCGGTTTCGCGCCAAGCGGCAAGGCGCATATGCCCCTTGGGTCCATCGCCCGCCTTACTGATCCCTTGTGCGTAAAAGTTGATCGTCAGAAAGCTGAACGCGCTGAACAGACCCGAAATCGTTACGGCGAACCAAATGGCGGGGTTAATCGGCGGGGCAACGGCAAACAGCCCGATCATGGACAGTGCCAACAGCACGGCTACCATGTTGACGATCAATGCCTTGCCGTTGCGCAGCCTCTCGCTGATCCAGCCCAGCACAGGGTCTTGAACAACGTCGAACAGCCGCAAACCAAACAAGATCGCGCCCAGCGCCGTCAGGCTGACGCCATAAGTATCGGCATAGTATTTCGGCGCGTAGATATAGATGGGCAAGCCAGCCGCCGACAGCACCGCCGCAAAGCCGGTATAGGCCGGAAGCCGCTCTGACCACGCACTCATCTGCTGACCTCATCTTTGGGGGGTGTCGGGCTGGGGCGGAATGTTGCGCCCTTCCACCACAACTTAATCGCTTGCCAGTGGATCAGCGCCAGCACACGGCGCGATCCGAACGGGCGACGCAATGCGGCCCGCAGGATTGATCCGTTGCTGATCGGACGTCGGACGCCATGCAACGTCGCGATCAGCCCGCCATTTCCGCGGGTGTAGTCGATCCAGATGCCGATCTGATCATCCGTGATATCAAAGCGAAACACATAGCCGCCTTCGACCGGTTGGAACGGCGACACATGCAAAATCTTATCTGCTTGGATCGTGATATCGCGCGTGATCGGCGCACCATTGGGCGTCCGGCACAGGTAGGAATGGCGCACGCCAAAGGTGTTCGTCACCTCGGCAATGATCGTGGTGATGTCAGTGCCCGTGTAGCACAGCCAGAACGACACCGGATTGAACACATGCCCAAGAATGCGCGGCTGCGCCAGCAACGCGATCCGGTCCGGTGCGGAAACATCATGGGCCTCTAGCACCGCGCGGACCCAAGCGGGGCCGTGCCCCTGTCGGGGGAGGCCACCGTGATCCACGTCTTGCAACGACATTAACGCGCCCGCGTTGCGCGCGAATAGACGCGGGGCGGTCGGCTGTGCCTCCGCATCCACCAGCACGTAGTCGATGGAATAGCGAAACGCGTTTTTGACCGCACCCCGCCGCCCGTGAAATGTGTGGCCGGCGATATGATCGACCGTGGTCACTCTGCCGCAACCTCAAGCCGTTCGTCGGCATTCAGGGATATGACAACGTCAACCGCAGAGGACAGGCCATCCTCGTGGAAGCCGTTTTTCATCCATGCGCCGCAGAACCACGTGCGGTTGGACCCGTTCATCGCCGCAGCCCGTGACTGGGCGGCGATGGCGGCGGTGTCGTAAACTGGGTGGCGCAGCGTGACCTCATCCCAGATCATTTCATCACGGATCGGGCGGGTCGTATTCAGCGTGACCATGTAATCCTGTCCAGTCAGCCAAGGTTGCAGCGAATTCATCCAGTAGGTCAGGTCAATCTGATCGGCCTGCTTGCCCGCTTCTTCGGCGTAAATCCAGCTCGACCATACCGCACGGCGTTTGGGCATAATCGACGTGTCAGAATGCAAGACAACGCGGTTCGGCTGGTAGCGCACAGCGCCCAGCGTCGCCGTCTCGGACGCGGTTGGGTCGGCCAACATGCGCAGGGTGTCATCAGAATGGGTGGCAAACACCACCTCATCGAACATTTCCCAATCGGCACCGTTTGTCTTGATCTCAACACCCAGTGGGGTGCGGCGGACCGCATCAACACCCGCGCCAAGCCGCATATCGACCCCGCGCGCAAACATATCCGCGCCAAGCCGATCCACATAGGACTTGCTACCGCCTTGCACAGTGTACCACTGATGTTGGCCCGTGGATTGCAGGAGGGCATGATTGTCAAAGAACTGCATCATCGCCTTTGCGGGGAAATCCATGATCTTTTCTTTTGGCGTAGACCAAATCGCGCCAGAAAATGGCAACAGGTAATGATCGCGGAAATATTCCGACAAATTGAGCTTGATCATCAGATCACCGATGGTCAGCCCTTCCTCTGCGCTGGCATCCAGACCATGTTTGTTGAAATGCAAAATATCGCGGATCATGCGCAGGAATTTTGGGTTCACGATATTGCGGCGCTGCGCAAAGATTGCGTTGGCCCCCGCCAGACCATATTCCAGCCGCCCGCCGTCAAAGGACGCGCCAAACGACATGTTTGATTTCACAACAGGCACATCAAGATGATCGAATAGCGCCGTCAACTTGGGATAGTTAGCATAGTTGAAAACGATAAATCCCGTATCAACTGGCGTATCCGCATTTGGCCCCGCCATGCGTGTGCGGGCGTGACCACCCAGCCTATTCTCTGCCTCGAACAACACAACACGGTGGTCTTTGGCCAGCATGTGCGCCGCCCCCATCCCTGTAATTCCTGCGCCAACGACGGCGATTTTTCGTGGCGAAACAGTCGCAGTTTCAAAAGGCATATGGAATATTCTCCGGCATTCTTAGGTGTTGTTTAACCTATTACGCAGCCCAACGACATATAGATGACTTTGAGATGCATATTAGTTGCACAATTGTTGATCCAAAATCAGATAAGCGGCGTAACAAGTATATGTTGACGCAAACAAACCTTAAATCGGTGCCCTCATCCGATCTTGCATCGCCAAGCGGCGGCCACCAGTCTAGGATTGGTTCACAAGCAGGAGTCGCCCGTTTGACGGATGCACAATTGGATAAACGGCTGGCGTGGATCAGCCAGCTTGAGGCCGTGCGCGACCGTCAGGATCGTGCGGCATTTGCCGAGCTGTTCGATTACTTCGCGCCGCGCGTTAAATCATTCTTGATGAAATCCGGCAGCACCCCCGAACTGGCCGAAGAGTGCGCCCAAGAGGTCATGGCGACCCTTTGGAACAAGGCGCACATGTTCGACGGGTCCAAGGCCAGCGTATCGACGTGGATTTTTACAATCGCACGGAACCGGCGCATCGACATGATCCGCAAACTGCGGCGCCCCGAACCCGAAGATCTGCCATGGGGTCCCGAAAGTGCCCCATCGGCCGATGACACGATCGCGTTGCAGCAAGAAACAGAGATTTTGGGCCGCGCCCTTGCGGAACTGCCCAGCAAACAGCGTCAATTGATTGAGCGCGCTTATTTCGGCGATTTGACCCATAGTGAAATCGCATCTGAAACCGGTCTGCCACTTGGCACGATCAAATCCCGTATTCGATTGGCGCTGGACCGCTTGCGCCACGCAATGAACTGATTGATGACATGACACAGAAAATTCAACACCACCTGACCACGCCCCTTTTGATGGGATACGCCGCTGGCACCCTGCCCGAGGCATTCAATCTGGTTGTCGCAACGCATGTTTCGCTTTGCGATGATTGTCGCGCCGCCTTGGCCGAGTTTGAGGCCGTCGGCGGCGAAACAATGCTGGACGTGGCCCCTGTGGCGATGTCTGACGGTGCGCTGGCTGGCACTTTGGCCAAGATCGCCCAAGGTGACGCCGTGGTCGCGAAGTCGACCGCTGCGCGCACAGGCCCCTACCCCGCGCCATTGGCCCCGTATATCCGCGATTTCGCACAGTGGAAAAAGATTGGCGGCGGCGTCAGCCAGATGTTGCTGCACACCGGTGACCGTGCCTCTGTTCGCTTGCTGAAAATTCCAGCGGGCACAGCTGTGCCAGACCACGGGCACAAAGGCACCGAATTGACGCTGGTTCTACAAGGTGCGTTTGTCGATGAAACCGACCGGTTCGGCGTGGGCGATATCGAGGTTGCGAACGAAGATATGCATCACACCCCTATCGCTGAGATGGGGGAAGATTGCATCTGTTTGTCTGCGACTGACGCGCCGATTGCGTTCCATGGCCTGCTGCCACGGATCGCAGGGCGTTTGATGGGAATTTAATTCCAGGCGATTGGGTCGCGCCGCCCGTGGCGTTCGACCCAACCATCACCACCGGCTGAAATATAGAATGTCCGCCCTGCATAGGCACCTGTGACGACCCAGTGATCCTCGGTCTTTGTCACGTAGCCACGGCGTGCGCCGCAGATGTGATCTGACCCGCAAGGGCGCAAGCTGTAGCTGCGCAAATCGCCATGTACTTCCGCAAGAACCGTGATCGTCCCAGTATCAAACGGAGCGTCCTGAAACGGCGTGATCAGGCGTTGGACGGATGCCGGCACATCGGATGTTGTGGGGATATCAGCCGCACAGGCCGACAAAAGGGCAACGGCCGTCAAGCTAAGCGTAAGTGTCTTCATTGGCCGATCCTTTGGTTGTGAAAGGCGCAACCATGCCCCTAGCGTTTAGGTTGCGCAAGGGGGAGCGGCTCTTCCTTCGCGATCTCTTCAAAGTCGAAGTTGTCCAGCTTCACAGCCCGTTTGCCAGCCCGTTCAGCGGCGGTATTGATGTCATCGAGATCTTTGCGGGCCTGTCCGAAATGGGTATTCAGCTTGCCCACACGTTCCACCACCAATTCCACATCACGGTGCAGATGCCGCAGCGTGGTCCGAATGGCGCCCGCCTGTTCGCGCATCCGCGCATCTTTCAAAATCGCGCGCATGGTGTTCAGCGTCGCCATGCACGTCGTCGGGGACACGATCCAGACACGGGCGTTGAACCCTTCACGCACCAGTTCGGGGAAGTTGGCGTGTAGTTCGGCGTAGACAGCCTCGGACGGGAGGAACATCAACGCGCCGTCGGCGGTTTCACCATCAAGGATATACTTATCGCTGATATCTTTGATGTGCTTTTTGACCGAGGCACGCATGAATTTCGCGGCCTCGTTCGCCTCCCAATCTGTCGTGGCGTTGCGCAGTCCCTCGTATGCTTCAAGCGGGAATTTACTGTCGATCACGATGGGGCCCGGTGGGTTGGGCAGGTGAATCAGACAGTCGGCGCGTTTGCCGTTACTTAGCGTGTGCTGAAACGTATATGCGTCCGACGGCAGCGCCTTGCTGACGATATCGTTCAGCTGGATTTCCCCAAACGCCCCCCGGGTTTGCTTGTTCGACAAGATGTCCTGCAATGACAAGACGTCGCCCGAAAGCTTGGTGATGTTTTCCTGCGCCTTGTCGATGGTCAGCAGGCGTTGCTGTAGCTCACCCAAACTGGCGGCGGTGCGCTGCGCCGATGAAGAAAGGTTCACATTCATCGATTCCGTGACCTGTTGCAGACGCTGTTCCATTAATTGCAGGGTCTTGGCTTGCTGCTGGGCCTGCGCCTCTGACACGGAATTCAGACCGCCAACCAGCTGCTGTTGGCCGTTGGACAGCATTTCCACACGCGACCCAAGCCCGCCCATCTGGCTGGCCAGCACTTGCGCCATTTCGCCCGATTTGCCCGCACGGCGCACGCTCACGATCAGCAAGACCAGCACCAGTAGCAGCGTCAGCGCCACGGCGATCGCCGCCCAGATCAGCGGGTCGGACAAATCAATTACGGTTTCACCAAACTGGATCATGTGCGGCCAAACAGGCGTTCAATATCGGTCATCTTCAGCTCTACATATGTGGGGCGGCCATGGTTGCATTGGCCGGACCTTGGAGTGGATTCCATATCGCGCAGCAGCGCATTCATTTCTTCGGCGCGCATACGGCGGCCTGTGCGGATCGACCCGTGGCAGGCCACGCGGGACAAGATCGCCTCAATCTTTGATTGCACGCGATCAGACCCGCCAGTATCGGACAATTCATCCAAAATATCGCGCAGCATGGCTGTCGCGTTCACCTCACCCAAAATCGCAGGTGTTTCGCGCACGGCGACAGCGTTGCCGCCAAATGCCTCGATCCCCAAACCAAAGCGGGCCAGATCATCAGCGATATCGAGCAGTTGGGATGCTTCGCCCTCGGCCAACTCAACGATTTCGGGGATCAACAGCGCCTGCGCAGCAACACCATTTTCGGCCATCTGCGTTTTCAGCTTTTCATAAACCAGCCGTTCGTGGGCGGCGTGTCCGTCAACGATGACGATCCCATCAGCGGTTTGCGCGATGATATAATTCTCGTGCAATTGGGCGCGGGCGGCCCCAAGGGGTAGGTCGTTCGCCTCTTCCACGACGGGTTCAATGCGGGCGCTTGGCACCTCGGCGAAACCGGGGGCTTGGGCCTGAAACGCCATGGACCGCGCGGTAAAACTGGGCCGGTCCATTTGGTAAACGCGGGGTTCCATTGGCTGCGGCTGCATCGCGCCCAATGTTGCATCCGCCACGGTTGTGGACGCACGGTGCCCCGCCCCCGCCATTGCATGACGCAGGCCAGACACGATCAACCCGCGCACAGTGCCCGCATCGCGAAACCGGACCTCTGATTTTGCCGGGTGCACGTTGACGTCGACCATGGTCGGGTCGCAGTCGATGAACAGTGCTGCGACAGGGTGGCGATCACGCGACAGCACATCCATGTAGCCCGCCCGCAAAGCACCCAACAGCATCTTGTCGCGCACAGGCCGCCCGTTCACAAAGACGAATTGCGCCACCGCAGCGCCGCGTGAATAGGTCGGCAGCGCCGCATAACCGGTCAGGTGAAACCCGTCGCGTTCTGCATCAATCAGCAGCGCATTATCCGCAAAGTCGCGGCCAATCACAGACCGCAGCCGCCCGTGCAGCGCATCGAACAGATCGCCCGTTTCAGCGTCGGCGTGGAATGTCATGCGGTCGCTACCGCCGGACGTATCGCGCAGAATGAATGTCACGAATGGCTCTGCCATGGCGAGCCGTTTGACCACGTCGCCGATCGCCTGCGCCTCTGCCCGGTCGGTGCGCAGGAATTTCAGCCGTGCGGGTGTGGCGAAGAACATATCGCGCAGCTCAACTACGGTCCCTTGTGACAAAGCGGCGGGGCGCATATCGGACATGTCGCCACCGGAAACGGCGATCATCGCGGCACCTGCACCCGGCACACGTGATGTGATCGTTAGGCGCCCCACAGCGCCAAGGCTGGGCAATGCCTCACCACGAAAGCCGAATGAATGGATATTGAGCAGATCAGAGCCATCAATTTTGCTGGTCGCGTGACGCGACATGGCCAGCGGCAAATCATCCGCGGCGATCCCACAACCATCGTCGATCACACGGATCAACGTCTTGCCACCATCGGCGATCACAACCTCGATCCGGCGGGCACCCGCATCAATGGCGTTTTCAACCAATTCCTTAACCGCAGAGGCAGGACGTTCAAGCACCTCACCCGCAGCAATGCGGTTGATCGCGGCGTCATCCAACTGTCGGATCACAGGTGCCGGGTTTATGTTGGGGTCGGTGGCTGCCATGCCACAAGGGATAGCATACTGCCCCCCGATTCTACGAGGGGCGAAAAATGGTTAATTCGTGCTTTCTAGCCCGACGGGCTGACCAACAACGACAAAATGCAGGTCATCCGGGCGCAGATATTCCGCCGCAACGCGATTTACATCCGCAAGGGTGACAGCGTTCATGAAATCATTGCGGTTCACAACGTAATCAGGCGACAGCCCAATCATCTGCATCCCAACCATGATGCCCGCAATTTCGGCGTTCCCGTCAAACCGCAGCGGATATTCACCCGTCAGAAAGGTCTTGGTCACGGCCAATTCCTCGGCGGTGATGCCATTGGTTGCAAGATCGGCCCAGACGTCGCGTGTGACGGCGATCGCCTCTGCAATGGTGTCGTTGGACGATGCGACCTGCCCGATCCACATCTCGGCGTGGAATTTAGGCACCAGATAGGACCGGATGCCATAGGTCAGGCCGCGTTTCTCGCGGACCTCATCCATCAAGCGGCTTTCAAAACCAGCACCGCCAAGGATTGCGTTCAAAATAAACGCCGCAAAGAAATCATCATCGTCCCGTTTCATGCCGCTATGCCCGAACAGGGCCACGGATTGCGGGGTATCAAAGGGGATAACTGTGGTCCCGCCACCCAAACCAAAGGAGACATTCCCAGCAGGCGCAGGGCCGTCATCCGGCAGATCACCCAACAAGGTATCCAACAGCGGCCCGATCTCTTCAGCGGTGATATCACCAACGGCAGAGACGTAAATCTCATCCCGGGTCAGGGTGTTGCGGTGGGCGGCAAACATGTCAGCCTGCGTCAGCGCATTGACGCTGTCGACGGTGCCATCCGCCGACGTGCCATAGGGATGATCCCCAAAGGCGGCGGCGTCAAAATAGGCGCTGGCGATGCGGTTGGGGTTCTTCTGATCCGCCGCAATGCCGGACAGCACTTGGCCACGGACACGGTTAATAGCGGATTGATCAAAGCGTGGTTCGGTCAGCGCCTGTTTGAGCAGCGCCAGCACCTCATCCTGATTTTCGGTCAAGTAGCGCGCCGAGATGGACATCGTATCGTCAAACGCACGGAACGAAAAACTGGCGGCCAGCGCATCAAGCCGACGTTGGAAGGTTTGCGCATCCATATCGCCGCTGCCTTCCTCGATCAGCGCGGTCATCAGGTTCACGGCACCGCGTTTGCCCGGCGCATCAAGCCCCGTGCCGCCGCGCATCCGAATTTCCAATGCGATGAACGGAATTGATGGTTCCTCGACCACCCAAGCGTCGATACCACCGAGCGAGGTGATTTTCTGAATATTGACCTCTGCATGGGCGATCTGGCAGGTTAGGACCGCGCAAATTGTGACAGCGATACGCAGCATTAGCGTGCCTCCTCTTGGGTTGCGACGACCCAGCCGGTGACGGCTTGGTCACGGTTCAGGATCTTTGCTGCGACGGCCTTGATCTCGGCCTCGGTCACGCCTTGTAGGATTTGCGGCCAGTCTTGAACGTCTTGAACGGTTAACCCTTGGGTCAGCGCACGCCCGTACCGGCGGGCCAAACCCTGCACGTTGTCTTTCGCGTAGATCTGCGATGCGCGCAGTTGGGTGCGCAGGCTGTCCATCAGTTCAGGGTCGATGGGGTTGGCCAGAAACTCTGCAATCGCGGCGTCCATCGCGGCCTCTGCCTCGGACAGGGTCACACCTTCGGACGGGGCGACGGTCAGACCGAATGTCGTATCATCCAACGACCCGCCGCCATAGCCCGCATTGGTATAAACCGCCGTCTGCGTTTCGAACTGAAGCGCCTGACCCAAAGCAGAGGTAAAGGGCGATCCACCCAGCAGATCGGCCAGATAAACTAGCGCTGCCGCCTCTTTCTGGGCGCCGCTGTCACGCTCTGGCGCGATATAGCTGCGGGATAGATAGGGCTGGCTGACGCGGGGGTCGACAAACGTAATCCGACGTTCGGCACGTTGCGGCGGCTCCTCCGGTCGGATGCGTTCGGGCAAGTTTTCTTCAACCGGAATAACGCCATAATACTGCTCGGCCAGCGCCTTGACCTCTTCTGGTTCGACATCACCCGCAACCACGAGGATCGCGTTGTTGGGGCTGTAATACAGGCCGTAGAAATCAAGCGCATCTTGCAGCGACAGCTGCTCCATCTCGTGCTTCCAGCCGATGATCGGCACGCCGTAGCGGTGGTTTTGGTATTGGGCCGCACGGAACTGTTCGCTGGCCAATGCCCCCGCCGAGCTTTCGGTGCGCTGATTGCGTTCTTCTAAGACGACGTTGCGCTCTGTCTCGATGTCATCTTCGGTGATCCGAAGGTTGTTCATGCGGTTGCTTTCCATCTGCATCATCAGTTCCAGCCGGTCGGCGGCGATGCGTTGGAAATAGGCGGTATAATCATAGCTGGTGAACGCATTATCCGACCCGCCATTGGCCGCAACAGTTGCCGAAAACTCACCGCTTTCCAGCACATCCGTGGCCTTGAACAACAGATGTTCCAAGAAGTGCGCAACGCCGGATGCGCCAACGGGTTCATCGGCCGATCCAACCATATACCAGACCATATGCACGACCACGGGGGCGCGGTGATCTTCGATCACGACGACATCCATCCCGTTATCAAGGGAATAGGTCGTGACCTCTTCGGCCAGCGTCGGGGTCGCAAAGGCGATCAGGGCAAGGGCAAGCAATCGGCGCATCGGGCATCCTTTGGTCATGACTGTCTCGGCCACAACCTACGACGGATCAGCCCACAATCAAGTCCAACCAACGCGGATGTGACTTTGCGCTATTGCGCGGGTGGGGCTGTGGGGGTCGCGATGCCAAGGTTGCGAAAGCGCAACAGCTCTGCATAGGCATCAAGCGCCTGATTGACATAGGCGCGGAAATAGCGATCACGCCCGAACGGGTTAAAGAACGACAGCCGTTTGCGATTGGTCCGGAACTGCGCGTCCTCGGCCGCCAATGTGCCGCGAATGTCAGCGGCCACACCGTTGCGCCCGACACGGGCAATAAGCGCGCGGTCAGATGCGGGAATACCGCCAGCGAATTGTACAGATGCACGCCCACCAAGCGCCGCGATTGCATCCGCTTTGGGTGTTTTGTCGGTGCGGTTCGTGCCGCCGGGTGTTGGTTTGGGCAAATCAAGGGTTTCGGGTATTTCCAGCGCGCCAACAGGGGCCACCGCAAATTCATCAGGGCCACCGTCGCTGGTGCGCATGTTGTGCAATGACCGCTCACCACCGGTACACGCCGCCAGCAGACCCGCTACCAATATCGCCAAAATCGCCTTGCGCATGCCTACGCCCCTTTTCGTTCTGTCGTTTGTTTAGCCTATGGCAAAGGGTTCGTCACGTGCGTTTCTTTTTCGGCTTGTTGGGTTCGGCGAAAGCTATCCCAATCGCACCCACAAAGATCGCCACGTCAGCGATGTTAAACGCATAGGGGTTTTCCAACCCACAGCACGACATATTCAGAAAATCCGCGACCGCGCCATAGATCAGCCGGTCAACGATATTGCCCAGCGCCCCACCAACAAGGAAGCCCCCGGCAATATATGTCCACTTGTTTGTCGCAGGCCTGCGCCACAACCAAATCAGCACAGCGGCCGAGATACCAACGGCAATCGCAATTAGCACCCAGCGCATATCCAACCCTGCGCCGATGCCAAAATTCACGCCCCGGTTCCACGCCATCTGAAATGTCAGATAAGGCGACCAGACGTCGATCCGCAATTTGGAAATCAGATCAAGGTAGTGGACCACATAGTATTTGGTCGCCTGATCAGCGAGGAACACCCAAAACCCTGTCCAAAATAGCAATCGCATTGATATGTCCTTAGTGACGGAAGTGGCGCATGCCGGTGAATACCATGGCGATGCCTGCCTCATCGGCGGCGGCGATCACCTCATCATCGCGCATGGAACCGCCGGGTTGGATTACACATGTCGCACCCGCCGCTGCGGCCTCTAGCAGACCATCGGCAAACGGGAAGAACGCATCAGACGCCACGGCGGACCCGATGGCCAGCGATTGCGGCAGCTCCATCGCGGATGCCATGCGCTCTGCCTTTTGGGCGGCGATCAGGGCACTGTCGAGACGGGACATTTGCCCCGCACCCACGCCCACAGTGGCGCTGTCTTTGACATAAACAATCGCGTTGGATTTGACGTGTTTGGCGACCTTCCACGCGAACAGCAGATCGGCCATCTGTGCGTCGGTTGGTTTGACTTTGGTCACGACCTTCAGATCGTCCAAGGCCACATGACCCACGTCCTTGTCCTGCACCAACATGCCACCAGCGACCTGTTTCATGATCGTCTGCGGGGCCTTCGGATCAGGCAAACCGTCGGTCGTCAGCAGGCGCAGGTTTTTCTTGGTCGCAAACACAGCGCGGGCGGCATCAGATGCACCCGGTGCAATGACAACTTCGGTGAAAATCTCGGCAATGGCTTTGGCCGTCGCCTCATCCAGCGGCATGTTCAGCGCGACAATCCCGCCAAAGGCAGATGTGCGGTCGCAGTCAAATGCGTTGGTGTACGCCTCGACCAGCGTCGCACCGCGCGCCACACCGCTGGGGTTGGCGTGCTTAATGATCGCCACGGCGGGACCATCAGCGGGATCAAATTCCGCGACCAGTTCAAACGCCGCATCGGTGTCGTTGATGTTGTTATACGACAGTTCTTTGCCCTGATGTTGCACAGCTGTGGCCACACCCTGACGGTCCGTCCCATCGTTATAAAACGCAGCCGACTGGTGGCTATTTTCACCGTAACGCATGGTTTGCTGATAGGTGCCCGCGATGGACCTGCGGCGCGGTGTATCAAGGGCGATTGCGCCCGCCATCCACGTGCTGACAGCCGTGTCATAGGCCGCGGTGCGCCCATAGGCCGTCTGGGCAAGACGCTGACGGAAAGCCAGCGTGGTCTGCCCGTCGTTGGCATCCAATTCTGCGAGCAGCGCATCGTAATCCTGGACATCCGTGATTACATTCACAAACGCATGGTTTTTCGCGGCAGAGCGGATCATCGCAGGGCCACCAATGTCGATATTCTCGATGCAGGCGTCAAAATCAGCACCTTTGGCGACTGTTTCCTCAAACGGATACAGGTTCACAACCAACAGGTCGATCTCGCCAATGTTATGTTCATCCATCGCCGCCACATGCGCAGGCAAATCGCGACGCGCCAGAAGGCCGCCATGCACAACAGGGTGCAGCGTTTTCACCCGCCCGTCCATCATCTCAGGAAAGCCGGTGACATCGGCCACATCACGCACATCCAGCCCCGCATCACGTAGTGCTGCGGCAGAGCCACCAGTGGACAACAATTCCACCCCGCGGGCGGCCAATGCCTTGCCAAGGTCAATCAACCCAGTCTTGTCGGATACGGAAAGAAGGGCGCGGCGCAGTGGTGCAAGGTTGGTCATGTGATCCTCCGGGGTCAATCTATATCTGGCTCCATCATGTCGTCGGTGACCAGATCACGCACACCCTCGGGCGTGTCTTGGGCCTTGGCCAGCGACCAACGGACACGGGTCGCATAGGCCATTGTGCGGCCAGATAAAACCACCTGTTGGGTCGGACGAGGCTTTAATCTGCCGTTTTCAAGGTAAACTGACGGCTCAAGCGTCATTTGGGCGTGACCATCGTGGCGCAGGATCCAGATCTCGCCGGATTTGAGCGCCATGGATATCGCTGCACCGCCCATATCAATCGTCGCATCAACGTCAGGATGCAGATGAAACCGCAGGGCATATTGCACCCCTTGCAGGGCAGATTGATCCACCGCGACCTCAAATTTCTGTTTGTCCAGATCAGTGAGCGTTGTCAAAAGATCCTCGCCCACCATGCCGCGCCCATCGACAGCCAGATCAAGCGTGCGGGCATGGGTCAGCCCGTGGGTCAGACGGAACCCGTCATGCGACATCTCAAGGCGGCGACCGGCGTGCAGGGTAGAAAATTCTGCCACAACATTTTGGGGAATATCCACCAGCAGCTCTTGGCGGGATGCGGCCAAACGGCTTGGCGGGCCCAACCGCGATGACGAATACCCGTCGATGCAAAGGGTTGAATGTGACGGCGTCGCACGCCCTGCACGGCGCCATTCTTCGCCAAATGACCGCCCTGATCCACAGTTGACCAGCAAAGGACGGCGGCCCGACGTCAATTCAATCGCCAAAGTGCTGGCATGAGCATTTACCGATGTCGGTCCCGTTGGTGGCGGCATTGCATCCGCGACAAGCGACGTGCGCCCCGCAGACAAGCGCGCATATCCCATGTGCAAACCTTCGCCGGGGCGGGTTTTGTCGCCAGATGCAGCCAATGCATGATCCAACCGCCCATCGAGGCCACGCCCACCCCCATGAAAACGGGCTAGCCCGCCATCGGCATGGCGCAGCGCCCGCAAGGTCGGTGTGATCCGCGCAATCGCCGTCAGGATTGGCGCAGGCGGCTGACGATCCATTTCAGTCAACGCCTGCACTGCCCATGTGAGCAGCGTCAGCACCTCTAGCAATTCTTCGGGGTTACGGGTCGGGATGCCACCGGTATCGTCAATTTCCTTGCTGCATTCCCGCGCAAGGGCGGCGACGGCTGGATCAACGTGGCGCTCCATCCCTTCGAGCGACAGCCCTGCGTAAATCATGCCTGTCAGTGCCTCGAACCGCGGCAACCCGTGCTGGGACTTAGACCAGCGGCGTGATAGAAAAATCGTCTGTTGTGCAAGTGACCGGTAAAAGGCCGCGCTAGCGTCCTTTTCCTGCCCACGCAGCAAAAAGAACCCGTGCTGAATCCAGCGGATCAGCCGCAGCCCAACTAGATCAGGTGTCCATCCCAGACCGCGTCCGCGCCCGTATCGGTTGATCCATTCCCAGACCCAATCTTGCGCACAAGCCCGTGCCTTGGCATCACCAACAGCAGCCAGATCATCAAGCCACGCACAGCCCTGCAATTCATCAGCGACAATGGCGTTATCGGCTGCAATATCCCAGATCGACGTGCCCTTTGCCTCTGTCAGGCTGCCTGAAAACAGAAAATTACCGGCAACAAGCTGCCGACCGCGGGCGAAATGACCGATTGTCTTGGGCTCTGGCTGGCTGACAAACCCTATCGCGGGACGCGCACGCGACGCACGGCGCGCGTGAACACGATGCATGAAATGCGTGGCGCTTGCGCGCCATGTTTGCGGTCTTGCCACGATACTGCTGCCTTCGGCTTCGCGCTGATGCGCAGTGTTATCGCTGTCAATCTAGGGCGTCAGGATGGTTTTGTCAGCACCGCAATATAGAAACCGTCCATCCCACCCAATTCAGGCCAGAAATCAGGACGCAAGCGCACACCACCCTCATACGTGGTCCAATCGGGGTCAATGCCCGGACGGTCAGCTGCGGTCACATCGACCGTTAGGCCCGGGTGGCGTTCCAACGCCTCTTCGATCTGGACCTCGCCCTCATCGGGCAGCAGCGAACAGGTACAAAACACCAGCTTGCCACCAGGCTTCACAAGGGTGAGAGCGTGGTCGATCATCGCCTCTTGCTGAGCGATCAATTCAGCAAACTCGGAACCGTCCTTGGCGTATGGCAGGTCGGGGTGGCGGCGAATCGTACCTGTGGCTGAACAGGGGGCATCCAGCAAAACCGCGTCATAGCGGCCTGCCACATCAAACGCATCGGCCACCGTAAGGGTCGCTTGCGTTTTGACGCGGGCCAAGTTGTCAGCCACACGCGCCATACGGGTTTTCGAGATATCGACAGCTGTTACCACTGCACCTGCCGCAGCCAGCTGCATCGTTTTGCCACCGGGGGCCGCGCAAATATCCAGCACCGTCATGCCCGGTGTGGGGGCCAACATCTGTACCGGGATCGCAGCGGCGGCATCTTGCACCCACCAATCGCCATCCTCAAATCCGGCCAAGGAACTGACCTGTCCAGCATTTGGGACACGCACCGATCCCGTCGGCAGCACAATGCCATCGACAGCCGCGGCCAAGGCGGCGGGATCACCCTTGGGCGTCAAATCCAGCGGCGCACCAGCAAAATGGGCGGCATCAATGGCATCCATCGGCTTGCGGCCCCACGCAACGACTAATGGCTGCCGCAACCACCCAGGCATTACAGGCACGCGGCGCTTGTGCCAGCCATCAGGCCCTTCTTCGGCAATGCGGCGTAGGACGGCGTTAACCATCCCCTTCATCGAATGGGTATTCTTGTTCTGGGCGGTAATCTCGACATATGCGTTCACGACGCCATGCGCTGCCTCGCCTGCCGTCAGCTCAATCACGCCAAGCCGCAGGGAATTCATGACCTGCTCTGGCGGCTGCTTTTTCAGATAGGGTTTGAGCATCCGATCCGCGCGGTCCAACCCACGCAATGCATCCGTCGTCAACCGCTGGGCACGCGCCCGATCCGCAGGGTCCAAATGATCCAGCGCACCTCCACCGATCAATTCGGCCAACAATCGCCCCTCTTCCATGATCTGATCCATCAGATAATGCGCGGCGCGGCGGGGGGGCAGACCAGTTTTGCTCATAGGGGATCCCTTGTTTTGACACAAACGGGGGGTATATCAAACGAACCAACCCCACAAGGAGGCGCCACCATGACCAAAGACATCCCCCCCGCGGCCCAACGCGCCCTTGCCGAGGCCGAGGCGCGCCGCAAAGCGTCCGACGCATCTGACCTTCCCAAAGAGCTTGGCGGCCGCGACGGACCCGAACCCGTCCGCTTCGGCGATTGGGAAAAGAAGGGCATCGCGATCGATTTTTGATCGACATTCAGCGCGCATGACGCAAAGCTGCCACAACAATTGTGAGGGCGGCACATCATGAAACTCGACACCAACCACTTTGAGCGCAACATTAAAGCAGGCCAAAAGCAGGTTGGCCTGTGGGTCACGCTGGCCAACGGGCTCGCGGCAGAGGTCGTCGCGCATGCAGGCTATGACTGGGTCGTGGTTGATACTGAACATTCCCCGGGTGGGGTGCTGGACGCCGCCACACAGCTACAGGCCTTTGCTGGCACAAACACCACAGCCCTCGCGCGGCCTGCTTGGAATGATGCGGTGATGATCAAACGGCTACTCGACATTGGCGCAAAGGGGTTAGTGATCCCGATGATCGAAAGCGTCGAAGAAGCAAAACAAGCGATCGCTGCCACCCGCTATCCACCCCACGGGATTCGCGGCGTGGCGGGCGGCACCCGCGCCTCGAAATTCGGCCGGATCAAAGATTATACTGCCACAATCGAGAATGAGCTTACTGTCATTTTGCAGCTTGAATCCGCAAGCGCGATTGCCCAAGCCGAAGACATCGCCGCCTTGGACGGGGTCAGCGGAATTTTCTTTGGCCCTGCCGATATCGCCGCCGACATTGGGCACCTCGGCAATCCGATGCACGATGATGTCTGGGCATTGATCAAACCCGCTGCGGCCAAACTTCGGGCCATGGGCATGCCCTGCGGTACACTCGTCCTTGATCCAGCATTTGCGGCGGACCTGCTGAACAAGGATTTCACCTTCGTCGCCTCCGGCACAGATGTGGCCGCGTTTGCACAGGCGGTGGATGGCATCCTACACACGGTCAAATCCAGCTTAACCGAAAATTAACCCCGTCTCGCTTTTTTCAAAGTACTCCAGGGTCCGCGGCTGGCCCCGGGGATTGCCACAAACAAAAACGCCCACCAAATTGGCGGGCGGTTTCGCTATTCATTTGTGGCGCGGCGCTTAGCGACGCAGACCCAAACGCTTGATCAGGTCCTGATAGCGGGCCTCATCTTTTGCGCGTGTGTAGTCCAGAAGCTTACGACGCAGCGCAACCATCTTCAAAAGACCACGACGACCGTGGTTGTCTTTCTTGTGGGTTTTGAAGTGCTCTGTCAGCGTGGCGATACGGGATGACAAAATAGCAACCTGAACTTCAGGGGAACCAGTGTCACCCTCCTTGGTTGCAAACTCTTTCATCACGCGTGCTTTTTCTTCAGCAGTAATCGACATCGGGGTCTCCTTGTCTAAAGGGTGAATGGCACAGTCCGGGATGTCGTCCAGAAAGGCCCATGGAGGGTCCCCACAAATAGAATCTGTGCGGATGGCGTCGTTTAGGCCAAACTGGCCATAATTAAAAGCCTTTTGTCTATGCAGCCGGATCCAGCGCGGTAAACACAATCGGCACACCCGCAAGATCGAGGGCCGCGTGGCCCGCAAACGTCGCCACGATCTGCCCGTCCGCGATCAGCAGCGCACCTTCATCCGTGTCCTCATACCGGACAATCGGGGCATCGCCTTGGGCGTCATAGGACACCGAAATGCGATCTTCATCAGGATCGAAATCATCAATAAATGCGTTCCCGCCGATGGTCAGCCCAAATTGATCTGCACCTGTGCCGCCGTTCAAGTTGTCACCAACGCCCGCCAGCAAAACATCATCGCCAGAGCCGCCATTCAAAAAATCCTGGCCCGCATCCACATCGCGACCATCCAATAGATCATCGCCCGAGCCACCGAACAAAACGTCGTCACCGTTACCTACAATCAGCGTGTCGTCGCCAAGGTACCCTGCAGCCGGTCATCACCATCATCACCTGCAATGTAATCATCGCCGTCACCGCCAATAATCCCGTCGGCACCCGCGCCACCATAGACCGTATCATCCCCGACATGGCCGAACAGCGCGTCATCACCCGCCATACCATGCAAAACATCATCGCCACGACCACCGTGGATCTCATCATCACCAGCGCCTGCAAATATCGTATCGTTACCACCTTCGGCATCGACAAGATCGTTGCCGGAGCCCGTCTCCACAAGATCATCTGCGCTGCCGTAAAAAATCTGCGCATCGTTTGGGGTCTGCTCTGGAATCCCTGATGCCGTTTCACCCAAGATGGCATCGACCCGGTACTATCCGTTGCAGTGTCCTGCTCGCTCCAGTCCGGGCCGGTGATCATCACCGTCGACAACGCGAGGCCAACTAATCCAAGAATCGCAAACATAGCTCTGGTTCCATTCCACTTGATCGCCCCCGACCAGTTCGGATCACACCTAGCACGTCTGCCCACCATTTTGGGGGCAATTCGCCCTCAATGGTTAACGACTAGTGCCACGGCACAGGTTGCTGGGCATATGGAATATAAAGCGGATGCTTGGGATGGCCGTGCTTTGTGACACCCAAGGCGGACAATTCATGCCCTGCGCCGCGCAGCATTGCCTCAACCGCCGGGCCGCGGGCCAAATGGGCGCCGTGGGTACCCCATGCCGCGACAATGGTATCCGCCCAAGCCGCAGCTTGGGTAATCGCATCATCATTACCCGGACCAACCGGATCGTCCGCGGCGCGCATGTCACGCGGATCGGTATCGCGCCATGCAAAGATGTTGGTGACCCGAAACGCACCAAAGCCAAGCGCGCGTGCGCGACGCTCACACCGCTCGACCGTTGGATCATTCTGCATCTCGGTCGCGGTGGACGGATTGAGCATAACAAACGTCAACCGCGGCCCCGCAGGATCCCAGATGCGGGTCAGTGCGTAACGATACCGTTCACACTCTGAATAGATTGCCGTAGAGGTCGCTGTCGCGGTTTGATGGTGACGTGTGATCATGCGTTAAATCTACGCGCAAAGGTGATGGGTTAAAACCCATCCTACGTTGCCACCGCCCAACAACATCTGTTTTGAATGTGATTTAGGTGGGATGGGTGTTAACCCATTTCTGGTTATACAAAAACACGGCTGGGATGAATTTCACCCGCTCTGTAATGCCCCACGGCAATCGCTTCGCCCGCGTGGCTCGCCCAGATTTCCTGATCATACTCCAACCCGCTGGCGATCACAGAAACGGGATTACCGTTGCGCAATTTGTTCAGGCTTTCGGCTGGAACAGTCACCTCTTCCATCTCGGTCAAGCCGAGCTCTAGCGGTTTGATAAAGGCATCCAGCGCCGGCGTTTTGGCCATCTCGTCAATCTGTTCAACCGTGATACCATCGCCGGCATCGAACGGGCCGGACCAGATGCGCCGCAGCTTCAGCACATGACCATAACAGCCAAGCGCTGCACCCAGATCACGCGCGATCGAGCGGACGTAGCCACCTTTGCCACACGTCATTTCCAATACCACATGGTCGGGGTCTGGACGGTCCACCAACACCAGTTCCTCAACCCATAAGGGGCGCGCAGCCAGTGCCATTTCTTCCCCGTCCCGCGCCTTTTTATAGGCGCGTTCGCCATCAACCTTAACGGCGGAAAACTGCGGGGGGACTTGCATGATGTCACCGACAAATGCACCCAAAGCATCCTTGATCTCTTGATCGGTCGGACGCGAATCCGCTTGCGAGATAATCTCGCCCTCGGCATCATCAGTGTTCGTCGCCTGCCCTAGCCGGACAGTAAATGTATAGCACTTCAGCGCATCCGTGATGAACGGTACGGTCTTTGTCGCCTCGCCCAGTGCAATCGCCAAAACGCCTGTCGCCTCGGGGTCAAGCGTGCCTGCATGGCCCGCCTTTTTTGCATCCAACGCCCAGCGCAGTTTGTTCACCACCGCTGTCGATGTGATGCCCGCCGGTTTGTCCACGACCAGCCACCCCGAAATATCGCGCCCTTTGCGTTTGCGTGCCATGTGGTGAATTCCTTTTTGTTCAGGCAGCGCAGCTACCTGCGTCACGGGCGCACGTCAACTCTTGCGCGCTATTCCACAACGCCAATGATCGGGCCCAAGCGGAACCCCGGATCGGACCGCCCCAAAACAGGCGCATGCAAGCGCGATACCTTGCCATCAAAATATAGCGCATTGGGTGTCTTCAACACATCGCGGAAAAACGATGCGAAATCGTAGAAATTCACGACTTGGTTCGAAATCACAAAAACCGCGCTGCGCCCATCGGCCGAAGTGCCGACACCATTGCGGATATATTGGGACGTCCCATCCGGCAAAAACCGCGGATGCAAATCCCCGTCGATCACCAGCATTGGCCCCGATTGGGTCGCATCGCGACAGGTCGGAGCCTGATCAATAAATGCAAGCGTTTCAATCACCCGCGCCGACGTATCGGTCAGACACAGCACGCCGTTGGGCAACAGCCCGAAATTGCCCGGTCCTGCATTCGGAATGACGCGCATCACCTCAACACCGTGCTGCACAAAATGCCCGACGGGTGCGCGGTCGTCATGGTACATGCCCGCATTCATCGCGAACGATAGCTGCTGCGCGCCAAGCGATTCGTTGACATTGCGGAAGCCGCCTAAGATATTTTCCGCATCGTCGCGCAGAAACAGGCGCAGATCCTCTGAAGCAACATCAACCGTGCAAACTGAATAATCCGTATCGGCATAGGTGACGTCTTCACATTCAACCGCCACCGCGGGCGCAGCCCAAACCATCGCCGCAAGGGCAATGAGGCGCTTCAATCGTCCAAATCCTGCTTTACATGATCCTCGGCCAACAGGGCGCGTGTCGCGTCCATTTGGTCAAAGGTGCCGTCGATCTCAAACCGGATTTCCGGCGCGTGCTTCATCGTACCACCCTTCACCACAAGGTGCCTGATCTCGTGACGGTTACGGCGCACGGCGGCCAGCGCCTCTTCCTTTTGGTTTCCGCCAAGCGGCAGAATAAACGCGGTTGCGATCCGCAGGTCCGGCGACATGCGCACCTCACCCACGGTCAGCATAAAGCGGGCCAAATCCGGATCATGGACCTCGCCGCGCTGCAAAATCGCCGAAAGGTCGCGGCGGATCATTTCGCCGACTTTCAACATGCGCTGTGTGGGCGCGCGCCCGTCTCTTGATGTGTTCTTTGCCATGACACGGGATGTAGTGGGTTCGCCCAGCTTTGCCAAGGACAGCCTGAGACCATCGGCAATTGCGGGCCACCTTCCCGCCTCGCTTTTTTCAAAATACTCACTTATACCCGCGCCAACAAAACGCATGAGGCATCCAATGACCACCACACCCGGCATCGTGATCACCGGCGGCTCTGGCCGCATGGGGCAAATGTTGATCCAGCAAGTCACTGCGTCTGACGCCTGCCATCTGGCCGGCGTACTGGAACGCAGCGATCACCCTTGGGTCGGTCGGGACGTCGGCGAAGCCATGGGCGGAGCCGCAATTGGCGTACAAGTCACCGACGACGCACTGGAGGTCTTTGCCAAGGCGCAAGCGGTCATCGATTTTACCGCCCCCGTGGCGACGGTGGCGTTTGCCGGCCTCGCAGCCCAAGCACGCGCCGTCCACGTTATTGGCACAACAGGCCTGTCAGACGATGACCTAAAGGCGATCAATGCCGCGTCACGCCATGCGGTTATTGTGCGGGCGGGTAACATGTCACTGGGCGTGAACCTGTTGGTGAAACTGACGGAAAAAGTGGCCGCAGCGCTCGACACGGATTTTGATATCGAAGTGATCGAAGCCCACCACCATCACAAGGTCGACGCGCCATCCGGCACCGCCCTTATGCTGGGTGAAGCGGCCGCGGCGGGACGCGGTGTTGCGCTAAACGATGTGCGCGACAGCGGACGTGATGGCATGACGGGCGCACGCAAACGCGGTGATATCGGGTTCACAGCCATTCGCGGCGGCGACATCGTGGGCGATCACGATGTTCTCTTCGCCGCGATGGGCGAACAAATCACATTGCGCCACCGGGCCACGGATCGGGCGGTATTTGCGCGTGGTGCGCTCAAGGCCGCGCTTTGGGGGCAAGACAAGGCACCGGGCGAATATGACATGATGGATGTTCTCGGGCTTTGATCCCAAAAATGAACCAAATCCGCACCTCGGACGTTAAATTACTATAACGATTAAGGTCGGAGATATCCCATGCGCCATATTTTGATCGCCGCCGCCCTTGTTTGCGCGACGCCAGCCGTTGCCGACGCATACGAACGTGTCGCGGATAAATCCACGTTTCTGGGTCTAGTGACGGGCAAAACCCTGTCCAACCGCCTATATGGCGTATCCCTTAACGTAGGCGGGAACGGCGACATTTCCGGTGGCGCGCTTGGTTGGGACATCACCGGCGACTGGACATGGCAGGATGGTTATTTCTGCCGTGACATGTCGTGGGGTGGCGATAGCATTGGCTACAACTGCCAGATGGTCGAGGTGCGCGGCGGCAATGAGATGCGGTTCACGTCCGACCAAGGCACCGGCGACGCGGCATCGTTCAAGCTGCGCTAACTTCCGTCGTCCAGCGGCACATCACCAAAGCGCGCAAGGAATGTCGGCAACGACACCTCGCCCGACCCTGTATCCTCGGTCAGCATATAAGCATCCGCACCGGCACACCCGTCGCGTTCCGCCTCGCGGCGTGCGCGATCCTCGGCTTGGGCGGCGCTGGTATATTGCAGCAATTTATCCACCTTTAGCCCGCGCCCCTGCTGCACATATGTCTGGCAGATATAATGTGCCTTGGTTGCCGTATCGTCGGTATCAAGCATCTGATTTCCCTTCCTTGCTTGGAACAAAGTAGGAACATTCTATGCGGCAATCAAGCGTTGATATAGGCTGCGCATCGGCGCATGACCCAAACACCCACCCCACGGCTTCCCAAAACCATCAATCTCCTGTAAGGCCCGCCTATCTTGAGAAGATTGGCGCCCGCATCCCAGCGCCCCAGACAAGATATCGGGATGAGGGGGAATACGCCCCCTACGCAAAACAAGGGCCCAAGGCCCAAAGGAAAACACACATGTTTAACCACGTGAAAAAATCTATGCAGTGGGGCGAAGAGACGCTGACACTGGAAACTGGCAAAGTCGCCCGTCAAGCAGACGGTTCTGTGATTGCCACGCTGGGCGAAACCAGCGTTATGGCGAACGTGACATTTGCACGTAAGCAAAAGCCGGGTCAGGACTTCTTTCCTCTGACCGTGCACTACCAAGAGAAATATTATGCCGCCGGTAAAGTTCCCGGTGGTTTCTTTAAGCGCGAAGCACGTCCAACTGAAAAAGAGACGCTGACATCCCGCTTGATCGACCGTCCAATTCGCCCATTGTTCGTCCCTGGCTTCAAGAACGAAGTTCTGGTGATGTGTACAGTTCTGTCCCACGATCTGGTCAACGACCCAGACATGGTCGCCATGATCGCCGCATCCGCTGCGCTGACAATTTCCGGCGCACCGTTCCGTGGCCCGATTGCGGCTTGCCGCGTTGGTTTCGTGGATGGCGAATACATCCTGAACCCAGAAATCGACGACATGCACAACCTGCGTTTGCAGCCTGAACAGCGTCTGGACCTTGTTGTTGCAGGCACCAAAGACGCCGTAATGATGGTCGAATCAGAAGCCTACGAGCTGACCGAAGAAGAAATGCTTGGCGCTGTGACATTCGCTCACGACAGCATCCAGCCCGTCATCGACCTGATCATTGATCTGGCCGAAGATTGCGCGAAAGAGCCGTTCGACTTCCAGCCAGAGGATTATTCTGACCTGTCCGCTGCCGTTGCCGCCGCTGGTGAAGACCAGATGCGCGCCGCTTATGCGATTACAGACAAGCAAGAACGCACTGGCGCGGTTTCCGCCGCCAAGGATGCGATCATCGCTTCCCTTACCGAAGAACAGCAAGGCGACAAAAACCTTGGCCCAGCGCTGAAGGGTTTGGAATCTAACGTTCTGCGCGGCGACGTTGTGAAAAACGGCAAGCGTATCGATGGCCGTGCCCTCGACACAATCCGCCCAATCGTTTCCGAAACAGGCATCCTGCCACGGACACACGGCTCTGCCTTGTTCACACGTGGTGAAACACAGGGTCTTGTTGTCACAACACTCGGAACCGGCGACGACGAGCAGATGATCGACGCGCTGACTGGCATGTATAAGTCGAACTTCATGCTGCACTATAACTTCCCACCGTATTCGGTTGGTGAAGTTGGTCGTGTGGGTGGCCCGGGCCGTCGTGAAATCGGCCACGGTAAGCTGGCATGGCGTGCGCTGCAGGCGGTTCTGCCGTCCGCAACAGACTTCCCATACACAATCCGCTTGGTGTCCGAGATCACTGAATCCAACGGCTCTTCCTCCATGGCGTCCGTTTGTGGTGGCTCATTGTCCATGATGGACGCGGGCGTTCCGCTGAAGTCAGCAGTTGCTGGTGTGGCTATGGGCCTCGTGATGGAAGACGACGGCGACTACGCCATCCTGTCCGACATCCTCGGCGACGAAGACCACCTTGGCGACATGGACTTTAAGGTTGCAGGCACCGAAGCAGGGATCACATCCTTGCAGATGGACATCAAGATCGCAGGCATCACACCAGAGATCATGGCCAAAGCCCTTGAGCAAGCCAAAGCAGGCCGTCTGCACATCCTTGGTGAAATGGGCAAAGCCCTGACAGGTGCCAACGATCTGGGCGTGCACGCACCCAAGATCGAAACCATGCAGATCCCAACGGATAAAATCCGCGAAGTGATCGGTTCCGGTGGTAAGGTCATCCGCGAAATCGTTGAAGTTTCCGGCGCAAAGGTCGACATCAACGACGAAGGCACGATCAAACTGGCATCCAACGACGCCGAGGCCATCAAAAAAGCCTACGACATGATCCACTCCATCGTGGCAGAGCCAGAAGAAGGCGTGATCTACAAAGGCAAGGTTGTGAAGCTCGTCGATTTCGGCGCCTTCGTGAACTTCTTTGGCAAGCGCGACGGTCTGGTGCACGTATCCCAGATCGAAAACCGCCGCCTGAACCACCCTTCCGACGTCCTCAAAGAGGGCCAGGAAGTTTGGGTCAAGCTGTTGGGCTTTGACGATCGTGGCAAGGTGCGCCTGTCCATGAAAGTCGTCGATCAGGAAACTGGCGAGCCAGCAAAAGAAGAAAAGTCCGAAGACTAATCTTCTTACGCTTCAGACATAAGAAAGCCCCGGTGGAAACGCCGGGGCTTTTTGTTTTTGCGCCGCCCACCTAGACTGTTAGCATGACACCTAAAAACATCCTTCTTCTTGGCGCGACCGGTACGATCGGACAAGCTGTTCTACGCGCTGGCACTATGGCTGGCCACCGCATCATAGCCCCAGAGCGTCAGGAATTGTCAGACATGCCAAGGCTGATAACAGGCGTTGACGCGGTTATCTCGTGCCTCGCCTCGCGTGATGGCATGGACGCGATGGCGGTTGATTACGGCCTGAATAGCGATGCACTACAGGCTGCTGTGGCCGCTGGCGTCGGGCATTTCATCTTGCTTTCTGCCATATGCGTCCAACGGCCCAAACTGGCGTTTCAACGCGCCAAGCTGTTGTTCGAGGAAGAGTTACAATTCGCACCCCTTACATGGTCCATCGTGCGCCCAACGGCGTTCTTCAAATCACTGTCCGGACAAGTCGACCGGCTGCGCGCTGGCAAGCCGTTCCTATTGTTCGGTGATGGCACCCTCACCGCCTGCAAACCGATCAGTGATGATGATCTGGCGCAGTTCATCCTTGGATGCCTCAATGATCCGGCGCGGCACAACAGCATTCTCCCCATCGGCGGCCCTGGCCCCGCGATCACACCACGGGCGCAGGGTGATTTGCTTTTCGCCGCACTTGGCAAAACGCCCGCCTATAAACATGTGCCCGTTGGGATGATGACCGCGATCATCGGGGGTCTCACAACGCTGGGAACAATCATCCCCAGCCTGTGCAAAAAGGCAGAGTTGGCTCGCATCGGGCGCTATTATGCCACTGAATCCATGTTGGTCTGGGACGCGGCAGAAAACCGCTACGACGCCGACCAAACCCCCGAATACGGATCAGACACGCTTGCTGACCACTACCAAAAACTGGCCCAAGGGACGGCCAAGTCCGACCGCGGCGACCACACCGTCTTTTGACCAACCGCTTCGCATTTTTCAAAATACTCCGGGGTGCGTGGCTAGCCCCGCGAAACGCAAAAAGGCCGCGCTGCCCATCGGACAACGCGGCCTTTCGTCAATTTAAGGACCCTATAGGCTGGTTTTGCGCAAGTAAGGCAGCACCTTCGTAAATTCACCGAATTTCGCGGTCGCATCTTCGTCCGACAAGGTTGCGGGAATGATCACATCATCGCCCACATTCCAGTTGGCTGGTGTCGCCACACCGCGGCCCGTGGATGTCTGCAACCCGTCCAATGCGCGCAGCACTTCGGCAAAGTTGCGGCCAACAGTCATCGGATATGTCATCGACAGCTTTAGCTGCTTGTCAGGCCCAATGATGAACACCGCGCGGACTGTCGCACTGTCATTAGGCGTACGACCATCGGGCAGATAGGCATCGGCGGGCAGCATATCAAACGCTTTGGCGACAGTCAGATCGCTATCGGCGATGATCGGGAAACCAGCCTTGGCACCGCCAACAGTTTCGATATCAGCCTTCCATTTGATGTGCTCTGCCACACCATCCACAGAAATACCCATGACCTTGGTCCCACGCTTTTCCCACTCATCGGCAAGCTGTGCGACGGCGCCAAACTCGGTCGTGCAGACAGGGGTAAAGTCCTTGGGATGCGAAAACAGGATCGCCCAGCTGTCACCAACCCAATCGTGCAGGTTCAGCGTGCCTTGATCAGTTTCAACGGTCAAATTCGGTATCGTGTCGTTAATGCGCAAACCCATGACGGTGCTCCTTATGCTGTGTACGTTGCGATATATATACTGGCGACAAGGGTGCCTTGCCAGCCCGCCTACGCAATGCCAGATTGCGACCAACACATACCTGATCGGAGCCATCACATGATCGACAACAAACAGTTTTATATCAACGGCGCATGGGTCAACCCCACCACGGCCCGCGATTATCCCGTCATCGACCCCGCGACCGAGGAACAGGTTGCCATCATCTCACTTGGTGATCAGGCAGATACCGATGCCGCCGTTGCCGCCGCTGGCGCGGCTTTTGCTGATTGGTCCACGCGGCCCGTGGCCGACCGTATCGCAATGGTCGAAAAGGTCATGCAGGTCTATGAAGCCCGCGCAGCCGAGATGGGTGAAGCCATCCGTCAGGAAATGGGCGCGCCGCATGATCTAGCCCACGGATCCCAAGCGCCATGCCTGCCATGGGCATTGGAAGATGCGGTTGCGGCCGCCGACAAAATCCACTGGGATGCCCCATTGGGCGACGGCACGCCGGGTGCGCATATCCTACACGAGGCGATTGGCGTCGTCGGTCTGATTACCCCGTGGAACTGGCCCATTAGCCAGATCGCGCTCAAGGTATTTCCTGCGATGATTGCAGGCTGCACCATGGTTCTGAAGCCATCAGAAGAGGCCCCGCTATCGGGCCTGTTGTTCGCGGACATCATGCATCAGGCGGGGGTACCTGCGGGCGTATTCAATATGGTGAATGGCGATGGCCCCGGCGTGGGTCAGCAGCTATCGACCCACGAAGATATCGCCATGATCAGCTTTACCGGCTCGACCCGTGCGGGGCGTCTGATTTCCAAGGCTGCGGCTGAGACCCTTAAACAGGTGCGCTTGGAACTGGGCGGCAAGGGCGCAAACGTCGTGTTCGCTGATGCCGCTGATAACGCCGTCGAAAAGGGTGTGCGCCACTGCATGAACAACTCTGGTCAGTCGTGCAACGCACCAACCCGTATGCTGGTCGAGGCATCCCGCTATGACGCCGCCGTGGCCGAGGCCACCGAAGTCGCTGCATCGATCAAGGTCGGCCCCACAACCGAAGCGGGCCGCCACATGGGGCCCGTTGTGAACAAAACCCAGTGGGAAAAGATCCAAGGCATGATCCAAGTCGGCATCGACGAAGGTGCCCGGATGACTACGGGCGGCACGGGCCTGCCCGAGAATGTGAACCGCGGGTTTTACGTCAAACCGACAATCTTTGCCGATGTGACCAACGATATGCGCGTCGCCCAAGAGGAAATTTTTGGGCCCGTGCTGGTCATGATTCCGTTCAAGGACGAGGCCGACGCGATCCGCATCGCCAACGACACGCCCTACGGTCTGACTAATTATGTGCAGTCCAAGGACGGGCCAAAACGTAACCGCATGGCCCGCGCCCTTAAGGCCGGTATGATCGAGATGAACCACCAGTCGCGCGGCAATGGCGCACCGTTTGGCGGGATCAAACTGTCAGGACTGGCCCGCGAAGGCGGCGTATGGGGGATTGAGGAATACCTCGTTTCCAAGTCGATCTCTGGCTGGGACTAATCACACAAGGGCGCGCAATGGACTTGCGCCCCCTTTCTAAAACGGGGCCTTGGCTGTGATCCGCGTGCCTTGCCCACCGTCAGGATGCCGAAATTGCAGCGTTTCGGAATGCAACATCAGGCGCGGATGCGCCAGCGCGGGACCCGTCGCATAAAACGGATCACCCAGTATCGGATGTCCCAGTTCCAGCATATGCACGCGCAACTGGTGTGACCGTCCGGTTTTGGGCATCAGGCGCACGCGGCTTTCGCCGCCTTTGGCGCGTATCACACGGTAATCGGTTACGGCCTGCTTGCCAGCCTCATGGCAGACCATCTGCTTGGGTCGGTTTTCCCAATCCACAATTAGCGGCAGATCAACAGTGCCCGTCTTTTCCGCCATCTCACCGTGAACGCGGGCGATATATGTCTTTTTGGTCTGACGTTTTTCAAATTGCAGGCCAAGGTGTCGCTGCGCATGGGGTGTCAGCGCAAAAATCATCACACCCGACGTGTCACGATCCAGCCGGTGTACCAAAAGGGCGGTGGGAAACACGGCCTGCACACGCGTGATCAGGCAATCGGCCAGATGCTCCCCCTTGCCCGGCACCGACAAAAGGCCGCTGGGCTTGTTGACCAGCACCACCTCGTGATCGTCATGCAGAAATTCCAGCGGATCACTGGGTGGGTTATAGTCACTACTCATATACACGGTCGCCAAAAATCGCGGAACCAACACGCACATGGGTGGCACCAAGGGCGATCGCGCTTTCGAAATCGCCGCTCATCCCCATGGACAGCCCGGCCAACCCGTTGCGCGCGGCAATTTTCGCCAGCAAGGCAAAATGCAGCGATGGCTCCTCTTCCGCAGGCGGGATGCACATAAGTCCGCGCACAGGTAGGTCCAATGCAACACAAGACGCGATGAACGCATCCGCGTCAGCGGGCAGGCATCCGGCCTTTTGCGGCTCTTCGCCTGTGTTGACTTGGATATATAGGTCGGGACATTGCCCCATCTCTTGCGTCAGCCGCGCGATGGTATTGGCCAGCTTAGGCCGGTCAAGCGTATGAATGGATTGCGCCAATTCCATCGCCTGACGGGCCTTGTTGGTCTGAAGCGGGCCGATCAAGTGCAGATCAATATCGCCATATGTCTCGCGAAACCCCGGCCATTTGCCAGCGGCCTCCTGCACCTTGTTTTCACCAAATACCCGCTGACCGGCATCAAGAATCGCCGCCACCCGTGCATCAGGTTGTACCTTGGAAACAGCAATCAGGGTCACATCATTGACGTCACGCCCTGCGTGGCGACAGGCGGCAGCTATTTTGGTATTGATCGCATCAAGAGACATGGCAGAGACCTGTATTTACTTATTCTTTTCAGTTAATTTACGAAATAAGGTGTTCGGCATGCTTTGTCATCGGCGAAATGACTGTTAATAGTGTGTGACCTTGATGCATCATTTAACGCAGACTGCGCCAAGCCCCCGCCAATTCACTTGAGTGTGCAGACAGTTAGGCGCAATTAACCTGCAATGCTAGGAAATCTGGCATTCTTGAGAATGCAAAACACACGAGGGTTTTAAACTATGAAAAGCATCCTTTTTACAACGACTGCTCTGGTCGCCTTTGCTGGCGCTGCGGCAGCTGACGGCCACACATCTGTTTCTTTCGCTGGTGAAGCGTCCGTTGAGTACAACAGCGAGAGCCTCGATGGCTACTCCACAGCTGCAGAAATGACTGCAACTGGTTCCGCGACTTTGGACAACGGCCTTACAGCTTCTACTTCTCTGACTTTGAAAGCAGCAGGTATCTCTGCTGGTTCCATCTCCTTGTCTTCCGACACCGCTAGCCTGACATTTGGCACAGACCTTGACGGCGCTGTATTCACAGCAGCTGGTGACGACTATGCTATCGGCGACGACGGCGAAGAAGGCATTGCTGAGGGCGCAGTTGCTTCTGTCACCATGGGTGCAACAACTGTAACAGTTTCTGCTCCAATGGGTGCAACTATCGAAACAGCCGACGTAGAAGTTGGTGTTAACACTACAGCTGCTGGCTGGGCGCTTGGCTTCGGCTTGGCTGACGGTGAATATGCAATGACTGCAGCAGGTACTGCTGGCGGCGCTGACGTGAGCTTC
>JAQXEG010000003.1 GCA_029250945.1 Yoonia sp.
ATGGCGGAGAGACAGGGATTCGAACCCTGGGTAGGCTTGCACCCACAACGGTTTTCGAGACCGCCCCGTTCGACCACTCCGGCACCTCTCCACTGCGGGTCGATCTAAGGGGTCGCGCGCGCACGTGCAAGCCTATTTGCGGGGCGTCATGACAATTCTGTCAGCGGTGCTGGGCAGTGGCTGTTGGCCCACCTAGATAGAATCACAACACGCTGTTAAAATGAATGCCCCATGCTTCGCACTGCCCTTGTCGCCACAACGTTTTCTGCCGCTTTCGTGTTTGCCAACCCCGCTGCAGCCGATGATGCTGACGCATTGTTCGATGCGTTGGGGCTACCCGACATTATTGACGTCATGCGCCAAGAGGGCATCGCATATGGCGCGCAAATTGGGTCCGCTCTGTTCCCCAACCGCGTGAAACCCGCATGGGCCGCGACCGTGGCAACCATCTATGACGGCGAGGTGATGCACGACACCGTACGTGCCGAATTTAACGCTGTGATAGAAGGGGCCAATGTGGCCAGCATGCTCGCGTTTTTTCAATCCGAACCAGGCCAGTCGATTATCGAGCTTGAAGTCAGCGCGCGGCGTGCTTTGCTAGATGATGCCGTTGACGTCGCCAGCAAGGAAGCCGCTAAAATCGCGCAGACCGACAATACAGAGCGGTTTCAACTAATTGAGGATTTTGCCGCCGCAAACGATTTGGTCGAAACCAATGTGGCCGATGCCATGAATGCCAATATGGCATTTTATATGGGGCTGACGGACGGGGGCGCCTTTGATGACGCCCTGACGGAGGATCAGATTCTGGCCGATGTTTGGGATCAGGAACCTGATATCCGCGCCAACACGTCTGATTGGGTCTATAGCTTCTTGCTGCTCGCCTATGATCTGCTGTCGGATGAGGATATCGCGGCCTACACGGCGTTTTCAAACACCGACGCCGGTGCCGCATTGAACGCGGCGCTGTTTTCATCATTTGATGATATGTCCGACGGTATCAGCTTTGCCTTGGGCCGAGAGGCCGCCCACACGATGGCCAGTCAGGACCTATAAAGAGTACGCGATGACAATCGCCTCGTATCCGCGGGCCTCTGCGCGGGCGAGGGACGGTGTCTTGGTGCCACTCCGCAATTCAGGAGAAATCGCGAGAATTTCTTGTGCTTGTTCGCTGTTGAGCGTGCCAATTGGCTGATCGCCCGCATAAAAGCTCTCTGTTGCGCAGTCGTTGGCCCAGATCACCTCGTGATAATCAAACATGATGTGGACGTAGGTGGCAAAACCATTGGCCACGCGCCGCACAGTGCGGTCATTAATCAGCAGCTTGGCACTGATCAACAATTCGTCGTCGCCACAAACAAGCTCCGCCATCGCACCCGCGATCAGCATCCGGTGGTTGGGCGTTACCAACAGGCGGCGCGAACAGCCCAAGGTGCCTGCTTCAAACGCGATAGGGGCTATATCGCCGATGGTGGGAATGGTGCGCGATCCAACCCAGCGGACTGTTTGCAATCCTTGGTCGTGTGTCATCACGCGGTCGCCCGCGACCAGATCATCAATCCGGCGTTCGCCACGATCCGCATTGATCATCGTGCCAGTCGTAAAACAGGCAAATTCGCTATAGAGGACGCTTGATCGACCAATGTTGCTTTCGGACGTAAAAGTATAAGTCTGCCCGGGTGTCATCGGTCCGTTGGTGACAAAGGCCGTGGTGCTATTGGTACCGCCATTATTGGCCCCGATGCTGATCGAATAGCCTTCAAAGCCGTTATCATCTGCAATGCGATAGTTAATGATTACTTTTGTGCCAACGGCATACGTCACACCGTCAATCGTGACCGCAGAGGTTAGCAATTGCCCGTTGTCGCTAATCTCGTTGAAATTGGCATCGTTATCCGTGATCGTGATTGGCAGCGGGGATGCGCCGGGATTAAGCTGGATGTTGAACGGTGGATTGCCCTGCGCCTGCGCGCCTCGCCCATCAGGCGGCGTGATGTTGCCCCCCGACATGTCAAAGTCGCTAAGTTGATAAACATATTGCAGTGTATAGTCAGGCATCGTGCACCATTCCTTTTGACATACGTGGTCTTAGGCCAGGGGGATGACGGGGCTAAGGGGCAAAACTGGGGCTTGTTCCCCACCATTTTGGGGCATTTTCGAAACAATACGCCACAATCTGGCTTATTATCCGACATAAACCATCAATGCGCTGACCAAAGCACACGGATTGGCTTAGTATAGCCCAAGGTCAGATTGCAGTTGGATGATGCGGGTCGGGCGATCCGTCGCTGGCACACCGGCCGTATCAAAGGCCGCAGTCACAATCGAACCCGCGCCAGCGTTGATTTGATCAATCAGGGCAGGGTGGTTGGATTTGACCAGCACCTCGACCCGTCCGCGCCGTTCATTATAAACCGTATTCTCAGCCAGCGTGGTCAAGCCGCTAAGCGGGAGCAACGGCGGATTGCCAAGGTGGTTGGCGTCCCCAGAGCAGGCCGTTAGAAACACTATACAAGACAGGGCGATGCACATCAAAATGCCTTTCGGTTTGGGCTTGACTTAAATCTCATTTGGTCAGATAAGCCGCTATCCGAACATGTTGTTTGTTCGGAATTATACGAAATTACGCCCATCAGGGCGCGCAGTCCAAAGGCACCAAACGCCTGTTTATACAGGGGCCTCAGTGACGCGGGACATGAAGGAAAGACATATGTTTGCGGTTCTCAAAACCGGCGGCAAGCAGTACAAAGTTGCCTCGGGCGACGTATTGCGTGTTGAAAAGCTGGACGCCTCCGCTGGCGAAACAATCCAATTCAACGACATTTTGATGGTTGGCAACACTGTTGGCGCTCCGCTCGTGGAAGATGCTGGCGTGCAAGCCGAAGTGATCGACCAGATCAAAGGCGAAAAGACCGTCAACTTTGTCAAGCGTCGCCGGAAGCACTCTTCCGCACGCAAAAAAGGCCACCGTCAGCAACTGACATTGGTTCGCATCGGTGACATCCTTGAAAAAGGCGCTGGCAAATCTGGTGTAAAGGCTGCAATCGGCGGCGCAGGCGTATCTTACGCGGCGGCTCTCGGGGCACCAACATCCAAGAAAGCTGCAGCCGCAGCAGAGCGTGCGTCCCAGCCTAAGGCTGCTAAGAAAGCCGCTGCACCTGCACCAGCCGCCAAAGAAGAAAAGCCTGCAAAGGCCGCTCCGAAAAAGGCAAAAGCATCCGCAGACGGCGACGACCTGACAAAAATGAGCGGCGTTGGCCCTGTGATTGTAAGCAAACTTCACGCGCTGGGTGTGACAACATTCGCGCAGATCGCAGCATGGACGCCAGAAGATGTGGCTGATATGGACGAGAAACTGTCTTTCAAAGGCCGCATCGACCGTGACGATTGGTTGGTTCAGGCTGCTGAATTGGCTAAAGGTTAAGGAGAGACCAGATGGCACATAAAAAAGCAGGCGGTTCATCCCGTAACGGACGCGACTCAGCAGGTCGTCGTCTTGGCGTTAAGAAATTTGGCGGCGAAGCTGTCATCCCAGGCAACATCATCATGCGCCAGCGCGGCACAAAGATGTTCCCGGGCCAGAACGTTGGCATGGGCAAGGATCACACGATCTTTGCAACTGTCGAAGGCAACGTTCAGTTCCATAAAGGCCTGAAAGGCCGCACCTTTATTTCGGTTCTCCCAGTGGCGGAGGCCGCTGAATAAACCGATACCTTAGGTAACATGTTTGAGGGGGATCGGTGCAAATCGGTCCCCTTTTTCGTTTTTGGGTTTCGTCATCATTTGATGATAACGCGAGGCCCACTACACCGCTTCCCCCCAAAGTAGGAAAAACATCATGCTCGCTACGCGCCGCAACCAAGCCACCATTCCTGCCGAACGCTTTGTCATGCGCCCGATCCAGAAATCGGATGCTGGCCTGATCGAGATGTATGCCTCCGACGAACGTGTGGCGCGTGGCAGCCGTGCGATCCCGCATCCGCTACCGCCCGGCACGGTTGAGGCGATGATCGCCCGCGCGAATGCCTCCGATCGCTCAGAGGATGTCTGGGTCATGGACGGGTCCGCCCAAGGCCACGCAGAGGCGATTGGCGTCATTAGCCTGAACCGTATGGATCGCGCCCAGTCAGAGGTTTTTTTCTGGGTGGCGCCAGCATTTTGGAACACGGGTTTCGCGTCAGAGGCTGTGCGCACGATCATCGCAGAAAACCCCCACGACGCGCGTCGCTATTTCGCGGAAATGTTTCAAGACAACCCCGGCTCGGCGCGGGTGCTGACGAACTGCGGCTTTGATTATCTTGGCGACGCAGAGGCATTTTCTGTGGCCCGTGGGGCAACCGTACCCACATGGACCTACACCCTGAAAACAGGGCAGTAGCCCGTACGCGATGGACCAAACCCTGACATATCGCCCGATACGGGCCAATGATTTCGATCAGATGCACGCCGTTGCATCCGATTGGGGCGTTGTGCGTCAATTGGACGGCTGGCCCTGGCCTCAACAGCCCGACTTTACCCGTGGCCGCTGCAAACCCTATGCGGGCGATGGTTTCGTTTGGGCTATTTGTCATAACGACCTGCTGGTCGGCACTGTGGCCCTAACCCGGGGCGAATTGGGCTATTTCATGCATCCCACCCATGCAGGGCGTGGGATCATGTCCACGGCTGTCGACCAGGCGATTGAGACTGGTTTTGTGGATGAAGGACGTGCTTTGCTGACTGCATCCACTTGGATTGACAACGCTGCGTCCCACCACCTTTTGACAAAGCGCGGGTTTGTGAATTACCGCAGCGAATATATCCGGTCCAAGGCGCGCGGTTTTCCTGTGATGGTCCGGCAATACCGGCTGACCCGTGATACATGGGACCGCTTGAGAACCGGCGCGCAATAGACTAACCCCTGCGGCAGACAGCCGCGAAAGGCCCCCGATATGAAGTTTCTCGATTTTGCCAAAGTGTATATCCGGTCCGGTGCCGGTGGGGCGGGCTGTATTTCGTTCCGGCGGGAAAAGTTCATCGAATACGGTGGGCCAGACGGCGGCGATGGCGGATCTGGCGGATCTGTGATCGTCGAAGCGGTTGAGGGGCTCAATACCCTGATTGATTTCCGCTATCAGCAACACTTTTTCGCGCAAAACGGCCAACACGGCATGGGTAGCCAGCGCACCGGCCGCGATGGTGAAGATAAGGTGCTGCGCGTGCCCGTGGGAACTGAGGTGCTGGACGAGGATGAAGAAACCGTTCTGGCCGACATGACCGAGGTTGGTCAACGTTTTGTCATCGCCAAGGGCGGCAATGGCGGTTGGGGCAACCTGCAATTCAAATCCGCCACGAACCAAGCACCGCGCCGCGCCAATCCCGGTCAGGAAAGCATTGAACGCACAATCTGGCTGCGCCTGAAACTGATTGCGGACGTGGGACTGTTGGGGATGCCGAATGCGGGCAAATCCACGTTCCTTGCGGCCACTTCCAACGCACGGCCCAAAGTTGCCGACTATCCGTTCACCACATTGGTGCCGAACCTTGGGGTTGTGGGTATCGACAACGTGGAATTTGTGGTGGCCGACATCCCCGGTCTGATTGCTGGCGCCAGCGAAGGGCGCGGTTTGGGCGATTTGTTCCTCGGCCACGTCGAACGCTGTGCCGTATTGCTGCATCTTGTTGACGGCGCATCCGGTGATCCGGTTGGGGATTATAAGACTATTATTCAAGAGCTTGAGGCCTATGGCGGCGATCTGGCTGATAAGAACCGCGTCACCGTTTTAAACAAAATTGACGCGCTCGACGATGAAGAACGCGCCTTTATCAAAGAAGAACTCGAGGCCGTGACAGGCGTGCCCGTTCTGATGATGTCCGGCGTCAGCCGCGAAGGCGTGCCAGAGGTGCTGCGCGCCCTGCGCGATCAAATCGACGAAGACCGTCTGCGCCACCGCAAGGCCGTGGAGGCGGAGCAGGGGCAGGAGGATGCACCGTGGCAGCCCTAAGCGACGCAAAACGGCTGGTCGTCAAGATCGGCTCGGCCCTGTTGGTGGACGCTGATACCGGAAAATTGCGCCGTGATTGGCTGCTATCCTTGGCCGAAGATGTGGCCACAATGCGTAAACTTGGTACGGACGTTGTTCTGGTGTCATCGGGGTCCATTGCGCTTGGGCGCGTCGCCTTGGGCCTGCCGATGACCGCATTGTCGCTTGAACAATCGCAAGCCTCCGCCGCCGTCGGCCAAATACAGCTCGCTCGCGCGTATGAAGAGGTGCTGGCGCCCCACGGGATCACCACAGCGCAGGTGCTGGTCACGCTGGAGGATTCAGCGGACAGAAAACGCTATCTCAACAGTCGGGCCACGATGCAGACGTTGCTGTCGTTAGGCGTCACACCGATTGTGAACGAAAACGACACCATCGCGACGGATGAAATTCGGTTTGGGGATAACGACCGGCTTGCGGCCCAAGTGGCGGCGACCATCGGTGCCGATCAACTGGTGCTTTTGTCCGATGTCGATGGGCTTTATACAGCGAACCCACAGATCAATAATGACGCCGAACATATTGATATCGTATCAAAAATTACGCCGGATATTGAGGCGATGGCTGGCGATGCAGCGTCTGCGCTGTCCAAGGGCGGAATGCGTACGAAGATCATGGCCGCGAAAATCGCAACCGAAGCGGGCTGCGCAATGGCAATTACATTAGGGTCACCTAACAACCCATTGAAAACATTATATAGTGGCGCAGCGGCGACATGGTTTACAGCGCAAACCGATCCGCAAATGGCCCGCAAACGCTGGATCGCGACGATGAAACCACGTGGCATAATGACGGTCGATGCCGGTGCTGCGCGCGCACTGAAAAACGGGAAAAGCCTTTTGCCAGCGGGGGTTACGGACCTTAGTGGGGACTTTGGGCGCGGTGATCCCATTGGTATCTGCACCGACGATGGCACGCAAATTGGGGTCGGCTTGACCCGCTATACGCTGGCTGAGGCGACTTTAATCAAAGGTCGCCAATCCGACGACATTGAACACTTGCTAGGATACAAGGGCCGTGCCGCCCTGATCCACCGCGACGATATGGTATTATGAGGGACGACATGGATATCACCGACATGATGGAAACCATCGGGGTTAACGCCCGCGCCGCGGCCCGCGATCTCGCGACTGCCAGCGCCGCCGATAAGGAAACCGCATTGCGCGCCGCGGCCGATGCGGTCTGGGAACAGCGAAATATCATCCTTGAGGCCAATGCCAAGGACATGGATTTTGGCGCGGAAAAGGGGCTGTCGCCTGCGATGATGGATCGCCTGATGCTGGATGAGGGCCGTATTCAGGGCATGGTTGACGGGCTCCGCGCCGTGGCCGCGCAATCCGACCCAATTGGCGAAGTGACCGCAAGCTGGACACAACCCACCGGTTTGCACATCTCGCGCGTGCGCACACCCATTGGCGTGATCGGCGTGATCTATGAAAGCCGCCCGAATGTCACGGCGGATGCGGGTGCACTTTGCCTCAAGTCAGGCAATGCCGTGATCCTGCGCGGTGGCTCCGAAAGTTTCCATTCGAGTGCCGCAATCCATGCCTGCCTTGTCACAGGCCTTAAGGTGGCAGGGCTGCCGGAACACGCAATCCAGCTGATCCCCACACGCAACAGGGCAGCCGTCACGGCGATGCTTCAAGCGGTCGACCACATTGACGTGATTGTGCCGCGTGGCGGTAAGGGCCTTGTCGGATTGGTGCAGAAGGAGGCCCGCGTGCCTGTCTTTGCCCACCTCGAGGGGATCTGTCATGTCTATGTCGACGGTGATGCCGACCTTGAAAAGGCACGCGCCGTGATCCTGAACGCCAAAACACGGCGCACGGGCATTTGCGGGTCTGCGGAATGTCTGCTCGTGGATCGTGCGTTTTACGACAAGCACGGCGATGTTCTGATCCGCGATTTGATTGCCGCAGGGGTTGAGGTGCGCGGCGATGCGGCAATCAACCAGACCACGGGCACAGTGCCCGCGTCTGAAACCGACTTTGGCCACGAATTTCTGGATATGATCATCGCGGCGAAGATTGTGGACGGCGTGGATGCCGCAATCGACCACATCCGCAGCTTTGGCAGCAATCACACCGATGCCATTCTGACAGAGGATGACGGCGTGGCGGATAAGTTTTTCCACCAGCTTGACAGCGCGATTTTGATGCTCAATGCGTCCACACAATTCGCAGATGGCGGAGAATTTGGCATGGGTGCCGAAATTGGCATCGCCACGGGTAAATTACATGCCCGTGGCCCTGTGGGTGCCGTGCAACTGACCAGCTTCAAATATCTGGTGACGGGCGACGGGACTGTGCGGGCCTAAAACCGCGCGGTCAGTGCTGTGTCATCATGGCTGATTTCCAAGAACCAGCCAGCCGCCGATAAAGCGGGGGGAGCAGTGCAAATTGCACCAACGCGGCCTTATGGGGATAGGCATTCGCGGCGAGCAGGCTGTCCCAAAGAGGTGTTTCAATTGCAAGACGGGTACTTGTCCCCGCCATCACACAATCATCCCCTTCTTGTCCGATTTGGATTTCTCCCCCAAGGGGAAGCGCTGTTTCAAAACATTGCAGCATCAGAAACGCGATACGCACCATTTCGCGTGATTGTTCACCGTCGACCCACCAGAAATACGTAAAACGCCCCCCTTGGGCCGTGGCCATAAGGACCGATAGCACCTCTTGTCGTCCGATGGTGTGGTCGGCTTGGGCGGCGCCATATGTAATGCGGAAAAACCGGATGCGGGCGTTTGCGTTGTGCACACTTTCGGTGATCAGGTCCATTTCGGCACCTGCCGCACCGCCCGACACCGCCAGCAATTGAACACCGTTGCCAATCGCCCCGATTGGGTTGATAAGATCATGGCAAATGCGCGACCCGATCAGCGCTGCAATATCTTGTGTCATGCGGCATACCCCCCTGAAAAAGGACGACAATTTATGGACATGACATCAATTCTAACGCCAGGCATGTTCGTGCGGCACCTAGACCAGCCCGAGTGGGGCGTGGGGCAGGTCCAATCCAATATCGGGGGCAAGGTGACCGTCAACTTCCGCGAAGAAGGCAAGGTGGTGTTAGAGGGCGCGCGGGCCATGTTAATCCTTGTGCAAGATGTGGGGGGTGCAACCTAGAATCGCATAACGTCAGCCTGTGTCAATCATGGTTAGCAGCAGCTTGATCCATAAGCGTTGCCAATTCGTTACCAGAAAATTAAAACCCGACTGAAAACTGCTGAAAGTCACGAACTTGCCTGATCCAACCCCCGAATTCTCTGTGCGCGTTGCGACTGATCCGGCTGATCTGATCGCCGCACAACGCCTGCGATATCAAGTGTTTGTGGATGAGCTTGGCGGGCAGGGCGCAGGCGTTGATCATGAAACAAGCTGCGAAACCGACCATTTCGACCCCCACGCAACCCACCTTCTGCTCGAAGATGTCACGCGTGCCGAAGGTGATCGCGTTGTTGGGGTTTACCGCCTGATGGATCAAACCCAAGCGGCGGCAGCCGGTAGGTTTTACTGCGCGAATGAATTTGACCTGCACCTTTTGGAAACCAGTGGTCGGCAATTGCTGGAACTTGGCCGATCCTGTCTTCACCCCGACTATCGCGGTGGCACGGGCATGATGCATCTTTGGGCGGGGCTGTCTGATTTCATTACCCATCACGGCGCTGAGGTGTTGTTTGGCGTCGCCTCATTCCACGGCACGGATCAAGCCGCCTTGGCCGATCCACTGGCATTTCTTGCCAGTAAACACGCCGCGCCCGCCGATCTGACGGCAAGGGCCATTGGCCCCAATGCAATTGCGATCACACCCCGCGACGGTATTGATCGCAAGGCCGCCTTGCGCGCGATCCCTGCCTTGATCAAGGCGTATCTACGCATGGGCGGCACGATTGGCGACGGGGCCTATGTTGACCGCGCGTTTAACACAACTGACGTTTGCCTGATCCTTGATACCGCGCAAATGACAGCTCGCGCGGCTGCATTATACGGGTCAGGACAATGACAGAGGCATGGCAAGATGCGCCCGAACCAGAACACGCCAAGATCTCGCCTATGGGCTGGGTGCGTGTCGTTTGGCGCGGCGTGCCTTTAGGTATTCTGGTCTTCGCCTGCTTGATCCTGTTGCTGGTGCTGCGCCTGGTCGAACGGCCGCTTTTCGGCCTGCGCCGCCCTTGGACACCGTTCATCACGCAATTTGTATGCAGATCAGCGTTTGTCCTGCTGGGCATGGGATACCACCGCGAGGGGGAGCCGATGCGCGGACCTGGCGCGGTGGTTGCGAACCATTCGTCTTGGCTTGATATCTTTGCGTTGAACGCGGCCAAGCGCATCTATTTCGTGTCCAAGGCCGAAGTGGCGGCGTGGCCGGGCATTGGCTGGTTGGCCCGCGCCACAGGCACCGTGTTCATCAAACGCGACCGACGCGAGGCCGCGACGCAAATCACCATATTTCGGGATCGGCTGCGGGCAGGGCATAAGCTGCTGTTTTTCCCCGAGGGGACAAGCACTGACGGGTTGGTCGTGCTGCCGTTTAAGCCGACGCTATTTGCCGCGTTCTTTGATCCGGCATTGGCCGAAACACTTCGCCTACAGGCCGTAACCCTTTGCTATCAGGGGCCAGATGATGCCGACCCGCGATTTTACGGCTGGTGGGGTGATATGGATTTCGCGTCGCATTTGCTGTCGACGCTGGCCGCGAAACAGCAGGGACGGGTGACTGTGAAATATCATCCGCCCGTCAATCTGACCAACTTTCCTAATCGTAAGGCTCTTGCAAAAGCGCTTGAGGATCAGGTCCGCGCAGGCCTAGGCCATCGCGGCGACGAACCCCTTTAGGGTCGTCAACGGATCATCCGTGCCCCAAATCTCATCCGAGAGGGCAAAGAAATCTGTGTGCGGGGCGATATCGCGGATCAGGTTAAGCGTCAGCGCACCCTCGGCCACAACAGGGACTTCGATCATCTGGGACCACCACTGAAACAGGTCAAGCGGCGCTGTTTCACCATCCCCCAGCGCACTTTGCCCAACGGGGCCAAAGCTGATGTAGTCCGCGTTCAGCTCGCCCGCGGTCATACCGTCATGGGATGAATGGCCACAAAACGCACCCACAATGGCATCCTCGCCCAGATCCTTGCGGGTCTTTTTCACCGATCGTGCGCCATCCAGCAGATGCACACCGTCAAGACCAAGCCGCTCAACCAGTTGGATGTGGCTGTCGATGACCAAGGCCACGTCGCGGGCGTGCGTCACCTCGCGCAGGGCATCGGCGGTGCGTGCGATGCGGTCTTCGTCACGTGTCGCCAGCGCAAGACGGACACATGCCACATCAGCCCCATCCAGACAGGCGGCCAGTTGATCAGGAAATATCATCAGATCAACATCCGCGGGCGTGATCAGGTAAAGCTGGGGCATATCAACGGCGTCGGTCATGGGCTTTGCTTTCGCTATGGTGGTGTTCTGCGCGTTTCTAGCGGGGATTGGCGCGGTTGGCTATGTCGCAGGGCAAAGAATTTGCGCGTGGTTGCGTCGCAATTTGCATCAGCGTATCAGGCACCCAACCAACGAAAGATGCCCCCATGCCCAGCGACCGCGCCCAGCCTACGTTCATTCTGATTCGGCCCCAAATGGGTGAAAACATCGGGGCGGCAGCGCGGGCGATGTGGAATTTTGGGCTGGACCGGATGCGGATTACATCCCCCCGCGACGGCTGGCCCAATCAAAAGGCGGTGGCGATGGCCAGTGGCGCGGGCCGCCTGCTGGACGAGGCGCAAATTTTCGACACGACAGATGCCGCGATTTCAGACTGCACCTATGTCTATGCGACGACTGCACGCGACCGTGATTTAACCAAGCCCGTGCTGACGCCCGAAGCCGCGATGATTGAGGCCCGCGACAGGATCGCGGCGGGGCAAAAGGTGGCGGTGCTGTTCGGGCCAGAGCGGGCGGGGCTTGAGAATGATGACATCGTGCGCGCCAATGCAATCATCTCGGTCCCAGTGAACCCCGAATTTGCATCGCTCAACCTTGGGCAATGTGTGCTGCTGACAGCCTATGAATTTCAACGCGCCACAACCGAAGCCGTGCCCGAAACCGTCAGCCATGTGGGTGATTGGGCATCGCAATCCGAAATGGCCGCGCTGGCGTCCCATTACGAAGAACGGCTCGACGACGCCGGCTTCTTCTTTCCCGCCCACAAAGGCCCGAACATGAAGGCCAACCTGCGCAACCTCTGGAGCCGCCTGCCGCTCACCCGCGCCGACGTACAAATGCTACACGGAATATTGCGGCAAATGGTACGGTGGAAAGATCGGGGATAGGTTTCGGTGCAAGTTCGCTAAGCGGACGATAGTCGAAACCTCGGAGGAGGGCCACGTGGTTGGGATACACGCCCCTTCGAAACCCGCTGCGGGCCTGATAGGGTTAGGCCGTGATCTTCAAAACACTTATGCTCAGCCCGATAATTGTGCCTCAAGCGCTTTGGCTTGCGGCACGTGCGGCGCGTCTTCCAGAAGCGGATGGCGAACGTGTAGGCAAGAAGGGCATTGGCCGCCCAATACGCCTCCTCGTGCCGGGAGAAAGTTCTGCCGCCGGGGTCGGTGTGACGGATCAATCCGAGACGCGAGGTGGACAACTATCGGACGCGTTGGCGGCCCATTACGCGGTAGAGTGGAACACTGTTGCACGCTCCGGAGGGACAGTGCGCAGCACACAGCGCGCTTTGGAAGATCTTTCCGATGCTACTTTTGACATCGTTCTTGTTGCCCTTGGCATAAACGACGCCAAAAATGGGGTATCACTTCGGGGATGGTCGAACGGCTACCGCCAATTGCTCAACACGCTTTGTGAAAAATTCCAGACGAAACACATCTGTGTATCCGGCCTACCCCCTGTGCGCCATTTCCCACTATTGCCAAGACCACTTAGTCAGGTGTTGGGCGACCAAGCCGAACTCTTTGACGCTAGGTTGCGTCAGATTGCGCAGGAACGTTCCGACGTCGTCTATTTGCCGATTGACTTCACCCTGGATACGCCAAAAATGGCGTCTGATGGTTTTCACCCCGGTCCAGAAATTTACCGGGAATGGGCACATCGCGCCGCTGACATATTCGTCAAGGCTTTGGCCTAAGGGCCCTCATTCGCATGATCTGCAAAGCACGCGTTTTCCGCTCAAGCTGACCTTGTGGATAGTTTTTCTAAGAGCGGAATAATTCCGTTGCCCAGAATACCTAGACTATTTGCCCGCACGCCAGCGGCACCCTGTCGCGCTTGCCCCCATCCCCCCGCCGCCTTAGATTGCGCAGCAAGTAACAAAGGGCCGGATCATGGCAGATAAAACACGCAGTATTTTCGAAGATGTGGGCGACGCGCAAAAGCAGGTCGCAAGCCCCGGTGGTATTGATCGCGGCGGGCAGGGTGCGCGCGGGGTTGTGCGGGCGTGGCTAATGGTGATCTTTGGGCTGGTGGGCATCATGATCATCGTGGGCGGGCTGACCCGTCTGACAGACAGCGGCTTGTCGATCACTGAATGGGCCCCGCTCAAGGGGGCGTTGCCCCCCACGTCAGAGGCGGTCTGGATCGAAGAGTTCGAGAAATACAAAGCGATCCCTGAATATCAGTTGCAAAACAAGGGCATGACCCTGGCCGAGTTCAAGACGATCTATTGGTGGGAATGGGGCCACCGGCAGTTGGGGCGTGTCATTGGCCTTGTCTGGGCGATCGGGTTTGTCGGTTTGTTGGTGACACGCAAAATGCCTATGGGCTGGACCGGACGGTTGCTGTTTCTTGGCGCATTGGGCGGCCTACAGGGCGCAATCGGTTGGTGGATGGTGTCCAGCGGACTTGAGGAAGGGATGCTAGACGTTGCCTCCTACAGATTGGCCACGCACCTTGGGCTGGCGTTTGTCATCTTTGGGTTCATCACGTGGTTTGTGCTGCGGCTGTCACGCCGCGAGGGCGATTTGATGCAAGCGCGCCGAATGGGTGACGCCAGCCTGACCCGTTTGGGCACATGGCTTGTCGCGCTCGCATTCGTGCAAATCGTGATTGGCGCCTTGGTTGCGGGCATCGACGCAGGCCGCAATTACACTGACTGGCCACTGATGGCAGGTGGGTTACTACCGCCAGAGCCGTTCGGCCTGACGCCTATCTGGCGCAACTTCTTTGAAGACGACGGGCTGGTGCAATTCATGCACCGGATGGCGGGCTATATCCTGTTCGCTTTCGGTATTTTCGTTTGGCTGCGCGCACGTGCATCGGGTAATACCCGCACAAAATTCGCTTTCAACGTGATGCTTGCAGTCATGACCTTGCAGGTCTTGCTGGGGATCACCACGGTGATCTATTCCGCGCCGTGGCACATCGCGATCGTGCACCAACTGGGGGCCGTTGTGCTGTGGGTCGTGATCCTGCGGGCGCGTTTCCTTGCCGCCTATCCGCATCCACAAACCATCCAAGGGGCTTAAGCAATGACCGCATATGATGATCTAATGGCGTTTCAGCGCGATACCGAGGCGCTGTCACAAGTCGCCGGTCGCCTTGGCTGGGATCAAGAAACCATGATGGCGGAAGGCTCTGCGCCCCAACGGGCCGAGGAACACGCCGCCATGGCATCAGTGCTGCACGCACGGCGGATTGATCCACGTGTTGGTGATTGGCTGGACAAAGCCACGGCAACCGACCCTGTGTCGGCCGCCAATCTGCGACATATCCAGCGCAATTATGATCGCACTATGAAGGTCCCCGCCGATCTCGCCGCTGAGATTGCGAAAACCACATCCCTGGCGCACCGCATTTGGGCGCAATCACGCTCCGATGATGATGTGGCATCCTACTTGCCTGTCTTGGAAAAGGTCGTGGGGTTGCGCCAGCAAGAGGCGAACGCACTGGCTGCAGGTGGCGATCGCTATGATGCGCTTCTCAATAATTATGAGCCAGGCGCGACAGGGGCAGAGATTGCCGCGATGTTCGCAGCCCTGCGCCCGGGACTTGTTGACCTGCGCGCGGCCATTCTGGATCAACCAAAGCCACAAACGCTTACGGGCATTTTTGATGAGGCAGCCCAACTTGCGCTGTCCACGAAACTGGCGCTCGCGTTCGGCTACGACCTAAACAAGGGCCGTATCGACAAGGCCGTGCATCCGTTTTCCAGCGGATCAGGCATCGACGTCCGAATCACGACACGCACTAACCCGAGCGACCCATTCAACTGTTTCTATTCGACAATTCATGAGGTTGGCCACGCCGCCTACGAACAAAACATCAGTGCTGATTACCTTCTGACGCCGCTTGGCGGTGGGGTGTCCATGGGTGTGCACGAGAGCCAAAGCCGGATTTACGAGAACCAGATCGGCCGCAGCCGCGCCTTTACTGGTTGGCTGTATGGGCAAATGCGCGACGCCTTTGGTGATTTCGGAATTGCGGATGAGGATGCGTTTTATGCCTGTGTCAACCGCGTGTCAGACGGGTTCATCCGGACCGAGGCCGATGAGGTGCAATATAACCTACATGTCCTGATGCGGTTCGATATGGAACGGGCGCTGATTGCGGGCGACCTGAAGGTGACCGACCTAGAGGCCGCGTGGAACGACCGTTTCGCCGCTGATTTCGGCTACGCCGTCGACAAACCATCCAACGGTGTGCTGCAAGATGTGCATTGGTCCGAAGGGCTGATGGGGTATTTCCCAACGTATAGCCTTGGCAACGTCTATGCGGGCTGTCTGAACGTGGCGATGCGTAACGACGTGCCCGATCTGGACAGCGATCTAGAGCGTGGGGACACCTCGCAGGCGACCACATGGTTGCGCGAAAACGTGCAGACCCATGGCGGGCTATATGAACCGCGCGAGGTCATCACAAAGGCCGCAAGAGTGGAGCCTTCAGAGGCGCCATTGATGTCCTATCTCACAACGAAGTTCAGCGATATTTATCAGCTATAGCGCTGGGGCCAGCCCCAGACCCCGAGGTATTTGGGGCAACTGGAATATCAGGACCAATCAGGATCACGCTTTTCCAAAAAGGCGTTGATGCCTTCGTTCGTATCGCTGTTGACCATGTTGTCGACCATCACCTGACCGGTGAAGGCGTAGGCATCCACGGTGGTCATCTGGGCCTGTTGGTAGAAAGCCGATTTGCCTGTGGTGACTGCGCTGGCGAGCTTGCCCGCGATCGTATTGGCAAGGGTAAGGGTTTCATCCGCTAGCGTACCAGCTGGCACGGCGCGGTTGATCAGCCCGAGTGTGACCGCCTCTGGCGCTTGGATGAAACGCCCCGTGGTCAGCATCTCGAACGCGGCTTTGCGGGGGATATTGCGGGTCAGGGCCACCATGGGGGTTGCGCAGAACAAGCCAATGTTCACACCATTCACGCCAAAGCGGGTGTCATCCGCCGCGACCGCCAAATCACAGGTGGCCACAAGCTGACAACCGGCGGCGGCAGCAACACCGTGAACCTGCGCTATGACAGGCTGGGGCAGAGACTGTATCCGGCCCATCATGGCCGCACAGCGATCAAACAGATCCTTGAGTGCGGCGGCCCCATCATCGGGCGCATCGCGCTTGGCTTGCATTTCCTTCAGATCATGGCCCGCGCAAAATGCCTTGCCGCTGCCTGCGATAATAACGGCCTTAATCGTGGCGTCAGTGGCAATCTCATCAAGCATTCCATGCAACGTGGCAATCATCGTATCGCTCAGGGCGTTGATCCGTGCGGGGGCATTCAGGGTCAGACGGCAGACGCCGCCGATATTTTCGCGTGTGATCAGTTCCATACCCTTGCCCCTTATCGCAAACTACGGGCAGACTAGTCGGATCAGATGCTGGGGGGAAGCCATGCAAATTAAAATGGACGCAGAGGCGCTTGGGGCATTTCTGGTTGAGGTGTTTCCGCAGGTCCACACAGATTTCGAAGTGATCGAGGTGACCGAGACAGGGGTGCGCGTGCGCCTTGTCACCGCAGACAGACATTTGCGCCCCGGTGGCACGGTGTCGGGGCCTGCAATGTTCGGGCTGGCGGATGTGGCCATGTATTTGGCCGTACTCAGCCGGATCGGGCCTGCGGCATTGGCTGTCACCACCAATTGCAGCATTGATTTCATGCGCAAACCCGTGGCGGGCGTTGATCTGATCTGTGATGCCGTCATTCACAAACTCGGGCGGGTGCTGGCCGTGGGCGATTGCCTGATCTACAGTGACGGGATGGATGCACTAGTTGCGCGGGCAACGTTGACCTATTCGATCCCGCCGAAAAATGGGGTATTTTAATACCTAAATCGTAAGGTGTTGTTTTTGCTTGCGTTATCCGCGCTAAGGGCGCTTGACGCGTCAGTAAACACCTTTATAAGCCAGTTATCTAAATGACAGGGCTGATTTTGGCCCCTTAAAGACTGGTGACTTATGAAAACCTTTACCGCGACACCTGCGGATATCGACAAGAAATGGTTCATCATCGATGCTGAAGGCATCGTGTTGGGCCGTTTGGCATCGATCATCGCAATGCGCTTGCGTGGCAAGCACAAACCTTCTTTCACGCCGCACATGGATATGGGCGACAATATTATCGTAATCAACTGTGAGAAAATCCAGATGACCGGTAACAAGCGTGACGAGAAGTATTACTGGCACACTGGCCACCCCGGCGGCATCAAGGAAAAGACGAAAGCCGAGATCCTTGAAGGCAAGCACCCAGAGCGTGTGGTTATGAAAGCTGTTCAGCGCATGCTGCCCGGCGGCAAACTGTCCCGCCAGCAGATGACGCACCTGCGCGTATTCCCCGGCACAGAGCACGGTATGGAAGCGCAAAAGCCAGAAGTTCTGGATGTTGCATCCATGAACCCAAAGAACACGAGGACTGCGTAATGGCCGATCAAGTAAACTCTCTCGAAGAGCTGGGCCAAGTTGCAGAAGGCGTCGAAGCGCCAGCAGCAGCCCCCGAAGTCACAATTACGCGTGAGCCTGTGCGTGACGAACTGGGTCGTTCCTATGCGACTGGTAAGCGTAAAGACGCGGTTGCCCGCGTTTGGATCAAGCCGGGTTCCGGCAAGGTCATCGTGAACGGCAAGGAGATGAACACATATTTCGCACGTCCCGTGCTGCAGATGATCTTGGCACAGCCATTTTCCGTTGCAGGCGTGACAGGTCAGTTCGACGTTATCGCAACTGTCAAAGGCGGCGGTTTGTCTGGTCAAGCTGGTGCGGTAAAGCACGGTGTTTCCAAGGCGTTGCAGCTTTATGATCCGTCCTTGCGTCCTGCGCTGAAGGCTGCTGGCTTCCTCACACGCGACAGCCGTGTTGTTGAGCGTAAGAAATACGGTAAGGCCAAAGCCCGTAAGAGCTTCCAGTTCTCGAAACGCTAACAACGAACGACATAATTTACCATATAAAACAAAGGGTTGCGTATTTCGCAGCCCTTTTTTATGCGTAGCAGAAATGATTAATGCGGTCCCATTGGCGGTGCTGGCGTCGCATCCCGGTGGTGCCTTGCGGGCCGATCATTTGCCACTAATCATGACAAAATCCAAACTGATCGGACATATCGCCATCGCGAATGATTTGCATGAAACC
>JAQXEG010000019.1 GCA_029250945.1 Yoonia sp.
CGACCGCGAAAGAAACCTGCTTGGCGAAACCAGCATGCTTTTGCAGGCGGCAACAACCGATCCACTGACCCGCGCCATGAACCGGCGCAGCGTCATGGACGGGTATGGCAACCTTGAAATGTTGAACCACCCGTACCGTGGTATCGCGATAGTCTGCATAGATGTGGATAATTTCAAAGTGACCAATGACACCTACGGGCATCTTGCTGGCGATAAGGTGCTGATCGAAATTTCATCCTGCATCAAATCATGTCTGCGCGGCGGTGATTTATTCGCGCGAATGAGCGGGGATGAATTTCTGATCGTCTTAACAAATGTGGCCAGCCACGAGGCACAGGTCATTACCGAACGATGTCGCAAAATCATTTCGCGTGTGCCCGTGCCGTTCGAAGGGCGGACCATCGACACCAGCATCAGCGTCGGCACAGTCTGGTCCCCACTTTTCGAACCATTCGGAGAATTCCGCGACGCCGCAGATGTCGCCCTGTACCGCGCAAAATCCGCAGGTCGCGATTGCATGGCGTTTAACGGGAAACATGATTTTGATTTGCAGACAGCGCTCGACGCCGCCTAACTTGTCAGAGCAGCAACAATCGCCTCTGACATTTCATCGGCATGCGTATAGGGTAACCCGTGGGCAGCACCCGCAATCTCGATGTGCTGCACGTTGCGGTTCCACTGTGTCAGCGTGCCAATGGCGCGGGCGGGTATGACAGGATCGGACGTCCCCCAGATCGCCGTGATAGGAACCGCGGTCTTGGCCAATTTACGATGTGCATCCTCAAGCGTGACACGCAAGGCGCCGCGCCGACTAGCCAAAACAGCAGGTAAAAAGCCGCACCGCGATAGATGAAACCGCTGCATTTCTAAAACCGCCGCAGGCTTTTGCGCATCCGATCCGCGCCGCAACTGGCCGGCCGCAAACATCGCATGCAGCCAATCCCCCACGACGGGCAAACTGCGACATCCCCAATCAAAGATGGTTTCCGCACCCTCAATTCCCGCAGAGGCAACCAGCACAATCGTGTTGACCCGCGATGGTTGGCGCGCGGCAAAGGCGGTCACGATGCTCCCCCCCAAGGAATACCCAAGCATGGATACATCACCGATCACATCCTGATCAGCGAGAAGCGTATCAAGCTGATCCAGAAAAAACGGCAAATCCTGCGGACCACTGGCACTGTCGGACATCCCACGCCCATAAAGGTCATAGGTCAGCACCCGAAATCCCGCAGCGGTCAGTGACGCCACCGCCCCGTCCCAAACCACCATCGGCGTTGTAAGGCCGTGCACAGCAACGATCACCGGACCATCGACGGGTCCGGACCAGCGATAATGGGTCTGCCCTTCGGGCGAGACCACAAAATCGCCACCTGATTGATTGCGCATGGGTTGATTGATCGCCTGACGTTGCCGTTCAAAAACAAACGGCAGGGCAGCAACTGCCACAGCAAGAATTCCGACCAATGCCGCGACGATCATTGTTGGTGCGACGCCTCAAAGACAGGGAACCAATCTTCGCGCAATCGCTGCCCTTCGGTCATATCGTGTCCGGGAAATGGCGGGGACGTGCGCCCGGGCCGCGCAACATAACGGGCATCATCCCCAACCCAACGCAGCGACAGGGCACGCCGACGCGCAGTCGTCGCATTGCCGCGGGCACCATGCACCGTCCGAAAGTCGAACAGCACGGCATCGCCAGGTTCCATCGCCCATTCAAGCACGCGCATCTGGTCAGGGTCGGCGTCGGGATCAGGCACAGGTATCCAGTCGCCCGTTTCATAAAAATCGCTATCGTCAGACCAGCTTACTGGGCGGACCATTTTGTCCCACGTGTGGGATCCCGCAACAAACCGAAGCGATGCACCCGTAACCACATCCAACGGCATCCAAAGGCTAACGGTTTGTTGCCCCTCAACAAAGTAATAGGGCGCATCCTGATGCCACGGCGTTGGCTTGGGCGTGCCGGGTTCTTTGACCAGCACATGATCATGAAAAAACTGGGCCGTCTTGCTTTGCATCGCGGTCGCTGCCAACGCCGCCGCAGGGCTCTCGCGCACCACGCGTTCGAACGTAGGGATACGTGTCCAGTTGCAATAGTCGTCGAAAAACCGCCCCTCTGACACCTGATTTTCAGACGCGTATTCGCCAGGGTTCGCCATGTTTTCGGCCACCCCTTCGGCCATCACATCGACCCAATCCTTGAACAAACCACGGACCACAACGGCCCCGTCACGTTGAAAATCAGCAACTTGTTCCGGTGTCATCATCGGGCATTCCAAACATCGAGGATATAGCGGCAGGTCATCAAATCCAGATGCGCCCCACCACCGTTTTTAAACAGCGTAATGTCATTAGGGTCACGGCGAAACGCGCCCAGATCATAGTAGTCGGCAACCACATGTGACGCATCAATCACGCCCGCTGCAATCGGGATTTTCAACTCTCCGATATGGCCCACGGTGGTGTGCATATTGTCGACAAACACACGCGATTTGAGCAAGGCGGCATCATCAACCTCGCGCATATCAGGGCGGTAGGCGCCGATCAGATCAACGTGTTGGCCGGGTTGCAGCCAGTCACCTTTGATAAGCGGATCTGTGGACATCGTGGCGCTGGTGATGATGTCAGCGGCACGCACCGCAGCCTCTAAATCATCGGCAATCGCCACATCGGGGAGTGCGGCCTGAAACGCCTCTGCGCCCGCAGGTGACCTGTTCCAAACCGTGAATTTTGCATGCGGAAACGCCGCACTATAGGCCGCGTATAACGACCGCCCCACCGTACCCGCGCCCACGATCAGAATGTTGGAACTATCCGGACGGGCCAGCCGCCGCGCCGCCAACAGGCTGTCACCCGCCGTCTTCCATTTCGTGACCAGATGAAAGTCCAGTATTGCCTGAAGCGTGCCATCGCTGCCGGAAAACAGATTTACTGCCCCGCCGATCATCGGCTTTCCCGCATCGCGATTATCGGGAAATACGGTCGCGCATTTCACCGCCAAACCCAGCCCGTCAATCCACGCGGATCGGTTCAGCAAGGTTTTGTTGCCCTGATACAGGAACACATCCTCGACCGTGGCCTTGGGCAATTCATGCCCCGCCGCCAGCACATCCGTCAGCGCGATCCAATCAAGTAGCGCGTCAGCCTCGGCCAACGGGATCATCTGGTTCATGCGGCTTCATCCTTGGTCAAAAGCCCGTGCGACACGACGCAATCGGCCCAACCTTGCGGCCCTTCGAACAAATGTGTTTGCCAGCCGCGTGCATTCGCCGCACGTATGTTATCAATGCGGTCATCGGTGAACAGCAAAGTCGCCGGATCAATGCCGCAATCATCCTCAAGCCGCTGGTAAATCTCTGCATCGGGTTTGATCACACCCATGTGACCCGAGATATAGCGGCGGTCAAATTCGCCCAAAAACGGATAGACAGGTTCGGCAATCTCAAACGTCTGGATGCCGAAGTTTGTCAGCGCAAAGACGAGCACCCCCTTGGCACGCAGGCTGCGCAAGATACGCACGGATTGCGGGATCGCAGGCGTCGCAAGCTCTAACCAATTGTCGTGCCACATGCGCACTTCAGCCCGAAATTCAGGGTTTGCATCCGCGGCAGCGTAGATCGTATCGCGAAAATTGGCGCCGCGGTCGACCTCATCATTGATGCCGTGCAGGTCAATGGCCGCGAACATCTCGCACCTGCGCCCCTCGCCCACTGTGGCGTCAAAAAACCGCTCAGGTTGCCATTCGATCAGCACATTGCCGATGTCAAAAATTACTGCGTTGATTGTCATGGTCCCACCCTAGCGGCGCACGCGCGGGTTTTGCAACGGCGCTTTGGCCACCGCCGCCTCGCGCCAGATGATAAACAGGCCCGCGCCGAAAATCAGCGCCATGCCGATGTAGGACACAGCGTCGGGCCATTCGTCAAACACGATCACGCCCCAGACCACCGACAACGGCAGCGCAAGGTATTCAAACGGGGCCACAATCGCCGCCTCTGCCACGCGGTAGGCTTGGGATATGAAATAGCCGCCCACCGCCACGCCGAACCCGACCAACAGCATGACCGGAAAATCCGCCATCAACGGCCATTCCCATGCGCGCAGCAGAAACCGCAGCGACGGGTCATCTTGGTCGCCAAACCGCCCGTCGCCCACCGCCAGCCCGATGATCAAGCACACCACGATGAACACGATCTGGATGTAGAACGACATGGTCGCGGCACTGTCCGTGCGCCCGATTTTGCGCGTAAGCATGTGCAATCCGGCATAGGCGATCGCCGCACCCACCGGCAACAGCGACGCGTATTGAAACGCATCCGTGCCTGGGCGCATCATGATGACCACGCCGATCAGCCCCACGATCACCGCCGCCCAGCGCCGCGGCCCTACATATTCGCCCAGAAACAGAACCGAAAATATCGTGATGACCAGCGGACTGACAAAGAATATCGCCACCGCATCGGCCAATGGCATCGCCGCCAGCCCAAGGAAAAACGTCATGTTTGCAATTACGACGCAAAGCCCGCGCAGCAGATGCAACGGCAGTTGCCGCGTGCGAAAAATTGCGTGGCCATCGGTCAGCGGGGCAATCAGTGCAAGGACAATGACAAGTCCGATCACCGAGCGGATCAGCACCACCTCGTGCAGGGCATAGCCGCCCGACAAAAACTTGATCGCGGCATCGTTGACCGAGAAAAAGAAGACCGCAATCATCGCGGATAACGCGCCGACTTGGCCGGGGCGCAGGTTTGCAAATATATTCATGCCCCATGGGTCGCAGGTCGGGGCCGACAGGTCTAGCCCCTTTGCGACGCGCGCAATGCATGTTCCAGCGCGTCAAGGAAATGCGACCGATCCGCCTTGCCAAACGGTTTGCCACCGCCTTGGCGAAACGGATCGGCGGCGCGCATATCGGCCATCAGATCACGGGTCGCCAGCACATTGCCGATATTGGCCTGTGTCAGCGGCTCGCCATTGTGTTTCAGCACCTGCGCACCACCCTCGATACAGCGCGCGGCAAGCGGGATATCACCGGTAATCACAATATCCCCCGGCCCCGCCCGATCCGCGATCCACATATCGGCCACATCAGGTCCATCCGGCACCACGACTGTCTCAACCAACGGGTTCAGCGATGGGCGAATACCACCGTTGGATACAACGAACATCTGCACCTTATGGCGGGTGCCGACGCGTTCGACCTCGGCCTTGACCGGACAAGCATCCGCATCGACGTAGATCATCGGTAAAGCGCCTCTGCATGGAACGCGATGTGTTCTTCGATGAACGTTGAGATAAAGAAATACGAATGGTCGTACCCTTTTTGCAAACGCACGGCACCCTCCTGCAAACAGCCTGCGAAGGCCGCCGCGAATTCCTGCGTGCCGAGCAAATCGGCAAACTGGTCATCGGTACCCGTGTCGATCAAGACCGGCCCGTCAAACCCACCATCCAGCATCAAAGCGGTGGCATCATGGGCGGCCCATGTGCCTTCTTCAGAGCCTAAATATGCACTAAACTGCTTTTGCCCCCAGTCCGACGCTGTTGGATTACAGATCGGAGCAAAGGCGGACACCGACCGGAACCGGTCTGGCAAGGACATCGCCATCGTCAACGCGCCATGCCCGCCCATCGAATGACCCATAATCGCCTGACGATCCATATCAATCGCGAAATTCTCGGCCAGCAGGGCAGGCAATTCATCGGTCACATAGGTCCACATTTTGAAATGTTTATCCCAAGGTGCTTGGGTCGCATCCACATAGAACCCTGCCCCTTGGCCCAAATCGAACGCATCGTCGTTTGGCACACCCTCACCACGCGGGGATGTGTCAGGGAACACCAGAGCGATACCTTGTTCAGCGGCCCATGCCTGTGCACCCGCCTTGACCATCGCGTTTTCATGGGTGCAGGTCAGACCCGACAGAAACCACAGCACTGGTACAGGGCCGTGCGTTGCCTCTTCGGGCATGAAAACCGCGAATGTCATATCACAGACGCAGGCATCAGATGCGTGGGAATACACCCCTTGGGTGCCACCAAAGCAGCGGTTTTCAGAAATGGTTTGCATGGTCGTCCCTTTCGATTTCATGTCATGGCTAGCGCAAGGTTACAGGCTTGTCACCCATGTGATCACGGCCGAGATGGTTAGAATACTGATGCCCGTCGACAGCAAGATCGCCGCAGATACACGCGCGGGCGCGACGCCATAGTGCTGGGCTAAAATATACACATTGCCCGCCACTGGCAGCGCGGCGGCCGTGATCATGACGCCCGCGGCGTAGGGATCAACATCGAACACCAGCAATGCAGCAACGGCGACAGCGGCAGGGTGCAGCACCAGTTTGCACAGGCTCAACCAGCCCGCAACAGCCACACGCTCTGCCGATTTTCCGGCCAGCGATGCACCGATGGCAAAAAGCGCACCGGGGGTCGCGGCACCGCCCAGAATTTCCAAAAATTCGTTCACAGGCACGGGGATGGGCAGCGCAAGTGACGACACAACCATCCCCGCGCTGATCGACACGACCATCGGGTTCGCCCACAACCCAAGACCCACGGTCCGCAAAATCCCCAGCGACATGCGCCCGTCGCGCGATCCAGTGATCAGGATCACAACAAGCGAGCTGAAGACAATCAAATCGACGGCCAGCACCATCATGACGGGGCCAATGGCATTGGCACCCAGCAGCAGCACCAGCATCGGAATACCAAGAAACCCGACATTGCCGATGACTGCGCATTGCGCCTCGATCGCGGCCTCTCTGACGCGCAGGCCCCGCGCCATGGCGACGATGGTGGCCAATAGGTACACGGCAATCGTGCCTGCGAGATAGGCCCAGACAAACTGCCAATCCAAAATGGCCGATAGTTCGAGGTTCGCGGCAAAACGGAACAACATCGCCGACAGGGCAAAATAGAACACAAATTTCGTCAGATAGGCGGTGGCCTGCGGTGTGAAAAACCCTGTTCGCCCCGCGCCGTATCCCAGGCTGATCACGGCGAAAAATGGCAAGGTTTTCAGGAAAATTTCCAGCACTTAGTCAAACGCACCTGTGACACGGCTCAACAGCATAAATGCGCGGGCGGTGCGGGTTTCTGACAGCGCGCTAATTTCTTCGTCCGTTGCACCGGGTTCAAACGCGATCAGCGTCTTATCAAACCGACGCAGAAAATGGTGGGCAGCATCGCGGTAAATCGTATCCTCGCGCATCCGGCCTGATGTCAGCGCAAGCAACGACCGATCGCGCACACCGCCCAGCGACGCCATCGTGCGCCCGCGTTCGCCATTGGCAAAACGACGCCAGATTTCGGGGCGTGCACGGTCGGGACGCAGGTCATCCATATAGATGCCGTCTTGGGACATCAGCGTCAGAATATCTTGGGCCGCTTGCACAAGCTGCCGCGCATTCCGATCCTTCAGCGCCAATCGCAACGCGTTAAAACCGCGTGTGTCCTGATCATTGTCAGGGAAATTCAACGCGCGGATCAGATCGGCATTGGGCAACGGCGGCGTGATGTCTTCGGCGCTTGTCCCCAATTCCAACGCGGGTTGATCATCTTGCGTCGCGGGCCGCACAGACGTGATCTGCAACTTTTGATCCGGCCGCGACAATGCTAATGTGGCCAGTGTTGTTTCCGTCTTGTGGGTCGCTTGCGCGATCTCATTGAGCTTCTTTTCAACCGTGGGTTGGATTTGCCCGGTCGGTGCGGCGCGGTTTTCAATGTAAGTTTTGCGCATCCCGTCAACCGCCGCCTGCAAGCGCTTGGATTCCTCTTTCATAACGCGGGCGGATTTGCTGGCGGCCAGCGCCACCCAGATCATCGCTACGGGCATAAAAATTGCGATCAGAACAAGGATAAACCGCAAGCTGTCAAACCGGTCCTCGACCGTTGATGTTGGCGGCAGGAAAAAGAAGAACAGCCCAACCATGACCATCCACCCGACCGAAAGGGCAAGTGCGATCAGCTCTGCGGCGGAGCGTCCTTCGGGGGTGTTGGAGGGGGCCATGATGACTGCCTTAGGTGTAGCTGATGCTCAGGATTTCATAGGAACGCACGCCGCCCGGGGTGCGGACCTCGACACTGTCGCCTTCGTCCTTGCCGATCAGGGCGCGGGCCAGCGGGGATTTGATATTCAGCAACCCAGCTTCGATATTGGCCTCATACTCACCCACGATTTGATAGGTCTTTTCCTCGTCCGTGTCCTCATCGACCAGACCCACCTTGGCGCCGAATTTGATCGTGCCCGACAGACGCGTCAGGTCAATGACATCCGCAAGGGAAATAATCCCCTCAAGCTCTTTGACGCGGCCCTCAATGAACGACTGCTTTTCCTTGGCGGAATGGTATTCAGCGTTCTCGGACAAATCACCATGCTCGCGGGCCTCGGCGATGGCACGGATGATCGCAGGGCGTTCCACCGATTTCAGGTGCTTCAGCTCTTCGTTCATTTTGTCGTAACCGGGTTTGGTCAGCGGTATCTTTTCCATCGGCGCGGCCCCTCCTTGCGGGGTGAAATTCAATCATCGGACGTTCATACCCTATTTGGACGGATCAAAGTCAAGTGCAAGCGCGTTTTCGCGTCGCATGGTGGCGATTTAACGTCGTGTCGTGATTGACGCTTTGGCGGGGTCTGGCATACCTATACGCAACTTTATTACGGGCAGGACCGCCCCATCGGCACAAAGGGACAGCACATGTCTGAGATTGAACGCGAAACAATGGATTATGACGTCGTTATCGTTGGCGCAGGCCCTGCGGGTTTGTCGGCTGCGATCCGGCTGAAACAACTGGATGCCGACCTTGATGTGGTTGTGCTGGAAAAAGGGTCCGAAGTGGGTGCGCACATCCTGTCGGGTGCGGTTTTGGACACGTCCGGTCTTGATGCGCTGATCCCTGATTGGAAGGCGAAAAGCGCCCCAATCACCGTGCCCGTCAAAGAAGACAATTTCTACATGTTGGGCGAAGCGGGCCAGATCCGCATCCCCAATGTCGTGATGCCGCCACTGATGAACAACCACCACAACTACATCGTGTCCATGGGTAACGTTTGCCGCTGGATGGCTGAACAAGCCGAAGAGCTAGGCGTCGAAATCTTCCCTGGTATGGCGTGTTCAGAACTGGTTTACGGTGACAACGGCGAATTGCGCGGCGTTGTCGCAGGCGAGTTTGGCAAAGAGGCCGATGGGTCGCACGGCCCCAACTATGAACCTGGTATGGTGCTGAACGGCAAATACGTGTTCCTGTCCGAAGGCGTGCGCGGATCATTGTCAAAAGAGGCGATCGCGAAATACGATCTGGCCGCTGACAGCGACGTGCAGAAATATGGCCTCGGCATGAAGGAAATCTGGGAAATCGACCCAGAGAAGCATTCCGAGGGCACCGTAACACACACCATGGGCTGGCCGTTGCAAGAATCCGGCGCTGGCGGCGGATCATTCATCTACCACCTCGATAACAATCAGGTCTATGTCGGCTTTGTTGTGCACTTGGGCTACAAAAACCCGCACACGTTCCCCTACATGGAATTCCAGCGGTTCAAGCATCACCCGATGGTCGCCGAGCTGCTGAAAGGCGGCAAACGCGTCGCTTATGGTGCGCGCGCCATTACCGAAGGCGGGATGCAATCCATGCCGAAACTGGCGTTCCCCGGTGGCGCGCTGCTCGGTTGTTCCGCGGGTATGGTCAACGTGCCGCGCATCAAGGGTAACCATAACGCCATGCTGTCCGGCATCGCCGCAGCCGAGGCCGCGAATGATGCGATCAAGGCAAAGCGTGAGGGCGACGTTCTGGTCGAGTACGAAAAATCCGTCCGCGAAGGCGCGATTGGCAAAGACCTTGGCCGCGTGAAAAACGTGAAACCACTGTGGTCCAAATACGGGCTGATGGCGTCGCTTGCTGTCGGTGGTGCCGATATGTGGCTGCGCAACCTGACGGGTTGGTCCCCGCTGAACCTGTCCCACGGGAAATCAGATGCCGATGCCACGGGTCTTGCCGCCGATCATAAGGTCATCGACTACCCCAAACCTGACAGTAAACTGTCGTTTGACCGCCTGACCAATGTCGCGTTCAGCTTTACCAACCACGAGGAAAGCCAGCCTGCGCACCTCAAGCTAAAGGACAGCGCCGTGCCAATCGCGGTGAACCTGCCCAAATACGCAGAACCTGCCCAGCGCTACTGCCCTGCAGGTGTGTATGAGGTTGTGGAAAAAGATGGCGAACAGCAGTTTGTCATCAACTTCCAAAACTGCGTGCATTGCAAAACTTGCGACATCAAGGACCCCAGCCAGAACATTAACTGGACGGTCCCCCAAGGTGGCGACGGGCCGAACTACCCGAACATGTAAACGGTTGAAGGGGTCGGAATTTCCGGCCCCTTTTCTTTCACCGCCACTACGCGCATTTTCGCATACTCACAGACAGTTGCGCGGCTTGCGATTGCAGGCGACCTCGGGCCTGACTACTGTGGCGCGATAACGTCTTATCAGAGGTGCCCCTTCGTGTTCATTCGGTCCCGTATCCTTGCGACGGCGATTTGCGCCATCCTGCCGCTAACGGCCATGTCAGACCCGCAATCAGGGTCCTACCTAGCGGGCAGGTCTGCCGCAATTGCCAATGATTTTGAAGCTAGCGCGCTGTATTTCACGCAAAGTCGGATCAGCGATCCAACCAACCCGTTCCTGTTAGAGAATGCGATGGTCGCCTACGTCGGTTTAGGCGATTTTGAAAAGGCGGCACCGATTGCGTCCATGATGGCCCAAAGCGGCATCAAAAGCCAAATGGCCCACATCGTCCTAAGCGTCACAGCGGCCACAAATAATGACTGGCCAACCGTCTTTTCCCAATTCGAACAGGGGCTTAAAATTGGCCCGTTGGTCGACGGGCTAACCCAAGCATGGGGTCACGTCGGTCTGGGCCAGATGTCGGACGCGTTGGCGGCATTTGACGCTGCAGCAGCAGAACCCGGCCTTGGGGCCCATACGCTTTATAACAAGGCATTGGCGCTGGCTTATGTTGGCGATTTCGAAGGGGCCGACGCAATCTTTTCCGCCTCTCCCAGAAACGGAATGCGCTATAACCGCCGAAGCGCGATGGTCCACGCGCAAATTCTGTCACAGCTGGACCGTAACGATGATGCATTGGCACTAATCGACGGGGTTTTTGGGCCACAAACCGATCCGACGCTGGTCGCACTCCGTGGTGCGCTGACGGCTGGTGATGTTGTGCCATTCACGATAATCCGCAGCGCCCAAGATGGCCTGTCAGAGGTGTATCTGATCGTGGCCCAAGCGCTTGTGCGCGATCAGAACGATGCGTTCACCCTGCGCTATGCCCGCGCTGCGGCGCATCTTAGCCCCATGAACACCGATGCGATTTTGCTGTCTGCGGACCTGTTGGAAAACCTGCAACAATACGATCTAGCCACCTCCGCCTATAGCGATGTGCCGCGTGATGATCCCGCATTCCAATCCGCTGAATTGGGCCGGTCAGAGGCCTTGCGCAAAGCAGGCCGGTCCGAGGCTGCGATTGAAACGCTACAGGCCCTTGCGGGTGCCTATCCCGATATGCCCCGCGTTCATGCCTCTGCCGGTAACGCCTACCGCGAGGTCGAACGCTACGCCGATGCGCGTGACAGCTATTCCGTAGCGTTGAACCTGTATGATGATGCGGATCCGCTAAAATGGTTCATCTATTACATACGCGGGATCAGCAACCACGCGCTTGATGACTGGCCCGCAGCAGAGGCCGATTTTCGCGCTGCCCTTGCCCTGAACCCTGATCAGCCGCAAGTGCTCAACTTCCTCGGCTATTCCATGGTTGAGCTGGGCATCAACATGGATGAGGCGCTACAAATGATCGAAACCGCAGTTGCGGCCGAGCCCCAGAATGGCGCGATTGTCGATAGCCTTGGCTGGGTTCTGTTCCAAACAGGCGCCTATAAAGAGGCGGTGGGTCATCTCGAAGATGCGGCTGCGCTTCTCCCCATTGATCCGGTGATCAACGACCATCTGGGCGATGCCTATTGGGCCGTCGGGCGCGTGATCGAGGCAGAGTTCCAGTGGAACCGCGCCTTGTCATTTGACCCGACCGAGGCCGACGCCGAACGCATCCGCCAAAAGCTGGACATCGGGCTGGATGCCGCGCTGGCCGCCGAAGGGGCCGATCCGCTAGAGGTTGCCAATGGCGACGATTAAAGGGTCCGCCCCTGCAAAGGTGAACCTGACCCTGCACATCACGGGACAGCGCACGGATGGCTATCACCTGCTCGACAGTTTGGTCGTTTTTGTCGACGTGTTTGACCAGATTAGCGCCACACTGGCCAATGATCTAACACTGACCGTCGGCGGCCCGTTCTCGGCGGGGATACCGACCGATGACAGCAATCTTGTGATGCGTGCCGCACGCGCGTTGCAAACCGAACGGGGCGTGACCAAGGGCGCAAAACTGCATCTAGACAAACACCTGCCTCATGCTGCCGGTATTGGCAGCGGGTCATCAGACGCCGCGATTACCTTGGCGATGCTCGCAGATCTATGGGATGTGCCACCGCTGGCCCCGACGTCGCCAGAGGTGATCGCTTTGGGCGCGGATGTACCGGTCTGCCTACAGGCACCAAATCCGGTGCGGATGTCAGGTATCGGTGAATTACTGACCCCTGTGCCACGTTTGCCTGACTGTGCGCTTGTGTTGGTGAACCCGCGGGTCGATGTCCCGACAGGCCCCGTATTCGACGGGCTTGCGACCAAACGGAACACAAGCATGAATATCCTGCCAGCCGGATTGGATATCGGAGGCTTTGCCGCATGGCTGGCCGCCCAGCGCAACGATCTGGAAACGCCCGCCAAACAGATCGCACCAGACGTATCAGAGGCATTGGCCAAGCTACGCAGCATGCCGCAAGTGATGCACGCCGCGATGTCCGGATCAGGCGCGACATGCTACGGGTTAACCCGCAACGTCGCAGAGGCGCGGCAAGTCGCCCGCACGATCCAAGTATCAAAAATGGGCTGGTGGGTCGCCCCCGCCGCTGTGCTTTAGGTAATGCGCGCCACGACGTAATCGGCCAAGTCCGACAGCATCGTTTTCAAGTCATGATCAGGTAGGGGCGCCAGTGCACCCTTGGCGCGGGCCGCCCACTCCAGCGCCGTGTCACGGGTCGCGTGCAGACTGCCGTGCTTGGTCAGAATCGCCATGGCACGGTCAAAATCACCGTCGTCCTGACGTCCCCTGCCAATCGTGCGGTCCCAGAACGCCCGTTCATCCGCGTCAGCGGCGGCAATGGCACGGATCACGGGCAGGGTCAGCTTACGCTCGCGGAAATCATCGCCGGTGTTTTTACCAATCACGTCAGTCCCGCCATAGTCGAGCAAGTCATCGACGATCTGGAACGCAATGCCCAGCGCATCACCGTAATCGAACAGCGCCTGCACTTTGACATCATCAGCACCCGCGATCACGCCGCCGACTTCCATTGCTGCGGAAAACAGCGCCGCCGTTTTGCCACGCACAACCTTGAAATAAATCTCCTCGGTCGTGGCCAGATCGGCCGCGGCGGTCAATTGCAACACCTCGCCCTCGGCAATCGTGGCAGAGGCATTGGCCAAAATATCCAGAACACGCAACGATCCGGTTTCAACCATCAACTGAAAAGACCGCGAAAACAGATAGTCGCCCACAAGCACGCTTGATTGATTATCCCAAAGCAAGTTCGCGGTGGGGCGACCACGACGCTGGTCGCTTTCATCAACGACGTCGTCATGCAGCAATGTGGCGGTGTGAATAAACTCAACCGTAGCGGCCAAATGAATGTGATAGGGGCCGTCATAGCCGCACATCCGCGCCGCCGCGAGGGTCATCATCGGGCGTACGCGTTTGCCGCCCGCCTCGACCAGATGGGCCGTCACCTCTGGGATGCGGGGGGCATTTTCGGACGCCATGCGCGTGCGGATCATCTCGTTCACGGCGGCCATGTCATCGGCTAGTGCCGTGGCAAGCCGCTCGTGTGGTTTGGTTGCTGCGTGATCGAGGCTCATGATCGTGATCCGGTTCCGAATAGACAAAGACGCAAACCGTGCTTACGTCTGGGGTATGAAAGAACTTTTGCGCACCAACGACCCAACGGTCATCGCCTTTGCAACAGCCCTACTTGAAGGCGAGGATATACCCTGCTTTCAATTCGACGTAAACATGAGCGTCCTCGAAGGATCAATCGGCATAATGCCGCGGCGGTTGATGGTGATCGACCGCGATCTGTTCATGGCCGAGGCGATCATGCGCGACAATGACATCGACCTTGGCCGGATATGAAAACCACGTCTGACGCGTTTCTCGGGGGCAAAGTGACGGCCCTGCAACCCGCGACCGGCTACCGCGCTGGGGTCGATGCGGTACTGCTTGCGGCAGCTGTTCCTGCGAAGTCCAGGGAACGGGTGTTAGAGCTAGGCTGCGGTGTCGGGGTTGCGTCGCTTTGTCTGTCAGCCCGCGTGCCTGATCTGGACGTGACGGGGGTTGAGCTGCAACCGGACTATGCCGATTTGGCCGCACAAAACGGTATGAATGTGCGCTGCGCAGATCTGCGCGCCCTGCCCGATGACATCCGCAATACCCAATACCACCACGTCATCGCCAACCCGCCCTATTTTGAGCGGGACAAAGGATCTGCCGCGCCGGACGCAGGCCGCGATGTGGCGATGGGCGGCGATACCCCGCTGGCGGACTGGTTGGATATTGCCGCGAAACGACTGGCCCCCAAGGGGTATTTCACATTGATCCTACGGATTGAGCGCCTGCCAGAGGTGCTGTCCCACCTCCGGCTTGGGTCGATTATCGTCCGACCGATTGCGGCACGTCTGGGCCAGGACCCGCATCTGTTTTTGCTTCAGGCACGGCATTCGGGGCGGGCACCGTTCCAGCTAAAGTCACATTTGATCATGCATGACGGAACAATGCACGACGCCGACCGCGAAAATTACACCGACATGGTAGGTAGCATTTTACGCAACGGGGATGCTTTGCACATTGCTGATTAACTTTTCAGCAAGGTTTTGCGTAAAAATTGAAAACAGGCATTCGATGCTGCAGCGCAACGTGACACGGGGTCAAAACTGTGCTGGACTAAAGATGTTTTACAGCAACCCGAAGGAGGACGACCATGAGCTTAAGTTCACACCTACAGGAACTGAAGAAGAAGCACCAAAACCTCTCGGCCGAAGTGGAGGTTATGCAACGTAGCCCCGCCGTCGATGCCACGGAAATTGCCCGCCGCAAAAAACAAAAGCTGAGTTTGAAGGAAGAAATCGGACGATTATCAACGCATTAGCGCACTGATATATCAACGAAAAAGGGCCGGCAAAACCGGCCCTTATTTTTGTCCAATTCAATTATGGATCAGGTCATATACTGACCGCCATTCGCCGAAATTGTAGAACCTGTGACAAAGCCCGCGTCGTCGGACGCAAGGAATAGCACAGCGCGCGCGATCTCGGATGCTTCACCCAAACGACCGACAGGAATTTGCGGCAGGATCACATCGTTCATGACTTTTTCAGGAATTGTGCTCATCATTTCGGTGTTGATGTAACCGGGTGCAATGACGTTCACGGTGATCCCCGCACGCGCACCTTCTTGGGCCAGCGCCTTGGTAAAGCCGATATCACCGGCCTTGGCCGCAGCATAGTTTGCTTGGGCAAACTGGCCTTTCTGGCCATTGATGGATGAAATCGTGATAATACGCCCGAATTTGCGTTCCCGCATACCCGGCCAGCAGGGGTGGGTCATGTTGAACACGCCGGACAAGTTGGTCCCGATAACTTCGGACCACTGCTCTGGCTTCATTTTGTGGAACGGAGCGTCACGTGTGATGCCAGCATTGTTGACCAAGACCTCAACCGGGCCCAAGTCGGCCTCGACCTGCGCGATACCAGCGGCGCAGGCATCGTAGTCAGCGACATCCCATTTGTAGGTCTTGATGCCAGTCTCGGCGGTAAACGCCGCGGCCTTTTCATCATTGCCAGCATAGGTGGCAGCGACCTTGTAACCAGCGTCTTGCAGGGCTGTTGAAATAGCGGCGCCAATACCGCGCGATCCGCCGGTAACGATTGCGACACGAGACATAGGTTTCTCCTTAATCAGAAATATGTTGAAATCTTATTATGCGAACGAAATCCATTGCGCAACATTATTGCGCAATGGATTTTTAATTTCAGCGTTCAACGCAAAGCGCGACACCCATGCCACCACCGATACACAATGTGGCGATGCCTTTTTTCGCGTCACGGCGCTTCATTTCGAACAGCAACGTACTCAGGACACGGCAGCCCGACGCACCAATCGGATGGCCAATCGCAATCGCGCCCCCGTTCACGTTCACAGTCGCCGGATCCCAGCCCATTTCCTTGTTCACAGCACAGGCTTGGGCGGCAAATGCCTCGTTCGCTTCAACCAAATCCAGATCGCCAACGGACCAACCCGCCTTATCCAACGCCTTGCGCGACGCCATAACCGGCCCCACGCCCATGATCGACGGGTCCAAACCCGCAGTGGCATAAGACGCGATACGCGCGAGCGGTTCGATCCCGCGTTTTTCAGCCTCATCCGCAGACATCAGCAACGTCGCTGCGGCCCCATCGTTCAAGCCCGACGCATTGGCAGCTGTGACCGATCCATCCTTGGCAAAGGCAGCGCGCATTTTGGCCATAGCTTCTAGGTTGGCGCCGTGGCGGATGTATTCATCCTGATCGACAACGATATCGCCCTTGCGGGTTTTTACGGTAAAGGCCGCGATTTCATCGGCGAATTTACCGGCCTTTTGCGCGGCTTCTGCTTTGTTCTGGGACGCCACCGCAAATTCATCCTGCATATCACGGGAAATCTGCCACTGATCAGCGACGTTTTCGGCCGTCTGGCCCATGTGGTAATTATTGAACGCATCCCAAAGACCGTCACGGATCATGGTGTCGATATATTTCATATCGCCCATTTTCTGACCGGCACGCAGATGCGCCGCGTGGGGAGAAAGCGTCATGTTTTCCTGCCCACCTGCAGCAACAATCGACGCATCACCAAGCTGAATGTGCTGAGCGCCCAGCGCGACAGCCCGCAGGCCAGATCCGCAAACTTGGTTAATGGACCACGCGGATGCCTCCTTCGGAAGGCCCGCGTTAATATGCGCCTGACGGGCGGGGTTTTGGCCTTGGGCCGCAGTCAGAACCTGACCAAGGATCGTCTCGGATACGTCAGCCTTATCAATGCCTGCGCGTTGCACGACGGCATCCAGAACGGCAGCCCCCAAATCATGCGCTGGTGTATTGGCAAAAGAGCCGCCAAAGCTGCCCACGGCCGTGCGTGCAGCAGATGCGATTACGACATTCGTCATGTGAATGATCCCCATAAGTGTTCAACAAATGGCAAATCGGGGCGGTGCAACGCCTTTGTGCGCAGGCCCCAACCCGCCGCTTGCATTTAGCCTAGTGACTGATTTTGGGTTGCGCAACGTGATTTCTGCACCTGCATAATGGCAATGCAGATGCGGCATGATCCGTCAGAGATCAAAGCGCGGCACGCCGTAAAGATAACCCTGCATACAATCGGCGCCCGTTTGCCCCAGCAGCGCCGCCTCTTGCGGGGTTTCGACGCCATCCGCGACGACCAGCATTTCGAACTGTTGCGCCACAGTGATCAGCGCCTCGGCCAACACCTGGTTATCGGGATCATCTGCAATGCCGTGAATGAAACCCTTGTCGATCTTCACGAGATCAAAGAAGAAATCTTTAAGGTGGCGGAACGCCGTTAGTCCAGCCCCGAACCCATCAAGCGCGAATACCACACCCCGTGGTTGCATTTCAGCCATGAAACGGATGACAATTTCGTGCGACATCATAACAGAGGTTTCGCTAATCTCGAAAATCAATCGATCACCTAGCGCCCCACTTTCCGTGAGCCCTTTTTCCAAGATTCGCCGCCATTGACCATCACCGATAGACCGTGCAGACAGATTGATCGACAACCGTAGGTTCGGTTTTTTACGCAGCAGGCTAAGGGCAAGGTCAAGCGTGACGCAATCGACCTGCCGCCCTAAATCTGTTTTCTCGATCACCGGCATAAACTGCGCCGCTGGGATGACCCGACCAGACTGGTCCATGACCCTGATCAACCCCTCATAGAATGCAACGCACCCTTGTGGCCCCGCCATAACAATCGGTTGAAACGCCAGTTTTGCCCGTTTAGCGGCAAGCGCTTCCCTCACAAGGGTCAGGACATCGGCGTCGCAGCTGGCCATTGCGAAATGCAACGGGTCGCGCAGGTCTTGTTCCTCAATCGCGTCTTTCGACAATGCGGCCATGACTGTTCATCCTTTTCCCGCATTCACCATGACGGATGCTGGATAACAGCCGGTTAAGGGGTGGCAATTTCTTAAAATCGCACCGACTATCTGCCCCATGGAAAACCGCTGCGGCTGGGCTGGGCCCGAACAGATTTATTTCGACTATCACGACACTGAATGGGGCGTGCCGGAATATGACAGTCGGGCGCTTTGGGAAAAACTGATCCTTGATGGATTTCAGGCTGGCCTGTCATGGATCACGATCCTAAAAAAGCGTGATAATTTCCGCACTGCCTTTGCTGGGTTTGACCCCAATGTCATCGCGACTTGGGGCGAGGACGAGATTGAAACGCTGTTGCAGAACCCCGGCATTATCCGGCATCGGGGCAAGATTGCGGCCACCATCACCAACGCCCAAGCATGGCAGCGGATCGAGGCCAACATCGGCTTTGACACATTTATGTGGAATTATGTCGATGGATATCCGCTACAAACCACGCTGGATAATCGTGGGGCAATGCCAACACAGTCAGAGCTATCGCTGCAAATCTCAAAGGACCTGAAAAAGGCTGGTTTTAAGTTCTGCGGCCCCACAATCGTCTATGCATGGATGGAGGCCTGCGGCCTGATCAACAACCACCCAACAAACTGCCCAAGGCACATCCCCTGTCGTGACATGGCGCGCCTACCAGCGGGCTAGCGCATCCTCATCTGCTTCCTTGGCATCAACCCAAGCCGACCCATCAGCGGTTGTTTCTTTCTTCCAGAACGGGGCGCGGGATTTCAGGTAATCCATCAGGAAATCCGCTGCCGCAAACGCATCTGCACGGTGCGCCGATTTTGTGGCCACCATCATAATCGGATCACCCGCCAACAGCGTGCCATGACGGTGGATCACAAGCGCATCCATCAGCGCCCAACGGGCCATCGCGTCATCCACAATGCCCGCAATCGCGCGCTCAGTCATGCCGGGGTAATGCTCAATCTCCATCACCGCCAACGTGCCATCTGTATCGCGCACAACACCGGTAAAGCTGACGACAGCACCCACGCCAGCCCCATCCGAAAACGCGTTCAGCTCTGCGCCCGCGTCAAACGACTCGGCTTGGACAACAACCGCCATTAGCCGCCCGTCATCGGTGGGAAAAACGCGACTTCATGCACGCCTGCCAATGGGGCGTCGAATGTCGTCAGCTCCTGATCCACGGCAACGCGCAATGCGGTGACATCGGCAAATGCAGAGGCATAACGTTCTTCGCGTGCGGATAGCTCTGCGACCAGATCAGCAACCGTCACGGCACCAGTGGTTACCTCTTCGGACGGCACACCAATACGTTCGCGCACCCATGCAAAATACATCACATTCATTGGCTGCCTTTCAGATATGGGATCGCCTTGCGGAAATAATCGGCCCCACTAATTACGGTCAGAACCATCGCGATCCACAACAAGCCGATCCCGCCATACCAGCAGATATCCCAGCCCAAGGCCAAACCGCGCAAACCAAGCGGATCATCAGCGACGCCATCCATAATCGCGTCAAACGTGGCATCATCCATGCCCACGCTACGCTCAATCAGGTAATGCTCAAACGCGCCCTTTGCGAATAGCACCGAAATCGCAAACATCTGCACGGAGGTCTTCCATTTGGCGACCTTGGTCACAGCCAGCAAACCAGCGGTTTCACCAAGGAATTCACGCAGGCCGGACACAAACACCTCACGGAAGATGATCAACGTCGCAGGCAGCAAAATCCATGGGTTCATGCCTGAAAATCCGGCGATCACCACCAGCGCGATAATCACCATCGCCTTATCGGCAATCGGGTCCATCATCGCGCCCAGTTTGCTTTCCTGCTTCCACGCCCGCGCCAGATACCCGTCCAGAAAATCGGTAAACGCAGCACCCACAAACAGGATTAGCGCAAACCAATCCGCAAGGGGGCGGTTAAAATACAAAAACATGATCGCCACGGCAGGGGCTGCAATCAAACGCAAGAGCGTCAGGATGTTGGGGATATTCCAGTTCATGTGCACACACTACGCGCCTTGGATAATGGGGAAAACCCCTCGTTTCTTCCGAGCTTAAATATGCCCGCCCGAGGCGGATCAACCGTTCTCGTGAAAGTAGTCGTAAATTGTCTGGGCCATATTTTCCGACACGCCCACAACCGCCTTCAGATCTGCAAAATTGGCGCGCGCCACAGCCTTGGCAGATCCAAAATGCGCCAGTAACGCACGTTTGCGCCCTGCCCCAACGCCCGGCACATCGTCCAGCAGCGTGGCGCCGATCGCCTTAGCGCGCTTAGCACGGTGGGTGCCGATGGCAAAGCGGTGAACCTCATCGCGCATACGCTGGATGAAATACAGCACCGGATCATTGTGACGTAGCGCCATGACGGGTTTGCCGGTGCGGTAAAACACCTCTTTACCCGCATCGCGGTCCTCACCCTTGGCCACGCCAATCATCGGCACGTCGCCAACGCCCAGCTCGGTCATAATCTCGCGCACAGAACTAACCTGCCCCGCGCCGCCGTCGATCAGCAACAATTCGGGCCACATGCCGGACGTGCGATCTGGGTCTTCTTTCAACAGGCGTTTGAACCTGCGCGTCATGACCTCTTTCATCATGCCAAAGTCATCGCCAGGCGTCAGGTCATCCCCCTTGATGTTGAACTTGCGATACTGATTTTTGTCGAACCCTTCGGGCCCCGCGACAATCATCCCACCGACAGCAAATGCACCCTGAATATGGGAGTTATCGTAAACCTCGATCCGTTGGGGGACCTTTGGCAGATCAAACGCCTCGGCCAAGCCCTTCAACAGCCGGCCTTGTGTCGCGGTTTCCGACATCTTGCGCGCAAGGCTTTCGCGGGCATTGCGCAGCGCGCCTTGCACCAGCTCGGCCTTTTCACCGCGTTGAGGGACGATCACCTCGACCTTGCGCCCTGCCTTTTCGGCCAGCGCAGCTGCCATCAGATCATCGTTGTCCAAACCATGTGACAGAATCACGGCGCGGGGCGGTTCGCGATCGGAATAGAATTGACCGACAAACGCCTCCATCACCTCTGACGGGTCCTCATCCCCGCTGATACGCGGATAGTAATCGTGGTTGCCCCAGTTCTGGTTGGCACGAATGAAAAACACCTGCACACAAGCCTGCCCACCGTCGATATGCAGGCCAATCACATCGGCCTCGGCGGTGGCTTGCGGGTTGATACCTTGGGCGGTCTGCACTTGGGTCAGCGCCTTGATCCGGTCGCGCAATGCAGCGGCGCGTTCAAACTCCATCTCCTCAGAGGCGGCGTTCATCTGGGTCGCTAACGCATCTTGGATACCTTTCGTGCGGCCTTGCAAGAACAGCTCTGCGTCGCGGACGGTTGCCGCGTAATCGTCGGGTGAGATCAAACCAACACAAGGGCCCGAACACCGCTTGATTTGATATTGTAAACACGGGCGTGTGCGCGTCTCGAAATCACTGTTGGAACAGTTGCGCAGCAAAAACACGCGCTGCAATTGGTTCAGCGTCCGGTTCACCGCGCCAGCACTGGCAAAGGGGCCGTAATAGCTGCCCTTTTCCTTTTTCGCGCCACGGTGCTTTTTGATCTGCGGGTATTCGTGGGTCTTGGTCACAAGGATATTCGGAAACGATTTATCGTCGCGCAACAGCACGTTATAGCGCGGCTTAAGCTGTTTGATCAGGTTCTGTTCCAGCAACAGCGCCTCTGTCTCGGTGCGGGTGGTCAGGAACATCATGCGTGTGGTTTCTGAAATCATCCGCGCGATGCGACCAGAATGATTGCCGGGGCGGGAATAATTGCTGACGCGCGCCTTTAGATTGCGGGCTTTACCGACGTAAAGCACACGGCTTTCGGCATCCAGCATCCGGTACACGCCCGGGGACGCATCCAGCGTGCGCAGATAAGCCACGATACAGGCGTATCCCTTGAGCGGTTCGTCGTTTTTAGAATTGTTCATTCGCAATCCATGATTCTTTTTGCCCTGCAATGGTAACGCTCCGCCTACAAGAGAAAAGGCATCCACTTAAACTGTGGATAAGTCAGTGGACAGTCCGCCGCCAGCCGCAATTTTCCGTTAAGAATAGGGGGTTTTACCTGAGTGCCTAATTTTTAGGCAGTTTCGCAGGAGTTTGATATTAAACGATATTTTAATGCCCAAACTGCAAGGCGTTGAATTCATTAAAGTTTTGCAAACCTTTTGTGAGCGCACGATGATGACGTGCACAACTTTGCGTGGGGATCACTCAACCCCCAGCACATCCGGTGTCTGCCAGCCAAGGTGTTGACCGCCATCCACGGCGATCATTTGTCCTGTGACAGCTGGCGCATCAAGAAAATATCCCAGCGCCGCCGTGATGTCCGTAGGATTTGCGCCACGCTTTAAAATGGTTGCTTGGCGTTGTGCATCGAAATGCGATTTGCTTTGCCGATGTCCCTGAAGTGTTGGGCCAGGGCCGATCCCGTTCACCCGGATGCGTGGGGCGAGTGCCTGTGCCGTCGTCTGTGTCATCGCCCACAGACCCATTTTCGCAATCGTATAGGTCATAAACTCTGGCGTTAGCTTATGCACCCGTTGGTCCAACATGTTGATGACCAGCCCCTTGGCGACCGGTTCCCCAATCGCATCCGGATCAGGATCGGGGACTTGCGCAGCAAACGCTTGGATCAACACAAATGGCGCGCGCAGGTTGGACCCGATGTGGCGGTCCCAACTTGTCCGCGTCGCCGTGGCCACCGTGTCATATTCAAAGATAGAAGCGTTGTTAATCAAAACCGTGATCGGCCCGCCAAGGGCATCGACGGCGGCGGGCAGCAATGCATCTGTCGCATCCTCATCCAGCAGGTCAGCCTGTAGCGCGACACCTTTGTGGCCCATTGCAGCCAGCTGTGCAACCGTGTCATCCGCGCCATCCTTGGACCCCGCATAATGCACCGCGACGTCATAGCCGCGCTGCCCAAGATAGAGCGCCATCGCTTGCCCCAGCCGCGCTCCGGCGCCTGTTACCAACGCGCGCATCAGACCAACACAATCACAAGATAGGCGACATAAAGCGCGCTAAGCGCCACGCCCCAAATCCGGTTGATATCCATTTTCAAGAACACAAAAGGGATCAACATCAAGGACGCCAACAGCATGATCCACAGATCAAACGTCAGGAATTGCGGATCAACCGGGATTGTCCCGACAAGGCTGGCGACCCCCATGATACCCAACAGGTTGAACATATTGGACCCGATGACATTGCCCAATGCCACGTCAGCCTGACGGCGCAATGCGGCCATGACAGTTGTCGCCAATTCCGGAAGGGACGTGCCAATTGCCACGAGTGTCAGGCCAATCACAGTTTCCGAAATGCCAAAGGTCAGCGCGATATTCGTGGCCCCATCGACGAATAGCTTCGCACCAAGCGGCAGGCCGATGATCCCAAGCGCCAATAACAGCGCGATCTTGGGCCAGCCAAGGTTTGGATCGGCGCCCTCAACCTCTTCTTCGTCATCCGCGTTGGCTTTGCGATGTTTATTGGCGGCGCGGGCCGCATGGGTCAGCATAGCGACAAGTGCAGCGAGCAAGATCAACCCTGTGATCCATGTAAACGGCCCGATAAAACACATGACGATGAACAGCGCGGTAGCGGCGATCATTTGCAGATAGCTGGACCGCGTGTCGCATTCGCTCGTGTGCATGATGGCCAGCAATGCCGGCACACCCAGCACCAACAGGACGTTCGCAGTGTTCGACCCAACGACATTCCCCAGCGCAAGGCCAGGCACATCATCAAAGATCGCTTGAATTGCGATCAGCAGCTCGGGTGCGGAGGTGCCAAATGCCACCACCGTGAGCGACACGATTAACGCAGGCACGCCAAGGCGCAGCGAAAGGTTCACCGCCCCTTTCACAAGGCTGTCGCCCGCCAAAAGCAAAATCACAAGGCCAACCGCCGTGTAGAGCCAATCCATTAATATCGTCCCTTAGTGCAGGCGCAGGGGCCTTTGCCAATTCTAAACCGTCCGCAGGACCGACATTTGGCCGCTGCCAATTTAGCCTGTCCGGGGAATTTCCATTTACCGAACATCGCCAGCACCGCCATGAACACAAGGAAGAGGGTGATGATCTTAAATAACATGCTAGAGCCCGAAACGCGCAAATGCAGCCCGGTCTTCAACGGATGCAATCGCGTCATTGACCATACGCGCACCGAACCGCGACAGCAGTCCACGTTTTTGCCCATAGCGCCGGAATGTGACCTTATCTCCGAAACGGGATTTCATCACAGGCACCAGATGACCGATACCATCGACAAGGCCCTGATCCAGACCCTTTTGGCCAATGAACACCTCGCCGGTGAACAGATTGGGATTATCAGCCAGCTTTGCCCCGCGACGGGATTTCACATAGTCGATAAAGGTCGCGTGCAAATCCTCAAGCAAGCCGCGCAGACGCTTTACATCCGCAGGGGTTTCTTTCTTGAACGGATCCATCATTGATTTGGATTTACCCGCCGTATGCACGCGGCGCTCAACGCCGTAATTCGCAATCGCGTCCTGAAGCCCGAAACCCGCGCTAATCACGCCAATCGACCCTGTGATGGAACAGGTATCCACGAAAATTTCATCCGCGGCACAAGCCAGCCAGTAACCACCCGATGCCGCAACGTCCTCAACAAATGCAAAGACAGGCACCTGTTTTTCATCGGCCAAGCGCCGGATACACGCCGCGATCAACGACGATTGCACTGGGCTGCCACCGGGACAGTTGATTTCCAGCGCGACCGCAGCGGGCTTTCCCTTAGAAAACGCCTTTTCCAGAACGGGGGCAAGGCTGGTATCATCCAGCCCACGACCGCCGTTTGTGATCGCCCCTTGCAACCGGACAACGGCAACATGCGGGGCGGATTTCATAAATGGGATATATTTCTTCATATCATATCATCTAGGGCGTCGGATGGGGTGCAACAAGGCGTCACTGACGGATCCGCCAACCTGTGCGGAAAATCCACCAGATCGCGATCAAGCAGGCCCCGGTGAACGCAGCGATTGCGAGCAAGGACAGCCCAATTGGCACGTCCGCCGCACCAAAGAACGCCCAGCGGAAACCCGATATCAGATAGACAACCGGATTGAACATCGTGATCGTCTGCCAAATTGGCGGCAGCATGGTAACCGAATAGAAGGACCCACCCAGAAAAACGAGCGGCGTGATGATCAGCAAGGGGATCAGCTGCAACTGTTCAAAATTGCCTGCCCAAATACCGATGATGAACCCAAGCAGTGAGAAACTGACACAGGTCAGCACAAGGAACGCGAGCATCGCAAAGGGATGCGCTATCGTGATGTCGACGAAAAAGAACGCGGTCACAAGGATTATCAACCCAATGAACAGCGCCTTCGTTGCGGCCGCTCCCACATATCCCAATGTGATCTCAAGGAAATTCACCGGCGCCGAGAGCAATTCATAGATCGTGCCAATGAATTTCGGGAAATAGATACCAAAGGACGCGTTGCTGGTCGCTTGGGTCATCACCGACAGCATGATCAAGCCGGGAACGATAAACGCGCCATATGATACGCCCTCAACCTCTTGGATGCGGCTGCCGATGGCAGTGCCGAACACCACAAAATAGAGCGACGTTGAAAGGACGGGCGACACAAGCGATTGCGTGATCGTGCGAAAGAAACGCGCCATCTCGAACCGGTAGATGGAGGCGACTGCTGTCAGGTTCATGCTGTTTCCTTCACGAGGCCAACAAAAATATCTTCGAGGCTGGATTGATGGGTCTGCATGTCAGTCATCGACAACCCCGCCTTTTGCAAATCATTCAATAGCGTGGTGATGCCAGTCCGCTCACCTTTGGTGTCGTAGGTATAGATCAACGACCGGTCATCCCCCCCTATCGTCAGGCTATATGCGGCCAAGGCGGCAGGAACATCCGTGATTGTATCTGCCAGATCAATAACGAGTTGCTTTTGCCCCATCTGGGCCATCATCTCGGCCTTGTCCTGTACCAACAGAATTTCACCTTTGGAAATGACGCCGACGCGGTCTGCAATCGCCTCGGCCTCTTCTATATAATGCGTCGTCAGAATGATGGTCACACCGTCAGCCTTCAAATCAGCGACAACGTCCCACATGTCCTTGCGGAGCTCGACATCAACGCCAGCGGTGGGTTCATCAAGGAAAAGCACACGCGGCTCATGTGACAACGCCTTGGCGATCAGCACACGACGCTTCATCCCACCAGACAGCATCATGATCTTGCTATCCTTTTTGTCGTGCAACGAAAGTTTCTTAAGAATCTGCTCGAGGTAGGCGTCATTGCGGGGCTTACCGAACAGCCCCCGCGAAAACCGTACGGTATTCATAACCGTCTCGAATGGCTCAAGGTTGATTTCCTGCGGGACAAGCCCAATCAAGTTTCGCGCTGCGCGAAATTCGGTTTGCGTATCATGCCCACCAACCGAAATCGCGCCCGACGTCGGAACTGTAATGCCACAAATCGTCGAAATCAGAGTCGTTTTGCCAGCACCGTTGGGGCCGAGCAAAGCCAGAATTTCACCCTGTTGGATTTCAAGATCAACAGACCTCAGTGCTTCAAACCCGCCCTCATAGGCCTTACGGAGGTTCTGAACATTTACAATTGTTGGCATTTTCATCCCTTTTATCTGCTTTGGACACTATGATGGGTTGTTGCTAAGTAAAAGGGGTCAGGGGTTCGCTTTTGCAGTGCGTTGGACTGCGTAAGGCGTGATCTTTCAGATATGTCATTCATGACATCAGGCTCACGTCAGACTGTAGATAACCCCTTTTTTAACGTCCCCGCGGTGGAGCGACGGAACGCTCCTTAACCAAGCAGCATGACAAGCGTGCGCCTCGGGCCATAGTTCAAATTAACGGATATTCCCATTATATTTCAGCGCTGTGTTTGAACCAACTAGCCATAAAATTCCGGCGAAGAGGTCGGATGCCCTTTTCCGAAACTCCAAACAAAAGGGCTACTGCTTCCCAGTTAAAACCAACGTTCAAAGACGTTCATTACTTATTTGAGGTTTTCCGGGCCTTCGAATTTGTCGCATCGAAATTTCATTTGGGCGCTGGAAACAGCCCGAAACCAGACTTGGACCACGGCCTTCGATGCCACAACACAAAAAGTTCCCCCTCTAATTTCAACATATCATCGGCTGCGGTCCAGATGGCGCTCTGGATTCGGGCTGGTGATTTTTCGCCCAAAAACCAGACCAACAAGGTCAGAAAATAGGCATCTCGCGAATTGCTCAGCTTTCTGAATTTCAACGTCGGCCATTTCTTGCAACGCTAGTCAGTTCTCGCCACCATTTGGCGATCTAGACCTGAAGAGATGCCCGTGAACTTCCAATTTGCCATTGCGTCACCCCATCAGCTTCAGCGCGCCCGCGGCCAGCTGAACATCAGCGCGCAGCGTGCCAGTGGTGACGTCACCCGGCTTCGGGATTTGCGCCAGCAAGGATCGTATCGCGCCATTTTTCCGCGCCCCATCGGTGGGAATGTCGAGGCCGTGATCATCAATACTGCGGGCGGTGTGACGGGTGGCGACAGGTTTTCCACAAACGTAATCGCCCATGACGCCGCACATGTAAGCATCACAACCCAAGCCGCCGAACGGGTTTACCGCGCGACCGCATCTGCGACGGGCACAATGAAAACTACCCTTTGTGCTGAACAAAGCGCTCAACTTTATTGGTTGCCGCAAGAAACGATCCTGTTTGATGGGGCCAGATTGCGCCGCAGTATGGACGTTGATCTGCACCCGACGGCCAAGTTCCTCATGGTAGAACCGCTTGTGTTTGGACGCGAAGCATCAGGCGAAACCCTGCATTTGGGCGCTCTTGATGACCGTGTCACAATCACCCGTGACGGGCAGCCAATCTATCTTGACCGGATTAAACTGCATGGCGATATCGCTGTGTCCTTGGCAGGCACTGCTGTCGCAAATGGTGCACGTGCGGTTGCGAACATCGTGTTGGTTGATCCCAGTGCGCAGACCCTTCTGGATGGGTTGCGTGATCTTTTACCGCCGAACGCCGGCGCGAGCCTGCTATCAGATACCGTCCTTGTGGTCCGCATCTTAGCCGACGACAGCTATGCCTTGCGCTGCGCGCTTTTCCCGATCCTGACCTTATTGACCAACAATGCAGTGCCCAAAAACTGGAGACTTTGACCGATGCAACTGACGCCGCGAGAGAAAGGCAAACTGCTGATCGCCATGGCCGCCGAAGTCGCGCGCAAGCGTTTGGCGCGTGGTGTGAAACTCAACTACCCAGAAGCAATTGCTCTGATCACCGATGCAGTAGTTGAGGGTGCGCGCGATGGCCGTTCCGTCGCTGATATGATGGAAGCAGGCGCACATGTCATCACGCGTGATCACTGTATGGATGGCATCGCGGACATGATCCACGACGTGCAGGTCGAGGCGACCTTTCCCGACGGCACAAAACTCGTCACCGTCCACAACCCGATCCGATAGGAGGCCGCAATGATCCCCGGAGAACTTTTCCCAGCAGATGGCGATTTGATCCTGAATGCAGACCGCGAAGCGATCACTTTAATGGTGGCCAATACCGGTGATCGCCCTGTGCAAGTCGGTAGTCATTACCACTTTGCCGAATGTAACGGGGCATTGGATTTTGACCGATCGGCCGCCCACGGTCGTCGCCTTGATATCGCACCGGGCACCGCCGTGCGTTTTGAGCCGGGTCAACGGCGCGAAGTGAACCTGATTGAGATCTCCGGCGCACGCCGCGTCTTCGGATTTAACAACAAAGTCATGGGAGACCTATAGCACATGGCCACTTCAATCAGCCGCGCCGATTACGCCGCCATGTTTGGCCCCACCGTAGGCGATAAACTCCGTCTTGCCGATACTGACCTAATCATTGAAGTTGAGCGTGATCTGACCGCCGAGCGGGCCAATGGTGGCAACGGCATGACCTACGGCGAAGAGGTCAAATTTGGCGGTGGTAAGGTCATCCGCGACGGCATGGGCCAATCCCAAGCGACCCGCGCGGCAGGGGCGGTGGATACAGTTATTACCAATGTGCTGATCGTCGATCATGCAGGTATCTATAAGGCCGATGTCGGCCTGCGCGACGGGCGGATTCACAAGATCGGCAAGGCGGGCAACCCCGACACGCAACCCGGCATCGACATCATCGTCGGACCCGGCACAGAAGTCATCGCAGGCGAAGGCCGCATCCTGACCGCAGGTGGGTTCGACAGCCATATCCACTTCATCTGCCCGCAACAGATCGAGGATGCGCTGCACTCTGGCCTGACCACAATGTTGGGCGGTGGCACAGGGCCTGCGCATGGCACATTGGCCACAACCTGCACACCCGGTCCGTGGCACATTGGGCGCATGTTGCAAGCCGCTGATGCATTTCCAATGAACCTTGCATTCGCGGGCAAAGGAAATGCCAGCCAACCTGATGCCTTGGCCGAGATGGTGAAAGGCGGCGCCTGTGCGCTCAAGCTACACGAGGATTGGGGCACGACCCCTGCGGCGATTGATTGCTGCCTGTCTGTGGCCGATGACATGGATGTGCAGGTGATGATTCACACCGATACGCTTAATGAATCTGGCTTCGTCGAAAACACCATGGCGGCGGTGAAGGGCCGCACCATTCACGCGTTTCATACCGAAGGTGCAGGTGGCGGCCATGCGCCTGACATCATCAAAATCTGCGGCGACGCGAATGTCTTGCCTGCCTCTACCAACCCGACGCGGCCCTATACGGTCAACACGCTCGAAGAGCACCTCGATATGCTCATGGTCTGCCACCATCTGGACAAATCCATCCCCGAAGACGTGGCATTTGCCGAAAGCCGGATCAGGCGCGAAACCATTGCCGCCGAAGACATCTTGCACGACATGGGTGCATTTTCGATCATCGCGTCCGACAGTCAGGCCATGGGGCGCGTGGGCGAGGTGCTGATCCGCACTTGGCAGACGGCGGATAAGATGAAGAAACAACGCGGTCACCTGCCCGAGGAAACCGGCGAGAACGACAATTTCCGTGTGCGCCGCTATATCGCAAAATACACGATCAACCCTGCGATTGCCCATGGGATCAGCCACGAGATTGGCAGCATCACCGAAGGGAAACGCGCCGATCTTGTGCTGTGGAATCCCGCCTTCTTTGGCGTGAAACCCGAGATGGTGCTGATAGCCGGCACGATTGTGTGCGCACAGATGGGCGACCCGAATGCGTCGATCCCCACGCCGCAACCCGTCTATTCGCGCCCCATGTTCGGCGCATTCGGACGCTCGGTTGAACAGTCCGCCGTTTGCTTTGTGTCACAGGCTGCGCAGGCGGATGGCATCGGCGACAAGCTTGGTCTGGCCAAACAAACTGTGGCCGTGCAAAACACGCGCAACATTGGAAAATCCGACCTGATCCTAAATACCGCGACGCCAAAGATGGAAGTGAACCCCGAGACATACGAGGTCCACGCAGACGGCGAACTACTCACCTGTGAACCCGCCAGCGAACTGCCGATGGCCCAACGGTATTTCATGTTCTGATGGCTGATTTTGTCGCGCAAACTATCCGCAAAGCAGGCGACTGGACTGAGGCGTTCGAAGCTTGCGTTCTGACATATGAAGACCGTTTTTTGCGCCGCAAGGTGATAAAGACTGCGCGGGGGCAAACCTTGCTCGTCGATTTGGCGCATACGACGTCGCTAGATCATGGGGACGCCTTTGAGCTCGACGACGGAAACCTGATCGAGGTCAGCGCCGCTGCAGAACCCTTGTTGCAAATCACCGGTGATCTTGTCCAACTGGCATGGCACATCGGCAACCGCCACACGCCCTGCCAAATCGAGGCGAACCGGCTGTTAATTCAAGACGACCCCGTGATTGGGCATATGCTGGAACACCTTGGTGCGACTGTGACACAGGTCAATGAACCCTTCACTCCCGAAGGCGGCGCCTATGGTCACGGGCGCACGCATAGCCACGAACATGGTCACACGGCCCATGAGCACTGACATTCTAACGCTGTCGCAGTTGCTTTCGCCCAGCTTTCCGGTTGGAGCGTTCGCCTATTCGCACGGGCTGGAAACCGCAATTGATGACGGGAGGGTCCATGACGCGAACAACCTGCAAGATTGGTTGCGCGACCTTTTGCACTTTGGCAGCGCGCAATCGGATGCGGTGTTGGTGAACATGGCCTATGCGGGTGAAGCCGCCGAGGTTGACGCAATCGCCCGCGCCTTTGCTGCATCCGCGGAACGTTTGAAAGAAACCGACCTGCAGGGGGCCGCGTTTTGTGACACTGTGCGGGACGTCTGGGGCATTGACCTCGGGCAGCTCTGCTACCCAGTTGCAGTTGGTCAAACGGCCCGCGCCATGGCCCTTGATCCAGAGCTTTGTACAGCGTTGTATTTGCAGGCCTTCATCGCCAATCTTGTTGCTGCCGCGATGCGCTTGGTGCCAATGGGCCAAGTGGACGGACAAAAGGTGCAAGCCACGCTGAAACCCGATTGTGTCGCGATCGCCAACGCCAGTGTCGGGACTACGGCGGATGATCTACACAGCTGCACATGGGGTTCTGACATCGCCGCCATGCGCCACGAAACCCAGTATTCCCGCGTCTTTCGGAGCTAGACACATGACATCACAAAACGGACCTCTTCGGATTGGGATTGGCGGCCCTGTGGGCGCGGGTAAGACCACGTTGACGGCATCTCTTGCACGCATCTTACACCCGAAGATTTCCATTGGGGTCATCACCAATGACATCTACACCCAAGAGGATGCAGAGGCTTTGATGCGTATGCAAATCCTGCCCCAAGATCGCGTGATCGGCGTGGAAACCGGCGGCTGCCCGCATACCGCCATCCGCGAAGATGCGTCGATCAATCTGGCAGCGATTGCACAAATGCGCGACCGACATGAAGATGTAGAAATCGTGTTGATCGAAAGCGGCGGGGACAATTTGTCGGCGACCTTCAGCCCCGAATTGGCCGATGTGACTGTTTATGTGATCGACGTGGCCGCAGGCGAGGAAATTCCGCGTAAAGGCGGTCCTGCGATCACAAAATCAGATGTTTTGGTCGTCAATAAAACCGATTTGGCCCCGCATGTGGGCGCGTCGCTTGATGTGATGGAGCGCGATGCAAAACGGATGCGCGGCGACAAACCTTTTGTGTTCACAAGCCTGCGGCGAGGTGATGGGGCGACAGAAGTGATCGACCTTTTGGCAAGCATCGGCGGGTTCACCCCGCCGGCCTAGACCATGACCGCGTCGAACAATGTCTGTCTTTCCAAACCGTCGGCACGGCTTTCAAACGACACTTCGCCGCGCTTCATCACTATGAATTGGTCACCCAAATCGAATGCGAAATCGAAGAACTGTTCGACAAGCACAATCGCCATATCGCCTTGGTCGCAAAGGGTGCGAATGACGTGGTCGATTTGTTGGATGATGTTGGGCTGAATGCCTTCTGTCGGCTCATCCAGCAGCAAGACCTTAGGCCGCGTTATCAGCGCACGCGCGATGGCAAGCTGTTGTTGTTGCCCGCCAGACAGGTCGCCGCCACGTCGTTCCGACATCTCTTTCAACACGGGAAACAGATCATAGATATGGTCAGGGACTACATGGTCGGCCTTGTTCAAACACGCAAATCCGGTTTCCAGGTTTTCAACAACTGTCATCATCGGAAAGATCTCGCGCCCTTGCGGGACATAAGCGATGCCCGCCTTAGCCGCGTCAAAGGCTGTAAGATGCGATTGCGGTTTTCCGTCGAGAATGACCGTTCCGTCTGCATAAGGATGGCGGCCAGAAATCGCCTTGAGCAGGCTGGTTTTACCGACGCCATTCGTGCCCATTAAGGCCGTGACCTCGCCCGGTTGGGCGGTCAAGGACACACCGTTCAGGATCTGACTTTGCCCGTATTTTAGGGTCAGATTTTGGATGTCCAACATGGCTTAGCGTCCTAGATACACGTCGATTACGTCTCGGTTTTGGGTGACATGATCCAGCGACCCTTCGGCCAGAACGGACCCTTGGTGCAACACTGTGACCTTGCAATTCAATCGCCGGATGAAATCCATATCATGTTCGACGACCACCACGGCGCGGGTTTTGGCCGCGCGCACTAGAATGTCTGTGGTTTGCTCGCGTTCCACCGCCGACATGCCTGCGGCTGGCTCATCGACAAGTAAGAGCCGTGGGTCCTGGGCCAGCAGCATACCAATCTCTAGCCATTGTTTTTGCCCATGGCTGAGTGCGCCCGAAACCAGATCAAGCGCATCCGTCAGCCCGATATCATCGCTGATCGCACGCACGCGGTCTTCGGTGTTGGCGGCGGCTTTATTGAACAATAGATCAAACGGACGTCGCGGGTTTTTCAACGCCATGGTGATGTTTTCGCGCACGGTCTGTGCCTCGAACACAGTAGGCTTCTGGAACTTACGACCGATACCAGCTTGGGCGATTTGGCTTTCGGACATGCCCAGCAAGGACACAGATTTTTCGCCCCAAATCACATAGCCTTCATCGGGTTTTGTCTTGCCCGTCACAATGTCCATAAACGTGGTTTTACCAGCACCATTGGGCCCGATAATTGCGCGCAATTCCGGCTCGGCGATTTGGATCGACAGATTGTTAATCGCTTTAAACCCATCAAAGCTGACCGAGATGCCAGAGACCTCTAAAAGCGTGCTCATCTCCGATCTCCTTTGCGTGGTATGAGGTCGAACAACCCGCCGATCCCTTTTGGAAAGAACAGGGTGACGGCAACAAAGGTCAGCCCCAGCAGCATCAACCACCAATCCGTCCATTGGACGACATAGATCCCAAGGTTAATGTCGGGCGCGCTGCCGCCCGTGAACCATGACGACATTAGCGAAACGACCGCCGCTCCGATCACCGCACCGTAAAGCCGCCCGCGTCCGCCAATCGCGACCCAAACGGCCAGATAGATCGACGCCATGGGGGCAATTTCGGCGGGGTTGATGATGCCCGCTTGCGGGTAGTACAGCGCGCCCGCGACACCGGCGACCATGGCTGTGGTAGTGAAGATGCACAGCTTATAGCTTTCGACGTGATAGCCGAGGAAACGCACCCGCGCCTCGTTGTCGCGAATGGCGCGGACCACGGAGCCAAATTTGCCCGACGTCATCCATGCGAACAAGAGGTAACCTGCGGCCAGCGCCACTGCCGAGGCCCAAAAGAACCATAGCGAGAGGGTCGCTTGGGATACAGTCTCTAACCCCGGAATATTCTGCAATCCCGACAGCCCGTTGTTGCCGCGCAATCCTGTGTCGTTTTGGAAGAAATACAGCGACAGCGCGAGGGTCATGGCTTGGGTCAAGATCGATAGATAGACGCCTGCGACACGGCTGCGGAATGCGAGCCAGCCGAAGACAAGTGCTAGCAAACCAGGCACCAGAATCACGGCCAAAAGTTGCAAGGTCAGCGAATGTGAAAACGCCCAAATCAGTGGGAAATCAAAGCTGCCGACAACACCAAAAATTTGGGCGCCAATGGCATCGGTAATCTCATCCATTGTCGCGGGCAGGATGTTGTTTTCCAGCGATGCGACGACGATGTCCTTGGTCCGGTCATACATCAACCACATTCCCATAGCGTATCCGCCGATACCGAAAAACGCAAAATGTCCGAGACTTAGGATACCGCAATACCCCCAAACCACATCCATCGCTACAGCGACTAGACATAGGCATAACGTCTTGCCAAGTGTTTTCAAAAACGAGGTTGAGATCAGCGCAGTGCCCGCCGCCTCGCTACAAATCGACACGATCACGGTGAACAGTGACAGGCCCAAAAGGAACCACAGCACGGACGGGTTTTTGGCGATAAACGTGTTTTGCATGATCAATCTCCGGCGGCGCGGCCCTTGAGGGCGACGATGCCTTTGGGGCGGAACTGGATGAACAGGATCACGAAAAGGATCATATAAGTCTGCGCGGCCAAGGTGTTCGATGGGTTCAACCATTCGATCCCTTTTTGGCCAAAACCGATCATCGTAGCCCCCGCCAACGTGCCCCAGACGTTGCCGACGCCGCCCACGACCACGGTCATGAAACTTTGCACAATATAGTCTGATCCCATCTCGGACGTGACCTTGGCATAAAGCCCGATGGCCACACCCGCGATGCCCGCGATGCCGGACCCAAGGCCGAAGGTCATCATGTTGATCCTGTCAGGGTCGATCCCCATCGACGACGCCATGCCGGGGTTTTGCGTGACCGCGCGAACCTCTAGTCCTAGCCGCGTGCGTTTGAGGATGTAGATAATTAGCCCAAGGAACATCAGCGCCAACACAAAGATCGCAATGCGGATATAGCTGATCTGAATCACGTCATTGAACACCCACGCGCCAGCCAACCAGTCTGGCGATGTGAGCGGACGGGCTTGGGTCCCAAAGATGTTTTTAGCGATTTGTTGCAAGGCGATCGAAATCCCGAATGTCGCCAACAGCGTTTCCAACGGGCGGTGGTAGAGGCGGCGGATCACAAGCCGTTCCATTACAACGCCCGCGCCAAATGTGACTGCAAAGGCAAGCGGCAATGCGATGATCAGGGACGCTGTGTAGTTAGGTACAAACAGCTGCACGACATAGCCCGTGTAGGCGCCCATCATGATGAATTCACCATGCGCCATATTGATCACGCCCATCACACCAAAGGTGATGGCCAGCCCAATCGCCGCGAGGAAAAAGATGGAGGCAAGTGATAGCGCGTCCAGCGTCAGATCCGCGACCTGCGCCGCAGCCACGCGCGAAGTCACGGACCCCAGCGCCGCTTGTGCGGCTGCGGTGATATCCGCGTTAGGTTCATCATAGAGGTCATAGAAAACGTGATCGTTCAGGGCCGCGTTCCTCAGCTCGTCGGTGATCAACACCGGCACCAAGCCATCGGCGGCCAAAGCGGCATAAGCGGTTTTGCGGGTGTCCGGATCGCTCATTTGCGTCAAGGGAAACCCTGCGATGCGCCCATCAACAATATTGGCCTCCAACGCGCGTTTGATGTCGGCGGCGGTTTGTTTGGCGGGGGCGAGACTCGCGTCGACCAACGTCGTATAGTAGGCGTATGGTGCATCCATCGGATCATGAATGACCGCGATGTTGCCCTCTGGCTGGGCGCGGGTGACGTCTGACTTCACTGTCAAAATTTGGTTCAAAACTGCACGGGACTCGACAGATGTATCGATGGCCAAACTGTTGATCGCCGCGATGCGGCTGGTTGGATCATCGGCAAAACGCGCGGATAGAAAATTCGCCAGTTGGATTTTTCGGGCCCTCAATGCGGGATCGGTTTCTGCATCAATTGACGCCAAAAGCGGGGCCAGTTGCGCGGCCTCTGGACGACGGGCAATTGAGGCCACGGCGGTTTCGCGGCGGGTCAGGTCAGGGTCGATCAATTGGAATTGCACGAGCGCGGTGCCGATCAATCGGCGCACACCGCCATTGGGTTTGAGCTGTTTGAAATCGGTCTTTGGGGCTGTGGACGTGGCTCGTGTGTCGACATCAGTCAGGGCAAGCGTCTCATCCTCCGCCACCCCGATGAAGAACACGCCATCATCGCGCTGCCAGATGTTTTTCTCGGACCATTGCTCCAAAAACGCGGTTGCTTGCGGCAAGCCAGAGCCGGTGATAGCGTCAAGCGCTTCACCCACCGACCCGCGTGACGGGTTGGTAACCTCGGTTGCATGGGATTGCAAAATGGGTTGAAGGTTTTGGGCAGTCGCAGCGGATGCGCTGCAGATCATAAGCATCAAAGCAAAAAGTGCGGAACGCATCAGCAGACTTTCAATAGAGGGATGGCAGGCGCGCAGCAGGACCTTGGGAGGGTCTGCGCGCCTGCCAAGGGGGCTTAGTAGTTGGATGTCAGCTGAACACAGGTTTCTGTTTCAACATTATACATGCCGCAACCAAGGTCTTTCCAATCAGACTTCAACACAGCGGAAGCGGTCAAGAAGTCGGTCCATGCGTCACCCGGCACTTCGGTCGTTTGGCTGATGATGTCAAATTGACCGTCCGCTTGGATTTCGCCGATCAGAACCGGTTTAGCGAGGTGGTGGTTTGGCAACATCACAGCGGTGCCGCCTGTCAGGTTCGGGAACTCTTGGCCGTACATTGCAGTGCGGACCGCATCGACATCTGTTGTACCCGCTTCAGTCGCCGCGTTCACCCACATGTTGAAGCCGATGTAATGGGCCTCCATCGGGTCGTTGGTCACGCGCTCTTCACCAGCAAACGCTTTCCATGCGGCGATGAAATCGGTGTTGGCGTCGGATTCAGCCGATTGGAAATAGTTCCAAGCCGCCAAGTGACCGACAAGATTGGATGTGTCCAAGCCGGACAGCTCTTCTTCACCCACCGAGAAGGCAACAACAGGAATATCGTCCGCAGAAATGCCTGTCGCGGCCAGCTCTTTATAAAACCCGATGTTGGCGTCGCCGTTGATCGTGGAAATCACACCGACCTGTTTGCCATCTTCGCCAAGCGCCACAACATCGGCCACGATCGTTGCCCAGTCGGACTGGCCAAACGGGGTGTAGTTCACGAAAATATCGTCGGCTGCGATGCCTTTGTCCTGCAAATAGGATTCGAGGATATTGTTGGTCGTGCGCGGATAAACATAGTCCGTGCCAAGCAAGGCGAATTTCTCAACCCCGAGTTCTTCGAGGAAATAGTCGGTCGCAGGGATCGCTTGTTGGTTTGGGGCGGCGCCTGTGTAGAACACGTTCTTGGACGATTCTTCGCCTTCGTATTGCACAGGATAGAACAGCAGACCATTCAGTTCTTCAATCACTGGCAAAACGGATTTCCGCGAAACGGATGTCCAGTTACCAAAGATGACATCGACCTCGTTCACTGTTAGCAATTCACGCGCCTTTTCGGCAAACAGCGGCCAGTCGGATGCAGGATCAACAACGACCGCTTCCAATTCACAGCCCAGCAGGCCGCCCTTGGCATTTTGCTGTTCGATCAGCATCAACATCGCGTCTTTCAACGTGGTTTCGGAAATCGCCATGGAACCTGACAAAGAGTGAAGGACACCAACCTTGATCGGGTTGGCACATTCGGCAAATGCAGCGGAGCCAGCGACGCAAAGGACGCTTGCGGACAGAGTGGAAAGCAGAGTGGAACGAAGTTTCAAAGGATAGACCCCCTAATTTCGCTACGTATCCACATGCGTCTGCTGGGCAAGGCCAAGCGCGTCTGCTATGCGGATTACGCAGCTTCATGTTGCAGCCATGCGGGGGTCGTTATCTGCCAGGATTGCACCCTCGCTTGGCATCGAATTGCCCATCTTCGGGCAACCAGACCATTGAACGGGATGTTCCAGAATAAAAGTTAAATGGACGCTGATCGCGTCGGCTTTACCTGCTATGCTCAAAGTTGTTTCAACTAGCGGAAATTTGTCCATATTTTCAGCAGTAACTTGTCGCTGCCTTTCTACAGTGAAGGGCTTGCGACTTGTCACCGTGCATGGCCCTGTCTTGTTAGACGCCTTGCAGCTTCCGTTACTTCTGTCTTTCAAAGTCAGCTGGCGAAAACATGCCGTTTCTGACGTGCTAGCGCTTTGGGTTATAATACATCTCGATGTAATCGAACGCGTCGGAGTTTTCATCTTCTCTGATTTCGAATGTCCTGCACCGAATGCGGGTGCGTTTAAGCAGGTTGAAGAAGCTCTCGGCCACAGCATAGTCACGGCAATTCCCGCGTCGCCTTATGCTATGTTCCAGATTGTGGTGCTTGGGAAACGACGCCCAGCTCGGTGTTCATCATAATGCAGAACTGAATTTCGTTCATGCCGATGTTATCGGCCAATGGCTTGAGGATGGGGGCAAGGATCACGATATTCGACGTCGCTTCCATGTCGCAGCCCGCAGCGATTAGAATAACGATCATTAGCAGGATCAGCAGCAATGGCTCATTCGTCACGCCGGCAACCGATATCGCAAACCCTTGCGGTATACCCAAGATGGCCAATGCTTCGGCCAGGGGCCCGAAAAAGGCAATGATTGGCTAAATGACACCATTCACCCTGCCTTTTGCTGAAGTCCATGGTGCGAAGATCAAGGCCTTGGCCAGCAGTCTCGATGATGAGGACACCGAAATTGAGGCAATTGAACTGCTCAGAGGCCATGTGACAGAGGTACGTCCGCATCCTGACGCGGTCCCGATCTGGTTTGATCTTGGGGTGGTGGATATTTGTCGAGGGCGCCTGTGGTCTTAGGGCGGCCCAGTGGACTTCGGCCGCTGCATAGTGTGTTGACGAATGCCGCGACGGGGACGTCTTGTCTTGGACACACGCGCTGCGGTTTCCGGGGGTACCAACGCAAAAAGCCACCCGATGGGTGGCTGGTAGGTGTGTTTTCGGCTGGTTTTGGTTGCGGGAGTAGGATTTGAACCTACGACCTTCAGGTTATGAGCCTGACGAGCTACCGGGCTGC
>JAQXEG010000021.1 GCA_029250945.1 Yoonia sp.
CGGGCTTGGGTTTCGACATCAAGGTTTTTATGCACAACCCCCATGCCGCCCGCTTGGGCCATGGCAATCGCCATTTTCTTTTCCGTGACGGTGTCCATCGCGCTGGATAGCAGCGGAATGTTCAAGGCAATCGTCTTGGTTACATGGGTTGCCGTATCGGCGGTCGACGGCATCACTGACGATGCGCCAGGCACCAAAAGAACGTCATCAAAAGTGAGTGCTTCGCGAATTTCCATCAACCTAGCTCCTTAAGGGATGTGTGATCGTGTTGCCGATGTGATGTGTCACGGATTGCGGCCAGACACTAGCCCCAAAATGACGTTGTTGGGCAGGGTTATGACGGGTTCGCACTTTCGGCTGTCGCGCAATCCGCTAAGGTCAAGCCAAACCAACAGATTAGGTCACGGCATGAGCAACGATCCCCTAGTGATTTTCACCCCGTCCGGTAAGCGCGGCAACTTTCCCGCCGGCACCCCGATCCTGACAGCGGCGCGCCAGCTTGGCGTCGATCTTGATAGTGTATGTGGCGGGCGCGGGATTTGTTCCAAATGCCAGATCACGCCATCCTACGGCGAATTCTCGAAACACGGGGTGACGGTGCAGGATAACGCCCTGTCCGACTGGAACAGCGTCGAACAACGCTATGACGATATCCGCGGCCTGCCCAAGGGACGGCGTCTGGGCTGTCAGGCCACGGTGCAAAACGATATCGTCGTAGATGTCCCCCCCGAAAGCCAAGTCCACCGCCAAGTCGTGCGCAAACGCGCCGAGGTGCGTGATATCACGATGAACCCGTCAACACGGCTGTATTACGTCGAGGTTGAAGAACCCGACATGCACGACCCCTCCGGTGATCTGGAACGTCTGGTCAAGGCGCTGCGCACCGATTGGGACCTGCCAGAGCTTGAGGCCGACTTGGGCGTTCTAAAAACCCTGCAAACTGCCCTGCGCAAGGGTGAATGGAAGGTCACAGTTGCCGTCCACCTTGGCGATGACATGTTCAGCCCACGCATCATGCAGGTCTGGCCCAGCTATTACGACGGCACGATCTATGGGCTGGCCGTGGACCTTGGATCCACCACGATCGCCGCGCACCTGTGCGATTTGCAATCAGGCGAAGTTGTTGCGTCATCAGGCATCATGAACCCGCAAATCCGCTTCGGAGAGGACCTGATGAGCCGCGTCAGCTATGGCATGATGAATCCGTCAGGCGCCGACGAGATGACGACAGCCGTGCGCGAAGGGATGAACGCCCTTTTCGTGCAAATCGCATCAGAGGCCGAGATTGACCGCAACCTGATCGTGGACGCCGTTTTCGTCTGTAATCCAGTGATGCACCACCTGTTCCTTGGCATTGATCCGTTTGAGCTGGGTCAGGCACCTTTTGCGCTGGCCACGTCCGAATCTCTGTCGCTGCGTGCGTTGGAACTGGACCTGAACCTGCACCCCGCCGCGCGCGTCTATATCTTGCCGTGCATCGCGGGCCACGTCGGCGCGGATGCGGCAGCGGTCGCACTGTCCGAGGCACCTGACAAATCCGAGGACCTTGTGCTGGTCGTCGACGTGGGCACCAACGCGGAAATTCTGCTGGGCAACAAGGACAAGGTCTTGGCCTGTTCATCCCCCACCGGCCCCGCATTTGAGGGCGCACAAATCACATCGGGCCAGCGGGCCGCCCCCGGCGCAATCGAACGCGTCAAAATTGACCCCGTCACCAAGATCGCCCGTTTCAAGGTGATCGGCTGTGATCTTTGGTCGGATGAGGATGGATTTGCCAAGGAAACCGCACGCACTGGCGTGACCGGCATCTGCGGGTCCGGCATTATCGAGGTCGTCGCCGAAATGCGTATGGCAGGCATTGTGGATGCCGCAGGCCTCATCGGATCGGCGGAACAAACTGGATCGCCCAACTGCTTTGCTGAAGGGCGCACAAATTCCTACCTTATCCACGATGGCACCGCTGATGACGGGCCGCTTGTGACCGTCACAAATGTGGACATCCGGCAAATCCAAATGGCAAAAGCCGCGCTGTATTCCGGTGCGCGTTTGTTGATGGACAAGTTTGGCGTAGATACCGTTGATCGCGTTGTCCTTGCCGGTGCCTTTGGCGCACATATCAGCGCAAAACACGCGATGGTCATCGGCATGATCCCCGATGCGCCACTGGATAAGGTCACATCAGCGGGCAACGCCGCTGGCACAGGCGCACGGATCGCCCTGCTGAACCGCGCGGCACGCGGTGAGATTGAGCAGACCGTACAGAACATCCACAAAATCGAAACCGCGATTGAGCCGCGTTTTCAGGAACATTTTGTGAATGCATCGGCCATGCCCAACGCATCAGATCCGTTCCCGATCCTGAATACGATCGTGACCTTGCCGGATGTAAACCACAACACTGGCGGCAGCGGCGATGGCGGCGGGCGGCGCAGACGGCGCGCACGCTAAAGTCTGCTCAGACAATGGTGATCTGCGGTTGACGGCCTCGCATCCGCAGATTATCTCACCCAAGTACCCTGAGCGGGTATGGTGAAAAGGTATCACGGCAGCTTCCCAAGCTTTAGTTACGAGTTCGATTCTCGTTACCCGCTCCACTCCCCCCCTTCGTATTTCTAAAGGCGTGGTTGCGGCTTAACTGTCTTTTTGTTCACAAATGTAAGCGCTTTCATTTTGGCAGTCATTTCGGTAAACACGAAGGTAACAGCCCCTTTGTGAGACAAAAAACCATGGCCCACCCAAGCGCATTATTCGATCTGACGGGCAAAGTGGCCTGCATTACCGGTGCCAGTTCGGGGCTTGGGCGCCGCGCCGCGATCACATTGGCCGCAGCGGGTGCAAAGGTTGTGGGCGTCGCGCGCCGCCGCGATGCGCTTGACAGCCTCGTGGCGGAGGTTGGCCCAAACGCCGCAGCGATCACAGCCGATATCGCGGATCGTGCGGGTATTGCAAAACTGGTGGCAGACATCTCTGCCCCGTTTGGTGCGCCCGACATCGTGGTCCACGCCGCAGGCGTCAACACGCGCGAGGCCGCAGATGACGTCACGGACGCAGGATGGGATCAAACCCTCGCCCTGAACTTGTCCGCACCGTTTTTCATCAGCCAAGCCCTTGTCCCCGCGATGAAGGCAAAGGGCTGGGGCCGGATCGTTAATTTCGCCAGCTTGCAGACCACCCGCGCCTTTCCCGGCGGGATCGCCTATGGCGCGACCAAGGCGGGGATCGGCCAGTTGACCCGCGCTATGGCCGAGGCGTGGTCCGCCGATGGTATCACAGCCAATGCGATTGGGCC
>JAQXEG010000036.1 GCA_029250945.1 Yoonia sp.
AAAGGGTGGTTTGGGAATGCCCAATTTTTGACCCTCTCAATGGCCGTTCTGGTGAAATCCGCTGCGCTGCAAAATCCGAGCTGCTGCACGTGCCAGGAAATGCTGCGTCAGCAATAGCAGCAACCGCACAAGTCCGGTTTGTCCCGCGCAGCGGACATTTCGCCTAGGCAAACTGTTCGCGGATCAGTCGTTCTTCTAACCCATGCCCGGGATCAAACAGGATGCGGTGGGCGACGCTGGGGTCGGAGCGGATTTCGACGCTTGCCACGTCGCGCACGGATTTACCGTCGGCATCGGCCATGACGGGGCGTTTGTCGGGGTTAATCACGTCAAACCGCACCACGGCACGTTTAGGCAGCAACGCACCGCGCCAGCGGCGGGGCCGGAACGCGGACATCGCGGTCAGCGCCAGCACATCCGACCCGATCGGCAAAATCGGGCCGTGCGCGGAATAGTTATAGGCGGTGGACCCTGCTGGCGTCGCCACAAGCGCACCGTCACAAACCAATTCGTTCATCCGCAGCTTGCCATCCACCGTGATGCGCAGCTTGGCGGCTTGGGGGCCTGCGCGTAGCAGGCTGACCTCATTGATGGCCAACGCCTCATGCATGGTGCCGTTGACGCATAGGGCGGTCATCGACAGCGGGTTGATCACCTCTTCCACGGCGTCATCCAGCCGCGTTTGCAGATCAATATCGCTAAATTCATTCATCAAGAACCCGACCGTGCCGCGGTTCATGCCGTAAACCGGTGTATCCAGATGCTGTGTCGCGTGCAGGGTTTGCAGCATAAACCCGTCCCCGCCCAAGGCGACAACCACATCCGCCTTGTCCAATCCGGCGTCACCATATGCGTCGCGTAGCGCGGTCAGCGCCTTTTGCGCGGTGGGCGCGGGGCTGGCGGTAAAGGCGATGTTAGGACGGGGCAATAGCGCATTCCTCTGCAAGGGATGTGCAACTTGTCCCAAGATCCCACAAGAAACGCAAGTGACCGATCGGAAACGCATGGTGCCGCGACAGGTTCGCACGGGGTCGTATTGGTGCTTTTGACCTCGGGCAACCTGCGCTATGCACTGTGCAAACATTCTGTCTGACACCCAAGGGGATCTGCCACCATGACCAATTCCGTCCGCGACGCCGGCTTTTTCACCGAAACACTCGCCACGCGCGACCCCGATCTGCATGCCGCCATGCAGGCCGAATTGGGCCGCCAGCGCAGCGAGATTGAGCTGATTGCCTCCGAGAACATCGTCTCAGCCGCCGTGATGGAGGCACAAGGCGGCGTGATGACCAACAAATACGCCGAAGGGTATCCGGGCCGTCGCTATTATGGCGGCTGCCAGCATGTGGACGTGGCCGAAAATCTTGCCATTGAGCGCGCCAAGCAGCTGTTCAACTGTGGCTTTGCCAACGTGCAGCCCAATTCGGGTTCTCAGGCGAACCAAGGTGTGTTTCAGGCGCTGTTGCAGCCCGGCGATACGATCCTTGGCATGTCGCTGGACGCAGGCGGCCACCTGACCCACGGTGCCAAGCCGAACCAGTCGGGCAAATGGTTCAACGCCGTGCAATACGGTGTACGCCAACAGGACAGCCTGCTTGATTATGACGAGGTTCAACGCCTTGCGACCGAACACCAGCCCAAGATGATCATCGCCGGTGGTTCCGCCATTCCGCGCGTCATTGATTTCGCAAAAATGCGCGAGATTGCCGATAGCGTCGGTGCATATCTGTTCGTCGATATGGCCCACTTTGCCGGTCTGGTCGCGGCTGGCGTCTATCCGTCGCCGTTCCCGCACGCGCACGTGGCCACATCGACAACGCACAAGACACTGCGCGGCCCACGCGGCGGGATCATCGTCACCAATGACGAGGCGATTGCCAAGAAATGTAACTCTGCCATCTTCCCCGGCATCCAAGGTGGCCCGCTGATGCACGTCATCGCAGGCAAGGCCGTCGCATTCGGAGAGGCCCTGCGCCCCGAATTCAAAGCCTATCAGGAACAGGTTGTGAAGAACGCACAAGCGCTGGCCGATCAGTTGATGAAGGGCGGATTGGACATCGTCACAGGCGGCACGGACACCCACGTGATGCTGGTCGATCTGCGCCCCAAAAAGGTGACAGGCAACATCACCGACGCCGCATTGGGCCGCGCACACATCACCACAAACAAAAACGGCATCCCGTTTGACCCCGAAAAGCCAACCGTGACATCCGGCATCCGCCTTGGCACACCTGCGGGCACAACCCGCGGTTTTGGCGAGGATGAGTTCCGCCAGATCGCCGACTGGATCGTCGAAGTTGTGGACGGTCTGGCCGCCAATGGCCCCGAAGGCAACGCCGAGGTCGAGGCCAAGGTCCGCGCCGAGATCGAAGTGATGTGCGAAAAATTCCCGCTTTATCCGAACCTATAGGAATGATGCGTTAAAACGCACCCTACGCAGATCGGGGGGCCGTCACAGATGTTGTGGCGGCCCTTTTTTGTGCGCGCGGCTCAAACGGTTTCTAGACGATCCCGTGCTCAACCAGCACCCAAACCGTGATGATGAACCCGATGATCAGCACAAGCGCCGCTGAGCCCAGCCAATTCAAAACCCACCCTTTGGCACGATCCTTCGGATCGATCTTTTTGAGGAATGTGGTCAGACGTCCATGCGCTGCGGCGACCTTCATGGGGTCGACCATACGGCTGAGCTTAGGGTGATCCAGCACCGTTGCCGCCTGCGCTAGATACGTCGCCTCGCGGCGCTCCGCACGTGGCAGCAAACGCCCCGCCTTGCGTACCTGTTGGTCAAGCGTTTTGCCCCGCACCCGCAGGCGCGTTTCCATCAGCTTGCGGACCTCGTCCACTTGGGCTTTGCGGGTATCATTCAACATGGGGTGACGTTAATCATGCGGAGGCTGCGCGCTCAATCCCTCTGGTGTCTTCTGCACGCCTCGGGCTAGATTAGATGCATGTTGAACATGGTTGAATATGACGGTCCCGACGGGCCACCACTGCTGATCGCGCATGGGCTGTTCGGGTCTGCGCGCAACTGGAATGTGATCGCCAAACGACTGTCCGCCACGCGGCCCGTGATCACCGTGGACATGCGTAACCACGGCAACAGCCCGTGGCACGACAGACATATCTATGACGATCTGGCCACCGATTTGGCGCAGGTCATCACCACACCGATGGACGTGCTGGGGCATTCAATGGGGGGCAAGGCCGCGATGGTGCTGGCCTGCACACACCCCGCGAAACTGCGCCGCCTGGTCGTCGCCGATATCGCGCCCATCAGCTATAGCCACACGCAAATGGGCCCGCTTGATGCGATGCGCAGCGTTGATCTGTCAGCGGTCGACACCCGCGCCGACGCCGCCGCCCAGCTGTCAGGCATCGACCCCGCATTGGTGCCTTTCCTGCTGCAATCGCTGGATGCGCGCCGCAAACGGTGGAAGCTGAACCTCGACGTGCTGGCAGCCGACATGGACAACATCATCGGCTTCCCAAAGGTCACAGGCCAGTTCGACGGCCCCACCTTGTTCTTGTCAGGCGGGGCATCCGACTACGTAACACGCGACCACCGCCCCAAGATCAAGACACTGTTCCCAAACGCAAAGTTTGCAAAAATCCCGAATGCGGGCCACTGGCTGCACGCCGAGAAACCCCACGAATTTGAAGCAGCCGTCAGCGCATTTCTGAACATGGACCACAGCTGACTTGCCTCGGGGCGCGATCATGTTAATTTCGGCGCAAACCTAACCGAAAAGATACCCCATGCTGCGCACCCTCCCCCTCCTCTGCCTGCTCGCGCTAAGCGCCTGCGAAACCGTCAAAGGCGTGGGGCGGGATATCACACGGGCAGCGGAAAGCGTGGACCGGTTTTAGGGGGCGGTTTGGCAAAACTCTTTCGCGTCGCCGAAGCAAACGCCAACTATGCCTCTTGTCGTTTCAACCAAACAGTTTCATCAGCACGGCGCTTTAGAAGCGCACGGATTGCCATTCGGTACTTAGGATGACTGAAACGGTACAACTTTGAATTTGGTACTTTGCGAATTGGCGGGTTACGCCCTTCGGAGAGTTCTCCGTAAGAGCTTCTTCACGCCAAGAGACTTTCGACCAGTCGACTCTGGAAACAAACTTCTCATGGTGCTTTCTACATCATGAACCGAGAAATCCTGAGTTTCCAAACATCCAATTGCAAAAATACACTGCGTACGTCTGCCAGTCTGAGGATTAATGGTGTTCAGTCTCTCTCGAATTGTAATGGCAGCGGCGCTATGGCTGCTGACGATCCAATCATGCACAGCGTCTTCGACTACCAATATCTCAATCGTCTTTTCGTTTTTGAAAGCAAGGTGAGCTACCCGAAGGCAGAGGTCTTGGACTTCTGCGGCAATACGATCAGAAACGTTCGTAATAATATCTAAGCAGTCTTCACGGACGCGCGGGTCACTAAATTTCAGCTTTAGCCTGTCTTCAAAACCTTTCGTCATGATTTCCAGCGCTTCATTATACGCAAGGCGCGAAACCTCTTCGACTTCAGTTAGACGGTTCAGGATCGTCGTCCTATTGTTCTGTTTTGCCGCGAATTCCTGAATAGCGGAGGCAACACCGACCAGGCAGATTTTAACATGTATTTTGCATAGCCTTCGTCGTCCAACAGCATGATCAACTTGCAATCTGCTTCATAACGATAGGGAACGACGTAACAATTTCGAAGTTGTCGAGAACCAACCATGTTGGGCGATTTTCCGAACCCCGTATTGCCTTGAAAAGCCTCTCGACAGGCTCAACCTCCGGAGGTTTTAAGTCTTCGTACGCTCCCCCCCAACACCGACACCGCCCGGCTGGAAGGCGCCAGTTGTCATTGTTGTGATTTCAAATTTAGGCCCCTCAATGCTGTCTGCTTTGGCTTCAAATGCCGCATGCAAGCAGTCCTGAGCATCTGCTAAGGTGAGGTTTATAGTGTGATGCGTGACGCCATGTTGCTTGAAAACGTGCTTATAAAGCCAAGACTTGCCATTTCCGCTTTCACCAAAAATGCATAGATTTTTTGAGCCTCGCAAAGCATGAACGAGCTGCCACTCAAGGTCTTGTCTTTGAACGTATGAGTATTCGTTAACTTTAGCAGATCTTGGGGTAAAGACTTGGTGCGGAAGCAATTAATCAAAAAACTGTGGCATCGGAATTTCCTAAATGAAACAATTCCGAGCGTTGCCGATCAGAAACTAAATTTCCCAATCCATTTCCAACACTGACTCATTCTAATGCGACAAGTCACCCATCCATCTTCAGCGCCGAAATAAACGCTTCCTGCGGGATATCCACCTTCCCGAACTGGCGCATCTTTTTCTTACCGGCCTTCTGCTTGTCCAACAGTTTGCGTTTCCGCGTCGCGTCGCCGCCATAGCATTTGGCCGTCACGTCTTTGCGCATTGCAGACAGGGTTTCGCGGGCGATAACTTTGCCGCCGATGGCCGCTTGAATCGGGATTTTGAACATGTGGCGCGGGATCAGATCCTTCAGCTTTTCAACCATCGCGCGGCCACGCTGTTCGGCGCGGTCGCGGTGCACCATCATTGACAGCGCGTCGACGGGTTCGTCGTTCACAAGCACCGACATTTTGACCAGATTATCCTGCTGATAGCCTGTCAGAACGTAGTCGAAAGAAGCGTAACCTTTTGTTACGGATTTCAGACGATCATAAAAGTCGAACACAACTTCATTCAGCGGAAGGTCGTAAACAACCATCGCGCGGGACCCGGCATAGGTCAGGTCCAGCTGCACACCACGGCGGTCTTGGCACAGCTTCAGTACGTCACCTAGGTAGTCATCCGGCACAAGGATCGTCGCCTTGATGCGCGGTTCCTGCAAATGGTCGACATGGGTCAGGTCGGGCATGTCGGCGGGGTTGTGCAGCTCTTCCATCGTGCCGTCGCGCATGTGCACGTGGTACACAACGGACGGGGCTGTCGTGATCAGCTCAATATCATATTCGCGTTCAATCCGGTCGCGGATCACCTCAAGGTGCAGCAATCCAAGGAAGCCGCAGCGAAAGCCAAAGCCAAGCGCGGCGGATGTTTCCATCTCGTGACTGAACGACGCGTCATTCAGCGCCAGCTTATCAATCGCGTCGCGCAAGTCCTCGAACTGGCTGCTGTCGACGGGGAAAAGACCACAGAAAACAACCGGTTGCGCGGGCTTAAAGCCGTCAAGCGGGGTGTCGGTGCCCTTTTTCTCGGACGTGATGGTGTCGCCCACGCGGGTGTCACGCACCTGTTTGATCGACGCTGTGATAAAGCCCAATTCGCCGGGGCCAAGCACATCGACGTTTTCCATCTGGGGCCGGAACACACCAATCCGGTCGATCTGGTGAATCGTGTCGTTGGACATGAACCGCAGGCGGTCGTTCTTGCGCATCTGCCCGTCGATCACACGGACCAGAACAATCACACCAAGATAGCTGTCGTACCATGAATCAACCAGCATCGCCTTGAGCGGCGCATCAACATCGCCCTCGGGCGCGGGCAGTTTTTGCACAATCGCCTCTAGGGTTTCGCGGATACCAACGCCGGATTTGGCGGACACGCGCAGCGCCTCTGACGCGTCGATGCCGATCACGTCCTCAATCTGGGCAGCGACCGCGTCACAATCGGTGGCAGGCAGGTCGATCTTATTGAGAACAGGCACAATTTCGTGGTCGGCATCAATCGCGTGATACACGTTTGCCAGCGTCTGCGCCTCGACCCCTTGGGTGCTGTCAACGACCAGCAATGACCCTTCGACGGCGCGCATGGATCGCGATACTTCATAGGCGAAATCGACGTGACCGGGGGTGTCGATCAGGTTCAGCACATAGGTTTCGCCATTATCAGCGACGTAATCAATGCGCACGGTGTTTGCCTTGATCGTGATCCCGCGTTCCCGTTCGATGTCCATGCTATCGAGCATCTGCGCCTTCATGTCCCGTTCCGCGACTGTGTTCGTCTCTTGAATCAGGCGGTCGGCCAGCGTGGATTTACCGTGGTCAATATGTGCCACGATCGAGAAATTGCGGATGTTTTTCAGGTCGGTCATCGGGTCAAAACGCCTATGCAAATGGGTTGACTGTCAATGCCGTGGCGCGCCGCAATTTGCAAGAGGACACAAGCGCGCAATCACCCGCTGTTTACAGTTTGTTCATCTGTTTCGCATGCGAAACAATCGGCAAGCCACAACCGACACCCCGACGCCCCGCGCAATTGATTTGCATACTGTCCACAGCAAAGGCATAATTACTTCCAGAGCAGCCCATGACACGCGCAAACGCGGCGGGGCAGATATGACAGGTGACCTGATGAAAAAGTTTCTGATTTTGGGCGCGCTTGTGACGCTGACCGCATGTGGCGGGGCCCGTGTGTCGGGCGAAGTGGGCAAGGCGTGCATGGCCGCCGATCGCAAACCCGCGTCCGTCCGGTTGTGTTCATGTGTGCAGCAGGCCGCGAACCACACGCTGTCATCGTCCGAACAACGCCGCGCCGCAACGTTCTTTGAAAACCCGCAGCTGGCCCAAGATACCCGTCAGTCCGACAACCGCAGTTCTGAGCGTTTTTGGAAGCGCTACAAGAATTTCAGCAGCACCGCCAAGCGAATGTGCGGCTAGCGCAGGACCCCGCGTGTCACCATCGCGCGGGCGCACAACCAAAGCGCAACCAAGATCACGACGATCACACCGGTAAATACCAAGGCAAAGCTGCCCATCATGTCAATGGTTGACGGCTCTGCCAGCCCAAAGCTGTAAACAGGCGATGCCGCCAGTCCCAAAAGCGAGACGCCGAATGCCGACCGCGCCAGCCGTGACCGCAGCAGCAACAGGATCGCCCCCAACACCGAAAACCAGACCCCTGTCGCCCACACCGCGTCAAACCAGACCGGTGCATTGTCGAAATAGGCCATCTGCTCTGGCGTGAAAACCGACAGATACTGCGCGTTTCGGAATTGCGTCATGACATGACGCATAGGCCCCGAACGCGTTCCACAACAGTGACAAAACCCCCACGATCCACAGATGTAACGGCGTTTTCATAGTGGTCCCCTTTCCCAATTTGCCCCAACGGCCTAGCAGCCGCCTGCATCATCGCAAACCCATTGCTAATCGTCGATTGCACGGGCGGGCGGGTCACCCTAAAACGGAACGCATGACGCAGGCCAATGATATGACCAAACTTGCCCGTGAAGTGGCCGCTGGCGACCGGCGGGCGCTGGCCCGTGCGATCACATTGGTCGAAAGCGCGCGTGCAGATCATCGTGCCGATGCGATAGCGTTGCTGGATTTGCTGGCTGCTGGTGGGCGTCAGGCGATCCGCATTGGTTTGTCAGGCACGCCGGGCGTCGGGAAATCCACATTTATCGAAAGCTTCGGTCTGATGCTGACGGCTGCGGGACAGCGCGTCGCGGTGTTGGCGGTTGATCCGTCCTCAGCCCGATCCGGCGGCTCGATCTTGGGGGACAAAACGCGGATGGAACGGCTGTCGCGTGATCCCAACGCATTCATCCGCCCCAGCCCCAGCCAGACCCAGCTAGGCGGCGTCGCCCGCCGCACGCGAGAGGCTGTCGCCCTGTGCGAGGCTGCGGGGTATGACATCGTTTTGATTGAAACCGTCGGCGTCGGCCAATCCGAAACCGTGGTCGCCCAGATGTCCGATCTATTCCTATTGTTGCTGGCCCCAGCGGGCGGGGATGAGCTTCAGGGTGTGAAGCGCGGAATCATGGAAATCGCTGATATGATCCTTGTAAACAAGGCCGATGGTGACCTGAAACCGCAAGCCATGCGGACTTGTGCGGATTACGCTGGTGCGTTGCGGCTACTGCGCAAACGCGCCCAAGACCCCGATGGTTACCCGATGGCGATGACTGTTTCCGCATTGGAAACGGTTGGCATTCAGGATGCTTGGGACAAGATGACCGTGCTTGTCGATTGGCGCCGTGAGGCGGATGTCTGGCAGCGCGCGCGCAGCGATCAGGCTCGTTATTGGTTCGCTGAAGAGGTCCGGCTGCAATTGTTGGCGCGGCTGGCCCACGATCCGGTGCTGGGCGAGCATATGTCGCAGCTGGAAAAGGCCGTGGCCGCTGGGCGCATGTCACCTGCCGCCGCCGCCGCCCTTGTGGTGGCCCAGACATGACCGATCAGGGCGATCGCATCTTGGCTGGCGATTACCTGCGGGCGACAATTTTCAATGCCGATGCCCCCGCCTTGCGGTGACATTTACCTACCGCGAAAAGGGCGCGCTGATTTCTCTGCTGTGCAGCAAATCCAGTCGGTTGTCGACCGTGGCTTTGCCCAGCTTAGCATCACGCCCCGTTATAATAATTGGTTCATCAACCCCGACACACCCGCGCTTGAGGCGACGCTTAGTGCGTTGATTCTGCATTATAAATCGCGGCATATGCTGGGGTTTTCGATGAGCGGATATGGCGCGTGCCGCTGGTGCCCATTACGCCACGGCGGTTTTGCCCCAGTTTTCGATCCATCCCGATGTCGTTCCATGTGATCGGCGCTACCGTAAAGAGGCGCAGGGGTTCGATCCTGTCGTCGGCGATATGGCGCGCCATGCCAAGGGCGGCCTGCAAGGGTGATTGTCGTCGATCCGTTCCGACCGCTTGATCTGCAAAACGCGCAGATGTTGAGCAATGTTTTCCCCCGCGTGCGCATGGCCCGCCTTGGGTTTGGCGGGCATCCGGCGACAGGGCTTTTGCGCCGCGCTGGCCGTGCTGGCATTATTCAGCGCACCGCGTTGGACGCCCCCCCCGCGCCCCGGCCCGATCATTGCCATGCACCGCGACATGCGCCGCGCCGATGAGGTGTACCGCGAAGAACTAGAACTGCGACTAATGGCGCGTTAAGCGCCCCAGTTTTTCCTACAAAAACACCTTATCCACGACGTTTTGGGTCAGATTGATCGCGATTTGGAAACAATCACGTGCAGCAGCAATTTGCCCGTCCCGCAACAACAAATCCGCCTTGGCCGCGTGAAAATGGGAATAGCGATCAAGCTGCGTCGCGACCTGTGCCAGAATTGCCAGCCCATCTGCCACCGACTGGACATATGACACGGCAACCGCTTGGTTGAGCCGGATAATCGCCACCGGTTGAGACCAATCCGCGGCCGAGACGGAGCGCCATACAGATGTGCGTGATTTGCATGCTGATCTGGTCGTAAAAGGGCTGGAGCCATCCCAAGTCACATTGCCCGAAGGGGGGGGCCAGGCCGCTTTGTTGTTGTGGACCCCGACGGCAATCCGGTATTGATCGACCAACACCGCTAATTTGCGCCAAACCGCGCCCGTTGCGGGTTGACGTCGGTCGGGAATCCTCCTATTCCGCGCAGACCGAATTCATGGCCTGACGTATGTGCGGGTCTTAGCTATTAGAAAAGGGTGCGTGTGGCCGATCCACATCCCACCCCGCAAGTCGAAGGATAACATCATGTCGCGCCGTTGCGAATTGACTGGAAAAGGCCCGATGTCTGGCAACAATGTCAGCCACGCTAAAAACCGTACCCGCCGTCGGTTCCTGCCAAACCTGCAGGATGTGACACTGATGTCCGAATCTCTCGGCCGTTCGTTCAAGTTCAAGATCTCGAATGCTGCATTGCGCACAGTCGATCACCGCGGTGGTCTGGATGCATTCTTTGCAAAGTCCAAAGACGCAGAGCTGTCCCCAGCCGCGTTGAAGGTCAAGAAAGAGATCGCAAAAGCAACAGCGGCCTAAGCCCACCTGCTATTAGATTTTGAAGGGTCTGCCTGCATATGCTGGCGGACCCCTTTTTGTTTGTGAAAGGCATCCGCTGATGCCAATCCGCTGACACTCCCGCCGTGCTGACGATGATCCGCGCACTTGGTGCCTATCACGGTGATGCCGACGTCAAAATTACGTCCGACACATTGGCCCGTGATGCGCTTGATCCGCATCCGTGGGTCCGTGTCATCGTTGCTGAAAATGCGGACGGGCTGCAAGCCTATGCCGCGTTGCTACCACTGGCGAAGATCGTCGATGGCCTGCGCGGTATTGATATCAATCATATGTATGTGGCCGAGCGGCTGCGCAGTCAGGGAATAGGCCGCCAATTGATTTATGCAGCAGCCGATATCGCGCACACGCTCGGGTGCAGCTATATGTTCATTGGTACGGCCCCTGAAAATGTGGATGCGCAGGCGGCATACCTTGCCTGCGGATTTGAACGCTGGGCCGATGGCGGGCCATGGTTTCGCGGCCCCGTCTGACAGATGTGATGGGTTAAAACCCATTGTACCTTGGCGGTAATTGGCGCAGATGTCGTAGGATAGATCTTGACCCATCATCGCTTTGCGTCGACCAAAGGCGACATGACCAACCTACCGATTGATCCCGTTCTGCCAGCCCTGATGGACGCGCTTCGCGCCCATGGCCGCGTTGTGTTACAGGCCCCGCCAGGGGCTGGTAAGACCACGCGCGTGCCGCTTGCGATGCTAGACGCGGACCTAACGAACGGCCGTATTTTGATGCTGGAACCCCGCCGTCTGGCCGCCCGCGCCGCGGCCGAGCGATTGGCCGAAAGCCTGAACGAGCCTGCGGGCCAGACCATCGGTTACCGTATGCGCGGCGACAGCAAGACATCCGCCGCCACCCGCGTTGAGGTCGTGACCGAAGGTATCCTGACCCGCATGATCCAGTCCGATCCCGATCTGACGGGCATCGGCGCAATCATCTTTGATGAATTCCATGAACGGTCGCTAAATGCGGACCTTGGCCTTGCGCTGTCGTGGGAAATTCGCGGCATTTTGCGCCCTGATCTGATGATCCTTGTAATGTCCGCCACGCTCGATGCAGGCCCCGTTGCCGCGATGCTTGACGATGCCCCCGTCATCACGTCAGAGGGCCGCGCCTTTCCGGTCACCACCCACCACCTGCCGAAATCCCTGCCCAAAGGCATACGGATCGAGACCGCGACCGCCGCGCTGATCGCCCAAGCCGCACGCGACACAACAGGCAGCATCCTCGTCTTCCTTCCCGGCGAGGGTGAGATCAAGCGGACCGAGGCTGCGCTTGCCGGTAAATTGCCACCCGATTGCGTGATCCGCCCGCTGTACGGTGCCTTGCCCTTTGCCGCCCAGCGGGCCGCGATTGCGTCCGTGGCGTCGGGCCGCAAGGTCGTTCTGTCAACATCTATTGCCGAGACATCGCTCACAATCGCGGACATCCGCGTTGTGGTCGATGCTGGCCGCGCCCGCCGCGCCCGTTTTGACCCCGGATCGGGCATGTCGTGCCTTGTGACCGAACGCGTGTCCCGCGCCGAGGCGACCCAACGCGCAGGCCGCGCGGGCCGTGTCGCCCCCGGCGATTGCTATACCCTGTGGACCAAGGGCGAGGATGGTGCCCTAGCACCCTTTCCGCCTGCTGAAATCGAGGCGGCTGATCTGGCCCCGCTCGCGCTGGAACTGGCGCAATGGGGTAGCGACGATCTGGCGTTTCTGACCCCACCACCCGACGGCACCTTGGCCGAGGCACGCCGCCTGCTGACGACGCTGGATGCGTTGGACGCGGACGGGCGCATCACGGCCCATGGGCGCAAAATTGCGGCCCTGCCGTTGCATCCCCGTCTGGCCCATATGCTGATCCGTGCAGGCGCACAGGCCGCCCCTTTGGCTGCGTTACTGGCCGGGCGTGACCCTTTGCGCGGGGCCCCCGTTGACCTGTCGCTGCGCGTGCAAGCGCTCCGCGGCAAATACAATGGCCCCGGTCAGGTGCAATATGCGGCGCTGTCCCAGATCAAGGCCGAGATTCCGCGTTTGACCCAAGCCGTCCCGCGCGACACCCCGCCGCTGTCGCTGGCCGCGATGGCCGCACTGGCCTATCCTGATCGCATCGGATTGCGCCGCAAGGGCGACGATCCGCGCTATATCTTGTCGGGGGGCAAGGGTGCCGTGATGGACGCCGCTGACCCCATTGCCGGTGCACGCCTGATCATCGCCACCGATCTGGACGGCGACACCCGAGAGGCCCGCATCCGCCAAGCCATTCAGATCACCGAGGCCGAGCTGCGCGATACATTCCCCAACCACATCGCATGGGATGACGTCTGTCACTGGTCCAAGCGCGAGGGCCGCGTGTTGCTGCGCCGCCAAGAACGGTTTGGTGCGGTGGTGCTGGATGACCGCAATTGGCCCGACGCCCCGCCCGAGGCGAGTGCCGCCGCGATGTGCGATGGCATCCGCCAGCTTGGTCTGCGCCCCTCTGCTGCGGCCAACCGGTTTCGTGCGCGGGTGGCTTTGGCATCTGACCTACCGCCCATGGACGACAACACCCTGATGGCAGGTCTTGAGGATTGGTTGATGCCCCATTTGGCGGGCATGAAAACAACCGGTGACTGGAAGGGGTTTGATATCCTACCTGCCCTGCGTGCGATGCTGGATTGGGACCAGACCCAGCGCCTTGACCGCGCCGCCCCGCCGCATTTCACCACGCCGCTGGGCCGCAAAATTCCGATTGATTATGACGGTGAAGCCCCCGGTATCACCCTGCGCCTACAAGAAATGTTCGGCCAGACCACGCATCCGCTGGTCGGCAGCACGCCGCTGCGTGTCACGCTGCTGTCGCCAGGGCAAAAACCCGTGCAGGTCACGCAGGATATTGTCGGCTTTTGGGCCACGTCCTATGCCGATGTGCGCCGCGATATGCGCGGGCGGTATCCGCGCCATCCGTGGCCCGAGGATCCGACCCAAGCCGATCCGACCTTACGCGCCAAACCGCGCGGGACTTGACCGTCGCGGCGCTGTGATTTGCAATTTCTTTACCTACTTGTTAGATAACCCCCAATAAATAAAGAAAAGCAGGTTTTATGTCTTCTGTTCTGAGTGCGATCTGGTCGGAAACGATCCAGCCCATGTTCCGCCGTCCGCCCGCCCTTCAACTGGCGGCCTTGTGTCACCGCAAGACCAAAAAGGGTGTCGAAGTGTTGCTTATCACCAGCTCGAACGGCCGTTGGATCATTCCCAAGGGCTGGCCGATTGACGGCATGTCAGCGGCTGAAGCCGCCCAGCAAGAAGCATGGGAAGAAGGCGGCGTGCGCGCCAGCGACGTGGATGCCACCCCGCTTGACACGATCCAGACGACCAAAACTTATGATACCGGCCTGACCATCCCGTGCGAGACGAAAATCTACGAATTGCCCGTCACCGAGATCGCCAACGACTATCCCGAGGCGCATAAGCGCGACCGCATCTGGGTGTCCCCCGCCAAGGCCGCCGAAATGGTCGATGATGTGAAATTAAAATCGCTGTTGCAGGCGTTTTAACACCCGCGCCCACTTAATTCTTGAGTTGGCAGTCCCGACCGCTTACTCCCGTGCCAAAATATCACCAGCCATCCGGGGGGCTATGGCATGTCATCGAACGATCCAGACCATCATTTCAATACACTCGACCGTGATCTTAAACGGTTTTCCAGCGTCGAATACGGCACCCATCTGGTTGGCCGACCCATGGTTGGCATTGGCATCGCGGTGGCGTTCATCGTTGTGGCCGCCCTTGCCTCGACCATCTTTTTCATTGGCACATCAACATCTTATGTCGTTGTAGCCGCTGCAGCCATCGGCGCCTACATGGCCGTTAACATCGGCGCAAACGATGTGGCCAACAACATGGGCCCCGCCGTGGGCGCCAACGCGTTGACCATGGGCGGCGCGATTGTGATCGCTGCACTTTGTGAAACAGCGGGTGCATTGCTGGCTGGCGGCGACGTTGTGTCGACAATTTCCAAGGGAATCATTGATCCATCTTCCGTGTCCGACGGGCAGGTCTTTATCTGGGCGATGATGGCTGCGCTGATCTCGGCAGCCCTTTGGGTGAACCTTGCCACATGGGTTGGCGCGCCGGTATCCACCACACACTCTGTCGTGGGTGGTGTGATGGGCGCGGGCATCGCAGCGGCCGGTTTCGCGGCTGTGAACTGGCCAAACATGGGCAAGATCGCCGCGTCTTGGGTCATTTCACCACTGTTGGGCGGTCTGGTTGCCGCCGGGTTCCTTGCGCTGATCAAACACTTCATCATCTACCGTGAGGACAAGATCGCAGCTGCCCGCACTTGGGTGCCAATCCTTGTAGGTTTGATGGGTGGCGTGTTTGCCGTTTACCTGTCGATCAAGGGCCTGAAAAAGATCATCAGCATCGACCTGCCGACCGCACTGTTGATCGGTGTCATCTCGGGCGCCGTGATTTATGTGATCGCATCCCCGTTGATCCGCCGCCAATCCGAAGGCTTGGAGAACCGCAACAAGTCACTGAAAATCCTGTTCGGTATGCCGCTGGTTCTGTCCGCCGCGCTGTTGTCGTTTGCGCACGGGGCCAATGACGTCGCCAATGCGGTCGGTCCATTGGCCGCGATTGTGCACGCCGAACAGTTCGGCGAATTTGCAGGCAAGGTGAACATCCCGCTGTGGGTCATGGTCATCGGTGCGATGGGGATTTCATTTGGTCTGGTGCTGTTTGGTCCCAAGCTGATCAAGATGGTCGGCAGCCAGATCACCAAGCTGAACCCGATGCGTGCCTATTGCGTGGCCCTGTCCGCCGCGATCACTGTGATTATCGCAAGCTGGTTGGGCCTGCCGGTATCATCCACGCATATCGCCGTGGGCGGTGTGTTTGGCGTCGGCTTTTTCCGCGAATGGGATGCCGAGCGCCGCTTGCGCAAATCCAAGGCCGCGCGCCCTGCCGCGACCCACGTCGCGCCCGAGGAACGCCGCCGCCGCAAGCTGGTGCGCCGGTCACATTTCATGACGATCATCGCGGCTTGGGTCATCACAGTGCCATCTGCCGCGCTGCTGTCTGGCGTTATTTTCTTGATGCTACAGGCCGCATTCGTCTGATCAAGCAGGGTGCTGGAGCGATCCGGCGCCCCGCCCTAACCGCGATAGCCCGCGTAAGGGTCGCGCAGCTGGTCCGCCAGAAAATCCACCCCCAACCGCACCCTTTTATTATGCCGCACATCCGCATGACACGCGAGCCATAGCGGCAGTGGCGGCAGGGTCACTTCAGCCAGAACTTGCGTGACGCCCGCCCATTTGGCAGCCATGCCGATATGTGTGATCCCGATGCCCGCGCCCGCCCGGATCGCTTCTGTCTGGGCGAGGATCGTATCGCAGCGGAATGCGAAGTTGGCGGGGGTCAGGTCAAGCCCAAGCGCCTTGGCCGCAGCGATCAACGCAGGATCGCGGTCGAATCCGATAAGACGATGATCTGTTAGATCCGCCGCAGATGCGGGCCGTCCCGCTGTTGCAAAGTAATCCTCATGCCCAAAAAACCCCAGCGGCAACGATGCGATCTTGCGCGCGACAAGGTCGTTTTGCACGGACCGGAACATGCGCACGGCGATATCCGCGTCACGGCTTAGCAGGTTGGACGCAGTGTTCGAGATATCGAGTTCCACAGCGATCTCAGGGTGGGTCTGCTGAAAGGCCGCCAGAATGCGCGGCATAATCACGATGCCCAGAATATCATTGACCGATATCCGCAGCGTCCCATCCACCGCATTATTCAGCCCTGCGGCCACGCGGCCAAATTGCGTGGCATTTGCCACCATATCAGCGGCAACAGGCACCAGATCGGCGCCATGTTCAGTGACCTGCATCCCGCTGCGCCCGCGCAAGAACAGCTGCATCTGCAACTGATCCTCAAGCACATCAATGTGCCGGCTGACGGCGGGTTGGGTCAGGCCAAGATGTTTGGCCGCCGCAGACAGGCTGCCGGTTTAGGCGACGGCATCAAAGCTGCGGATGATGGTCCATTGGATGTCCATCCTAGTTGTCCGCGTCGCGTGCGCGCGCATGTTGCCCCGCACCAGAGATCGGGGTCAGCCAGCTTTCGCGCCGGTCTGTCCACAGCTCATAGGTGGGTGTAAACTGGTCGGGCGCGTCGAATGCGCCAAGGTGCAATTCAACCTCGCCCCCGCTGACCGCATAGACGGATGATCCGCAATCGGGGCAGATGTGTCGCCCCTTGTGGGATGCGGACTGGCCCGTGATTTTCACGGTGTTTTCGGCAAACACGGCGGCGGCGAAAAACAGCGCACCATGGTGTTTGCGACAATCAAGACAGTGGCAGACGCCCACGCGCAACGGATCACCCTGAACGATGAAACGCAGCTGGCCGCAGGAACATCCGCCTTGCCTGTCAGCCATCACCGAGCGCCTTGCGGAAGGTGATTTTGTCATCACCCGCCGCCCAGAAATCGCGGATGCGGCTTTCTTGGGTGTAGCCAGCGGCGGCATAGAATGCGCGGGTTGCCGCGAAATCATCAGTGCCGGATGTGTCCGCGATCAGGATACGCGCCCCGCGTTGGCGCAGGTTGCTTTCCAATGCGCCGGTGATGGCGCGGCCTGCCCCCTGCCCTTGGGCATCGGGATGCACGGCGATGGCCAGCATGTTCCATGTCCCGTCGGTCATCTGTTCTGGCGTCGCAAAACAAAACCCGTCCGCGCCGTCGGGCCCTTGATGCGTCAGCCAGACCGCATCTGTATCCGACCCGTCCAGAAATCCACCGATCATGTCGGGCAGCATTTCAGACGGGAAGAGTTCGGTCTGATCGAGCACTTTACCCAGCGTGGCCAGATCAGCCTGCGTGGAGGTTTCAACTGTTATTTTAAGCCCCTAGGCAGTGGCGCATAATCGCCTTTTGCGCGTGCAGCCGGTTTTCGGCCTCGTCAAAGATCACGGAATGTTTGCCATCCATCACGGATGACGTGGCCTCATCATCGCGGTGGGCGGGCAGGCAGTGCATGAACAGCGCGTCATCCTTGGCCTTGTTCATCAGGGCATCGTTGACCTGATAACCGCGCAGCTGGTTGTGCCGCCGTTCCCGCGCCGATTGCGGATCATGCATGGACACCCAAGTATCGGTCACCACCAGATCGGCCCCTTGCACGGCGACATCGGGGTTGCGTTCGATGGTGTAAAGCCCGTCGAGTGCGCGTTCGGGATCAAGCGTTTCGGGGCCTGTAAACACCAGATCAAAATCAAACTGTTTGGCCGCATGGGCGAAGCTCGCAAAGACGTTGTTGCCGTCGCCGGACCAGACCACCTTTTTGCCTTTGATGGGGCCGTTATGTTCCTCGAATGTCATGATGTCGGCCATGATCTGACAAGGGTGGGTGCGGTTTGTCAGCCCGTTGATCACCGGCACTGTCGCGTATTCGGCCATCTCAAGGATCGTGTCCTCCTCAAACGTACGCATCATGATCAGGTCAACGTAGCGCGACAAAACACGGGCGGTGTCGGCGATGGTTTCGCCGTGGCCCAGCTGCATATCGGCGCCCGATAGCACCATGGTTTCGCCGCCCATCTGGCGCACGCCCACGTCAAAGCTGATGCGGGTGCGGGTTGAGGGTTTTTCGAAGATCAACGCGACCATATGGCCCGCGAGCGGCTGGTCGGCGTCTTTGGTGCCTTTGGGCAAACCTTTGCGTGCGTCTTTCATCGTGCGTGCATCATCGATGATCGTCCGCAATGCCGCCGGATCAGTTGTGTGGATATCAAGGAAATGTGTCATGTTCAGATGTCTTTTCTAGTAGCAGAGCGCCGGGGATTTCAGACCCCCGGACCCACTGAGGTATTTTTCGCAAGAGGAAGGGGTTACGGGTAGACCATCACGTGGACCGGATCGCCGTCTTCGCAAGCGGTGATTTTATTGGGGCGGAAGCCTGCCTTTTCATAGGCGCGGATGGCGCGGGTGTTGGTTGGATCGGGGTCGATCACGATGGTGCCGATGTGTTTAAGGTCCGCAAGGCGCGCGGTGATAAAGCCGGATGCGTGGCCTTGGCCAAGGTAATCAGGATCGCCCAGAAACATATCAATGGCGCGGGTATCGGGTGGGAACGCCGCGTATTGCGGCATGTCCCAATGGTGCGCGTTATAGTCTTGGATGAACCCGATGGGGTGCCCGTCTGCCTGCGCGATGCGCATGTCGATATGCGGGCTGTCAATGTCTTCGGCGACAAGCCCCCATTCAGTATCACCATCTTTCCACCAGCCCCCGATATGCGGGTGGATGAGCCAGTGTTTGAACATGGCTTCATCCGCTGGGGTGATTTTGCGAAAGCTATACATGGGCCGCTGCGGCGTCGAGTTTTTGCACCGCATTGTCGATGTCTTCGTCACTGATGTTGAGCGCGGGTAAAAGCCGGATCACGTTGTCGGCCGCAGGCACCGTCAACAGGTTTTGCGCGTAGCCTGCCGCGACCACATCCGTATTCGTGGCCTTGCATTTCAGCCCCAGCATTAGGCCTGATCCGCGCACGCTGTCGAACACATCAGGGTAGGAGGCGACGAGCCCTTCAAGCTTTTGACGCAGGAGTGAGGCCTTGCGGTTCACCTCGGCCAGGAACGCATCGTCGGACACGATATCCATTACGGCGCCGCCTACCGCACAGGCCAGCGGGTTGCCCCCATAGGTGGAGCCGTGTGTGCCAGCGGTCATGCCCGATGCCGCGTTTTGCGTCGCAAGGACAGCGCCCAACGGGAAACCGCCGCCAATGCCCTTGGCCACCATTATGATGTCGGGGGTGATGCCGGCCCATTCGTGGGCAAACAGCTTGCCGGTCCGGCCAACACCGCATTGCACCTCGTCCAGCATCATCAGGATGCCGTGTTCATCACATAGATCGCGCAGCCCCTTGAGGCAGGCGTCAGGCAGCGGGCGGATGCCGCCTTCGCCCTGCACGGGTTCCACGAGGATACCGGCGACGGTGCCGGATTTCGCGGCTTGCGCTAGGGCGTCGTGGTCGCCGAAATCGAGGTGGATAAAGCCGGGCAGCATGGGGCCAAACCCTTTGGTCATTTTCTCGGACCCAGCCGCTGCGATGCCTGCGGATGACCGCCCGTG
>JAQXEG010000029.1 GCA_029250945.1 Yoonia sp.
GCCTGTCACGCCGGGGGTCGCGGGTTCGAGTCCCGTCAACCGCGCCACTTAGATTTCAGATGTTCGTGAAAATGCGCGGTTGTAGCTCAGTTGGTTAGAGTACCGGCCTGTCACGCCGGGGGTCGCGGGTTCGAGTCCCGTCAACCGCGCCATTTTTCCAAGATTTGAAGCAAATGCGCAGGCCAATGGCCTGCTTTTTTGTTTTTGGTATAGGGGCGCTGCCCCCATTGCCCTGCGGGGGCCAATTCCCCCGCAGACGGCGCATGGTCAATACAGTCTAGGCGGTCATTTCGTGCAGGATGCGCGCCCATGACCGGATGCCTTTGTGGAATGACGACAGGTCATATTTTTCATTGGGCGAATGGATCGCGTCATCATCTTTGCCAAACCCGATCAGCATCGCATCCATATCCAGAATCGTTTTGAAATGCCCAGCGATGGGGATTGAGCCACCACAGCCGACATAGGCTGCTGCATTGGGCCATTCGTCCGACAGCGCCTTTTTCGCTTGGGCAAAGGCGGGATGGGTTGTGGACATTTGCCCCGCTTGGCTGGCGCCATGATCCTTGAACGTGACGGTGCAATCCTCTGGCAGCATATCGCTGACCATTTTGCGGAAGTTTTTGCGGATTTTCAGCGGGTCCTGCTGGCCGACAAGGCGAAAGCTAATCTTGGCGTGCGCTTGTGAAGGCAGCACAGTTTTGAAACCGTCACCCGTGTAACCTGACCAAAGGCCATTCACCTCGCAGGTGGGGCGCGACCAGATCATTTCTAGCGGGCGACGGCCCAATTCACCTGCGGGTTTGGACAAACCAACCTCGCCCAAGAAATGCGCCTCATCGAATTTCAGATCGTCCCAGCTTGCGGCAAGTTCGTTGGATAGCTCTGGCACGCCGTTATAGAACTCCGGCACCGTGATCTTGCCTGTATCATCGTGCAGGCTGGCGATGATTTTCGCCAAAACCCGCGCGGGATTCATCGCGATGCCGCCGTACATGCCCGAATGCAAATCTAACGATGGCCCTTCGATGGTGAGTTCTTCGCCCAAGAGACCGCGCAGTTGTGTGATGATCGCTGGCGTGCTTTCGCCGTATAAACCCGTGTCACAGATCAGTGCCACGTCCGCAGTTAGCTCGGCCGCGTTGTCGCGCATGAACGGGGTCAGCGACGGGGAACCTGATTCCTCCTCGCCCTCAAAGAACAGCGTGATGTTGGCGGGCAGGGTGCCATGGACGGCCTTCCATGCGCGACAGGCCTCAACGAATGTCATCAGCTGGCCCTTGTCGTCGGATGAGCCGCGCCCGCGAATTACGGGGCCTTTCGCCGTGTCTTCGATTTGCGGATCAAACGGATCGTTGTCCCACAGATCAAGCGGATCAACCGGTTGGACGTCATAATGGCCGTAAAACAGAATATGCGGCCCTTCACCGCCTGAATGTGCGATGACCATCGGATGCCCCGGTGTTTCGCGTTTGCTGGCCTCAAAACCGATGGATTGCAGGTCCGCAACCAACCAATCGGCAGCTTTGGCACAATCAGCCTTATAGGCCGGATCGGTAGAGATGGACGGGATCCGTAGCAGATCAAGCAAACGGTCGGTGGCCGCATGTACGTCCGTGTCGATTTTTGCGAGAACAGGGTCAAGTGTCATGGTGGTATCTGCCTTTTGATTTGGATCAAATCAAGCCTAGCTTGCCTGTGCCATAAGGCCAAGAGAGGGGGGCGACAGATTGTCGTGTATTGCCCGCCCGCCAATCGCTCTATATGAAACGAACAATACCAAAAGGAATGCTGCCTTGAATTACGAAGTGCTGTTGGACCACGCGATTGAAAGCCTGCATGTCGAGGGGCGTTATCGCACGTTTATTGATATTGAACGTGAACGCGGGCAGTTCCCCCATGCGACATGGTCAAAGCCTGACGGCAGCCAGCAACCGGTCACCGTCTGGTGCGGCAATGATTACTTGGGAATGGGCCAGCATCCGTCTGTCCTTGCAGCTATGCACGAGGCGTTGGATGCTACGGGGGCCGGGTCTGGTGGGACACGCAACATTTCAGGCACGACAGTCTATCACAAGCGGTTAGAGGCTGAATTGGCCAATCTGCATGGCAAAGAAGGGGCTTTGTTGTTCACAAGCGCTTACATCGCCAACGATGCATCGCTCTCCACATTGCCCAAGCTGTTTCCGGGGCTGATCATTTATTCCGACGCGCTGAACCATGCGTCGATGATCGAAGGCGTGCGCCGTAACGGCGGTGCCAAGCGGATTTTCCGTCACAACGACGTGGTGCACCTGCGCGAGCTTATGGCAGCCGATGATCCCGCTGCGCCCAAGTTGATTGCCTTTGAATCCGTCTATTCCATGGACGGCGATTTTGGCCCAATTGCAGAAATTTGCGATGTTGCCGAAGAATTTGGCGCATTGACCTACCTAGACGAGGTGCACGCTGTTGGCATGTATGGCCCACGTGGCGGCGGTGTTGCTGAACGCGACGGGTTGATGCACCGCGTAGATATCATCAACGGCACCTTGGCAAAGGCATACGGCGTGATGGGCGGCTATATCGCGGCATCTGCCAAGATGTGTGATGCGATCCGGTCCTATGCGCCCGGCTTTATTTTCACAACGTCGCTGCCCCCCGCGGTTGCCGCCGGTGCTGCGGCGTCTGTTGCACACCTGAAGACGGATCAGGACCTGCGTGATGCGCACCAGACCCAAGCGTGCATTCTGAAACTGCGCCTTAAGGGGCTTGGCCTTCCTGTGATTGACCACGGCAGCCACATCGTTCCCTTGATGGTCGGCGACCCTGTGCACACGCAAAAAATGTCTGACATGTTGTTGGAAGAGCATGGCATTTACGTGCAGCCCATCAATTTCCCAACGGTGCCACGCGGCACAGAGCGGTTGCGATTTACACCGTCGCCCGTGCATGGTCCGCAAGAGATTGATGCGCTGATCGGTGCATTGGATGCGCTTTGGTCCCATTGTGCGCTGAATCGTGCCGAATTAGCCGGTTAATATTTCTGCATGTGCATCGTCCCTTGCCCTATGGTAACAAAATACTAGCGGACACGGCGGTTTCGATTCGATGCTACTGTGTTTACTGGGGCAAGCAGATACGGGACGACCGATGATCGGAAAAACCTTCAGACGCGCGAAACCAGCTGAGGACGTTGAAACCAAAGGGTTCGACGACTTTGATCTGCGGCTTGGCGATCTGCTGCGTGGTGAGCGTGCGACCATGGGCAAAAGCCTGTTGGACGTGCAGCGTGAGCTGAAGATTAAAGCGGCTTACATCGCTGCCATCGAAAATGCCGACCCATCTGCCTTTGACACGCCCGGATTTATCGCGGGTTACGTGCGGTCCTATGCCCGTTATCTGAACATGGATCCCGACTGGGCGTTTGATACGTTCTGCGTCGAAAGCGGATTTGCCACAGCCCACGGCATGTCGGCCGAGGCATCATCTGCCAAACCTGCGCGTCATGATTTCGGGGCAGGGTCCGGCAACAAAGATATCTTTGTATCATCCGCCACGCCGTTCGTTCCGGCAGGTGAGGCGATGCTGTCGCGCATTGAACCCGGCGCAATCGGGTCCATCGCTGTGCTGATCGCCTTGATCGGTGGTCTGGGCTTTGGTGGCTGGACTGTGTTGCAAGAGGTCCAGAAGGTGCAGTTCGCGCCCGTGGAACAAACCCCGCTTGTGGTGTCCGACCTTGATCCGCTCGCGGGTGCATCAAACGGGATCGACCGGACCGATACATTGGCTGAATTCACTACCCCGTCCCCAGAGGCGCTTGATCGCTTGTATCGCCCGCAAGCGCTGGATGTGCCTGTGCTTGTCGCGCGTGACGGCCCAATCTCTACGTTGAATTCCGGTTCATTCGGTGTGTTGGCATCCGAACCTGATCCTGTGATCGCGACCGCTGCAGGTGGCGCACCCGCGATCCAAGTGAACGAAGGCCCTGTGCCAGAGGTGCAGCTGGTGGCAGCGCGTCCCGCTTGGGTGCGTGTGCGTGCGGCCGATGGGTCCGTTATCTTTGAGGGTATTCTGGACGCAGGCGACAAATTCGCACTGCCCGCAACAGAAGAACCCGCAACCCTGCGCGTCGGTGAAAGCGGTGCGATGTATTTTGCCGTCAACGGCACGCATTTTGGCCCCGCTGGCCTGAACGGCACGGTCACGTCGAATCTGGATCTATCGGTTCAAAACCTGACCGAGACTTACGCCGAGGCGGATTTGACTACGGACCAAGGCCTTGCAGACGCCATCAGCCTCGTGGCTGAGGTGGTGTCCGAATAATTTACCATACCGGTTGTCCTACCACCTGTGTCAGCCTAGGTTGACAGCCAACAGGTCTCTCCAAAGGTTGCTTGCATGTCCCTTAATCACATCCGTCCCTGGCGTCATATTGAGCGTCGCAAATCCCGTCAGATTATGGTCGGCAACGTGCCTGTCGGCGGTGATGCCCCGATTTCGGTACAGACGATGACCAATACGCTAACCACAGACGTGAAGGCGACAATTGCACAAATTCAGGCGGCTGCCGATGCGGGCGCGGATATCGTGCGCGTTTCCGTTCCTGATGAGGGATCATCCCGTGCCTTGCGCGATATCGTGCCAGAGGTGTCAGTGCCCATCGTTGCCGATATCCATTTTCATTATAAACGCGGGATCGAGGCGGCCGAAGCGGGTGCCGCATGTCTGCGCATCAATCCGGGCAACATCGGCGATGAAAAACGCGTGAAAGAGGTGATTAAAGCCGCCCGCGATCACAACTGTTCTATCCGGATCGGGGTGAACGCAGGTAGCCTCGAAAAGCATCTGTTGGACAAATACGCAGAGCCATGTCCCGATGCGATGGTCGAAAGCGGGTTGGACCACATCAAAATCTTGCAAGACAACGACTTTCACGAATTCAAGATCAGCTGCAAGGCTTCTGACGTATTCATGGCCGCCGCCGCCTATCAGCAGCTGGCCGATTCGACCGATGCGCCGATCCACCTTGGGATTACTGAGGCGGGCGGGCTGATTTCCGGCACTGTGAAATCAGCGATCGGGATGGGCAATCTGCTTTGGGCGGGAATCGGGGATACGATCCGAGTGTCACTGTCCGCTGATCCGGTTGAAGAAGTGAAAATGGGGTTCGAAATCCTCAAATCCCTTGGGCTACGGCATCGCGGGGTGAACATCATCTCTTGTCCGTCCTGCGCGCGGCAGGGATTTGACGTGATCAAAACGGTTGAGACATTGGAAAAGCGGCTTGAACATATCAAGACGCCTATGTCGCTGTCGATTATTGGCTGTGTTGTGAACGGCCCCGGTGAGGCGCTGATGACCGACGTTGGTTTCACCGGCGGCGGGGCAGGGTCCGGCATGGTCTATTTGGCAGGTGCGCAATCTCATAAGCTTAACAATGATGAGATGGTCGAACATATCGTCGAACAGGTCGAAAAGAAGGCCGCCCAGCTTGATGCAGAGGCGGCCAAATCTTTCTGATGCAAAGGGGCGTAGGATGCGTTTTAACGCATCATCCCTGTTCACGCACGCGCGCAACGATCTGGGCCATTTGGGCCTGCGGGACGTAACCGCGTAGCATCTGGTCTTGCACCACAAATGTGGGCGTGCCTGTGATTTGCATTGCCTGGCCAAGTAGGCGGTTGTCGTTGATGATCTGGTTTACTTCGGCGCTATTCATCGTGACCGTGATATCTGCCGCACTTAGCCCCAGTGACGTGGCCAAGCGGCCAAGGCTGTCATTGGTCATCTCGCCACGGAATTCCATCAGCGTGTCATGCGCCACTTTATAGGCTGCTTCGCCGCCCACAATTTTCACCGCGATGGCGAACCGTGATGCCAGTTCTGACGCTTCGCCCAAGATTGGGAATTCCTTGATGATATAGCGAATGTTGCCGTCTGCGGTGATAAGTGACGCTACATCTGGGTGGGCCTTTTTGCAATAACCACAGCGGTAATCCATGAATTCAACGATGGTGATGTCACCGTCGGGGTTGCCGCCAACAAATGAATGCCCGTCGTCGAACAACAGGGCGGCGTTGTTTTGTGCCATCGCCACATCGTTATTGGCCTTGGCCGCTTGTTCACGCTGTTCCAGAACGCCGATGGCTTCCATCAGCACCTCTGGGTTTTCTAGCAAGTAACTGCGGATCTCGGCGCGGAATGCCGCCCGCTCGGCGTCTGTCATTGCGTCCAGCTCAACGGCTGTGGCTTGTGTGCCCAGCAACAGGGCAAGGGTCAGGGCGGTCTTTTTGAACATCGTTACTTCCTTCGATTGCAGCGCGGGTCAGATCACAAATGTCCCCGACTGCCAAGTTCCCATGTTGACGCCCCCCACATCAGACAGGCACAACGTTTTCCAAACCATAAGAGGCAGCGCATGAGACATTCAACCCGTGGTGACGTTGATCCCTTTATTGTGATGGACGTGATGGAAGCCGCCCGTCAGGCCGAGGATGCAGGCCGCCATATCATCCATATGGAGGTCGGCCAGCCCGGCACGGGCGCGCCTGCGGGTGGGCGCGCGGCATTGGTCGCACAACTTGACGATCCATTGGGATATACTGTCGGGCTTGGCTTGCCAGCCTTGCGGGCGCGAATTGCCCAACACTACAACGAAGGCTATGGCATCACGCTTGATCCGCACCGTGTGGTGATAACGGCGGGGGCATCAGGCGCATTCCTGCTCGCGTTTTCGGCGCTTTTTGACAATGATGCGCGGGTCGGTTTGGGGCTGCCGTGCTATCCGTCATACCGGCAAATCCTAAAGGCTGTTGGGCTCAACGCGATTGAGATGCCGACGACAGCGGCAGGGCGGTATCAGCCCCAACCATCGGATGTTACGGCCCACGCGCTTGACGGATTGATCGTCGCCTCGCCCGCAAACCCGACTGGCACGATGCTCTCACAAGATGAATTGGCGGCTTTGGCTACGGCGTGTGCAGCAAACAACACCGCCCTGATCTCGGACGAGATTTACCACGGGATCAGTTATGACAGCGCGGCCATTTCGGCCCTGTCCGTGACTGACGATGTTTATGTCATCAACTCGTTTTCCAAGTATTTTTCCATGACAGGCTGGCGTGTCGGGTGGATGGTCGTGCCAGAGGATCACGTGCGGCGCGTTGAACGTCTGGCGCAAAATATGTTCATTTGCCCATCGCACGCGTCCCAAGCCCTCGCGCTTGCCGCGTTTGAGTGTCGGGATGAATTGGACAGCCATTTGGACGTTTATGCGGCCAACCGCGATGTTCTGATGGCGGGTTTGGCTGCCGCTGGACTGACGAAATACGCACCACCCGACGGGGCGTTCTACGTCTATGTGGATGTGTCAGATTATACGGATGATGCGCGCGCCTTTTCTGCGCAAATTCTGGCCGAGGCGGGTGTCGCGGTCACGCCGGGGTTAGACTTTGACCCTGTTGAGGGGCATAAATGGTTGCGCCTGTCCTACGCTCGTAGCACGGCAGACATCACCGAAGGGGTCGCCCGATTGCAAAAATTCATGGACAGCCTGCGATGATCCTGCGGGTTCTATTGCTGCTTTTCTGGGCCGCCACCGCGCAGGCACAGGATTTTTCTGCGCTGGCCCGTGTCGCCATGGCGCAAAGCGAGTTGCGCGATGACGGGAACGGTTTGCAGTTGCAAATGGGGCTGAGCCTTGCGGTGCCGTATCGTGTGTTCACGGTGGATAATCCGATGCGTGCCGTTGTCGACTTCCGAGAGGTTGATTGGAACGGCGTTAGTCGCGCTGCGCTGATGAACGCCGACAATGCCAGTGATGTGCAATTCGGCCCCCTGCGCCCCGGTTGGTCGCGATTGGTGATTGCTTTGACCCGCCCGATGGTCGTGGAAGAGGCCGGGATGCTGGTTGATGAAATCTCTGGTCAGGCGGTATTGTCGATCGTGATGGCCCCTGCGACGGAAACGCAATTTGCAGACACATCCGGTGCGCCCGCCGACCCGTTTTGGGGGGATCTGATCGGGGCCGACACGCTAGCGACCAAGTCTAAGGCGGACGACGGTCCCGTAATCATCGCAGTTGATGCGGGCCACGGCGGCATTGACCCTGGCGCACAGCAGGGCGGCGTGAACGAGGCAGATGTCGTGCTAGATATCGCCTTTGCCGTGGTGGACAAGATCAACCGCTCTGGTGTTATTCAGGCCGTTTTGATCCGCGACAGTGATCACTTCATCCCGCTAGAGGCGCGTATTACCCGCGCACGCCAAGAAGAGGCCAGCGCACTAATTTCGCTGCATGCGGATTCACTGGCCATCGGGGGCGCACGGGGTGCGTCAGTTTATACGTTGTCCAAAGACGCACAAGACACGGCATCCATCCGCATGGCGGAACGGCATGAGCGGGGCGATTTGCTGGCGGGTTTGGATTTGTCGGGGCAAGACGACCGGATCGCGACGGTTCTGATGGATTTGGCGCGTCTGGAAACGGGACCTGCAAGCGTGGCTTTGGCTGATACTTTGGTGTCATCCATGGCCGACGCGGGGGTTGTTATGAACAGCCGCCCGCGGCGCAACGGTAACTTGGCCGTGTTGAACGCCGCCGACTTTGCCAGCGCCTTGATCGAGGTTGGGTTTCTATCATCAGACGCAGATCGTGCGCTTTTGACCTCTGCCCAAGGGCAGGCCACGATCGCGCAGGGAATCGCGGACGGCATGATCAAATGGGCCGCAGATCAGGCCGCATTGGCGCCATTGATCCGCCAGTAACGCGCAGGCGCATAAATTGTGAACGGGGGCGGGCGAAAACGCGCCAAAAATCCCCCCATCGTGTTTTGACCATTACGCCCGCTACCCCTATAAGCAGCACAAGATTATGGGAATTTGCGCACGTGCTACGCTTTATCATGTCATTCTTTGGTGGCATCTTTTCGATGTTGACGCTTGGCCTTGCGATGATGGCGCTGACGATTGGCGCAATCTTCTACATGTATGGCCGTGATTTGCCGTCGTATGAGGTACTGTCCCAATACGCGCCCAAAACGATCAGCCGGATTTATTCCAGCGAGGGTCAGATCATCGACGAATTCGCGACCGAGCGGCGTTTGTTCACACCGGCCGAGGAAATTCCCGATCTGGTCAAACAGGCGTTTATTTCTGCTGAGGATAAGAATTTCTATCTGCACCCGGGCTATGATTTGCGCGGTATGGCGGCGGCATTCGTGGATGCCGTGCGCACACGTGGCGATGAATTGCGCGGTGCGTCGACGATTACACAGCAGGTTGCCAAGAACTTCTTGCTCAGCGGATCGCGCACAGCGGAACGCAAAATTCAGGAAATCATACTTGCCCCGCGGCTTGAGGCGTCGCTTGGCAAAGAGGGCGTGCTAGAGCTTTACCTCAATGAAATTGATCTGGGTGTGCGATCGTTTGGTGTGACCGCCGCCGCGCAAAGCTATTTTAACAAACCGCTGTCCGATCTGAACGCGGCAGAGGCCGCGTTTTTGGCAGTGCATCCCAAGGCGCCCTATAGCTATCACCCCGTGCGCAACCGCGAAAGCGCGCTGGCCCGACGTGATTTCATCCTGCGCGAGATGTTTGAAAACGGCTATATTGATCAGGCCGCTTATGATGAGGCGAAGGCCGATCCGCTGTTGACCGTGCAGGGCGGAGATTTTGAGTCCTTTGCTTCTGTGCGCCCGCCACGCGATTACTTCACCGATGAAATCCGCCGCCAGCTAAGCCAGGATTTTGGTGAGGAAGAATTCTTTAACGGTGGTTTGTCCATTCGCGCCACGATTGACCCTGGTATGCAGGTCGAGGCGGCCCATGCATTGCAGCGCGCGCTCGAGCAATATGACCGCCGCACCGGCGTCTGGCGTGGCACTGGCAAAAGCGTTCCGGTTGAGGCGCTGGTTGACGAAGCCACGTGGCGCGATGCGCTGTCTGACGTGCGTGTCGCCCGTGATGTGACGCTGGAAAACCCGTGGTTCCCCGCCGTGGTGCTTGAGGTCACCGATAACCAATTGCGCGTCGGGATTGAGGGTGTCGATATCACCGATGCCGAACCTCAGGTTATCCCGCGCAAAGACATTGAATGGATGCGTGGCAACTTCTTTGACAACTTTACCCCTGGCGACGTGGTGCATGTGCGCCGCATTACCGCTGATAGCGACGGGTCGTTCATCCGCTGGACATTGCGTCAGGTGCCAGAGGTGCAGGGCGGCTTCATGGCGATGGACGTGAATACGGGCCGTGTGATCGCGATGCAAGGTGGGTTTTCCTATCAACACTCGGTCTTTAACCGCGCAACACAAGCCCAGCGTCAGCCGGGTTCTGCGTTCAAACCGTTTGTTTATGCGGCGGCCCTTGATAGCGGTTATTCGCCAGCGACCATCATAGTCGACAGCCCGATTGAGATTAACACCCCGCAAGGCGTGTGGCGCCCCCAAAACTCTTCCAATCAGTTTTACGGTCCAACCCCTTTACGCACAGGGATTGAACAATCGCGGAACCTGATGACCATTCGATTGGCCCAAGAGGTCGGGATTGATACGGTGGCGCAATATGCCGAAAAATTTGGTGTTTACAACAATATGAACCGCGTTCTGGCGGCAGCACTTGGGTCTGATGAAACCACATTGTTTAAGGTTGTGTCCGCCTATGCGATGTTCGCCAACGGTGGTGAGCGGGTGGAACCGACGCTTGTTGACCGTGTGCAGGATCGCTACGGCAAAACCGTTTTCCGCCATGATGAACGCACCTGCGAAGATTGCGATGATCTGGACCTTGCGCCGGGGCAGGCGCCGCGCATCCGGTCAGATCGTGAACGTGTAATGAACGAAATCACCGCGTTCCAGCTGACATCTATGATGGAAGGTGTTGTTGAACGCGGCACGGCCCGTAAAACAGTGAACCTGCCTGTGCCGATCGCAGGCAAAACAGGCACGACAAACGATGAAAAAGACGCTTGGTTCGTGGGCTTCTCTTCGAATATCGTGGCTGGTTGTTATATCGGCTATGACACACCGCGCCCGATGGGCCGTGGGTCCGGCGGCGGGTCGATGTGCGGTCCGGTGTTCTCGACATTCATGTCCAAGGCCATCAAGAAGTTCGGTGGCGGTAAGTTTCGCCAGCCAGAGGATTGCCAATTCATCCGTATCGACCGCTTTAGCGGTGCGCGTCTGCCCGACACTGCCAGCGGTGACAATGTGATCGCTGAATGTTTCCGTCCGGGCGAAGAGCCTGTGTTTGGCATTACCTTTGACGGTGGCTTTGCCATTGCGGCAGACCTGCCATTGTTCGATGTCGTTCCGCGCGCCGCGCGTGAGGTCACAACATCCAGCGGTGGCACAGCCAAGGTCGGGCCAAAGGCGACGTTCGGATCACTGTCTTCGGGTGGTCTTTACTAACGCCGCTTGGTATCACCGAGACGAACAATTCCCAGATAGGTGCCCCATGCGCGCAGAGACCCAGAACACAGTGGATGCGATTGAAAAGTCGCTGGCCCTTCTTGCGCAGCGGCTGGACTATGAAACCGCGCCTTACCGGCTTGAGGAATTCAATGCCCGTGTTGAGGATCCGACCCTATGGGATGACCCCGACGCGGCCCAGAAACTGATGCGGGATCGTCAGATGCTTGTGGATGCCATGGGCGCCTATGAGAGCATCAAGCAGGACCTTGCCGATAATCTGGAACTGATTGAGCTAGGTGAGATGGAAGACGACGCTGAGGTCGTGTCAGAGGCCGAGGCTGCCATTGCCAAGCTTGGCAAACACGCCGCTCAAAAGGAGCTAGAGGCGCTTTTGGATGGTGAAGCAGATGGCAATGACACCTTTTTGGAGATTAACTCTGGCGCGGGCGGCACGGAATCTTGTGACTGGGCCAATATGCTGGCGCGTATGTATATCCGCTGGGCCGAGAAAAAGGGTTATAAGGTTGAGCTTCAATCCGAAACACCGGGCGAAGAGGCAGGCATTAAATCCGCCGCTTATAAGATTAGCGGCCAGAACGCCTATGGCTGGCTGAAGTCCGAGAGCGGCGTGCACCGTCTCGTCCGCATCAGCCCGTTTGATAGCGCCGCCAAGCGCCACACATCGTTCACGTCGATTAAGGTGTATCCTGTCGTCGACGACAACATCGAGATTGAAGTGAACCCGTCTGATATCCGCATTGATACCTACCGGTCGTCAGGTGCGGGTGGTCAGCACGTGAACACAACGGATTCGGCTGTGCGGATTACTCACTTTCCGACCAATATTGTGGTCACAAGCTCCGAAAAGTCCCAGCACCAGAACCGCGATATCGCGATGAAGGCATTGAAGTCCCAGCTGTATCAAATCGAGTTGGACAAACGGTCCACCCTCGTGAACGAGGCGCACCAGAATGCGGGTGACGCGGGCTGGGGCAACCAAATCCGGTCTTATGTTTTGCAGCCCTATCAGATGGTCAAAGACCTGCGCACACAATACGAGACTTCTGATACCAAGGGCGTGTTGGATGGCGATTTGGATGGTCTGATGGCTGCGACGCTGGCGATGGATGTGTCGGGAAAATCCCGCGCTGACGCGCAAGCGGACTAAAGAAACATGCTTGGCAATTGCTGCGGACTGGCGGCCATAAAGGCCACGAAATAGACCAGTCCCATCAGGATCACGAACAGGACCGCGACGTTGATGATCACGCGTTTCACCGCGCTGCCAATGATCGCGCGTGTGTCGCCTACTGCGTCATCTCGGCTTGGGTTGATATTCGGTTCATATCGGGGCCGAAAGAACGCGAGATAGAAGTGGTAACCAAAGATCACGACTGGCACGGCGATTGCCAGCATGCCTGCAATCGGGCCTGATACCCCGCCATACATCAACCAATGCGTCAACAGCAGCGCCGACTCAAAGATGACTACGGTCATCATCGTCGTGCGCCGACGGACGGGCAGGGGACCGTCGTGTTTGCTGGCATGGGCCGTGGCGCGGCACCTTGCGACAACCTATTGCATGGCGGCGACGAACAGATGCCCCGGAATGATGAACAGCAGGATCGTCGCGATCCGAAATAACAATGGCACCATGAATTGAACCATGATGACCGGAACAAGGGTCACGGCAGCCTACATCAGTTTGATCTGCACCGAAAACCGATGCCCTGATGTATCGCGCAAGTCTTGCATCAGCTGTGTGTCGGGGGAATGTGTCATGCCTGCCGCCTTTCGTTTGGCACAACCATAACGATAAGGGTGACGTGATTAAGGCGCAGGTACGCAACAAAACGGGCGGATCAGGTTATCCCGTCCGCCCGTTTTCTATTGATTGTCGCGGGGTTTAGCTCTCGGCGATTGGCATCTTTGCCTTGCCGCCTGTTCCTGTGGACAGTGGATCATCCTGACGCTGCACGGAGCCTTCAAAATGGGCGCCTGATTCAATCGCGATTGTCTTGTGGATGATGTCACCCTCAACACGGGCAGTGGATGTCAGGCGGACTTTTAGGCCGCGAACACGACCAACAACACGGCCATTTACCACGACATCGTCTGCGATCACTTCACCCTTGACGGTGGCGCCTTCGCCAACTGTCAGCAGGTGGGCGCGGATATCACCGTCAACCTGACCTTCGATCTGGATGTCACCAGTTGTTTTCAGATTACCGGTCACCAGCAGATCAGAGGACAGCACAGATGGCGCTGGCTTTGCCTTTGGGGCTGCGGCCTTAAAATCAGAGGCAGGCGCGCTTGGTTTGGCCGCTGGCTTTGCTGGTGCGGTTGCTGTGTCATTGGCCTTTGGGCCGGGCTCATTGATTTTGGATTTAGAAAACATCTTGTCCAGCTCTTATGTAAATCATGGGGTTAACGGGTGCGCCACCGACGCGGACTTCATAATGCAAATGCGGTCCGGTGGATCGGCCTGAGTTACCCATATCAGCAATTCGCTGCCCGCGCGAGACCCTTTGGCCGACGGACACGCGCATTTTATTGAGGTGGGCGTAACGGGTTTCGATCCCGAATTCGTGCTGAATTTTGATCAAACGTCCATATCCTGATGACCAACCGGCTTTGGTCACAACACCGTCCGCGGTGGCATAGATCGGCGTGCCGATCGGACCGGCGAAATCAGCACCTGCATGCAGGCGGCCCCAACGCTGGCCAAAGCCGGAGGTGAAGCGATAATTGGATTTTACAGGAATATCGAACGGTGCGCGTTCCGCCGCGATTCGGTATAGGTTGATCCGGTCCATGCGGTCCAGAATGCCGTTGGCACGCGATGCATCGGGATCAGGTGCGCCGCCTTTGGTCGAAAACTGCAAGGGGGCCAGCGGGCCACCGGTGCCGGAATAGCCACGGCGCACGGCCGACAACAGGCTGTCGGGGTTTAGGCCTGCCTGACGGAACATCTTGTCCAGCGGCTCAACCGAAACAAGCATCGCTTCTTCCAGCTGGCGGAAAATCGCATCGTTCTTTTCTTCCAGCAGACGCAGTTGCAGTTCCATTTCAGCCGCATGATCCAACGCAAATGCAGCGTCGGCGGCGATCCGGTCACGTTCGGCGGCGGTATCGGCCAAGGCATCGGCCAACAGATCAACCGTGCCAGATGCCTCTTGGGACAGGGCGGCGGCGGTGTTGCCAACACCATCGGCAGACAAGGCCGCAACCTGATCGCGGGCCTCTTCGCGGGCTTTCATTGTGTCACGGAGTGTCGCTTGCACGACCTCTAGGCCGGTTTCCAACTCACGCCGTTTGTCTTCTGTCGCCAAAAGCTCGGTCTGCATGATGGAAATCTGATCAAGGGCAGAGCTGAATCGCTGCTGCGCGGCCACGGCCTCTTCGGCGCGCACGTCACGTTCAACTGACAGGGCGTTCAGCCGGTCCTCGTAAATCATTTGATCGCGTTGGGCTTGGGCGCGGAAGTTGCCAGCGCCAATGCTGTCCATCAGCAAAATAGCTGTCGCAATAATTGTCCAAGCGACAACAACGGTGCCTCCGGCCCATGCGACCAGTTGGGTTTCGGGCGTGAGCCGGATAAAACGTGTTTCAGAATCCGACCGCAAGAAAAGCCGTTTTTCGGGGAAGCGGGCCTCAAGCCAGCCGTGTAGGCGCGCTGTTAATCTCGATCGCAAAGTTTCCGTTCCCTGTGTCGTCCCATTGCGCGGAGGGTCCCCACACCAGTAAGCCTGCCCAATCGTGTTAGACAGCCAGCTGCAATCAGGCAAGATTTATGGCAGTCAGATTCGTTGATTTTTGATAAAAAAAGACACTTAGGCGTGTTTTTGCCGAAGTCGTGGTTAAACGGATGGCTTTCCGCCTGCGAGCGGCCAGTAGAAATCAGGTGGGATACCTGCCTCGGCGCGTTTTTCTTCGTTGAATGGCGGTTTGAGGTCCGAGTGGAAGTATTTGCGCACAAGGTCATGAAACACACCCGTCGGGTCCAGATCATGACGCCCGCACATGAAGTGGAACCACTTTGACCCATAGGCGACGTGATGCACTTCTTCGGCGTAGATAATGTCCAGCGCCTCAACTGCTTGCTTGTCTTTGGCTTGCTGGAATAGCTTGATCATACCGGGTGTAACGTCGAGCCCACGCGCCTCTAGCACCATCGGCACAACCGCCAGGCGCCCCATGAAATCATCGGCGGTATCATCGGCGGCGCGCCACATGCCCGCGTGCGCAGCAAGCGCGCCGTAGTGGCTGCCGTGTGCTTCAAGACAGTCGCACATCAGGTTGAAATGTTTGGATTCTTCATCTGCCGCCTTGACCCAATCGTCATAAAATCCAATGGGCATTTTGATGTTAGTGAACCGCGCAATCAGGTCCCAATGCAAATCAACGGCGTTCAGCTCAATATGGGCCACCGCATGTAGCATCGCGATCCGCCCTTGCGGGGTTCCGGGCTTGCGGCGCGGCACGTCGCGCGGGCTAAGCAATTCTGGGGCGTCGGGGCGGGCGGGCATTACCGGCGGGGTGACATGTCCAATGGCGGGCGTTTCACCCGCCGCCCGCGCTGCTTGCCAATCCGCTGCGTGTTGCCGGGAAATCGCGGTTTTCGCGCGGCCATCAGCGGTCGTCAGCACCTCTAGGGCCATCTCAGCGAGTGGTTTCATGTGTTTTCCGCTTCTTCTAAGCTTAAATATGCGCGCCGTAGGCATTGCCCCCGTATCAGGGGGCAACAACCGCATCGTAAACCTCTTGCACGTGACCGGGGACTTTAACCTTGCGCCAGATGTGGACGATTTTACCGTCTTCGTCGATCACAAAGGTGGCACGATCAATACCCATGAAGGTTTTGCCATACATCGATTTTTCAACCCAGACGCCGTAACGCTCGCAAACGTCGCCATGTTCGTCCGACAAAAGTGCGATACCCAGATCATGCTTGGCCACGAATTTATCGTGCTTTTTGACGGGGTCCTTGGATACGCCCAAGACAACGGTTCCCGCGGCGGCGAATGACGCGGCCATTTCGGTGAACCCAATTGCCTCTTTGGTGCAGCCCGGCGTGTCGTCGCGTGGATAGAAATAAAGCACAACCTTTTGCCCGCGAAAATCAGCTAGCGAAACAGTATCACCACCATCTCGGGGCAGGGTCACATCGGGGGCATGATCGGCAACGGAAAGTTCGGACATAAAAAACTCCTGATTGGGCATCTTGATTGGTTTTGTTTTAGCCCAACATGCGCAAAGATAAAGAGCCGACAGTGTGCAGGACCAAGATGACCGACGACAGACTAGCTTTGCCCCCAAAACGCCGCCTGCGGGCCGTTCTGTGGACCGTGGCGTTGGGGCTTTCGTTGCCGTTGGTGGTGGTCGTCGGGCTGCTGGTCGCTTTGCTTGACCGAGAGATCGCGGCCACTGACTGGATCGTGAACCGGATTGAGGCGCGTGCCGCCACGATGCTGCAAGGCGGAAAGATTGGGTTTGGGCAGGTGATGCTCACGCTGGGCCGTGACCTGCACCCGCGGGTCCGCTTGACGCAAACCACGCTGCACGACGCAACGGGCCGCAATATTGCGCGCATTCCCGTGGCCGAGGGGCTGATTTCGCCGCGCGGGTTGCTGTTTCAGGGCGATGTTCTGTTGCAGGATGTGTCGTTGACCGGCGCCCAGATTGATTTGCGCCGCGCCGCTGACGGATCGGTTGCGGTAGCGTTTGGCGGCGATCGTAAATTGGAACAGGCACCATCCGTGATTGCTTTGCTGGAGCGTAGTGACACGGTGCTATCGAGTGCCGCGTTGAACGCTTTGGAACAGGTGCAGGCGGATGGGGTGATCATCAACTACACAGACGCACGCGCAGGCCGCAATTGGACCGTGGACGGGGGGCAGATCAACCTTGATCTACGCAATCAACAAATAAGCCTGACGTCCGACTTTGTTCTTCTGACGGGCGGGGCTGATGTGACGCGGTTGCAGATGAGTTACCAAAGCCCCCGTGCAGACCGATCCGCCGATATCGGTGTTAGTGTCACAAATGCGCGCGCCCGCGACATCGCGAGCCAAACGCCCGCGTTGGCGTGGCTTGCTGATGTTGATGCGGCGTTAACTGCCACGATGCGCACGGGGCTAAATGCTGATGGCACGTTGCGTCCGCTGAATGCGACGCTTGCGATTGGGGCGGGTGCGTTGCGCCCGAACCTAGCCACAGAGCCTCTCCAATTTGACGCGGCCAAAACCTATTTATCCTATGATCCAAACGATCAGAAAATCACGTTTGACCAGATCGAAATTACGGCTCCCTTGGGACGGATTGAGGCGGCTGGCCAAGCCTATTTGAGTGATTTTCGGGATGGCAAACCCCAAAGCTTGATTGCCCAGTTTGACGCGCCTGTGGCACGTGTTGCGGCGGGGGATATCTATGCGGACGGGTTGAATCTACCGCCCATAAGCGCCGATCTACGGTTGGGTTTTGACCCGTTTACGCTTGAAGTCGGTCAGATTGCGTTGTCTGAAGGTGACAGTCACATCACCGCAAGGGGTTGGGTTTCAGCGCAGCCGACGGGGTGGCGTGTGGCCGTTGATGCGCAGGCGGATCGGCTGGATAACGATAGGTTTCTTGCGCTTTGGCCCATCGGGTTCAAACCCAAAAGCCGCGAATGGTATGCCAGTAATGTCACCAGGGGCCAGCTGTCTGACGCGCAATTTGCATTGCGGTTTGAACAAGGGGCGCCACCGATTGTCGCCGCGCAGTATGAGTTTGAAGATACGGCCGTCAAATATCTTAGAAATTTGCCGCCCATCACACAGGCCAGCGGGGTTGTGTCCCTACAAGATAACGCGCTTGTCGTCAGTCTTGCGCGTGGGGGTGTTTCTGCGCCGACGGGCGGGCGAGCCGATCTTGCGGGCAGTACCTTTACCGTAGTGGATACGCGTGTGCGTGGCGGGCTAGGGAAGTTGGATTTGCAGCTGGATAGCACAATCACTGCGGCATTATCGCTTCTGGATCAGCCGCCGGTTAGTTTGATGCAAAAAGCGGGCCGTGCGGTCGAAATCGCCCAAGGCCGCGCGCAAACGCGTGGTGTCATCAGTTTTCCGTTGCGCAAAGGCGTGCCGCAGTCCGAGATCGCCTATGATATTAGTGCGACCCTGCGTGATGTGCGCAGTGGCGTGATCATTCCCAAACGTGCGTTGCGCGCCAACCGTTTGCGTCTATCGGCAACGCCGCAACGGCTTTTGATTGCTGGACTAGCGACGGTGGACGGGATCGCCGTTGATGCGACATGGGAACAGAAAATCGGACCTGAACACGCAGGCAAAAGCGCGCTTAGCGCGACGGTCGCCTTATCGCAGCAGGCATTGGATGCGTTTAACATCACGCTGCCGCCTGGCACGGTGACAGGCGCGGGGCAGGGCACGCTGGATGTCGCGCTACAAAAGGGGCGTGCGCCCGCATTTACGCTGACGTCCGATCTACGAGGGATCGGGGTTTCGATCCCTGTGGTCGGATGGCGCAAGGGGCGCGATACCCGCGGTGAGCTGCGCGTCGCTGGCACACTTGGGCCGGTGGCGCAGATCACAACGCTGAATATCGCGGGTAGTGGGCTGACAGCGTTGGGCGATGTGGCGCTGAATGCGGACGGTACGTTGGACCGCGCGCGCTTTGCCCAGCTGCAGATCGGGTCATGGCTGGATGCGCCGGTGACGTTAAGGGGGCGTGGTAAGGGCCGGCCAGTTGGCATCACCATCGGCAGCGGGCGGGTCGATCTGCGTGGTGCGTCACTGCTTGGCGGGGACGGACAAGGCGGCCCATTGGCGGTGCGTCTGGGGCGGTTGCAAATCGCGCAAGGCATTCGGTTGGACGATTTCCGAGGCGACTTTGCTAGCAATGGCGGCTTTAACGGTCAATTTTCCGGGCGATTGAACGGTGGGCCGCGTGTGCAGGGCACTGTTGTGCCGCAAAGTGGGCGGTTTGCGATCCGTTTGCGGTCTGACGATGCGGGGGGCGTGTTTGGCGCGGCTGGCTTTGTGAAAAATGCGGTTGGCGGGTCCGTCGATCTGACCCTTGCGCCAACGGGTGGTGCGGGGACATTTGACGGTGTGCTAAAGGTCGAGGCGCTGCGCATACGTGATGCGCCAGCCATGGCGGCACTGCTGGATTCGATCAGTGTGGTCGGCCTGCTGCGGCAACTGGACGGGCAGGGCCTTGCGTTTGATGAGGTTGATGCGACCTTCCGGTTAACGCCATCGGCGGTCATTGTGACGCAATCCAGCGCCGTTGGTCCGGGGCTTGGCATTTCGTTGGACGGGATTTACATGCTGGCCAACAAGCAAATCGATTTCCAAGGGGTGATTTCCCCGCTTTATGTCCTGAACGGGATCGGTTCGATCTTTACCCGCAAGGGAGAGGGATTGATCGGCTTTAACTTTAACCTTGCTGGCACGGCGGATGACCCGCAAGTGTCCGTGAACCCGCTATCCGCATTCACACCGGGCATGTTCCGAGAGAATTTTCGCCGCCCGCCACCACAGGTCACACAATGAAGCTGTCTGATTTCGATTTTGAACTTCCCGAAGAATTGATCGCCGTGCGCCCCGTCACGCCGCGCACTGATGCCAAACTGTTGGTGGCGCGGGGCGATACGATTGCCGATCACCGCGTTGGTGATCTGGTCGATGTGCTGCGGTCCAGTGATGTGCTGGTGCTGAACGACACCAAGGTTATTCCCGCCCGTCTGTTGGGCCTGCGCCACCGCGACGGGGATGCGGGGCCGACGGCGGCCAAGATGGATGTAACCCTTCTTGATCTAGGTGCCGATGGCACGTGGGGCGCGATGGTCAAACCGCTTAAAAAGGTCCGTGACGGGGAGGAGATCATTTTCTCTGACGCGCTGCGGGCCACTGTTGTGTCGCGTGCGGACGGGCAGGCGCGGTTGCGGTTCAATGTGACGGGCGATGATTTTGATGCGGCGTTGAATGCCGTGGGGGCGATGCCGCTCCCCCCATATATTGCGGCCAAGCGGCCTGCGGATGACGTGGATAAGACCGACTATCAGACCCAATGGGCGAAACATGCTGGTGCCGTTGCGGCGCCAACAGCGTCGCTACACTTCAATGCCGATTTGCTAGCCCAGCTTGCTGCAAAGGGTGTCCAGTTTGTCTATGTAACGTTGCATGTTAGCGCAGGTACTTTTCTGCCTGTCAAAGTCGATGATGTCGCCGACCACAAAATGCACGCTGAATGGGGCGAGGTTACGCAAACCGCCGCCGACACAATAGCCAAGGCCAAGGCCAAGGGCCGCCGTGTGATCCCCGTGGGCACAACCGCCTTGCGCCTTATTGAGAGTGCGGCGCGCGGCGGACAGATCGCCCCGTGGGAAGGCGAAACGGATATTTTCATCACGCCGGGTTTCCAGTTTCAGGTTGCAGATGCGCTCATGACCAACTTCCACCTGCCAAAGTCCACATTGATGATGCTTGTGTCGGCACTGATGGGGACCGCGCAGGTTAAGGCGATCTACACACATGCCATCGACAAGCAGTATCGGTTCTTTTCTTATGGTGACGCGTCGATATTGTTTCCCTGACGCGCCATAGGCGACGTGCCATTCATCTGAAGTGTCGCGAAATGGCATTTCAGCCGTCCGGTTTCGCTGTTAATCGGGGCTAAGAACTTAGGCAAAGGACAAGCCAATGTTTCAAGTGATGGGCGCATCTTGGGCACTGTTTTTAGGGATGTTCATGTTGATGATCGGCAACGGTCTTCAGGGGACATTGTTGGGTTTGCGTGGCGATATGGAAGGGTTCAGCACCTTCGCGTTGTCGGTTGTGATGTCCGCCTATTTCGTGGGCTTTTTGTTTAGTTCGCAACTGACGCCTAAATTGATCGGTCGCGTGGGCCACGTGCGTGTGTTTGCGGCGCTCGGCTCCACAATTTCCGCCGTTCTCATCATGTATCCGATGCTGGTTGACCCGTGGGTGTGGACGTTCGGGCGCGTCGTGATCGGGTTTTGCTTTTGCGGTGTGTATGTGACAGCGGAAAGCTGGTTGAATGATGCATCAACCAATGAAACCCGCGGACAAGCACTCTCGCTTTATCTGATGGTGCAAATGGCGGGGATTGTGGCGGCCCAATACATCGTGTCCCAAGGGGACGTGTCGGGTTACATCCTGTTCATCCTTCCGTCGATTTTCGTGTCGCTCGCCTTTGCGCCGATCCTTTTGTCGATCCGCCCTATGCCGCAGTTCGCGCAAACAAAACCGATGACCATTCGGTCGTTGATTGATGCCTCCCCGTTGGGCTGCGTGGGTATGTTCCTTTTGGGCGGTGTGTTTTCGGCGCAATTCGGGATGTCGGCCATTTATGGCGCACGCGTCGGCCTCAGCGTAAGCCAGATCTCCGTCTTTGTGTCCGTCATCTATGTGGCCGCCCTTGTGGCGCAATACCCGATAGGGTGGTTGTCAGACCGGCTTGACCGGCGCCTGTTGATCATGGGCGTGGGGTTTGTCGGCGGGCTTGGGGCTTTGCTGGCCTATGCGGTCCCCGATAATTTCACGATTATCTTGATTAGTGCGGCGATCTTGGGTGGCACGTCTAACCCGCTTTATGCGCTGCTGATTGCCTACACCAACGACTACCTTGAGAAAGAGGATATGGCTGCCGCGTCGGGTGGTCTGCTGTTCATCAATGGGATCGGCGCAATTGCAGGCCCGATTATTGTGGGTGCAATGATGGATGGTCTGGGGGCCAACGGATATTGGATGTTCTCTGCGGTGCTGATGCTGATCATGGGCGTCTATGCCGCCTTCCGGATGACCCGCCGGAGTCGCTCTGACATCGACATCGAAGACGCGACACCATATGCCGCGATTTCTGCTACATCGACGCCCATTGTCGCTGAGGTTGCGCAGGAATTCTATGTCGAGGCCGAAGAAGAGGCCAGCGAGACAGAATTTTAATCAACCCAAAAGCAACCTATTGCGTGTAAACGCAATCGCGATAAGTTGACCATACGGCAGGTTCGCTAAGGGACGCGTGCGATGAAACAGGCAGATGACATTCTAACTTACTGGCTTGATGAGGTTGGGCCAGACGGTTGGTACCGCGGCGATAAGGCGCTTGATGATGATATTCGGGACCAGTTCGAATTCACATGGGAACGTGCGCAGTTGGGGGCCTGTGGCCTGTGGCTGACTGATCCGGCTGGGACACTTGCATACATCATCCTGACCGACCAGTTTTCGCGCAACATGTACCGCGACGATGCACGGGCATTTGCGAGCGATAAATCGGCACGAGCGGCCGCCAAGGTTGCAATTGATCGCGAATGGGATCGTGCAATTTCCGAACCCGCGCGGCAGTTTTTCTATATGCCATTGATGCATTCTGAGAACCTGATTGATCAGGATCGGGCCGTGCGTCTGATCCATTCACGGCTACCGGACACGGGGGCCAGCACGCTGACCCACGCCCGCGTTCACCGCAGCATCATCCGTAAATTTGGGCGGTTTCCATACCGGAATGCTGCGCTTGGTCGGACCATGACACCGGCTGAGCAAAAGTTCATGGATGACGGTGGATACGGCACGTTGTTCCGGGAGGAAACGGTATCTGAGACGACTTAACCATTCTGTCACCCTCTGGGGCTAGGGTTTGGAAAACAAGATCAGAGGTCCCTATGAATATCCAAACTGATTCCAAATCTGGCCGCAAAAGCTGGCTTGTTGACAGTGACCAAGCGCCGAAAAAGGCGCTGCCGGATCTGGCCCTGCAGATTATGAATATCATGGAGCAGGGGATCATCGTGTGGTCCGCTGACGGCATTTGCGAATTGCACAACACGCGTATTTTTGACGTGCTGGAATTGTCAGGTGGTGACATCGGGATTGGCACAAAACGGTCTGATTTCCTTGCCTTGGCGGAAAAACGTGGTGAATTTGCCGCAGCCGCGCAGGCAGAGGCGACAGCGAAATTCAAGTCGCACAAACCGTTTTCTTTTGACCATAAAATGCCAAGCGCGCGGATCGTTAGCACCAATGCCCGCCCGTCGCTCGGCGGTGGCTATGTCGTCACATTCACCGACGTAACAGAGGCGCGGCGCGTTGCAGAAAAGCTCGCAAAAGCGATTGAAGAGGTGGCATTGTCCGAACGCCGTGCCCATGACGTCCTGGAAAATGAACGCATCCGCCAAAAAGAGGCGGTGATGCTGGGGCAGCTCGATGAATGGCTGCAATCGTGCAAAACGCTCGATGAACTGTTCGAAATTGTGCAAAGCTTTATGTCGAAATTCTTGCCGCAAACCAAAGGGGAATTGCTGGTCTATTCGAATTCGCGTGACGTGCTCGAAGGGGCTTGTCACTGGTCATAAGATGCGCCACGGGCCCAAATGGCGCCCGATGGTTGCTGGGCGCTACGACGTGGTCGCAGCTACAAGTTTGAACCTGAAACGTTAAGTTTTCTGTGCGATCATGTGCGCGGGCAGGGGCATCAGGGCGACGCGCCCTATATCTGTGTGCCCATCATCGCGCATGGCGATACTGTCGGTTTGTTACACATCCAATTTGACGCTGATCCAGACGAAATTGACATGCTCTACCCTCAGGCTTTTGCAACCCGTTGAGGTGAACATATCTCAATGGCGATTGCGAACGTAAAGCTGCGCGATGAACTGCACGCCCAGTCGATACGCGATCCGCTGACCGGGCTTTATAACAGGCGATTCTTTTTGGATACGATGCGGCGGCTTTTGATCGGGGCTGGTAGACAAAAACAGACATTTAGCCGTGTTTCGTTCGATGCAGATACGTTCAAACTGTTTAACGATAACCACGGTCACGATGCGGGCGACGTTGTTCTACAGGCCATATCGGAGAAGCTGTTGGATGTTGTCCCTGGCGATGCCATCGATTGCCGGATGGGCGGGGAGGAATTTGCCGTCATCCTGCCTGATTGCATGCTGAAATCTGCGCAAGGCATTGCCAACCAAATGAGAGAGGTGATCGCCGATACGCAAGTGCAATACGTGCATGGCACATTGCCGAAAATCACCATCTCCGCAGGTGTCTCAAGCTTTCCCCAACACGGAAAGACGCCCCAAATCCTTTTGAAACAGGCTGATGAGGCGCGTTATACGGCCAAGGCGAACGGGCGCAATTGTGTTGTTGTCGCCCCTAAACCCAAAGCACTTTAGGTTTGCATCTGTCCCATAGCAGCCATGCCCCAACGTCACTGGAGGTCGGTGAAAAATTAGTTTAACATCAAACTAATTAGTTGCGTGGAGGACTGCAAATGGCTGCAAAGAACTTTGATCTGATCATAATCGGCGCGGGCCCGGGTGGGTATGTTGCCGCTATTCGTGGTGCCCAATTGGGCCTGAATGTCGCGATTGTCGAACGCGAACACATGGGCGGGATTTGTTTGAATTGGGGCTGTATCCCGACCAAAGCAATGCTGCGGTCATCCGAGGTGTTTCACCTGATGCATCGTGCCAAAGAATTCGGTTTGAAGGCCGACGGAATTGGCTACGACCTTGACGCCGTGGTTAAGCGTAGCCGCGCGGTTGCGGGGCAATTGTCAGGCGGAATTTCGCACCTGATGAAAAAGAACAAAATCACGACCTTCATGGGCGAAGCGACCGTTCCAGCCAAGGGCAAGGTGTCGGTGAAAACGGATAAAGCCACCGAAGAACTGACCGCAAAAAACATCGTCCTTGCCACTGGTGCGCGTGCGCGTGAATTGCCCGGGCTCGAGGCGGATGGCGATTTGGTCTGGACGTACAAGGATGCACTGACGCCCAAACGGATGCCAAAAAAGCTCTTGGTCATCGGGTCAGGTGCGATTGGCATCGAATTCGCAAGCTTTTACAACACTTTGGGCGCTGACACGACAGTCGTCGAGGTTATGGACAGGGTTCTACCCGTGGAAGACGCGGAAATTTCGGCCTTCGCAAAAAAACAATTTGTTAAGCAAGGTATGAAAATCATGGAGAAATCCATGGTCAAGCAGCTGGATCGCGGCAAAGGTAAGGTTACGGCCCATATTGAGACAGGCGGCAAGACGATCACCGAAACCTTCGATACCGTCATCTCCGCGGTGGGGATCGTTGGGAACGTTGAAAACCTTGGCCTTGAAGAGCTTGGCGTTAAGATTGACCGCACGCATGTTGTGACCGACGAATATTGCCGCACTGGCATCGATTGTCTTTATGCGATCGGCGATATCGCGGGCGCACCTTGGTTGGCGCATAAGGCCAGCCATGAAGGGGTCATGGTTGCTGAATTGATCGCGGGCAAACACGCGCATCCGGTCAAACCCGAAACAATCGCAGGCTGCACGTATTGCCACCCGCAGGTTGCGTCGGTCGGCTATACCGAAGCCAAAGCAAAAGAGCTGGGCTACGATATCAAAGTGGGCCGCTTCCCGTTTATCGGGAACGGCAAAGCCATCGCGTTGGGTGAGCCTGAGGGCATGGTCAAAACGGTGTTCGACGCGAAAACCGGTGAACTTTTGGGCGCGCACATGGTGGGGGCGGAGGTCACCGAACTGATCCAGGGCTATGTGGTCGGGCGCCAGTTGGAAACCACGGAAGAAGATCTGATGAACACGGTCTTCCCGCATCCCACATTGTCCGAAATGATGCACGAAAGCGTTTTGGATGCCTATGGACGCGCCATCCATATGTAGGCCCATGTTGATTCCATTAACCAAGCCCCCTGTGCCATGTAGGCGTGGGGGGCTTTTTGTTTTCGAGGGACATCGTGCTAGTGCCGCGGTCAAAGCACCTAACGCACGCGCGATGTGTTAACTTAATGCTTTGAAAAGCGCGCCACGTGGAAAGTGGCCGCAGCCTTTACCATAGAATTATTTTTTATATGTTCATGAAATGTTCCATATTTGGGGTGGCGATCTTGTTTCAACCCTCTATCTGGAAAGAAGGAATCTGCTGGGGGACATCATGGCCGAGCTGAAAAATATCGAAGTCCGCGGCGCGCGCGAGCATAATCTTAAGAATATCGACGTAGATATTCCCCGTGATCAGCTGGTTGTCATCACCGGATTGTCGGGTTCTGGTAAGTCCAGCCTCGCGTTTGATACGATCTACGCCGAAGGGCAGCGGCGCTATGTCGAAAGCCTGTCGGCCTATGCGCGGCAGTTCCTTGATATGATGGAAAAGCCGGATGTTGACCATATTTCCGGCCTCAGCCCCGCCATCTCGATCGAGCAAAAGACGACGTCGAAGAACCCCCGTTCGACCGTAGGCACGATCACTGAAATTTACGACTATCTTCGCTTGCTTTATGCACGGGTTGGGACGCCGTATTCCCCAACGACCGGCCTGCCGATTGAGGCGCAGCAGGTGCAGGATATGGTTGATCGGATCATGACGCTTGATGACGGCACGCGCGGCTATCTTCTTGCGCCGATTATCCGCGACCGCAAAGGCGAATATCGCAAGGAGTTTCTGGAGCTACGCAAGCAGGGCTTTCAGCGTGTGAAGGTCGATGGCGAATTTTATGAGTTGGACGAGCCGCCGACGCTGGACAAGAAATTCCGCCACGATATCGATGTGGTCGTGGACCGGATTGTTGTCCGCGAGGGGCTGGAAACACGGCTTGCCGATAGTTTGCGCACTGCGCTCGATCTCGCTGATGGCATTGCCATTCTGGAAACCGCCCCGCCCGAAGGTGACCCGGAACGCATCACGTTTTCCGAAAATTTCGCCTGTCCGGTGTCTGGTTTCACAATCCCCGAGATTGAGCCGCGTCTATTTTCCTTCAACGCACCGTTCGGCGCCTGCCCAAGCTGTGATGGTTTAGGGGTTGAGTTGTTTTTCGATGAAAACCTTGTCGTGCCGGATGTTACGTTAAAGATTGCGGACGGCGCGTTGGCCCCGTGGCGCAAGGGCAAAAGCCCGTATTTCTTGCAAACGATCGAGGCCATCGCGAAACACTATGGTTTCAACAAAGACGCCCGTTGGAAGGATCTCGACCCCAAGGTTCAGCAAGTATTCCTGCGTGGTTCCGGCAAAGAAGAAATCAAATTCCGCTACGATGAAGGTGGTCGCGTCTATACGGTTGAGCGCGCGTTCGAGGGCGTGATCCCCAATATGGAACGCCGCTACCGTGAAACTGACAGCAACTGGATTCGTGAAGAATTCGAAAATTATCAGAACAACCGCCACTGCGGGACATGTGGTGGCTACCGTCTGCGTGAAGAGGCGTTGGCGGTGCGTATCGGCGATCTGCATGTCGGCAAAGTGGTGCAAATGTCGATCAAAGAGGCATTTGATTGGTGCAAAACCGTGCCTGCCGATCTGACGAAGCAAAAGAACGAAATCGCGGTCGCGATCTTGAAGGAAATTCGCGAACGTTTGGGTTTTTTGAACAATGTTGGGCTGGATTACCTGTCGTTGAGCCGGAATTCAGGCACGTTGTCTGGCGGCGAAAGCCAGCGTATCCGCCTCGCGTCCCAGATCGGATCGGGGTTGCAAGGCGTCCTTTATGTGTTGGATGAGCCGTCGATTGGCCTGCACCAGCGGGACAATGACCGTTTGCTAACGACGCTGAAAAACCTGCGCGATCAGGGCAATACTGTAATCGTGGTCGAACACGACGAAGAAGCGATCCGCGAGGCTGACTATGTTTTCGACATTGGTCCGGGTGCAGGTGTGCATGGCGGGCAGGTGGTGTCCAAAGGGACGCCGCAGGACATTATGTCAGACAAGGGTTCTGTAACTGGCCAATACCTTGTCGGTACGCGCGAAATTGCGGTGCCTGCCAAGCGACGCAAGGGCAACAAGAAAAAGCTGACAGTGGTCAAGGCCACTGGCAACAATTTGCAGAACGTGACGGTAGATTATCCGCTGGGTCAGTTTGTCTGTGTGACGGGTGTGTCGGGTGGCGGTAAATCCACGTTGACGATTGAGACGCTGTTCAAAAACGCCTCGATGAAGCTGAACGGTGCGCGCCAGACCCCTGCGCCATGTGAGACGATTAAAGGGTTTGAGCATCTCGATAAGGTGATCGATATTGACCAACGCCCCATCGGACGCACGCCGCGGTCCAATCCTGCGACCTATACGGGGGCGTTTACGCCGATCCGCGAGTGGTTCGCCGGTCTGCCAGAGGCCAAAGCGCGCGGATATAAACCCGGTCGCTTTAGTTTCAACGTCAAAGGCGGACGGTGCGAGGCGTGTCAGGGTGACGGCGTGATCAAGATTGAGATGCACTTTTTGCCGGACGTGTATGTGACCTGCGAAACCTGCAAGGGCAAACGCTATAACCGCGAAACGCTTGAAATTCAGTTCAAAGGCAAATCTATCGCCGATGTTTTGGACATGACGGTCGAGGATGCGCAGGGCTTCTTTACCGCTGTGCCGTCAATCCGGACCAAGATGGATGCGCTGATGCGGGTCGGGCTGGGTTATATCAAGGTTGGCCAACAGGCGACGACCTTGTCCGGTGGTGAAGCGCAGCGCGTGAAACTGTCCAAGGAACTGGCAAAGCAATCAACCGGCCGTACCCTCTACATCTTGGATGAGCCGACCACGGGTTTGCATTTCGAAGATGTGCGTAAGCTGTTGGAAGTATTGCATGAATTGGTCGATAGTGGAAATTCGGTGGTTGTTATCGAACACAACCTCGACGTTGTGAAAACCGCAGACCACGTCATTGATATCGGCCCAGAGGGCGGGGATGGCGGCGGACAGATCGTGGCGACTGGCACACCCGAACAGGTTGCCGGCGTCAGCGAAAGCCATACGGGCCGCTATCTGGCGTCGATGTTGGCGCTGCGTGCCAATTAACTAGCTGCGGTTCCGCTGTTCAAATCGGGGGAGCATGGCTGAAAAATCTTGGCCCATGCCACCCTCGGCCTCAACAAATTGCTGGTAAAGCGCGGTGGCTTTTGCCCCCATCGGGGTGTCCGCGTCGGCCAATTCGGCGGCCATCTGGCTTAGGTTAAGGTCCTTTAGCATGAGTTCGGCGGAGAACCCCGGGGCATATCCGTTATCCGCAGGCGAGGTCGGGCCGACACCCGGCGCGGGGCAATACGCATTCATGGACCAGCTGTAGCCAGACGATGTGCTGACGACGTCGAACATTGCGCTGCGATCCAGCCCCAGTTTGTCGGCCAGCACAAATGCCTCGCATGTGGCGATCATGGTGACCCCAAGGATCATATTGTTGCAGATTTTCGCAGCCTGGCCGTTGCCGGTTGAGCCGCAATAGACCGCCTTTTGCCCCATGATGTCGAACAGCGGTGACACACGGTCAAAGCCGGATCGCGTGCCGCCTGCCATAAAGGTTAATGTGCCATTTGCAGCACCACCAATCCCACCAGATACAGGGGCATCAACGCAAGTAATGTTATATTTCTCAGCAGCTTGCGCGATGATCCGCGTGTTTTCGACATCCACGGTCGAGCAATCAAGATGGATGGAACCCGCGCCCATTACAGGATAAATTTCAGCCGCGACAGATTGCAAAATCGACCCGTTTGGCAGCATCGTGATGACCACATCGGCGCTTTCGACCGCGAGGCGAGCGGTGTTTGCAAGGGGGATGCTGTCTGGCGTGGCGACTGGGTCAAACCCAACAACGTCATGCCCTGCTTTGACAAGGTTCGCAGCCATTGGCGCGCCCATATTTCCCAATCCGATAAAGCCGATTTTCATGTTAATTTTCTTTCTCTAATGCGCCAATATCATCGCCAAGCGGGGCTAGCATGGTCGCAACTTTGGCGTCGGTGATCGTTTGCCATTTGGGATTGCGGTCTTTGTCGATGATCGCTGCTCTGATCCCTTCGATAAAGTCGGATTGCGCGACGGCGCGTGCGGTGAACCGGAATTCTTGCGCCAATGCGGTGTTAAGATCTTGGTGCTGACGTGCGTTGTCGATCAGAACCATCGCACAAGCCATGGCGAGCGGGGCGTTGCGGTGAACCGCCTTGTGCAGACCGGTTTGCGGGTTGCCGAGAATATCGGCTAGCGTGCTGCCGCAATAGCTAGCAGCGATATCGTTTTGCAACGCCTCAAGTCGCGCGTCAGGGGCGGGATGGTCTGGAATAGCGGCGATCCCGTGTGTGGCCAGCGCATTACAAAGCGCGGGCCATTGCGCTTGTGGGACAAAGTGATCGGCAAATTGGGCGTAGATCGCGTCGCCTGCATCCATCCGCGCGCCAGTCAGTCCCAAATATGTGCCTGTTAGGCCCGGCGCGCGAGCCAGAAGATAGGATCCGCCGACATCAGGGACCAGACCGATTGCACATTCAGGTAGGGCGACTTGGCTGTTTTCACACACAATCCGATGGCTTGCGTGGCACCCGATACCGACGCCGCCACCCATGGTGAACCCATGCAGAAACGTCACGATTGGCTTCGGGTAGTGGGCGATTTTACTGTTGAGCCGATATTCGTCGCGCCAAAACCGCCGCCCGTAATTCAGATCACCGTTTTGTCCGCTCGCGTACATATCCGCGATATCGCCACCGGAACAAAACGCGCGGTCGCCCGCACCGTCAATCATAACAAGACCGACGCTGTCATCGTCGCGCCACTTTTCGAGCGTGGCCTCAATTGCAAGGCACATATCCCATGTGAGCGCATTCAGCGCCTGAGGGCGGTTCAAGGTGATATTTCCGGCCTTGCCGATCTGTTGGACGATAAGATCGGTCATGTGATCATCGACCTTGCGGTGATCAGACGCATGATTTCGTTCGTACCTTCCAGGATTTGATGGACGCGCAGATCACGAACAATTTTCTCGATCCCGTAGTCGGCCAAATAGCCGTATCCGCCGTGCAATTGCAGGCATTGGTCGGCTGTCCGGCTACCGACTTCTGTCACAAGCTTCTTGGCCATTGCGCAATAGATCGTCGCATCGGCGGCGCCGGTATCAAGTTTCCATGCTGCTTGCCGCAGAAAAGTGCGCGCGCTTTCCATTTCGATCTGCATATCGGCAAGCCGGAATTGCAGCCCTTGAAACTGGTCGATAGATTGTCCAAACGCCTGACGCTCCACCATGTAGGCCCGTGTTTGGTCCAATGCGGATTGGGCTGCGCCAAGCGAACAGGCCGCGATGTTCAAACGTCCACCATCAAGGCCCTGCATCGCATAAGTGAAACCTTGACCCAATTCCCCAAGCAAATTTTTCGCAGCAATGTTCGAATTGTCTAACTGCATTTGGCGGGTTGGTTGTGATCGCCAGCCCATTTTATCCTCGCGCCCGCCGAACGACAGGCCGTCATTGCCGTCCTCGACCAAGAATGCGCTGATCCCCTTGGGGCCATTATCGCCACTGCGCGCCATCACGATATAGGCGTCCGAATAGCCGCCGCCGGAGATGAATGCCTTGGTCCCTGTGAGGCTAAATCCGGTGTCGGTCTGGGTGGCGCGGGTCCGCAGGGCCGCCGCATCAGACCCCGCGCCGGGTTCCGTAAGGCAGTATGACAGCACGGTGTCCATTGTCAGGACCTTGGGCAATATCCAGTCGCGCAGCTGTTCGCCTGCGTAGCTACTGATCATTTTCGCGCACATATTGTGGATCGACAAAAATGCCGCGACTGATGCGCAGGACATTGATAACGCCTCGAACACCAGTGTTGCATCAAGCCGCGATAGGCCGGTGCCACCGTGCTCCTCAGGGACGTAAAGCCCGCCAAATCCAAGGGCTGCAATCTCTGGCCAGAGCGATTTGGGAATGGTGCCTTCTGCATCCCAGTCACGAGCATGTGGCGCGATGTGGTCGCGGCCAAATGCATGTGCCATGTCAAATATGGCTGATTGTTCTTCGGAAAGGGCGAAATCCATCACGGCCTCTTGGGATATGAACGCATGATTAAATCGTAACCACGCGACCCTGTAAGGTCACGCAGAAATGCAAAAGGGCCCGCCGATTTCTGGCAGGTCCCAGATGTGGGAATGCAAATCCGCGTCTTATGAAACGGTGATTGTGCCGCGCATGTTGGCGTGCGGTGTGCAGCGATATTTGAACATGCTTTTGCCGCCGAATGTCAGGGTAGCGGATTCGCCTTGGCCCAATGTGCCAGTGTCGAACGCGCCGTTTAGCTCGGTTGCAGTGTGGCCCATGCGGTCTTCGTTGATCCATGTGATGCTGTCACCCACTTTGATCTCGATATTCGCAGGCTTGAATTTCATGCCTTTGATCACAACTGTATGGGCTGTTGCGTGGCCGTCAGCCTTAGCAAGTGCTGCTGTGAGGGGCAGGGCGGCGATGCCTGCTGTCAGGCGAAGTGCATTGCGGCGGGTCAAATTTGTCATGTCTATTTGTTTGTTGCAGCGCGCCGTTCTGGCCCGCGATCGTCTAAGACACGCATGGCGGGTGATTTAAGTTTCACCCGCCATCCATTTTTTATTCCATAGCTTTGAAATTAAACTCGCCGCCTTCTTTGATGCCCGATGGCCAGCGGGATGTGACCGTCTTGGTGCGGGTGTAGAATTTGAACGCATCTGGTCCGTGCTGGTTAAGGTCACCAAAGGCTGATTTTTTCCAGCCGCCAAAGGTGTGATAGGCCAGCGGCACAGGGATCGGCACGTTGATCCCGACCATACCGATATTGATCCGGTTGGCGAAATCACGTGCTGTGTCGCCGTCACGCGTATAGATCGCAGTGCCGTTGCCGTATTCATGATCCATCGCAAGGCCAATCGCCTCTTCGTAGGATTGCGCACGCACGCAAGACAGAACAGGGCCAAAGATTTCCTTGCGGTAGATGTCCATGTCGGGTGTCACGCGGTCGAACAGATGTGCACCAACAAAGAACCCGTCTTCATAGCCTTGCAGGTTGAAATCACGGCCATCCACGACCAGCTCGGCACCTTGGTCCACGCCCGTTTGCACGAGGCCGAGGATGTTTTCTTTGGCCGCAGCGGTCACAACGGGCCCGTAATCTACATCGTTGCCCGCAGTGTAGGGGCCAACCTTTAGCGCCTCGATCCGCGGCACCAGCTTTTCGATGAGCTTGTCTGCGGTTTCGTCGCCCACAGGGACGGCCACGGAAATTGCCATGCAGCGTTCGCCAGCCGCACCATAACCCGCACCGATCAGTGCGTCGGCAGCTTGATCCATGTCCGCATCAGGCATGATGATCATGTGGTTCTTGGCCCCGCCAAAGCACTGCACGCGCTTACCCTGTCCGCAGCCCGTGCCATAGATGTATTCGGCGATTGGCGTCGAGCCGACAAAACCAACCGATTGGATCACATCGTGATATAAGATCGCATCAACCGCTTCTTTGTCACCATTCACGACCTGTAGGATACCCTTGGGCAGGCCCGCTTCTTCCATCAACTCAGCCAGCATCAGTGGCACAGACGGGTCACGTTCGGATGGTTTGAGGATGAACGCGTTGCCACATGCGATGGCTGGCGCGAACATCCACATCGGGATCATTGCGGGAAAATTGAACGGCGTGATGCCAGCGCAAACGCCTAGCGGCTGTTTCATAGAATACATATCGATGCCGGGACCCGCGCTGTCGGTATAGTCGCCCTTGAGCATTTCGGGCGCGCCGATGCAGTATTCCACGACCTCAAGCCCGCGCTGCACGTCGCCTGCGGCATCTGGCAGAGTTTTTCCGTGCTCGCGCGACAGTGCCTCGGCCAGTTTGTCCATGTTGTCGTTCAGAAGGCCCACAAACTTCATCATCACACGTGCGCGGCGTTGTGGGTTGGTTGCGGCCCAAGCGGGTTGGGCGGCGGTGGCGGCCTGCACTGCGGCATCCATTTCAGCGGCATTGGCAAGTGGAAGCTTGGCCTGCACCTCGCCTGTGGCGGGGTTAAAGACGTCCGTAAAACGGCCAGAGGTGCCTTTGACGTGGGCGCCATTGATGTAGTGGGTCAGTTCTTGCATTGCGATCTCCCGTTGATATTTCCCGCAGTTTACCCTTGCGGTTTTGTAGGTAAAAGCGTCAATAATCCAAAATCACTTTGCATAAACGTAAGGGCGTGGCATGAATTGGGATGATATGCGGGTGTTTTTGGGTGTGGCGCGGGCCGAGGGGCTAACCGCCGCAGCGCCAATTCTGAAAATGGATCCTGCAACGCTGGGCCGACGCATTGCGCGGCTGGAACAGGCGGTGGGTGCCGCGCTGTTTGTGAAATCACCACAGGGTTATGCGCTGACCGACTTGGGTGCGCAAATGCGCGACCGCGCCGCAGAGGCGGAAACCGCGCTTAGTCTGGCCGTTGATACAGGGCAGGGGGCGGCGACGCTTTCGGGGCAAATTCGGATCGGGGCGCCGGATGGGGCGGCCAATTACCTGTTGCCGCAGGTCTGCGCAGATATTCAGGCCCGTAACCCTGATCTAGAGGTGCAAATCCTTGCGTTGCCGCGGGCTGTGAACCTGTCCCGCCGAGAGGCTGATATGGCCATCACAGTCAGCCCGCCTGCGACCGGGCGCCTGACCGTACAAAAGATCATCGATTACCGTCTGCACCTTGCGACGCGTCGCGATGCACAACCGATTGGGGCCATTGCGGATATACGCGGACGGTCCATCGTGGGCTATATTCCCGATATGATTTTCGACAAAGAATTGGATTATCTGAGTGAAATTGGGCAGACTGGTGTGCAGCTGGCATCTAATTCCGTCGCGGTGCAGCTTCAAATGCTGCGGCAAGCAGGGGTCGGCATCGTACATGATTTCGCCTTGCCGAGCGCGCCAGAACTCACCCGTGTCCTGATGGATGAGGTGGCGTTGCAGCGGTCGTTCTACCTTGTACGTCATGCGTCGGATCAACAATCCGAACGGCTGTCGCGGTTCGCGGCGGCGCTGACCATGGGTCTGCGATCAGAGGTGGAGCGCCTTGAAAAACAGGTCACCTTGACAGATGCGCATACAGTTTGAGACACTTGAGGCGCGGGTGATCCCCAAAAAAGGAGCGTGCCGATGATTGTATCCCAAATTCTGAAATCGAAATCCGAGACAGGTGTGATCGCGGTCAGGCCCGATGCATCCGTGTCTGAGGCTGTGGGCGTATTGTCCGAAAAACGGATCGGGACCTTGGTTGTGGCCAAGGAGGCAGGCGGCCTTGATGGTATCGTTTCAGAGCGGGATATCGTGCGCGAAATGGGACGTCAGGGCGTGGCACTGATGGCAGAGCCGGTGTCAAAGATCATGACCTCAAAACTGGTCACATGTGGCCCGTCTGATACCGCGGACGGCGTGCTGGAAATGATGACTAAGGGCCGGTTCCGCCACATGCCCGTCGTCGACGATGGCACCATGGTCGGCCTGATTTCTATTGGCGACGTGGTCAAGGCGCGGCTGTCCGAATTGTCGATGGAGAAAGACGCTCTTGAAGGCATGATCATGGGGCATTAGGGGGTTGGTGAAAATCGGCACCTTGACCGTAGGAACCGCTTGAAATTTGCGGCGCAATAATGTTGCGTGCGACCAATGATCTACCAATGAGGCATACCATGCGCGTCGGACTTTACCCCGGAACATTTGACCCCGTCACCAACGGACATCTGGATATTATCCGCCGTGGCTGCACGTTGGTGGACAGGCTGGTCATCGGGGTGGCGATCAACCGTGATAAGGGGCCTCTTTTCTCGCTCGAAGAACGTGTGGCTATGGTGGAACGCGAATGTGTTCCCCTTGGCAAAGCCGCCGGATGCGAGGTTGTCGTGCATCCCTTTGAGAACTTGTTGATCGACTGTGCCCGCGATGTGGGCGCGTCTGTTATCATCCGTGGCCTACGGGCCGTAGCGGATTTTGAGTATGAATTTCAGATGGTTGGCATGAACCGGTCGATGGATAACACGATTGAAACCGTGTTCCTGATGGCCGACGCCAAGAACCAGGCAATCGCATCCAAACTGGTCAAAGAAATTGCGCGGCTGGACGGCGATGTATCAAAGTTTGTGCCTGCAGCGGTCAAAGACGCGTTGATGACCAAACTGCGTTAATGGCAAAAGCCGCCCCGCAATGGCAGGGCGGCCAATCGGTTTAGCCGTAGATTGCCTTAGCGGCGGTCTTGCTTGCATCTTCGCGAAACATGCCAAGATCAAGGGCAACCTCAAGCGGCATTGCGCGCAGTTCTGATTTCGTACGCAGGTATGCCATACGTTTCTGGAAAGACTGGCGAACGGTGTTGAGGACGGTCATTTGCGTGGCTCCTGATAACGCTGTTTGCGTTCGTGTTGAGCTATATTTAGCAACGCCGCACCGCAGCACAACCGGCCAAAAATCCAAAGCTGCTTTGCATTTTATGCATAGGTTCCACGCATGAAAAAGGGGCGGTCCAGTTTCCTGAGCCGCCCCCATTCAAACCTAAGAAAGTATCTGTTTACAGAAGCTTAGCCATCGCAACGGCTGTGTCGCCCATGCGGTTCGAGAAACCCCATTCATTGTCATACCATGCCAGAATGCGCACCATATTGCCGTCCAGAACCTTGGTTTGATCAAGGTGGAAGGTCGATGAATGCGGGTCGTGGTTAAAGTCTGTGCTGACCATGGGCAAGTCCGTATAAGCCAACACACCTTTCAACGGGCCGTCGGCGGCGGCGATGATCGCGGCGTTCACTTCTTCGACCGTTGTGGCTTTGCTGGCTTCAAACGTCAGGTCGACCACGGATACGTTTGGTGTTGGCACGCGAATCGCAACGCCGTCCAGTTTGCCGTCAAGTTCGGGCAGAACAAGGCCAACAGCCTTTGCCGCACCAGTGGATGTCGGGATCATCGACAGGGCAGCGGCGCGGGCGCGATAGAGGTCTTTGTGCATTGTGTCCAATGTCGGCTGATCGCCTGTATAGCTGTGGATCGTTGTCATGAACCCTTTGACGATGCCGACACTGTCGTTGAGTACCTGCGCAACGGGCGCAAGGCAGTTGGTTGTGCAGGACGCGTTGGACACAACGATGTCATCAGCCGTCAATGTGCCATCGTTCACGCCGTAAACGATTGTTTTGTCTGCATCTTTACCGGGTGCTGAAATCAGAACGCGGCTAGAGCCATTGTCGAGGTACGCCTGACACTGTTCCTTGCTGCTGAAAACGCCTGTGCATTCCATCACGACATCAACGTCGGACCATGGCAGATCAGCGGGGTTGCGGATCGCAGTCACAGCCATTGGCCCACGGCCCACGTCAATGGTGTTTTCAGTGGTTGTTACCGTGGCGGGGAAGCGGCCATGCACACTGTCAAACCGCAGCAGGTGCGCGTTTGTTTCAACTGGACCGAGGTCGTTGATCGCAACAACTTCGATATCTGTACGGCCAGATTCGATGATGGCGCGCAATACATTGCGCCCGATACGTCCAAAACCGTTGATTGCAACTTTGACTGTCATGTCGTGGCCTCTTTCAAAAGGGAAACGCGGGAAATTCCCACTGTTGGCGCTAACATTGCGATTTATAGACAAAGGTCAAGGTTTGGCGGCGGACAAAATAAAGGGGATCAGCGCCAGAATGCCATATTTCTGGTCAGGTCGATCACAAATCGTAAAATAAGCGTGGGACTGTCCCAGCCAAGGACAAAATAGTCCAAAGCAAAGAAGCTGACGATAAGGATGGCAAGCCAGATGGCGATCGTATTGGTCATGGTGTGACCGTAGGGCTTGTGGGGACAAGGTGCAAACCGTTGCCCCCTAAGAGGTATTAGTTCAAGCGGCCCATGGTGCCGGCAACGTCGGCCATACGCGCCGAAAAGCCCCATTCATTGTCGTACCATGCCAAAACGCGCACGGTGCGGCCACCGACGACCTTGGTCTGGTCAGGTGCAAAGATCGAGCTTTCGGTTGTGTGGTTAAAGTCGATGCTGACCTTCGCCTCGTTGTCATAGGACATGACCATGCCCATGTAGCCGCTAGCCGCTTCGGCGACGATGGCATTTACATCTGCTACAGTCACGGATTTGCTAGCCTCAAACGTCAGATCAACCGCGGATACGTTGGGGGTCGGGACCCGCATGGCGGTACCGTCAAGCTTGCCTTCCATTTCTGGCAGGACCTCTGACAGAGCCTTGGCCGCACCTGTGGATGTCGGGATCATGGCCATGGCGGCAGCACGCGCGCGGTAAAGGTCGCTATGGCGACGATCCAGTGTTGGCTGGTCGCCTGTGTAGCTGTGGATCGTCGTCATGATCCCGCGCTCGATCCCGATGCTGTCGTTCAGGACCTTCACGAGTGGAGCGAGGCAGTTGGTCGTGCAGGATCCGTTGGAAACCATCCGCTCGCCTGCGAGCATGTCGCGGTGGTTCACGCCGTAAACAACGGTGCGGTCCACGTTCTTGGCAGGGGCTGAGATCAGCACCTTTTTCGCGCCTTGGCGCAGGTGCACATCCGCCTTTGTGCCATCGTTGAATTTGCCCGTGCATTCCAGCACGACGTCGCAACCTGTCCAATCCAGCTCTTCCGGGTTGTAGGTCGACATGACGTCGATCGGGCCGCGACCCAGATCAAGCGTATTGCCGTTCACGTTGACGGGGTTGCCAAAGCGGCCATGTACGCTGTCGTATTTCAGCAGGTGTGCGTTTGTCTCAATCGGGCCGGTGGCGTTGATTTTGACGACTTGAACATCGTTACGCGCGGCCTCGGTGATATGCGCCAAAGTGCAGCGCCCGATGCGCCCGAAACCGTTGATCCCGATGGTGACAGTCATAGCCTAATCCTTTGTACGACGGCGATTGGTATAACGTTGTCTATAAGGATGCGTGGGCGTGCCCGAAAAGGAAAAACCGGAGGTCGGCCAATATGTTAGCGATAAAGCCTGTCGATTATGGCTGGTGGCGCTAACAGTTTTCGCTAACGATCGGGTAGTTTGCTGCGCGGTCGATGGGGTGGCCCGAATCAAATCGGGGCACAGTTGCCTGCGCCCCGATCCGGTGATGGGTTAAAACCCATCCTACTTATTTGACGAGCGATTTCACCTGTGCCGCAACATTGGCAGCTGTGAAGCCGAATTTTTCGAACAGCGTTTCTGCAGGGGCGGATGCGCCAAAGCTGTCCATGCCGACAAAGCCCGCTTTCTTCGCGTTGCCGCGCTCACCCAACAGCCACTGATCCCAGCCCATTTGCACGCCAGCCTCGACCGCGACGCGCACAGGACCCGCGGGCAAAACGCGCTTGCGATAGCTTTCGTCCTGCTGTGCGAACAGTTCCATGCATGGCATAGAGACGACGCGGGTGCCGATGCCTTCGGCTTGCAACAGATCACGGGCGGCCAGTGCTACCTCAACCTCGGAGCCTGTGGCCATGATGATCGCCTGACGCTTGCCTTCTGCCTCGGCCAGAACATAGCCACCGTGGGCGGTCATGTTCTTGGTCTTATGCTCCGTGCGCACAAGCGGCAGGTTCTGGCGCGATAGGCACAGCACCGACGGTGTGGACTGCGATGTCAAGGCCATTTCCCAAGCTTCGGCCGTTTCCACGGTGTCGGCGGGGCGGAATACGTGGGTGTTTGGCGTCGCACGCATCATTGCCAGATGCTCAACCGGCTGGTGAGTTGGCCCGTCTTCGCCAAGGCCGATGCTGTCGTGCGTCATGACATAGGTCACCGGCACGCCCATCAGCGCGGACAGGCGCATTGACCCACGTGCATAGTCGGTGAAGCACATGAACGTGCCACCATAGGCGCGTGCGCCGCCGTGCAGCGCCATGCCGTTCATCGCAGCCGCCATACCGTGTTCGCGCACACCATAGTAGATGTAGCGGCCTTCACGTGTATCGGGGTGGAACACGCCCATATCACCGGTTTTGGTGTTGTTAGAGCCCGTCAGGTCGGCAGAGCCGCCAATGGTTTCTTGCATGATCGGATTGATCGCCCCCAGCACCATTTCGGAGGATTTGCGGGTAGCAACCTTTTTGCCTTCTTCGGTCGCGGCCTTTTTGAAGGACTTGATCGTCGCAGACAGTTTCTTAGGGGCGTCGCCAGCATAGGCGCGGGTAAACTCGGCCTGTTTGGTGCCGGACAGTTTATCAAAACGGGTCTGCCATGCAGCGTGGGCGTCCTGACCGCGCTTGGCCATTGCTTCCCAATCAGATTTCACGTCGGCGGGGATTTCAAACGGGGCAGAGGTCCAGCCATAAGCCTCTTTCGCGGCTTTCATCTGGTCGGCATCAGTGAGTGCGCCGTGGCCTTTGGATGTATCCTGTGCGGCGTGGCCCAAGGCGATGTGGGTTTTGCAGGCGATCATGGACGGACGCGGATCGTTTTTGGCAGCCGTGATGGCGGCGTCAATCGCATCGGGGTCATGGCCGTCGATTTCCAGCACATGCCAGCCAGACGCCGCAAAGCGCATTGGCTGGTTAGTCTTGTCCGCGATATCAACTGTGCCGTCGATGGTGATGTTGTTGTTGTCCCAGAACACAATCAGGTTGCCCAGCTCTTGCATACCTGCAAGGCCGATCGCCTCTTGGGACACGCCTTCCATCAGGCAGCCGTCGCCAGCGATGACGTATGTATAGTGGTTGACGATGTTTTTGCCGTATCGCGCGCGCTGGATTTCTTCGGCAATAGCGAAGCCAACGGAATTGGCGATGCCTTGGCCCAATGGACCTGTCGTTGTCTCAATCCCGCGGGCGTGGCCGTATTCAGGGTGACCTGCGGTTTTGGCGCCCCATTGGCGGAAATCCTTGATCTGTTGTAGGGTGATATCCTCATATCCAGTCAGATACATGAGGGAATACAGCAGCATAGAACCGTGACCTGCGGACAGGATAAACCGGTCGCGGTCAGCCCAATCAGGTGCCTTTGGATCAAAGTTAAGGTGGTTCTGATAAAGCACCGTCGCGACGTCAGCCATGCCCATAGGCATACCAGAGTGGCCGGAGTTGGCGGCGGCCACAGCGTCCAGTGTCAGAGTGCGGATGGCGGCGGCTTTCATCCAGTGGTCGGGGTGTGCGTTGCGCAGTGCTGCAATATCCAAGGGAATGATCCTATTGTTTGGCGTGAAGTCATGTTGGATGTGGTCATATCAGGGCATCCAACAAGATCAAGCATTGGTTCTAAGTTCCTCATATCGTTGGGATCAGTCTATTTGCTGGGGGCGGCGCGATCCCTTAGGCTAAAGGTTAAGAGGCACGATTCGGCGGCGCAACGCGGGTTCAGGGACATAAGACCCCGGCTGCCGACCAATTTGGGGCGCATCACGCGCCAAAGAAAGGACGGGCAGATGAGCGATATTCATCAACTGGAAGGGCGGATCACCGCCGCACTTGATCGCATCCGGGAAGCGACAGCACGTCAGCAGGCGGCACCTGCATCAGTGGTTGCGCCGGTCGACACAGCGGACCTATCCGCGCAGCTGGACGACGAACGAACCGCAAACGCCCAGCTGGAAGAGCGGGTCAAAGCATTGAAGGACCGTCAGGATAGCACGATTGCCAATCTCGAGGTGAAGGCCGCGGGCCACGCCCAGCAGCTTGCCGAACTTGAGGCGGAAATTCAGCGGTTGCGCGGATCAAACGCCGATCTACGTGATGTGACCGCACAACTGCGCAGCGCTGCAGCCGACGGGGCCACCGCGCCCGAGTTGATCAACCGTGCCACAATTGCCGAGGTCGAGGCGTTGCAAGCCCAACGCGCATCCGAGGTCGTCGAGATTGACGCGGTGCTTTCCACCCTCAAACCCCTCATCGCGGAGGCCTGATATGCCACAAATCGAAATCTCTATCGGTGGTCGTAGCTTTGAAGTCGCCTGTCAGGAGGGTGAGGAGCATTATCTTCAGTCCGCAGCGGCGATGCTGGATACAGAGGCCGGGCATCTGTCGTCCCAGATCGGGCGCATGCCAGAGGCGCGGATGTTGCTGATGGCGGGCCTTATGCTGGCCGATAAAACCGCAGGTCTAGAGGATAAAGTCAAGCAGGCGGACACGCGTATGGCGCAGCTACAGGCGCAGATCGACACGTTAGAGGCCCGTCCGGCCGACCGTGTTGAGGTGCCTGTGGTGCCCACGGAAGTGACCGAAGCCATGGCAGAGGTGGCAGCCCGCGCTGAGGCGCTGGCAGATCAGCTCGAAAACAGCCAATCCACATAGAAAAAGGGCGCTGAAATCAATCAGCGCCCTTTTATGATTTAGCCGTTTGCTTCGCGGATTTTGTCGGCGGCTTCTTTGTCGAATGCCACGCCATTGTCCGCAAACAATGTATCGAGTTCGCCCGATAGGGTCATCTCGGTGATGATATCGCAACCGCCCACAAATTCGCCTTTGACGTAAAGCTGGGGGATGGTTGGCCAGTCGGAATAATCCTTGATGCCTTGGCGCATCTCTTCATCGGCAAGAACGTTGACGTCGGAAAAATCGACGCCCATAAAATTCAGCACACCAGCCACACGGGATGAAAAGCCGCATTGTGGCATGGATTTTGTGCCCTTCATGAACAAGACGACATCGTTGTTGGCGACGGTTTCTTTGATCTGTGTTTCAGCAGTCATTTGAGCGATTTCCCTTTTTGGAATTTCTTGAAATATTTGCGGGCGTAGTCGGCGTCATTGTCGTTGAAGACCACGGCCTGCGGCATGTTTGCGGATGGAGATCCCCATCGGTTTGGCCCTGATTGCGCGGCCTTTGAGACGCCGTCGAGTGCTGCGTTGTGACGGTTTACGCGGTTGACGTGGGCCATATCAAGTGCCTCATACCCGAGTTCCGGTTCCGCATGCCGGGCTGATCCACGCACGCTGTCGCTAATTTCGGACAGGCGGCGGCGTTGCGGTGTTACCAGATATGTCAGGAGCCTTGGGATCATTCAGGCGGGGGCTTTGGTTGTCAGTGCCAGCGCGTGTAGCGCTCCGTTGGAGCCATCCATTTTACCCTTGAGTGCGGCGTAGACGGCGCGTTGTTGCTGGACGCGGTTTTTCCCCGCGAAGCTGGCGTCAATTACCTCGGCTGCGAAATGGGCGCCGTCATCCCCTTGCACGGTGATGGTTGCATCGGGGAAACCTTCGCGCAGCAGGGTCTCGATCTCTTGGGCGGTAATGGCCATGACGTATCCTTTGTCGTTTCCTATAATCTAGGAAGTGCGTGGTTGCGGGGCAAGGGGGCCTCCGGCGGGAGTATTTGGCAAAAAGCGAACCGCGATGTTAGGCGACTGCCGCGGCAAAGCTGCTGCGGAAGACGTCCGAAAGCTCAACGAGGTTCTCAGCGTAGTTGCCCATTGTGAACTGATCGCCGCCGACCTTGCCCACCATGTTGATCGGCACATTGGCGTTACCCGCGCTGATCATCAAATCCTCGGCCTGATCAAAATTGCAGGCGATCAGATAGCGGGCCTGATCCTCGGCAAAGAGGGTGGGGGTGTCGTCGGCGTCGAGGGTGACGCCAATTTGCGCAGCCTCGGCCAGTTCAAAGGCGGCCAGTGCAAGGCCACCATCCGACAGATCGGTGCAGACGCGGATCATTGCGGCGTTGTCCCGGATAAAGTCGCCGTTGCGCTTTTCTGCAGCGAGATCGACAGCCGGTGCGTCGCCTTCGGCGCGGGCGTACACCTCTGCCAAGAGAGCGGATTGGCCCAGATGGCCGTGGGTGTCGCCGACAACCAGCAAGATATGCCCGTCGCGGATATCGCCGGTGATCATATCGTCAGGCGAATTGATAATCCCAACAGCGCCGATGGTGGGCGTTGGCAAAATGCCGGTCCCGTCGGTTTCATTGTATAGCGATACGTTGCCCGACACGATCGGCATATCCAAGGCTAAGACGGCTTGACCGATCCCTTTGATTGCGCCGACGAACTGGCCCATGATCTCGGGCTTTTCGGGGTTGCCGAAGTTCATGTTGTCGGTGGTGGCAAGCGGTGTTGCACCCACGGCGGTCAGGTTGCGATATGCTTCTGCAACGGCTTGTTTGCCGCCCTCGACAGGGTTCGCCTTGACGTAGCGGGGGGTCACGTCGGATGTGAAAGCCAACGATTTAACGGTGCCGTGCACGCGTACGATGCCAGACCCGGCGCCCGGTGTGCGGGCGGTGTCGCCCATGACCTGTTGGTCATATTGTTCATAGACCCACTGTTTGCCTGCGTAGTTTGGGCTGCTGATCAGCGCGCGCAAGCCGTCAATCGGGTTCACACCAACAATATCGTCAAGCGGTTCGGCGGCAGGTGTTTCCACCCAGGGTCGGTCATATTCAGGGGCGGAGCCGGACAGCGTGGCCAGTGGCAGGTCTGCCTTGACCTCGCCGTTGTGGAGGACGAGGAAGCGATCCTCGGCAATGGTTTCACCGACGATGGCGAAATCGAGATCCCATTTGACGAAAACCGCACGTGCCTCTGCCTCAAGCTCGGGCTTGAGTACCATAAGCATGCGTTCTTGGCTTTCGGACAGCATCATTTCATAGGCTGTCATGTTGTCTTCGCGCTGAGGGACGTCTTCGAGGTTGAGCTTGACGCCCAAGCCGCCCTTATCGCCCATTTCCACGGCAGAGCATGTCAGACCTGCGGCGCCCATGTCCTGAATGGAAATCACGGCGCCAGTTGCCATCAGTTCCAAGGTCGCCTCCATCAGGCGTTTTTCGGTGAACGGGTCGCCGACTTGTACGGTGGGGCGTTTGTCCTCGATTGTGTCGTCAAATTCGGCGCTGGCCATGGTGGCACCGCCGACGCCATCACGGCCGGTTTTTGCGCCCAGATACACGACGGGCATGCCGACGCCAGATGCGGCAGAGTAGAAAATCTTATCCGTGTCAGCGATGCCCGCGGCAAACGCATTCACAAGGCAGTTGCCGTTATAGGCGGGGTCAAAGCGGACCTCTCCACCGACTGTAGGCACGCCAAAGCAGTTGCCGTAACCGCCGACACCGGCCACCACGCCATTGACCAACTGGCGGGTTCTGGGGTGATCCGGTTCGCCAAATGATAGGGAATTCATGGCCGCGATGGGGCGTGCGCCCATAGTGAACACATCGCGCAGGATTCCGCCCACGCCCGTCGCCGCACCCTGATAGGGTTCGATGTAGGAGGGGTGGTTGTGGCTTTCCATTTTGAAGACAACGCATTGGCCGTCGCCGATATCCACGATGCCCGCGTTTTCGCCGGGGCCGCAAATAACCTGCGGACCTTCGGTAGGCAGGGTGCGCAGCCATTTCTTGGATGACTTATATGAACAGTGTTCGTTCCACATGGCGGAAAAGATGCCGAGCTCGGTGAATGTCGGTTCGCGGCCGATAATCTCTAGGATGCGATCATACTCATCAGGTTTTAACCCGTGTGCAGCGATCAGATCTGGTGTGATGGTCGGTTCGGTCATGACAATTCCCCCTTGGCAGTCCCGTTGGCTTTTAGGACAGACGGGCCATAAGGGAAAGGTGTTGAACGCAGCTTTGTGCGTAAACGGGAAGCTAAAAAGAAAAATGCCGGGCGCAAAGGCCCGGCGAAGTCCAACAGGGAGGTTGAAGATGGTGAGCGTTAAAGCATCATCGCCTTCGAAGGTTGATTTAGTACTGCCTTTCTGACCGATCAAGGAAGAATGCGAAATTTAAATGCAAGTCCGCTATGCGATTTTTGCATGGCTGGGATCAGGGATTTAATCCGCTGCGACCTCGCGCAGTTTACGACGGTGCGAGATGATTTCATCTTGGACAAAATCACGGAATGCACTGATCCGCTTGGACTGCCGCAATTCTTCGGGGTAGGCGAGGAAAACAGGCACTTCCGTCGATTCCACATCTGGCACAACGCGCACAAGATCTGGGAAATCCTCGGTTACGTAGTCGGGCAAAACACCGATGCCGAGATTGTTCAGCACCCCTTGGAGAACGCCAAAGTAGTTGTTGACGGTAAACAGGCTTGGCGCATCATATGTGAGAAGGTGTTGGACCAGCGATGAACCTGCGGCGACTTGCGCAGACGACAGGCTTTGGCAAATCAGCCGGTGGTTGGTGATATCCGCCATTTTGGTCATCGCGCCGTTCGCCTCAAGGTAGGCTTGGGTCGCATAAAGGCGCATCCGCACGGACATCAGCTTTTTGCGGATCAGATCGGCTTGTGACGGCTCTTTCATGCGGATGGCAACGTCGGCCTCGCGCATGGGCAGGTCAAGCACGCGTTCCTCGAGCATCAGATCAATCTTGAGGTCGGGGTATTGTTCATAAAGCTTAGGCAAACGCGGGGCGAGCCACAGCGTGCCAAACCCGATCGTGGTTGTGACGCGCAGTTCGCCGAATACCTCTTCCTCGCTGTCCTTGATACGTGCGGACGCAGCCTCAAGGCGCTTGTTCATTGATTTTGTGGCATCAAACAACAGCTCGCCCTGTTCGGTCAGGATCAGACCGCGGGCGTGGCGGTGGAACAGCGTTGTATTCAATGATTCCTCTAGCGCACGAATTTGGCGGCTGACAGCGGATTGCGACAGGTGAAGCGTATCACCCGCATGTGTCAGGCTTCCGGCGTCGGCGACGGCGTGAAATATTCTTAACTTATCCCAGTCCATCGTGGCCCACCTTCATCATTATTAAAGCTCGCATTGCACGATCATTACGTCATTGGGTGGGGGTGTTGCAAATTATAGTTTGCGGGAAATTTTACCTTGGTAGGTCAGAATATGTGACCTAAGGTGATCGTAGTCCATGAGCCAAGGGGAGGTGTCACATGGCCCGCCAAGATGTCGCGCTGCTTGATAAATTTGATCTGTCCAAGACGACGATCCTGCTGAACGGGACGCAGGCCTTGGTTCGGCTGATGTTGATGCAAAAGGCCCGCGATGCGGCGGTGGGGCTCAATACGGCGGGATATGTGACGGGATATCGCGGGTCGCCCTTGGGCTCTGTAGACACACAGATGAAACGCGCGGCGCGCGAACTGGCGCAGGCGCAGATCACATTCCAACCCGGATTGAACGAGGATTTAGCGGCCACCGCCCTATGGGGCAGCCAGCAGGCAGAGCTGCGGGGCGAGGGCAAATACGACGGCGTCTTTGGCCTATGGTATGGCAAGGGGCCGGGCGTGGAGCGGTCCGGCGATGTGATGCGCCACGCCAATATGGCAGGGTCCTCGCCTCATGGCGGGGTGATCATGGCGATGGGCGATGATCACACTGGCGAAAGCTCGACCACGTTGCACCAGTCGGATTGGGCGATGCTGGATGCTTATATGCCGATTGTTTCGCCTGCGGGCGTGCAGGAAATTCTAGACTACGGGCAATATGCGTGGGCCTTGTCGCGGTATGCGGGCGTCTGGGTCGGCCTCAAAACGATGAAGGACACGATTGAGGTCACATCCGTCGTGGATGCAGACCCGCATCGGATGCAGTTTGTTACCCCCGATATCGATCTGCCGGACGGCGGGTTGAACATCCGTCTGGTTGATACCCCGCAACTGCAAGAGGCGCGGATGATCGACCACAAACGGGCCGCCGCAGAGGCATTTAGCCGTGCCAATAAGATGGATCAGCGCAAATGGGGCAACGCTGATGCGAAAATCGGGTTTGTTGCTGCTGGCAAGAATTACCTTGATCTGGTGCATGCGCTGAATTTGCTGGGCATAGATGTGGACGCCGCCGTGGATATGGGCATTACCACCTATAAGGTCGGGCAGGTCTGGCCATTGGATACAGTGTCGTTCAATGCTTGGGCAGACAACCTTGATCTGATTGTCGTGGTTGAGGAAAAGCGCAAGCTGCTTGAGGTCCAAATCAAGGAAGCCCTGTTTGACGACCAGCGCGGTCGGCGGGTTTATGGCTGGCACAAGGGTGACGTTCAGCATGACGGCAAACGACAGGAGCTTTTCCCGACAAAGGCTGATCTGAACCCGATCTGGATTGCCGAACAGCTTGGTGCCGTTCTGGTCGAAGAGGGATGTGGCACCGCCAAGGTTCAGGCGGGGCTCGACACGCTTGTGGCGGCGCGTCAGGCAGATAATGCGCCCGAAATCGCCGCCCGCACCCCGTATTTCTGTGCGGGCTGTCCCCACAATGCGTCGACCAAAGTCCCTTATGGATCGCGCGCCTATGCCGGCATCGGCTGTCACTATATGGTGCAATGGATGGAACGGGATACGGTTGGCTTTACCCAAATGGGTGGCGAAGGGGCCAATTGGGTCGGCGAGGCGCCGTTCAGCACACGCGATCACGTTTTCCAGAACCTTGGCGATGGGACGTATAACCATTCGGGCGTGCAAGCGATCCGGTTTGCCCTGATGGCGGGGACGAACATCACCTATAAAATCCTGTATAATGATGCGGTCGCCATGACAGGCGGCCAAGGCAATGACGGTGATCTGGGCGCGGATCAGATTTGCCGTGAATTGCTTGCGATGGGTGTAAAGAACGTCGCTCTTGTATATGATAATAAAGAAGAAATTGACCTTTCGAACCTCCCAAGCGCTGTCACGCGTGATGAACGCTCAGAACTACCTGCGGTTCAGGAAAGTTTACGCAATAACAAGGGTGTATCAGCCATAGTTTACGTGCAAACCTGTGCCGCGGAGAAACGCCGTCGGCGCAAGCGTGGGCTGTTTCCGGATCCGGATACACGCGTATTTATCAACACCGATATCTGCGAGGGCTGTGGCGATTGTGGTGTGCAATCCAACTGCGTTTCAATCGTGCCGGTGGAAACGGAATTTGGCCGTAAACGGGCGATTGACCAGTCGTCGTGCAACAAGGATTTGTCCTGCGTGAACGGGTTCTGCCCTTCATTTGTTACGGTCTCTGGCGGCGAAATTCGCAAAAAATCCAGCCAGTCCATCGACCTGCCTGACATGCCAATGCCCGCGCTGCCTGATATTAACGGCACGCATAACGTCGTCATCACAGGCGTGGGCGGCACCGGGGTTGTTACGATCGGTGCGGTGCTGGCGATGGCCGCGCATTTGGACAGCAAAGGGGCGAGCATGATGGAAATGGCGGGCCTCGCGCAGAAAGGTGGGGCTGTCCATATCCATTGCCGTATCGCGCAAACGCCCGATGACATCGCCGCGATCCGCGTGGCGACAGGGGAGTGTGACGCGCTGATCGGTGGTGATCTTGTGGTAAGTGCGGGTGCGAAAACGCTTGGGTTAATGCAAACTGGCCGGACCTGCGGCGTGGTGAACGCCCATGAAATCATCACCGGCGAATTTACCCGCGACACAAGTTTTCGCCTGCCTGTTGATCAGTTGCAACTGGCGCTTCAGGCACGTCTGCAAGATGGACTGACGATGTTTAACGCGTCGCATCTGGCGCAATCTCTGATGGGCGATAGCATTTATTCAAACATGATCGTGTTTGGTGCTGCGTGGCAAATGGGCGCTATTCCTGTTGGATATGACGCGATTGTTGCCGCTATTAAGATGAATGGCACCGCTGTTGAGCAGAATTTGCGCGCGTTTGAATACGGACGCTGGGCGTATTTATATCCACAGGTCGCAGTGGAGGCGCCCGTGGAGCCGACCAAAACACTGGCAGAGAAAATCGCTTATCGAATGGATCATTTGACGGCCTATCAGGGGCCCAAGCTGGCAGAGAAATATGCGCGTGCTGTCAAGGCTTTTGATGATGCTGCGCTGCAAGATGCCGTAGCGACAGGATATCATAAGCTGTTGTCATATAAGGATGAATATGAGGTTGCGCGTCTACATGGCGCCACTATGGCCAAGGCGCGTGAAACGTTAAGCGGTGATCTGACGCTGACGTATCATCTGGCGCCACTGGGCATGTCGCGTAAGGGTGCCGATGGCCGCCCGCAAAAACGTGCGTTCGGCCCTTGGGTGGGGCGGCTTTTCCCCGTTTTGGCGCGGCTAAAGGTTTTGCGCGGTACGCCTTTTGACCCGTTCGGATACATGGCGGAACGCAGGATGGAACGCGGCTTGATTGCTCAGTATGAGGCTGATCTTGCCCTGATCAAATCGGGGCAAATAACGGGTGCCGCCGCCGTCGCGTTGGCTGCTTTGCCCAACGACATTCGCGGTTTTGGCTCAGTTAAGGACGCCGCTGTGCGAGAAGCCGCCAAAACGCGGGAGGCGCTTTTGGCGCAGTAGGTAGCCATTCGTGCAAAAGCCACGTATGACCACAATAACGGACGCAAATCACGAGGGTTCAAGCAATGGCAGTCGGAATTTTTGACAGCGGGTTAGGTGGATTAACTGTGCTTGATGCGGCGCAAAAACGTTTGCCAGACGTACCGTTTGTCTATCTGGGCGACAGCGCGAATGCACCTTATGGCGTCCGCACACCAGACGACATTTACAATTTGACCACCGCCGCCACCCAGCGATTGTTTGATGAAGGCTGCAATTTGGTCATCCTTGCTTGCAACACCGCAAGCGCTGCCGCATTGCGCCGTATGCAAGAAAGCTGGGTACCCAAGGACAAGCGGGTCTTGGGTGTGTTCGTGCCATTGATCGAGGCGTTGACAGAACGGCAGTGGGGCGACAATTCCCCGCCCAGAGAGGTGGCCGTGAACCACGTGGCCTTGTTCGCGACCCCCGCAACCGTCAGCAGCCGCGCGTTCCAGCGCGAGCTTGCGTTCCGCGCCATTGGTGTGGATGTCGAAGGACAAGCCTGTGGCGGCGTCGTGGATGCAATCGAGGACGGAGATTTCATTTTGGCCGAGGCGCTTGTGCGCAGCCACGTTGACGCGCTGAAGCGTAAGATGCCGACACCTGATGCGGCAATCCTTGGCTGCACGCACTATCCCTTGATGGAAGAAACGTTCCAAGATGCGCTTGGCCCGCAGGCCAAAGTGTTTAGCCAAGCCAGTTTGGTTGCCGAAAGCCTTGCCGATTATCTGACCCGACGGCCAGAGATGGCCGGATCAGGCGATCAGTCCAAATTTCTGACCACAGGCGACCCGATGCAGGTATCATCACGGGCGACGCAGTTTCTGCGACGACAGATCACATTTGAATCTGCCTGAACCTTACCCACCTCCATCCTGACCAAAGGATACACGACATGACCCATAACATCGCCATTCTGGGCGCTTCCGGCTACACGGGTGCCGAACTGGTGCGGTTGATTGCGACGCACCCATCGCTGACCATCATGGCACTTAGCGGGAATTCAAAGGCGGGCATGACCATGGCCCAAGTTTACCCCCATCTGCGTCACCTTGACCTGCCAGTGCTAACCAAAATCGAAGACGTGGATTTCACGAATATTGACCTAGTATTCTGTGCCTTGCCCCATGCCACGTCGCAGCGCGTGATTGCGGACCTTCCGGCGCATGTAAAAATTGTCGACCTGTCGGCTGATTTCAGGCTGCGCGACACGGCGGCCTATCGCAAATGGTATGGGCAGGACCACGCTGCAGCGGATCTGCAACGCGAGGCCGTGTATGGCCTGACCGAATTTTACCGCGACCAGATCAAGACAGCGCGGCTTGTCGCAGGTACGGGCTGCAATGCGGCCACTGGACAATATGCGCTGCGGCCGTTGATTGCGGCAGGTGTCATTGATCTGGACCGGATCGTGATTGACCTAAAGGCGGCTGTGTCCGGGGCAGGGCGCGCTCTAAAGGAAAACCTGTTGCACGCGGAATTGTCCGAAAATGCCCATGGGTATGCGGTTGGTGGCACCCACCGGCACTTAGGCGAGTTCGATCAGGAGTTTTCGCTAATTGCCGGACGTGACGTGCAGGTGCAATTCACCCCACATCTGATTCCAGCCAACCGGGGTATTCTGGCGACGGTATATGTCGACGGGGACGCGGATGTCATCCATCAGACCTTGTCTGGTGCCTATGATGCAGAGCCGTTCATCACGGTGCTGCCAATGGGTGAAACCCCTGCGATCAAACATGTGCGCGCCAGCAATTTCTGTCACATCGGTGTTGTTGCCGATCGTATCGTGGGCCGCGCCATTGTTGTCGCCACATTGGATAACCTGACCAAAGGGTCGTCTGGGCAAGCCTTGCAAAACGCCAACCTGATGCTGGGCCTAAAAGAGGAGGCGGGGCTGATGATGGCACCGGTTTATCCATAAAGGGCCTGAAAAAGAAACGGCGCATCCAGGTGATCGCGCTGGCCTTTGTGGCGCTTGCGCTGTCCACGGGACTGATAGGTTACGCGATGCGTGACGGCATCAACTATTTCCGGTCCCCGACCGAAGTGGCCGCCGCACCACCGCCTGCGTCCGAGCTGTTTCGCATCGGCGGTTTGGTCGAAGCTGGCACAATCCTGCGTGGGCAAGGGGACGTCGTATCCTTCCGTGTGACCGACGGCGGCGCGTCCATTCCTGTGACGTACACCGGCATCCTTCCTGATCTGTTTGAGGAAGATCAGGGCATGGTGGGGCAAGGACGATTGATCAACGGCACCTTTGAAGCCGTTGAAATCCTTGCCAAACATGATGAGACATACATGCCCAAAGAGGTGATTGACGCGCTAAAAGAACAGGGCGTTTATGTTGAACCGCACGATTCTGTCGTGACCAATTAACGATTGAACCTGCATTTTAGCGTCACGTGATAAGGACGTGATGCGATGCAGTCGGTGACACAAATTGCCCAAGACATTTTATCCCGCGAAGGCGGCTATGTGAACGATCCCGATGACCCTGGTGGTGCGACGAACCACGGGGTCACGGTGCATACAATGCGCAGGCTGGGCATTGATCTGAATAACGACGGGGCCGTGGATGCACGTGACGTTCAATTGCTCAGCATGGAACGCGCTCGCACGATTTTCATTGATCATTACTTTCACGGGCCGGGGCTTGATCAGTTGCCAGAGCCATTGCAAGTGACTGTGTTCGACATGTACGTCAACGCGGTCAAAATTTTACAGCGTTTGTTGAACCAAATGCGAATTGACGTTGCTGTCGATGGGGCTTTGGGGCCACAAACGACGGCAGCCGCGCAAAAGGCAATGGTCGCTGCACCCGACCATTTCGTCGATGCCTATGGAATTACACGGCGCAATTACTATTACGCGCTTGCCGATGGTCGCCGCGCCAGCCGCAAATACGCAAAGCGCCGTGATGGTGGCAAAGGTGGCTGGAGCACCCGTGCCGAAGATTTCATCGCCGCAAGTATCATTTGACCCGCGCACAGCATAAAAAGAGGACAGCATCATGGGCCTGATAGGACAGATTACGTCGGTTATTTTCGGCGATGGGCGTAATGCCGTGACCGAAACCTTGCAGGTGTTTCGCGAGAATGCAGAGAACGGTGCGGTGCGCGACGCGGATGTGAAATCCGCAGCCCTCGCACAGCTCGCGGCATAGTTCGCCCGTGATCGTAAGGGGTGGTTTGACCGCTTCATCGACGGATTGAACCGCCTACCGCGGCCAATGCTGGCGCTTGGCACGATTGGGTTATTCGTTTCCGCCATGGCCGAACCTGTTTGGTTCGCGGCCCGTATGGCAGGGATTGCTACGGTGCCGGAACCGCTGTGGTGGTTGATGGGCGCGATCGTCAGCTTTTATTTCGGCGCGCGCCATCAGGTAAAGAGGCAAGAGTTCCAAAAGCAAATGGTCAAAACAGCGGCTGCCGTGCATGTGTCGACAATTTCGCGCCCAATAATTGATGCGTCAGACAACGCCGCACTTGCGCAATGGCAGGTCCAAAATGGATGAGGCAGATCTCGAACGCCGTATCGCCATCCCTGAAACACGCAACGCCGTTGACGATGTGCATCGTAGCAATGTCGGCGCACGCCTTGGTGCGATTGAGGAAACACTGCGGTGGTTGGTGCGCTTGATTATCAGCGGTTTGTTGATGGCCGCGCTGACCTATGCCGTGCAAGGGGGGCTGATGCCGTGACCCTGCGGCGAAATGCGCCTGTGTTGCCGTTTTAACCTGCGCGCGATTGCGCTATCTAATGAAGATGTTGATTGAACTTGCTCACTTCGCATTGATTCTGGCCGCTGTTGTAGCTGTTGTGCAGATGATTATTCCGATGATCGGTGCCCAAACCGACCGTCGCAATTGGATGGCACTGGCCGAACCTGCAGCCACCTCGCAAGTGATCTTGGTTGGATTTTCGTTTGCCGTGCTGATGTGGGCATTTGTGCAATCAGATTTCTCGCTCGCGCTTGTTTACCAAAATTCCCACACGGCTAAGCCGCTGCTGTATAAAATCAGCGGTGTTTGGGGCAATCACGAAGGATCAATGCTGCTTTGGGTGTTGATCCTGACGATCTTTGGCGCGTCGGCGGCGTGGTTTGGTGGCGGTTTGCCAGAAAAGCTGCGGGCGCGGGTGCTGTCTGTTCAGGCGGCGATTTCTGTCGCGTTTTACCTATTTATCTTGCTGACTTCGAACCCGTTTGACCGGCTTGCTGTGCCGCCATTGAACGGACTTGATCTGAACCCGCTTCTGCAAGATCCCGGCCTCGCGTTTCATCCCCCGTTTCTTTACCTCGGGTATGTCGGCCTTAGCATGGCGTTTTCATTCGCCGTTGCGGCCCTGATTGAGGGGCGCGTTGACGCGGCTTGGGCGCGCTGGGTGCGTCCGTGGACATTGGCCGCGTGGGTATTTTTGACCATCGGAATCGCGCTAGGCTCTTGGTGGGCCTATTACGAATTGGGTTGGGGCGGGTTCTGGTTTTGGGATCCGGTTGAAAACGCATCATTCATGCCGTGGTTGATCGCCGCCGCGTTGCTGCATTCCGCCATCGTTGTGGAAAAGCGTGAAGCGTTGAAAAGCTGGACCATCCTGCTTGCAATCCTCGCATTCGGTTTCTCGCTGTTGGGGACGTTTATCGTGCGATCTGGCCTGCTGACATCCGTTCACGCATTTGCCAATGATCCGGAACGCGGGTTGTTCATCCTGATCATCTTGGGCGTTTTCACAGGCGGCGCGCTGACGCTATTTGCAGCGCGGACCAATACGCTAGAGGCAAAGGGTATTTTTGGTGCCGTCAGCCGTGAAAGCGGCCTTGTCCTCAATAATATTCTGCTCGCCGTCAGCGCATTTGTCGTCTTTGTCGGCACGATTTGGCCACTGGTCGCGGAAATGGCGTTTGGTCGCACATTGTCCGTCGGGCCGCCGTTCTTTGATGCGGCCTTTACGCCGTTTATGGTGGCGTTGGCGCTGGCGCTGCCGTTTGGATCAATGCTGACGTGGAAACGCGGCAGCTTGCGCAGCGCGTGGTTAAAATTGTGGCCATTCGCGGTGCTGGCGATTGCGCTTGGCACGCTTGTCTATGCGCTACAGTCGGGGCGGTCCGCCTTGGGGCCGGTCGGCCTCGCACTTGGTGTTTGGACCGTCACGGGTGCGCTGGTTGATCTGACGACGCGGACAGGGAGCGGGTCACTGCCCGAACGTATGGGGCGACTAACGCGCCTGCCGGGGGCCGATTGGGGCAAGGCGACGGCGCATATCGGGATGGGGGTTACCATTTTTGGCGTGGCCGCGATTACCGCTTGGCAGCAAGAGGATATCCGCATCGCCCAGATCGGCGCGCCTTACGATGTAGGGGGCTATCAATTCACGCTCGATGCTGTGGAAACGGTCGAGGGGACGAATTATATCAGCACCTTAGCGCAAATTTCGGTGCGTGACCGAATCCGCGTCGTCGCAACCCTGTCACCGGAAAAGCGGTTTTATCCCGTCGCACAGATGCCCACCACCGAGGCCGCGATCCGCAACGGATTCCTGCGCGATATCTACGTGGTGATCGGGGATGCGCAAGCTGAGGGTGCCTATACCGTGCGGGTGTATATCAAGCCGTTTGCCAACTGGATTTGGGGCGGTGCGATCCTGATGTCACTGGGTGGTTTCATGTCGTTGCTGGATCGGCGGATGCGGCTTGCTGCTGGTGCAGCAAAGCGGCGAAAGGCAGCGGCGTGATGCTGCGGCTTTTTGCGCTTTTGGTCGTTCTGGCGGCACCCGTATGGGCGGTTGAGCCGCATGAAATGTTGGACGATCCAGCGCTGGAGGCGCGCGCGCGCGTTTTGTCCATGGGCCTGCGCTGTCCGGTTTGCCGGAACGAGAGCATTGATGAATCCTCGGCCACATTGGCCGCTGATCTGCGCGTGGTGTTGCGCGAACGGCTGGCCGTTGGGGACAGCGACGCGCAAGCTGTGGACTATTTGGTTGCGCGCTACGGGGAATTCATTTTGCTGCGGCCGGACACGTCCGGTGCAAATCGCGTGCTTTGGGCCGCCGGTCCGCTGCTATTTCTTTCCGCTTTGTTCATCGGATGGCGCACTGTTCGCCGTAGGCCCGAGCCTGTTGTCGAAAGCCTGAGTGCGGCCGAGCAAGCCAAGCTTGATAAAATCCTGCGCAACTGACGCACCGTTTCGTTTTCGCCGCTGTGCGACCGCGTTACAGTAGCATTCAAACAGCACAGGACGGGCGCCATGGACTATCAAACGATCACTTTTGACATCACGAGCGACATTGCAGTGATCACCCTGAACCGGCCCGATGTGATGAATGCGCTGAACACCCAGCTGAGGATTGATATTACCCATGCCATCAAAACCGCAGAGGCAGACGCCCGCGTTGTCGTGATGACAGGGGCAGGGCGGTCGTTCTGTTCTGGTCAGGATCTGGCTGATGGGGGATCGGCAGCGGCGCTTGATCTTGAGGGGACGTTGCGCGACGAATATGTCCCCATGCTGAAGGCGATTTTTGACTGCAAGATCCCGACGATCGCTGCGGTGAACGGTCCTGCGGCGGGGGCAGGTGCCAACCTTGCGCTGGCCGCGGATGTGGTGATCGCATCCCATGACGCGTTCTTTTTGCAGGCGTTTACGCGTATCGGACTGATCCCAGATGCGGGCGGAACCTATTGGTTGCCACGCCAGATCGGTGCCGCGCGGGCCATGGGGGCGGCGCTGTTTGCGGATAAGATTTCGGCCCAACAGGCTGCCGACTGGGGAATGATTTACGAGGCGGTTCCTGCGGACACATTCGCCGAGCATTGGCATGCCCGTGCCGCCAGCCTCGCTAAAGGGCCGACGACGACCTATCACCATCTCAAAACTGCGATCCGTGGATCGTTTGAAAATACGCTCGATCAGCAGCTTGCCCTTGAAGCAAAGCTGCAAGGGGCTTGTGGCGACAGTGAAGATTTCAAAGAGGGCGTCATGGCGTTCCTTGAAAAGCGCCCTGCGCAATTCACTGGGCGCTAGGGCACGCCAGTTATCAGCGCCTGTGCGGATGGAGTCGGCGGGCGTTCAACGCGGTGGTAGCTGGCCCCGTCAATCGTGCGCGTCAGCTGCTTGTGATCGATCATAGACCGCCGCAAGGGGACGTGATCGCCCAAGCCGTTTCCGGCGATCAGCACGGCGTTCACCTCATTTTCGGTCAGGTCCGTTTTGGCAGGCAGGCGAGCCTAAAACACCCATAGGCACAGCCCCTGTGTCGTGGTCTGCTTTGGCCAGCGAGTCATGACACCAGTGGTGTCAAAGACGCGCTTCGCTTTGGTCAACTGGGGGTCAGGCTTGGCGGGCGTTGCGCTGCGCAGATGTTGATGGTTGTCGTATCCAGCTGCCTTCGCAATCGCAGACAGAAATGCAGCGTGACCGGGTATTTCATCGTGCCCAAGCAGGTCAGCGCGCAGGGCCTTTGCAAAGCTGGTGATATCGGAAATCGTAAGCGGCATGACATCGCTGGGCATATGCATGTCCTTTTAAATGTGCCGGTCCCCTTTGATCGGGGTGATGGTCGACCTTGTCGTCCGGCTGATGAAAAGGCCAACAGCATTGATATGCCAATGACAGGTTTAGCGGAATGGCGACGCCTCGGCGAACTGCTGACCGTACATAAATTGCCGATCACTGGGGGCGAGGCATGGCGAAATAGACGTTGTCGGACCACTGGCCATCAATGCAGAATGTATCTTTTACACGTCCAGTTTCTTGAAAGCCAAGGCTCTTGAGGCATTGCACCGACGCGGTGTTCAAGGGATCGGCATTGGCGGTCAGTTGGGGTAGGGCAAACGTGTTGAAAAGATGTGGGATGATTGCGGTCATCGCCTCGGTCACGACACCTTGGCGCCAGACGTCGGGATGCAGGATAAACCCGATTTCATCGACCTTGTGCAAGCCTGCGGTGCCGACAACACGCCCCTACATTTCAATCGTGAAGTATCTGATGGCATCCGCGGGTTGCTGTGCGATGCGGTCCAGTTTTTGTGCGGTCTCGCTTGGGGTGCGATGGGGTGGGGTGGACCAGTAACGCATGGCGTCAACATTGCTGTAGATCGCGAACATATCGTCGAGATCATCCGCTTGGCCGCGGCGCAGAATAAGCCGTTTGGTTCGCAGCATAACACCCTTCAAAGGAAAGGGCCGCCAATTTGGCGACCCTTTGTGATTTAGCGTTTCTCGATATCGACGTAATCGCGGGCTGTTTCGCCCAGATACAGCTGACGGGGCCGACCGATTTTTAGCTGTGGATCAGCAAGCTGTTCTTTCCATTGGGAAATCCAACCTACCGTCCGCGCAAGCGCAAAGATTGGCGTGAACATGGACGTTGGAAAGCCCATCGCCTCTAGGATGATGCCGGAATAGAAATCGACATTCGGGAACAGCTTTTTCTCGGCGAAATATGGATCGGCAAGCGCCTGCTTTTCCAGCTCCATCGCGACTTGCAACAGTGGGTTGTCTTCGACGCCCAACAGTTCAAGAACCTCATCCGCGGATTGCTTCATCACAGTCGCGCGTGGGTCGAAATTCTTGTACACGCGGTGACCAAAGCCCATCAGGCGGTAGCTGTCGTTCTTATCCTTCGCACGGGCGATGAATTCTGGAATGCGGTCAACGGTGCCGATTTCCTTAAGCATTTCAAGACATGCTTGGTTCGCGCCACCATGTGCCGGACCCCAAAGGCAGGCGATACCAGCGGCGATACACGCAAATGGGTTGGCGCCAGATGATGATGCCAAACGCACGGTCGATGTGGATGCGTTCTGTTCGTGATCGGCGTGCAGCGTGAAAATCCGGTCCATGGCACGGGCCAGAATTGGGTTCACCTCATAATCCTCTGCCGGAACAGAGAAACACATGTGCAGGAAGTTGGCGGCGTAATCCAGATCGTTCCGCGGATACACAAACGGCTGACCGATGTGATATTTATAGGCCATCGCGGCAATTGTCGGCATCTTGGCGATCAGGCGAATCGATGCAACCTCACGCTGGTGGGCGTCGTTGATGTCGGTGCTGTCGTGATAGAATGCGGACATCGCGCCAACAACGCCAACCATCGTGGCCATCGGGTGCGCATCGCGGCGGAAACCACGGAAGAAGTTGTGCATCTGTTCGTGGATCATCGTGTGGCGTGTAACCAGCGCCTCGAACTTCTCAAGCTCGTCGGCCTTTGGCAGCTCACCGTAAAGCAGGGCGTAACACACTTCGAGGTAGTGGGACTGGCTTGCCAATTGGTCAATCGGGTAGCCACGGTGCAACAGCTCACCCTTGTCGCCGTCAATGAATGTGATCGTGCTATCGCAGGCGGCAGTCGATGTGAAACCTGGGTCATAGGTGAATACACCAGCTTGACCATAGAGTTTGCGAATGTCGATCACATCCGGCCCACCATTGGGAGAGTGCATCGGCAATTCATAGGACTGACCATCAATCGTCAGCGTTGCGGTCTTTGTAGTTTCGGCCATGTGCATTCCCCAATATATGCCGCGATCCAGATAGGACCCGCGGTCGCGTTTAATTGTCGCCTGATGACTGCGTTAACGTCAAAACGTAACGAAAAGGTTTCAGGCGCTGGCGTCGGACAGTCGCGCGCATATTTCATCGCGTCCAAGCACCAGCATCATATCAAAGACACTCGGAGTGGTGGTGCGCCCTGCAAGAGCAGCCCGAAGCGGCCCCGCAAGTTTTCCAAGCTTCATGTCGTGGCTTTCGGCCACTTGTGAAACGATGCCCTCCAAGGCGTCTCTGGACCAGCTAACATTTTGCAAGTGCGGCGTCAATTCCGACAGTATACCACGGGATACATTGTCGAGGTTTTTGCGTGCTTTTTCATCAACCTCAATCGGCCGCGATGTCAGAACAAAGTGTGCCTTATCAAGGAGTTCCGGTAGAGTCTTGGCCCGTTCTTTCAGGCAGTACAGCGCGTTCAAGAAACCGTCAGATTGAGCGTCGGTCAGTGGCGTGGCGTCGGTTGCGGCCAAAAATGCTTTGGTTTCATGCAGCAGCGCAGCATCATCGGCAATCGCGATATGTTGGCCGCAGATATTTTCCAGCTTTTTGGTGTCGAAACGCGCGGGCGATTTACCGATTCCGTCCAGATCAAACCAGTCGCGGGCTTGCGCATCGGTAAAAAATTCATCGTCACCGTGGCTCCAACCCAGTCGGGTCAGATAATTCCGCATGCCTGCCGCAGGATAGCCAATGGCCTGATATTCAGCCGCACCCGTTGCACCATGCCGCTTGGATAGCTTTTTGCCGTCAGGGCCAAAGATAAGTGGAATATGGGCCAGCACAGGTTTATCCCAGCCCATCGCGTCATAGATCACGTTTTGGCGGAAAGCGTTAGCAAGGTGGTCATCGCCACGCACAACATGAGTCACGCCCATATCGTGATCATCGACCACAACAGCCAGCATATAGACCGGCGTCCCATCAGACCGCAGTAGCACCATATCGTCGAGCTGGTCATTGGACCACGTCACGCTGCCCTGCACCTGATCATGCAACGTTGTCGACCCGTCACGCGGCGCCTTGAGCCGGATGACATAGGGCAAATCGGGGTGGTCAGCCGCAGCCACATCGCGCCAAGGTGAGCGGTAAAGCGTTGATGTCTTTTGCGCACGCGCCTCTTCGCGGAACGCCTCAATCTCATCCTGAGTGGCAAAGCATTTGTATGCGTTGCCGTCTGCCAGCATTTGCATGGCAACCTCAACATGACGGGACGCATTCGCGTGCTGGCTGATCGGATCGCCGTCCCAATCAAGGCCAAGCCACATCAAACCGTCCAAGATCGCTTTGGTGTTTTCATCCGTCGAGCGGGTGCGATCCGTATCCTCGATCCGCAGCACAAATTTGCCGCCACGTCCGCGCGCATAAAGCCAGTTGAACAGCGCCGTGCGCGCGCCGCCGATATGCAAAGCACCCGTGGGTGAGGGGGCAAAACGTGTGACAACGGGGGCTTGGGACATGAAAATTAACCTCTTGTTCATCATCATTGATCAAAGATGACCAGTGGTGAGGCTGAGATACTAAGCGGAGGGACAAGAGACAAGTGCGCGTGATCAGACAAATTGAAACCGGACTATTGGCGCAGCGCGGGCATTTGTTTGGCTCGGTGCCCAGGTGCCTTGGCATCGGGATCGGTGTCTATTTCGCAATCGGCCAAGAACCCGATATCATTCAACTTGCCACGTTGGGTTTGGGGTGTCTGTGTGTGCTCGTGCTGTCACGGCTCGGGCCAGCAGCGATCAGTCCGCTGTTGATCGGACTTGCGTTGATTGGTGTGGGGTTTGGTCCGGCCAAAACACGCACGACCATAAAAGAGGCGCCTGTTCCGGGCTTTCGCTATTATGACCCCATCGAAGGGCGTATCGTGAATATTGACCGTTCAGGCAGTGATGCTGTGCGGTTGACGTTGGACCGCGTGAACCTCGACCGGATGAGGCCCGCCAAAACGCCCGCCCTTGTGCGCGTGTCCTTGCACGGCGATTGGCCGTCCGCCCCGTTCCGCCCCGGCGATATGGTGACGACAACGGGGCATCTATCGCCAGCATCCGGCCCTGCCGAGGCGGGCGGTTTTGATTTCCAGCGCCACAGCTGGTTCTTGCAAGTCGGCGCGGGGTATTTGGCCCTATCGGGCGGAAATGTCGCCACCGAGCGAGCCTATATCATGGTTGCGGTCATGTGGCTGGCGGTTCTCTTGGATCGACGCGCACTGACATTACGGGCTGTGGCAATTGCGGCCATCATCGTGCTTGTCATTCAGCCAGAGGCGTTGATCGTGCCAGGGTTTCAGATGTCATTCGCGGCGACAACTGCGCTTGTGATCGTGTTCGGTCAGATGCGACGGCTGAACTTGCAACGCCTGCCGAAATGGACCCAGCCGATCCTGTTCGTCATCATCTCCTCTGCCGTGGCGGGCTTGGCGACAGCGCTGTTTGCTGCTGCGCATTTCAATCAGATTGCGCTTTATGGATTGATAGCGAATATCCTTAGCGTTCTGTTGATGGGGATATTGGTCGTGCCAGCAATGGTGCTGGCGGTGTGTCTTGCGCCATTTGGGTCGTGGTCGGATGGCCTGTGGACCGCGGCGGCGGGATTCCAGCGGATTCTCGCGGTCGCGGGGCAAGTCGTGGGCATGGAAGGCGCGCTAAGCCACGTGATCGCACCCCATTGGATCGTGTTGCCATTGATCGGGTTCGGCCTTTTGCATCTGGCGCTATGGCAGGGCGCAATGCGTTGGGCAGGCGTCGCCGTTTTCGGCACGGCCATTGTGATTTGGATGCAGACAGAGCGTCCCAGCGTTCTGATCGCCGACAACGGCGCGTTGTTTCGCGTTTTGGAGCAAGATGGCCGCGCCCTGTCCCGCGCCAAGTGCAGTGGGTTTGTCGCAAGTATCTGGCTGGAGAATTACGGCAACCCAGTGGATCAGGCACGTGCGGCGGCGCGGCGCGATTTCGCCAAAGAGGGGCGCATCACACGGTTCGCAATCGGGGATTGGTAGGTTTTGCAAGTCTCCGGCAAGGGCCCTTGCGGCAATGACGGGCTGCGGGGGTGCTGATATCATGATCAGCAATCAGATTGTCGAGGGACCCCGCCCGTGCACGGTGTTCGATATCAAAACATTCCGAAACCAAGGGGCAATCGCGTTTTGGCCAACGGCGAACGCCACACTCCGTACTGTGACAAGCCAACAAGCCGCAGGGGCGCTGCCATGGAACGGGGGCGATGTGCCCCCCCCGATCATTCTAAAGCGTAATCAGGAATAAGTGCGGATCAGGCCGATCAGTCGGCCCTGCACCTTGACCTGATCATCGCGGTACACTTGCGTGGTCAGCGCGGCGTTTGCCGGTTCCAACGCAATCGTGCCGCCCGTTTGGCGGAACCGTTTGAGCGTTGCTTCCTGATCTTCGACCAAGGCCACAACGATATCGCCATTGTCGGCCTTCTTGGTTTCGCGGATCACGACGATATCACCGTCGTTGATCCCCGCTTCGATCATGGAATCGCCCTTAACCTCTAGTGCGTAGTGCTCTCCCTGACCCAACATCGAGTGGGGCACGGCCACGTTGTGCGACACCTCGGAAATGGCGGCAATCGGTGTACCAGCGGCGATGCGGCCCATCATGGGCAGCTCAATCGCGACATTCTCAATCTCACGCGCAGCGGGGGGGATGGCGTCGGGACGATCACCATCAATCACACGCGGAGTGAAACCGGACTGGGTTTGCATCGTGTCGGGCAGCTTCAGGATTTCCAATGCACGGGCGCGGTGGGCCAAGCGGCGGATAAATCCACGTTCTTCCAATGCGGTGATCAGGCGGTGGATGCCAGACTTGGATCGCAGATCAAGCGCTTCTTTCATCTCGTCAAATGACGGGGGCACGCCATCACGCTGCACACGTTTATGAATGAATTCCAACAGGTCGAGCTGCTTTTTCGTTAGCATGGGTCTGCTCCTACAAAAGGGACACGTTTCGCATATGTTCTATGCGTGTTCCCGTTTTGTGTCAACGCCATGTTGCGCAGCCCCTAGATATGGATCACGTCCAGCACATCACCGGGAAGCCTGTCACCATCAAGTGGCGGGCGCACGATCAGGCAATTTGCATCTGCCAGTACGGTCAAAAGGGCGCTGTCCTGTTGGTCAAATACGGTGACACCATCGGTATCCAGCCGCCCACGCATATAGTGTTCGCGTGGCCCATTGGGCGGCAGGCTATTGCAAAGGCGCGCTGTGCTGCGCGGGGCCGCTTGCGCACCGAGCCCAAGCATGTGCCGGATGACTGGCAACACAAAGATATGCCCGCAAACCATTGCAGAAACTGGATTTCCCGGCAGTCCAATCATTGGCGCACCATCAAGCGTGCCTGCCATCAACGGTTTACCAGGACGCATCGCGATCTTGTAGAATGCGCGGTCCATGCCGCGGGTTTGGGCGACCTGTCCGACCAGATCATGGTCCCCGACAGATGCGCCGCCAATTGTGATCACTAGATCCGATCCACGCGCGAGATCAAAAGCCACCGTCAACGTGGCCTCGGTATCCTTGGCGATGGGTAGCAGACGAACCTGTGCGCCCGCAGCCTCTAGCAATGCCGCAAGGCCATAGCTGTTTGACGCGATGATCTGGGCGTCATTGGGGGCTTCGCCAGGCTGCACCAATTCATCCCCCGTCGCGATGATCGCGACGTTGGGGCGGCGTGTGACGGGAACCTTTGCGATATTCATCGATGCCAATAGCGCGATATCCGAGGGGTTCAGCAGCCGGGGCGCTGTAATTGTATCGCCTGCATGGAAATCCTGACCGGCAGCGCGGACGTGGGGGCCTTTGTCCAAACCTTCGCCGATGGTAATCGTGTCGCCGTCGCGGGTCATGTCCTCTTGGATGACGACGCGGTCGGCGCCAGCGGGCATTGGTGCACCTGTGAAAATGCGCACCGCTTCGCCTGTTGTCACGTGGCCGGTGTAGCGGTGGCCAGCGGCGGCCTCGCCAATGACCTGCAATTGCGCTCCGATCGCCGCATCAGCTGCGCAAACGGCATAGCCGTCCATGGCAGAGGCGGCAAAGGGGGGCTGACTACGTTTTGCGGTGACAGTTTGGGCAAGGACCCGGCTGGCAGCATGGCGCAAAGGGACATTTTCAGTGGTAAGCGGGCTGACGCGCGCGAACAGTTTGGAAAGCGCGTCGGCGGTGCTGATCATGGATTTTTAAACCGACCGGATTTGCCACCATCTTTTAGCGTGACCCGGATTCCGCCGATTTCCATGTCCTTTTGCACGGCTTTCACCATGTCATGCACCGTCAGGGCGGCAGTTGATACGGCTGTTAGCGCCTCCATCTCGACGCCAGTCTGGCCAGTTGTTTTGACCGTGGCAGAAATACGCACGCCGGGCAGGGTGGCGTCAGGGGTCAGATCAACAGTGACCTTTGTGATCGGTAGGGGGTGGCAGAGCGGGATCAGATCAGCGGTTTTCTTGGCGCCCATGATCCCAGCAAGCCGCGCAATCCCTAGCACATCACCCTTGGCCGCGCGTCCCTCTGCCACCAGTGCAAGGGTATCGGGCGTCATAGTGATATACCCTTCGGCAACGGCGATCCGGTCGGTGACCGATTTGGCCGAAACATCGACCATATGGGCCTGACCCGCCGCGTTGAAATGCGATAGCTTATCGGCCATCACATGCTGCCAGCGGTTAGTGGGTTGGCCAGCAGCGTGCGGGTTGCAGCAGCCACATCATCTTGGCGCATCAGGCTTTCGCCGATCAAGAAGGTGCGCGCACCATAGCGGGCCATATCGGCAAGCTCATCCGGCCCTGACAGCCCGCTTTCGCAGACGATCCGGCGATCTGCGGGCACCATTTTCGACAATGTGCGGGTGGTATCCAGCGTTGTCTCGAACGTCTTGAGGTTGCGGTTGTTGATCCCCATCAGCGGGGATTTCAGCGCACAGGCGCGTTCCAACTCGGGGGCATCATGCACCTCGATCAGCACATCCATGCCCCAAGCGAAGGCGGCATCCTCTAGCTCGGCCGCTTGCGCGTCGGATACAGAGGCCATGATGATCAGGATGCAATCAGCACCCAGCGCACGCGCCTCGGCCACTTGATAGGTGTCGTACATGAAATCCTTGCGCAGGGCGGGCAGGTCAACGGCGTCGCGAGCGGCAACCAGATAGCTGTCATCGCCTTGGAATGACGGGCCGTCTGTGAGTACTGACAAACATGTGGCTCCGCCATCGGCATAGGCCTTGGCCAGCACAGGCGGATTGAAATCGGCGCGGATCAGCCCCTTGGACGGACTGGCCTTTTTCACCTCTGCGATCAGGGCATAGCCTGTCTTGGACGCCTCTTGCAGGCGGTCGGCAAAGCCACGGGGGGGGGATGCGGCATTGGCGCGTGACTCAACCTCGGCCAAGGGGACCGCAACCTTGCGGGCCGCCACATCTTCAAGCTTATAGGCTTTGATTTTATCTAGGACGTTCATGATCAACCCTGTGTAATACGTGCAAGAGTTTCGACGCAGGTTTTCGCAGCACCGCTGTCAATGCTTTCGCGTGCTAATTCAGCGCCTTCAGGCAATGTGTTCACCTTATCAGCGACGATCAACGCAGCCGCCGCATTCAGCAATACCGCATCGCGATAGGCGTTTTGTACGCCGTCCAGCAAGGCGCGGAACGCCACGCCGTTTTCTGCAGGCGTGCCACCCATGATGTCGCGGAACGGATGCACGGGCAGGCCCGCGTCCTCTGGATGGACCTCAAGCGCTGTGATCTTGCCATTCTCAAGCACAGCGACGTCGGATTTTTCTGAAATCGCTAGCTCATCTGTGCCGTCACCGCCGTGGACCAGCCACGCCTTTTCCGACCCAAGCGCCAAAAGCGTTTCAGCCATTGGGAAAATCAGATCGACGGCAAATGCGCCTGTCAGCTGACGTTTCACACCGGCGGGATTTGTAAGCGGTCCCAAGATGTTAAAGATCGTTTTGCATCCAAGCTCCTGCCGGACGGGCATCACATGCTTGATCGCTGGATGATGCATCGGGGCCATCATGAACCCGATACCAGCCTCTGCGATGGCACGCTCAACGACCGCTGGTTCGACCATGACGTTGACGCCCATCTGGCCCAAGGCATCTGCAGCACCGGACAGGGACGACAGGTTCTTGTTCCCATGTTTTGCCACCGGCACGCCAGCACCGGCCACAACAAATGCGGTCGCTGTGGAGATGTTCAATGTGCCTTTGCCGTCGCCGCCCGTGCCAACGATATCCATCGCACCATCGGGTGCCACGACGGTTTTGCACTTGGCGCGCATGACGGCAGCGGCGGCGGCGTATTCCGCCACGGATTCGCCGCGTGCACGCATCGCCATTAACAACCCGCCCATCTGGGCAGGAGTGGCGGTGCCGTTGAACAGTTCTTCAAACGCCATTTCCGCTTGGGCGCGGCTCAGCGGTCCCTCTGAGGCGGCGTAGATCAGGGGCTTCATCGTGTCGCTCATGCGGGCACCTTCAATGTATCGGTGAAGTTTTGCAAAAGCTTGTGACCATGTTCGGACTTGATGCTTTCGGGGTGAAACTGCACGCCGTGGATGGGCAAGGTTTTATGTTGCAGGCCCATGATCATCCCGTCCTCTAGCTCTGCCGTGATTTCAAGGCAATCGGGCAGGGTCTCACGTTCAACAATCAATGAATGATAGCGCGTGGCCTCAAACGGGGTAGGCAGGTCCGCAAACAGGCCTTTGCCGGAGTGGTGCATCGTGCCCATTTTGCCGTGCACGATGTCACCTGCGCGCACGACTTTGCCACCGAACGCCTCACCAATGGTTTGATGACCTAAACACACACCAATCAGCGGGGTTTTCGTTTCAGCGGCGGCTTGGGTCAGCGCCAGACAAATGCCCGCCTGCGCAGGGTCACATGGCCCCGGTGACAACATGATCCCCGCAGGGTTCATCGCCATCGCCTCTTGCACATCAATCGCGTCATTGCGGCGCACGACGACGTCCGCACCCAATTCGCCAAGGTAATGCACCAGATTATAGGTGAAACTGTCGTAGTTATCGATCAAAAGAAGCATGTTAAGGCCCATGACGTAAATTAGGGGCTACCGACTTTCGGCAAGCTCACTGTATATTGGCGCTACATGGGACGAGTGGCAAGGCAGCGTCAAGACCGCGTAAGGGGTTAGCGCGAAAAGCAGGGAATTTTTACGGTGCTTAAGGGAATTTTGGCAGGTGGTTTTTGGGGTGTTGTGCTGGGTGGTGTGACGCTGACGGTGGCATCGCTTGCGACCGAACAGCCTGCCGGGAATACCCCGCCTGTGACCCCCCAAGTCACGGCCCCGCATACCACAAGCCAGACGGACGTCACTGACACGTCCCCCACAACCGACAGCCCCGTCGCGGATGCCGGTGTCACTGGTATCGAGCAGAGCCCGACTGTCACAGCGCCTGAAATCGAAGCCTCGCCCAGTTTGGCCGATACGCGGCCTGCCGATGTGCCTGATGCGCCAGTGCTCGATGGTGATTTGGTTCCTCCCGATGAAACCGTGGCCCCCGTGGTCGAGGCCGCAACCGAACAGCCCGTGCTGCCCAACCCGCAATCTATCGCGCCGCAAGTCCCCGTCGCAGAAGAGGAACTCACGATCTCAACGGCACCCGCAGCACTGCCCGCGCCAGTTGTCGTAGTGGATGTAAGCGCCACGCCCGTTGCCACAGTATTGGATATTCCCGTCCCACAACCCGCCGCATCCGAGGTGGTTGTTATTGATGAGACACCCGCAGCACCCGCGCCAACAATCGACATCGCTGTCCCACAACCGCGCCCGCCAGTGGCCGAGGCTGTTACCGGCCTGCCAACGGGTGATAGCGGCGTCAAAGTACGCCGCCTTACCGAGACACCTACAGAAGAGGCGGCACCGTTGGCTGGTTCTACGTCCACCGATCCGAACGCGCCTGCGCTGGTGCGCTATGGTTCCGCGTTTGAAAATACGGATGGCAAACCCCTGATGGGTGTCATCTTGTTGGACGACGGGCGTTTGGACGGTGCTGTCGCTGCGATGTCATCACTGCCGTTTCCCGTCACGGTGGCCATTGATCCCGCGCTAGATGATGCGCAGGACAGATTGGCTGAATACCGCGCTCGTGGGTTCGAGGTCGGGGTGCAATCCATCCTGCCCGAAGGGGCGACACCGTCGGATGTTGAAATCACGCTTGAGGCGACGTTCAGCACGCTTGGCGAAACTGTCCTGCTACTGGATGCTGGAAACGGTGGGCTACAGAACGACCGGACTGTCACAGCACAGGCGATGGCGGCATTGGCTGCGGATGGTCGCGGCCTTGTGACCGTGTCCAAAGGGTTGAACATGGCATTGCGTGCCGCCGAGCAGGCCGAAGTGCCCGCAGGTCTGATCTTTCGCGATTTGGACGGTGACGGCCAAGATGCGCGTGTGATCCGCCGGTTCTTGGATCAAGCGGCATTTCGGGCGCGTCAGGAAACAGGTGTTATGTTGCTGGGCCGAATGCGGCCGGACACGATCAGCGCGCTTGTGTTGTGGGGCACCGCCAATCGGGCAGGGCAGGTCGCACTTGCGCCGATGTCCGCCATCCTTACCGCAGAGTAATCGGCTTTTTGTCAGGCAAAACTGCGTAGGATGGGTCTTGACCCATCGCGCAGGTCAGTTGCCAGATTTGCCAAACATTGCCGCGTCAGCGGCGGCTTTGCGGATCGCATTCGATTTATGCACGGTCTCTTGATACTCGGCCTCTGGGTCGCTGTCGTAAACAACGCCACCACCGGCTTGGATGTATAGCTTTTGATCCTGCAAAACAGCTGTGCGCAACGCGATGCACATATCCATATCGCCATTGGCGCTAAAATAGCCGCAGCCGCCGCCGTAAACGCCACGCTTTTCCGGCTCAAGCTCATCTATGATTTCCATCGCACGGACCTTCGGCGCACCGGATACGGTGCCTGCGGGCATGCCGGCAAAGAAGGCAGACAGACAATCCTGATCATCTGCCAGCTCACCGACCACATTGGACACGATGTGCATCACGTGGGAATAGCGTTCGACGATAAATTGTTCCGTGGGTGCGACAGTGCCGATTTTGGACACTTTGCCAGTGTCGTTGCGGCCCAGATCCAGCAGCATCAAATGCTCGGCCAGCTCTTTCTTGTCGGCTAGCAGATCGGCCTCAAGCGCGGCATCCTCTTGCGGGGTCGCGCCACGTGGACGGGTGCCAGCAATCGGGCGAATTGTGACCTGCTTGCCTTTGACCTGCACCAGAATTTCAGGGCTGGCCCCAATGATCTGATAGCCGCCAAAATTGAAATAGAACATGTAGGGCGACGGGTTGGTGCGGCGCAGTGACCGATACAGGTTGAACGGCGGCTCGCGAAATTCTTGGGTCCAGCGCTGTGCTGGCACGACCTGAAAGATGTCGCCAGCGCGGATGTAATCCTTGGCTTTTTCAACCGCGTCCAAATAGCCCTGATGGGTAAAGTTTGATACGGGTGGCGCGATTTCTTGGCCATCGGCCAGCGTGCGTTCAGCCGGAAGGGCGCGATCAAGCGTGCGTTGAGCATCCATCACGCGTTCCGCTGCTTGGGCAAATGCTGCCTTCGCGCTTAGGCCCGAACCGGCCCACGCGGGGGCGACAAGGATTACGTCGCCCTTAACACCGTCCAGCACCGCGATCACCGACGGGCGCAACATCATCGCATCGGGCAGGCCAAGCGGATCAGGGTTCACATCCGGCAGCCGTTCCACAAGACGGATCATGTCATAGCCGAGGTATCCAAACAGGCCAGCCGCCGCCGCTGGCAGATCATCGGGCAAATCAATCCGGCTTTCGGCGATCAACGCACGCAGCGCCGTCAACGGCTCATAAGCGCAGGGGATGAACCCGTCGGGATCAAATCGGGCGTTACGGTTCAGGTGGCTTTGCGTGCCGCGACATTCCCAGATCAGATCGGGGTTCATGCCGATGATGGAATAGCGTCCACGTACCTCACCGCCAGTGACAGATTCCAGCATAAACGCGTTTTCACCTGCATCCGCCAGCTTCATCATCAAGGACACTGGCGTATCAAGATCAGCCGTCAAACGGGCATAAACCACTTGGTTTTCGCCGGCATCATAGGCACGGGCGAAGCTGTCAAAATCAGGAAGCAATGCCATTGTATCCGCCTATTGGAATTGTGCGTTGACCGCGTTGATCGCGGATTGATTGATCACCACGTCAGTGCGGCTTTGCACGGCACCTGCGAAGGCATCAAAAATGTCTTGGCTAATGCCAGCGGCTGCATTTTCGGCGGCGGCCTGTTTCTGGGCGGCTGTTTGTGGATCCTCTGGATCAGGGGCTGTGATGCCATCCAAGCGGATGATGATCGCACCGGTGCCATTGTCGACCACGGCCACATCGCCCACCGCCATATCAAACGCCTGTGCGGCAAATCTGGGTGGGGTGCCACCAACAAAGCTACTGCGCGTAAGCGCGGCTTCGGTCATCGGTGTCAGGCCGAGGCTGTCAAAGCCAGTCAGTGGCAGGATGGATTGGGACAGCTCTTGGGCCTTGGCCATCACCGCCTCTTGCGTGGCTTTGGCGTTGAAGCCCTCTGCGACGTCTGCGCGGACCTCATCCAGTGGACGCAGGGCGGGCGGCACAACTTCATCCAGTTGCAGGGCGAAAATGCCGCCGTCTTCTATCTGTGTCAGGCTGGGAAAGTCGCCGACCTGGATCGCGGCGGCTGCGTCGCGGAACGACTGATAGGCGGCGATGCCGGATTGTTCACCTGCGGACCAGTCGATTGTGCCTGTGCGCAAATCTGTACGGTCAGCTAGATCGGTGACCGTCGCACCACCTGCCAACAAGTCATTCATCTGATCAATGCTGTCGTCGATGATGCGGGCGGCACGTGCAGCGGAGAGTTCTTCGCGCAGGTCAGGGCGGGCTTCTTCGAATGTGATTTCTTCGGCGGCAAGCACCGCGTTCATGCGGAACAATGCGGGCCCAAGGCTGGAATTGATCGGACCGACGACATCACCGGGGGCGGCAGCGAACACGGCCTCTGCGGCAGCGCCAAGATCGCTGGATGATACATCACCCAAATCAACGTCAGCGAGATCAAGGCCACGGCCCGTGACCAACCCCTCAAAGGTTTGATCACCTGCAAGGGAGGCTGCGGCCTCCTCGGCGGATGCCTCGTCCACGAACACAAGCCGTTCGACGAGACGGCGTTCGGGACGCACAAAATCGGCGATCCGGTCCTGATACAGCTCTTCCAGCATCGCCTCGTCCACAGTCACATCATCTTGGATCATGTTTGGTGTCAGCCATGCATAGGAAATTTTGCGCGTCTCGGGCTTGGTAAAATCATCTGGGTTCGCCTCGTAGTAGGCGGTCAGCTGGGCGTCTGTCGCACCAGCCACGGGGGACGTCAGCACATCCTGCGTGACGCTGGCCCATGTGATTGCGCGGGTCTCGGATACATATTGCGACAGCGCGTCGGCATAGGCATCGGGCAGGGGCGTGCCGCTGACAACCGCGCCTTGCAGCAATGTGCGCGAGATTTCTTCGCGGATGCCAGCCTCAAAATCTGTCTCAGATAGGCCGGATTGTTGCAGGGTGAAACGATACGTCTCGCGGTCGAATTCGCCATCAATCCCGCGGAAGGCCGGGACGCGCAGCACCTCTTCGCGCACGCGGGCGTCGCCAACGGAAATACCAAGCTGAGCTGTTTCATGATCAAGCGACCGTTCGGTTACGATCTGGGACAGGGCGACGCGGTCAATGCCAAATTTACGGGCCTGATCAAAGCCGATGGGCGATCCAAGCTGTGCCTCGAATGCGCGGATTTGCTGGTTCAACGCGCGTTGGTATTGATTAACCGAGATTTGTTTGTCACCGACGCTGCCGACGTTACGGATGTTGCCAGATAGGCCACCGGTGCCAAAGCCTAGCAAACCAACGACCAAGAGGCCCATGATGATCCAGAGAAAATACCGTGGTTTTTGTGCGCTCGCCATGTGGATTTGCCTTACGTAGAATCTGCCCTTGCCCCAGCGATTGCGGGGCGTCGCAAATGGATAGGGTGGTTACGGTGCAGGTGCAAGCGGATGCGACAGCTTTGATAACCTGTTGAACAGCATGGCGATGCCAGCGCGGTCGATATTGGCGAATGCGATGCGCATCTGGCGTTGCCCTTGGGCCATTTCGGCGGGCATGAACATGGTGCCGGGCAGCATTAGGGCGCTGGCATCCCGCACGATCGTCTGCGCCAGTTCATTCGACGGCATTGCAAACGGATGCTGTACATAAGCGAAATAAGCGCCCACGCCCAAAAGGGTCCATTCCTGTGCTGCCATAACCGGGAATTCATCCGTAATGGCGGCCCGCCGGTCCAGAATTTCCAGCCGTTCACCCGCGAGCCAGTCGCCAAGGTTTTGCATCCCCCAAAGGGCGGCGCGTTGACCGATCTGGTTGGGGCAAATCGTGACGGTATCCAGAAATTTCTCTGCCTCTGCCAACCGCGCCTCACTTGCGATCATCGCGCCGACACGGTGGCCGGTCAGGCGGTAGGCCTTGGAAAAGGAATAAAGCTGGATCAGCGTGTCGCCCCAATCAGGATCGGTGAACAGATCATGCGGGGCGCCATCCCGACTGTCAAAATCGCGGTAGGTTTCATCGACGATCAGCGCGATGCCGCGTGACCGGCACAGGTCAAAGAATGCGCGGAGCGTCGCGGCAGGATATTCCACGCCGCAGGGGTTGTTGGGGCTGACAATCGCAATCGCACGGGTGCGATCCGTAATCAGGGCAGCAGCGGCATCAACGTCTGGTATCAGGCTTGGCCCCGCATCTAGCGCCACTGTTTTCACACCCGCCATATCCATCCACATGCGGTGGTTGAAATAATAGGGAACGGGCACGATTACCTCATCACCTTGGTCACACAGCGTGGCAATTGCGGCAGCAAACGCTTGATTGCACCCGGATGTGATTGCGACCTGCGCGGGGCTAATGGCGCCACCGTAGTCCGCTGACCACTGTGTCGCAACCTCTGCCCTTAGCGGGTCATATCCCAGAACGGGGCCGTATAGATGCGCATCGGCGTCATTGACAACAATATCCGCTATCGCGGCACGCAAGGGGGCAGGTGGTGGATCAACCGGCGCCGCTTGGCTCACGTTCAGCAAGGGGCGACCCACAGGATGTGTGACACCCTCAAGCCAGCGGCGGGCCTCCATCACGGGGGGGGGAAACGTGGCAGCGGTCCGTGATATCATCATGATTGGCCCCTAGTCTTTGCCGCGGTAAGGCTCAACATATTGCAGTGCCATATCCCATGGGAAGAAAATCCAAGTGTCCTGACTGACGCCCGTGATAAACGTATCGACCTGCGGCTCACCCTCTGGTTTTGCATAGACAGTCGCGAAATGGGCGTTGGGGTAAAGTTCGCGCACCAGTTCGAGCGTTTTACCGCTGTCCACTAGATCGTCGATGATCAGAATACCTGTGCCGTCGCCCATAATATCGGCGTCTGGCGCCTTAAGCACCTTGGCCTCGCGCCGTTGATCGGCTGCACCACCACCAGAATAATAGGACATGACAGAAATCGTATCGACGGTGCGGATATCCAATTCACGGGCAACGATCATCGCTGGGGCCATGCCGCCACGGGTGATCGCGACAATCGCCTTCCACGCGCCGTCGTCAGGGCCCTTGCCGTCCAGCCGCCACGCAAGCGCACGGCTGTCGCGGTGGATTTGATCCCAGCTGATGTGGAAACCTTTTTCGTGGGGCAGGCGGTCGGTCATTGGGATGGTCCTTAAGTCAAAGCAATCTTGAGCCCGAACAGGGCGATGAGTGTGCCAAAGCTGCGGTCGATAGCAGTTTTAAGCCGGATATAGCCGGCGCGGGCTTTTGGCAGTGAAAACACCCGTGCGACGATAATATACCAAAGCGTTTCGTTCAAAAAAACGCCAAGCACAATAAGCAAGCGCCAGCCGATTGATGTATCGACGGGCACAAGACCTACGAAAACGGCGCCGAAAAAAATTGCAGGTTTCGGGTTGGTCGCAAAGGTGGCAAAACCGAAACGGATCGCCTTCCACGCGGATCGTGGGGCGGTTTGCGCGGTGGTTGCAATCGGGTCGCTTGCGCGGCGCCACATCATGAATGCAATGAACAGCAAGAACGCCGCGCCCACAAGCTTGAGCGACGTAAAGAGCATCGGAAGGGCCTCGAACAGGATCGCAAGGCCTGCCATCGCGGCCGTCGCCCATAATACCGCACCCAATCCGAAACCGAGGGCCAGCGCACAGGCGACGCCAAACCCCTCGTTTGCGGCTGTGCGTAGTGCCACAACAAACGATGGGCCTGGACTGATCGCCGCAGCAAGGTGAATGGCGATGATGGATGCAAACGCCGCAAACGTCATTCTATACGGTGGAGATATCTGGGGCATCCACGGCCTTCATGCCGACGACGTGATAGCCGCTGTCGACATGCAGCACCTCGCCCGTTGTACCGGACGCCAGATCGGACAGAAGATAGAGCGCGGATTTGCCCACATCCTCGATCGTGACCGTGCGGCGCAGCGGGGAGTTCAGCTCATTCCATTTCAGGATGTACCGGAAATCACCGATGCCGGATGCGGCAAGCGTCTTGATCGGCCCGGCAGAGATGGCGTTGACGCGAATGCCGTCCTTGCCCAAATCCTCAGCCATATAGCGCACGGATGCCTCAAGTGCGGCCTTACACAGGCCCATGACGTTATAATGCGGCATCACGCGCTCAGCGCCGTAATACGTCAGCGTCAGGCAGGACCCGCCCGGGTTCATCATTTTTTCGGCGCGGTTCACAACGGCGGTGAATGAAAAGACCGAGATATCCATCGACGTCAGGAAGTTTTCACGGCTTGTATCAACGTAGCGCCCGCGTAGCTCGCCTTTGTCAGAGAAACCGATGGCGTGCACGACGAAATCCAGCTTGCCCCATTTTTCCTCGAGCGATGCGAACAAGGCGTTGACGCTGTCCATGTCTGACACATCACATGGCAACACAATGTCTGAGCCAAGCGAGGCCGCCAGCGGATCAACCCGCTTTTTCAGCGCATCTCCCTGATAGGAAAACGCAAGTTCCGCACCCGCATCCGCACAGGCCTTTGCAATGCCCCACGCAATTGATTTGTCGTTGGCCAGGCCCATAATCAGGCCGCGTTTGCCCTGCATTAGATTGGATGACATGTCGCACCGTCCTTTGTTCGTATCTGATTGAATTTTGTGTAGGCCATTGGCAAGCTGTCAGCAAGGGACCAGCGGTCCCACCCCCAATCGCAAAGTGAGAAACATGATGACGGACCGGATAGGTATTTTTGCGGGTGACAACCCATTTGTGATCGCAAAGCGGTGGCTGAAGGAGGCCGAAGCGACCGAGATCAACGACCCCAATGCAATGTCGCTTGCGACTGTTGATTCCGCGGGGATGCCAAATGTGCGCGTCGTGCTGTTGAAGGATATCGAAGACGACGCCTTTGTCTTTTATACCAACTACGAAGGCAAAAAGTCGCAAGAGCTTTTGGCGTCGGGCAAGGCGGCATTCGTGATCCACTGGAAATCATTGCACCGTCAAATTCGTGTGCGGGGCGTCGTGACAAAAGAGGACGGACAGATTGCGGATGACTACTACGCATCACGGTCGCTGACGAGCAGATTGGGTGCATGGGCATCAAAGCAATCACGGCCATTGGATGCGCGTCAAACTTTGATGGATGCGGTTGATGACCAAGCAAAGAATCACGGTGATGACCCCGTGCGCCCGCCGTTCTGGGGCGGCTTTCGTATCGCGCCGATAGAAATGGAGTTTTGGGCCGACGGCGAATACCGATTGCACGATCGGTTCCGTTGGACATGGGATGATGTGGAAAAAACTTGGGATATTGGGCGTCTTTTCCCCTGAATTTCACGCTTCTTGAAATGTAATGGCTTGAAAAATTGTTGGTTTTCTGGCGGTAATATAGTCGATAACAAAAAGAAGCCGTTGGGCTACCAATTGATAAGCCCGCAAGTTGGACACTATGACCCGCCAAGAAAACCCAGATTCGACATCCATAATTTCCGGCTGTGTAAAATGGTTTGATCCGGGAAAAGGCTTTGGCTTTGTTCTTTGTGACGATGGCGGCCCCGATATTTTGTTGCACGCGAATGTGTTACGCAATTTCGGGCAGGGGTCTGTTGTGGACGGGTCGACGCTGACAATGGTTGTGCAGCAATCGGATCGGGGCCTTCAGGCCGTGGAGATTCTGGCGCTCGCCCCGCCATCCGATATGGGCGAAGGGCCTGGGCTGCGTGATGTTGAACACTATACTGCCGAGGAAATCGCGGCAAAACCGATCCTGCCCGCGCGGATCAAATGGTTCGATAAGGCGAAAGGGTTCGGTTTCGCCAATGTGTTCGGTGATCGGTCTGACGTTTTTGTGCACGTAGAGGTCTTGCGCCGCTGCGGTTTGTCGGATTTGCAAGCGGGTGAGGCCATTGGCATGCGTCTGATTGACGGGCAGCGTGGGAAAATGGCGATTGATCTGATCGGTTGGGAATTCGCTTGTACCTAAAGACATTTATTTTGACGCTTGGCCTGCTTGGCGCCACGGCGACGGCGCAGGCATCTTGCGTCGATGACAAGATCACAGTGACCGGTGCGTTTGGGCGCGCTGTTTTCACCGTTGATGTGGCAGACGATAATCAGGAACGCGCACAAGGTCTGATGAACGTGCCAGATATGGCGCTACTTTCGGGGATGCTGTTTGTCTATGATGCCCCGCAACGGGCAACGTTTTGGATGCGCAATACGCTGATCGGGCTCGATATGCTGTTTGCAGCGCCTGATGGGATGATTCTAAAAATCCATCCCGACGCCATTCCACATGATGAAACGGTCATCGATGGCGGGGACGGGGTGCAATATGTGCTCGAGATTAACGCCGGTCTTGCGGCGCGATTGGGCATTGATGCGGGCGATTCCCTGCATCATCCCGCGATTCTATCGGGCACCGACAAATCATGTGAATAAAAGGTGCGAAAAGGGGTTTTCAAATCAGTCGAACGCCTTTAGAGACACCCATGGTTCGGGGCGTAGCGCAGCCTGGTAGCGCATCTGTTTTGGGAACAGAGGGTCGTAGGTTCGAATCCTATCGCCCCGACCAATATCTACACAATGTAGAATAAACCGGCACCGCCGACCCATGTGGTTGGTTTGGTGCATATTGTCGCGTCACAATTTTGTAACGCCCACCTTCAGTGTGCAAATGTATGCCGCTTGCCGATTCTTTTTGTGAATAATCGACGTCTGCTTCACCCAAAACATGAATGCCAAATGCTAAGGTGCTTGTTTGGCTTGGTTTCTTTGGTCAGGGCGATTGTTAACACTTCGTGTACAACTCTGTGGGTGAATCGGGTGCCTTGCAGCGACCCTTAGGTCGCGATTTCAGTCAACATGTTTAATCAACAATTAGTGTTAAAATTCCGTTGACCCCCTAGGGCTGGATACGGCAAGTAGTGCAGGTCGGACATTGCAACACTAAATGTTGTGTCGGCGTGACGGATAGGCAGCCTCAGACGTAAGTCATAATAGAGTGCAACCAACGGACCTAGAATTAGAGGTTCTTCGTACATGTTACGCCCAACGTCCAGACGTTCGCAGGATCCATCCGGATCCTATTTTATAGATAGCCGCAACGACGGCTCGCACGACCCAAGGGGCAGACGATTATGAAAATAGAACGGAATTTCACAACCGCAGGCAACGACGCATACGCAGCGTTGAACTTCAAATCGACCACATCCGAGATTCGCAATCCGGATGGCACGATTGTGTTTAAGCTTGAGAACTGTGAAATTCCCGAAAGCTGGAGCCAAGTGGCCTCAGACGTAATCGCGCAGAAATACTTCCGTAAGGCCGGCGTGCCTTCCGAGATGAAGAAGGTCAAAGAAAAGGGCGTTCCAGAATTCCTGTGGCGGTCTGTCCCCGTTGAGGGCGCGACATTCGGTGGCGAAACATCAGCCAAACAAGTTTTCGACCGTCTGGCCGGCGCGTGGGCCTATTGGGGTTGGAAGGGTGGCTATTTCACATCCGAGGAAGACGCGCGCACCTATTTTGACGAAATGCGCTATATGCTGGCTACACAGCGCGCTGCGCCAAACTCCCCCCAGTGGTTCAACACTGGTCTGCACTGGGCCTACGGCATCGACGGTCCGGCCCAAGGCCACCACTATGTTGATTACAAAACCGGCAAGCTGACCAAATCCACATCCAGCTATGAGCACCCGCAGCCGCACGCCTGCTTTATCCAGTCCGTTGGTGACGACCTGGTGAACGAAGGTGGCATCATGGATCTTTGGGTCCGCGAGGCGCGACTGTTCAAATACGGCTCTGGTACCGGCACCAACTTCTCCTCTCTGCGCGGCGAGGGCGAAAGCCTGTCGGGTGGCGGTAAGTCATCCGGCCTGATGGGTTTCCTGAAGATCGGTGACCGCGCTGCTGGCGCGATCAAATCGGGCGGCACAACACGCCGCGCGGCCAAGATGGTTATCGTCGACGCCGATCACCCCGATATCGAAGAATTCATCAACTGGAAGGTCATCGAGGAGCAGAAAGTTGCATCTATCGTTGCCGGTTCCAAGATGCATGAACGTCACCTGAACGCGATCTTTGCCGCGATTAAGGCATGGGATGGCGCAGTATCCGACGCCTATGACACCAAGGTGAACAACGGTCTGCAATCTGCTGTTCGTGAAGCGAAAAAGGCGTGTATCCCCGAGACATACGTCAAGCGCGTGCTGGACTATGCAAAGCAGGGTCACACATCTATCGAATTCCCGACTTACGATACCGACTGGGATTCCGAGGCGTATTCGTCCGTGTCTGGTCAGAACTCCAACAACTCCATCCGCGTGACCGACGCCTTTCTTAAGGCTGTTGAGAATGACGAAGATTGGAAGCTGGTGAACCGTCGTAATGGTGAAGTCGCGAAAATTATCCGTGCCCGCGATTTGTGGGAACAGGTTGGCCACGCCGCATGGGCCTGTGCCGATCCGGGCATCCAGTACCACGATACAGTCAACGCATGGCACACATGCCCCGAAGATGGCGAAATTCGCGGCTCGAATCCGTGTTCCGAATACATGTTCCTTGACGATACGGCCTGTAGCCTTGCATCCATGAATTTGCTGACCTTCTTTAAGGACGGCGAATTCCAGATCGAAGATTACATGCACGCCACACGTTTGTGGACCGTCACACTGGAAGTATCCGTCATGATGGCGCAATTCCCGTCCAAAGAAATCGCGCAGCGGTCCTATGACTTCCGCACATTGGGTCTAGGCTATGCCAACATCGGCGGTTTGCTGATGAACATGGGCTTCTCTTACGACAGTGACGAAGGCCGTGCGATGGGTGCTGCCCTGACCGCAATTATGAGCGGCGTGTCCTATGCAACATCCGCTGAAATGGCGGGCGTGCTGGGCCCATTCCCGGGCTATGCGAAAAATGACGAACACATGCTGCGCGTCATTCGCAACCACCGTCAGGCCGCCCTTGGCCTTGCTGATGGCTATGAGGATCTGGCGATCAAGCCAGTGCCACTTGACCACGCCAACTGCCCAGATGTCCGTTTGGCCGCAATCGCGGTGAACGCATGGGACGAGGCGCTGGAGCTGGGTGAAAGGCACGGTTACCGCAACGCCCAAGTGTCCGTCATTGCGCCAACTGGCACCATCGGTCTGGTCATGGATTGCGACACCACAGGGATCGAGCCTGACTTCGCACTGGTGAAGTTCAAGAAGCTGGCCGGTGGCGGCTACTTCAAGATCATCAACCAGTCGGTGCCAGCAGCACTGGAAAAGCTGGGCTATGGCTCCGCCGCGATTGAGGAAATCATTGCTTACGCTGTTGGTCACGGGTCCATCGGTCAGGCGCCAGCGATCAACCACACCTCCCTGATCGGTCACGGTTTCGGCCAAGCCGAGATCGACAAGATCGAAGCCGCGCTGAAGGCCGCATTCGACATCCGGTTCGTGTTCAACCAGTGGACATTGGGCGAAGAGTTCTGCACCAAAACGCTGGGCATTCCTGCGATGAAGCTGAACGATCCAACCTTTGACCTGCTGCGTCACTTGGGTTTCTCCAAGGATGAGATTGAGGCCGCGAACGATCACGTCTGCGGGACAATGACACTCGAAGGTGCGCCGCACCTGAAGGACGAACATCTGTCCGTGTTTGACTGCGCCAACCCGTGCGGCAAAAAGGGCAAGCGTTACCTGTCCGTCGACAGCCACATTCACATGATGGCCGCGGCACAGTCGTTCATCTCTGGCGCGATCTCCAAGACGATCAACATGCCAAACGACGCCACAATCGAGGACTGCCAGAAAGCATACGAGCTGTCTTGGTCCTTGGGCGTGAAGGCAAACGCGCTGTATCGCGACGGGTCCAAACTGTCCCAGCCATTGGCAGCCGCCTTGGTCGAGGATGATGATGACGCGGCAGAAATCCTTGAGACCGGCAATGCACATGAAAAGGCGCAGGTGCTGGCTGAAAAGGTGGTCGAAAAGATTATCATCAAGGAAATCCGCAACCGTGAGCGTGAAAAGATGCCACAGCGCCGCAAGGGTTACACCCAAAAGGCGATCGTGGGTGGCCACAAGGTGTACCTGCGGACCGGCGAATACGAAGGCGGTCAGCTGGGGGAGATTTTCATCGACATGCACAAAGAGGGTGCAGGCTTCCGCGCCATGATGAACAACTTTGCCATCGCGGTGTCGGTTGGTCTTCAGTACGGTGTGCCGCTCGAGGAATTTGTGGACGCGTTCACATTCACCAAGTTCGAGCCAGCGGGCATGGTCCAAGGGAATGACAGCATCAAGAATGCAACGTCGATCCTTGACTATATCTTCCGTGAACTGGCCGTGTCCTATCTGGATCGCACCGATCTGGCCCACGTCAAACCCGAAGGCGCATCCTTTGATGACATCGGTCGCGGTGAAGCAGAAGGCGTGTCCAACATCACGAACCCGTCCGATGCGGCCGCGTCCAAGTCCTTGGAAGTGCTCAAGCAAATCAGCTCGACCGGTTACCTGCGCAAGCGGATGCCACAAGACTTGGTTGTGTTGCAGGGCGGTCAGGCGGAAACAGCGTCGCTTGAAGCGGTGGCCGAGGCGACCACAGACACCATCGGCAACGTGGCCGTCGCGGCCGAGACACCATTGTCCAGCGGCACCACAACAGCCACCGGCATCTCGGCCCGCGATAAGGCCAAGATGCAAGGGTATGAAGGTGATCCATGTGGCGAATGCGGCAACTATACGCTGGTCCGCAACGGCACCTGTATGAAGTGCAACACCTGCGGTGGGACATCCGGCTGTAGCTAAAAGAATTGCGGCGTGTCCCAGATTGGGGCGCGCTGCTTCGTTTCCCGAAGGCGCTGCGGTGCCTTCCGGCGCGGATCGGGCCGCAGGCAAAAACTAGAGCGGTATATATAACTGAGCCCGATAAGCGAAACTTTAAGGGTCCCTGCGGGGGCCCTTTTTTTCTGCGTTGTCGGATGGGGCAGGGGTTAGCTGTTCAGGATCAGGTCCGATGCCTTTTCACCGATCATGATCGCAGGCGCGTTCGTGTTCCCCGACACGATTTCCGGCATGATCGAACAATCCGCCACCCGCAGGCCCGCGATGCCGTGCACGCGCAGTTCGTGATCAACAACCGCCCCAGTGTCTGCACCCATTTTGCAAGTACCCGTCGGGTGGTAGATTGATGCGGTGTTGTTGCGCGCCCAGTCGAGCGTGGCATCATAATCGTCCATATCCAGATCGGGGTTGGGCCGGAATTCTGTGCTAATCTTTTCGGTCAGCGGTGCGTGGCGCGCAATTTTGCGGGCGATATTCACGCCAGCCACAACCGTCTGACAATCGGTTTCGGTCGACAGATAGTTCGGAATAATCTTGGGGTAGGTTCTGCCGTCACTGCTGGTAAGCCTTATTTCCCCTTTGGATTCAGGACGTAGCTGACAAACCGACATCGTGAAGGCCGAGAAATTATCCGCGCCTTTGCCCGGATTTTCGGCTGACAGGGGTTGGACATGGAACTGCACGTCGGGCGTTTCCAGATCGTGCCGTGTTTTCACAAATCCTGTCGCAAGGCTCGCGGCCATGGTCATGGGACCTGAGCGGCTGGTGACATATTTCAGCCCGATCTTGGCTTGGCCCACAAGGCTGCTGACCTCATCGTTCAACGTCGGCTCGTGGGTTTTATAGACAAGGCGGGCTTGCAGGTGATCTTGCATATTTTTGCCAACGCCGGGCAGATCGGCGATCACGTCTATGCCATGTTCGCGCAGTTGTGCAGCCTCACCAATGCCTGACAGCATCAACAGCTGGGGGGAATTGATGGCCCCGCCGGACAGCACGATTTCCTTGTTGGCAACGATACGCTGCGCCTTGCCTGACCGATCCGTATAGGTGACGGCGGTGGCGCGTTTATCGGTGATCTCGATCTTGTCGACCTGTGCATGGGTCACGATCGTTAGGTTTTTGCGGCTGCGTGCAGGGTTTAGATAGGCCACGGCAGATGAACACCGGCGCCCATTCTTGGCCGTCAGCTGGAAAAAGCCCACGCCTTCCTGCTCTTTGCCGTTGTAGTCGGGGTTGAATTTATAGCCTGCGGCCTGTGCGGCTGCGACCCAAGCATCTGTGATCGGGCGCTGGATGCGCATGTTGGACACCGATAGCGGGCCCTGATCGCCGTGAAAATTATCCGCGCCGCGTTCATTGTTTTCCGCTCGTTTGAACAAGGGCAGGACATCATCCCAAGACCAGCCTCGATTCCCCATCTGCGCCCAGCGGTCATAATCTTGTGGTTGTCCGCGCACATACAGCAGACCATTGAGCGACGACGAACCCCCCAAGACCTTGCCGCGTGGCCATTCAATTGACCGCCCGTTCAGGCCCGGATCGGGTTCTGTTTTATAGCACCAGTCGACCTTGGGATTATGGATGGTTTTGAAATAACCGACAGGGATGTGGATCCACGGGTTCAGGTCGCGCCCGCCTGCTTCCACCAAAATAACGGTGTTCGCTGGATTGGCGCTTAGCCGGTTGGCAAGGACGCACCCCGCAGAACCCGCGCCGACGACAATATAATCTGCTTGCATTTGAGACCCCCTGAAGTCCGTTGAAGAAAAATGTATTCAGAACATTTTTGCTATACTAGGCTTTTTTGAAACTAAAAGTCTCAATAATGATCTTTATGGGAGGAGAACAACATGAGCACTTCAAACAAACTTAGCAACATTTCCCGTCGGGACCTATTCAAGGTTGCCGGGCGTTACGGGATGAGCTCAACCTTGCTGGCAGCAGGGTCGTTTGGTGGGGCGATGAGCCTTGCGAACTTGGCCACAGCAGCTGAGTCGACGTATGAGCGGCGCTTTAGCAAACCTGCCAAGCACACGCTGAAATTTGGTGCGGCTGGCTTTAACGCCCGCAACCTGCTGATTGAACGCGCGGGTGCGTTGGAATTTGCACGCGATCTGGAATCCCGCACAGACGGTGAAATTCGCGTCGAATTCATCGGTGACAACCAGATTTGTGGTCAGACATCCTGCGTTGAGAAAACACAGCAGGGCATTGTTGATATCTATGCGGCCTCTACCCAGAACTCGGCTGGTGGTGCGCCATATCTGAACGTGTTGGATTATGCCTATATGTTCCGTAACCGTGCGGACCAGTACCACTTCCTTTATTCACCAAAGTCACAGGCGCTGCTGCGTGACCCATATGAAAAGAACCACGGCTTGAAGTTCCTGTTCAGCCACGCTGAATTGCGCGGCATCCAGCTGGGTCTGGCATGGGAAGACAAGCCAACTGTGACATCCGTCGAGGACCTGTTTGGCACAAAGAACCGTGTAACAGGTACACAGCTTGGTCGCATCGCGATGAAAGCGCTGAACTTGAACCCTGTTCCTGTTGCTTGGGAAGAAACACTTGATGGTCTTAAGCAGGGCCTGATTGATGGTGCTGAAACATGGGCGTCCGCGGTTGCGTATGCGAACATGTCACCGGTTGTGTCCCAGTCTGTTCACCTCAACTTCTTCTGCGGGACAGAGCATACGGCCATGTCCGCGTCCATCTTTGATGGCATGGGTGGTGAATTGCAGGATGCCGTGATGGAATCGTCTTATTGGGCGCAAACACACGTGCAGGCCGCGAACGAGGCCGCGTTGGTCAAGACAGTTGGGCAGTCTGATCCACAGCTGCCAAACACAATCTTTGCCCAGAACAACGTGCGCAACGCATTCTTGTCCGACGCAGAGATCAAGAAAGCCGAAGAAATGTGCTCGCCAGAGTATCAGCCACAGCTGTGGGAAGAATGGCGCGAGCGGATCAACGGCTGGCAGGGTGGCGCTGACACCTATCAGGAAATCTACGACGAAGTCCGCACAATCGATGCGAACACGTTGCCTGAGAATGTTGAGCCACGCCGCTGGTGGAAGAGCTAATATAGCCAATCGGAACGAAAGAGGGGCCGACCGGACAGGGTACCGGTCGGCCCTTTTTTATAGACATATAAGACCGCCATACATGATGGTGGCATAAAGACACGTAAAAGGGGGGAGACCGAGATGTCGATTTTGTCAGAAGCGCTGGCGATCATACCTGCGGTTTTAGCAGATAATCCATTTGGCATGCGGCGCGCGTTTGATGCTGATGGCATGTGGTTGTTCTGTTTCGTGGCGACGTTCGTATTGGGCTACATGGTGCATCTGATGTATGCCAATGTGCCATTTCTGGAACGCAATCTGGAACGCGGCATCGCGATCACGGCCTATCTGATCATCGCTGCGATCATTTGCTGGGGTGTTATCGACCGTTTTGTATTCTCGCGCCAATGGTCGGGTTCCACCACAGTCCCGCCATTCCTGTTTATGGTCATGGCATGGTTTGCCTGTGCCTATAACGTGAAACTGCGCACCCACCTGAGTTTTAGCGAATTCCGGTCCAAAATGTCCCCGACGGGGCAAATGGGCGCGCTGACGATGGATGCGGTCTTGTGGTTTGTATTCTGCTGGATTGCGGTCACCACGTCGCTGCGGTTCACGGCGCTTTCGATCGCTAACTTCCAGCTCGTCGACGGGGTCGACGATGTGATGAAGTGGTGGTTCTACATCACTGTGCCCATCGCATTTTGCCTAATGTCGGGCCGCGTGATCGGCAACTGGCTCGAGGATTACCGCAACTACAAAGCGGGTAACCAGATCATCAAACAAGCTGTTATCGGGGGGGATGTCTGATGACTGACGGTACACTTATTACGCTTATTTCGTTGGGCGTGTCCGTGCTTTTCATGCTCGGAACGCCTGTATTGCTGGTCATCTTCTACTGGGTCATCGGCTGTAGCTTTGTGATCGACCTGCCGCTGGCCAACACCGGTAATGAACTGATCAACGTGTTTTCCAAGGGCTTTGCGCTGTTGGCGATGCCATTGTTCATTCTGACGGGTGACTTGATCAACCAATCGGGGATCGCGCGGCGATTGTCCGACTTTGCCTATTCCTGTTTGGGGTGGCTACGTGGCGGTTTGGCCATGGCGTCGATTGCGGCTTGCGGGTTGTTCGCGGCGATTTCGGGGTCCAACTCGGCTACGACGGCAACCATCGGCTCGATGCTGCACCCTGAAATGGTCAAGGGCGGCTATGACGAACGCTTTTCCGCATCAACGGCGGCGGCGGGCGGCACAGTGGGGATCATTATTCCACCTTCGATCATCTTCATCGTCTACGGCTTCTTGTTGAACCTGCCGATTTCGGACCTGTTTGTGGCAGGTATCATTCCAGGCGCCTTGATGGTTCTGGGGATGATGACGGCTGCGTTCATCATCTGCACGATCAATGGTTGGGGCTTCCTGATCAAACTGTCCGTAAGCCGCGTCATCAAAACGGCCATCGGTGCTTGGCTTGGGTTCTTTGCAATCGGCCTTGTGCTTTGGGGGATTTACACTGGTAAATTCTCGCCAACCGAGGCCGCTGGCGTGACCGTCGGGTTCTGCGTGTTGGTGGGCATTGTGTCCTATCCGCTTAACAAGATGATGGGCAGCTCTGCCGATCTGGATGTGTCAGAGAAAAGCACATTATCCATGTTTGTGGTCGAAGGCTTCACCTTGCTGAACCTGCCAAGCATCGTGTCACGTTCTGCACAGATCACAGGTATCTTGGTGCCGTTGATCGCCGTATCCGTGGCCATGCAACAGGTGATGTCGTCGCTGGGCGCCAAGGACTTTATCGGTGATTTTGTCACCGGTATGGGCGGCTATTACGCGGTTTTGTTCACGTCGATGGCCATCGTGTTTATGACTGGGATGATCCTCGAGTCCCTGCCAGTCACGATCATTCTGGCCCCAATTCTTGCGCCGATTGCGGCTTCTGTCGGGATTGATCCGATCCACTTCTCGGTGATCTTCCTTGTGGGGGCGTCCATTGGCTTTATCACGCCGCCATACGGGCTAAACCTATATGTGGCGTCGGGTGTGACGGGCGTGCCGTATTTCCGGCTGCTACGTTACTCGACAATGTATCTTGCGGCATTGATCGCAGTGTGGTTCTTGGTGGCGTTGACACCTGAGCTGGCGCTGTGGCTCCTGCCGAATAGATAAGAAAAACAACCCATGCCCGATGACGTTCTTTCACCTGACGACGTAGGAAAAATCCCTACCAATCTACGCCTTCTTACGGTGTTGGAAGAATTATGTCGGGCAGGGGTGCCCATCACCCCGACCGAGGTGAACACAAGCCTGCGACTGCCCAAGCCAACTGTGCACCGGTTGTTTCATACGCTTGAGGCCGAAGGGTTTATCCAGCGCGATATCGACGGGCGGTCCTATAGCCCCGGTGCGCGGCTGCGGCGGTTGTCAATGGATGTCCTGTCATCCTTGCGCATTCGTACCGCGCGTTTGGCGGTCCTGCGGTCGCTGTCGGAAAAGATCGGCGAGACATGCAACATCGCGACGCCTGATCGCGATGCGATGGTCTACCTTGACCGGGTTGAGACGAAATGGCCGCTGCGAATTCAGATGCCTGTCGGTTCATCTGTTCCATTCCATTGCACCGCGAGCGGCAAGATGTATTTGTCATCCTTCCGGCCCGCACATTTACGTACCTTCCTGTCGGCTACTGATCTGACGGCGCTAACACCCGCCACGATCACCGATCCGGCGCTTTTGTCGGATGAGTTGCAGGGTATTACTGAGCGCGGCTATGCCACCGATAACGAAGAATTTATGGAAGGCATGGTGGCCGTCGCCGTTCCCGTCCGCGATATGCATGATCGCCTGTTGGCCACGCTGTCGGTGCACGCGCCCACACAACGTATATCCCTTGATGATCTGGTGGATCATGTGCCGCTGATTACTGAATCTGCACAGCGATTGATGGCCTTGCTTGCGGACGACGCCGCCTAGCGGGGAATGTCGAAATCTGGTGGGGCTAGTGTAAAGCCTTCAAAGTGAAACCCGGGCGAGACTGTGCAGCCCACAAGCGTCCAATCCCCCGTCGTGCGCGCCGCCTGCCAATGGCCTGTCGGCACAATCAGTTGCGGCAGCTCCCCATTCGCAAGATCGGGCCCGAGGGCGTGATCCGTTGCAGGTCCAGCGTCAGACGCGGCCATCGACAAAACCAATGGCGCACCCGCATAATAGTGCCAGGTTTCAACCGCATCGACATGGTGCCAATGGCTGCTTTCCCCGTCTTTGAGAAGAAAGTAGATACATGTCCCGCTGGGCCGTCCGTCGCCGTCAGCCACCCACGTTTGACGATAAAAACCGCCTTCGGGATGTGGGCGCAGGTCTAATTGTGTGATGATGTCTTGTGCGTTCATCTTTCCACGATAGTTTGTGAGAAACGGATTGCCAAGCGAGGGACACATGGCGCAGAAAATTGTGGTCATTGGTGCGGGTGTTATCGGGGCGTCAGCGGCCTATCACTTGGCGCAGGCCGGATGCGACGTCACGGTTGTTGATGCGGGCATGGGGCGGGCCACGGATGCCTCATTCGGTTGGATTAACGCCAGCTTTTTTGCCGATGACGCGCATTTCGCCCTGCGTGCGGCGGGTATTGCAGCCTATCAAAATATGTCGCAACAGATTGATATTCCTGTGCAAACCCCCGGATCGCTTGTGTGGGAGGATGAAGGCGATGCGTTTGATACCCAGCTAGCGCGCCTACATGCTGTTGGCGCGACTGTGTCAGAACTGGACCGCGCCGCGTTCCAAAAGCTCGAGCCGCATGTGGCCCACGCACCGGACCGTATATTTCATTTCGCTGATGAATGCGTGGCCGATTCCGGTGCGCTTGCTGTCGGTGTATTGGCCGCCGCTTGTGGTTACGGCGCACAGGTCATTTCCGGCGAGCAGGTCGTCGAGATTGTAGAGGTGGCAGGCAAGATCATTGGCGTGCAAACGACCCTTGGATGGCTGGCTGCGGATCAGGTGCTGATCGCCGCAGGTACGGGCACGGAAAACTTGCTGGCTGCATTTGATGTGGCGTTGCCCATGCTCACGCGGCCCGGTGTGATGCTACGCACGCGGCCCATCGCACCCTTGATCCAACATGTGCTGGCCAGCCCAACACAAGAGGTGCGCCAACTGCCCAATGGCGCGCTTTTGGCGCCTGCGGCGGCGGGTCATCAGGGGGATACGTCGGATACGATCAGCGGCACGCCTGCTGGTCTTGCGGATGTTGCGGTGGACCGGTTGCGCACGATGTTGCCTGGTCACGATATCACATGGGATCGCATATGGCTGGCCAACCGCCCGATGCCCCAAGATGGGTTGCCAGCCGTTGGGGCGGTGGGGCCAACGGGGCTTTATGCCGCGACGATGCATTCGGGGATCACGCTTGCCGCGCTGATGGGCGACCTGATTTGCACAGAGATGACGCAAGGGATCACGAACCGCAGCGCGTCGTTGTTGGGGCCATATCGGCCCCGTCGGTTCGGGGCCACCTGATTACAGGCAGCCCCACGTCACTTAGGATTTTAGGATTGAACGTCCTGCATAAACGGCCGTTTCACCCAACAGTTCCTCAATGCGGATCAGCTGGTTGTATTTGGCCAAACGGTCGGAGCGGGACAAAGACCCTGTTTTGATCTGACCGCAGTTTGTGGCGACGGCCAGATCGGCGATCGTCGCATCCTCAGTCTCGCCAGAACGGTGGGACATGACGTTGGTGAACTGCGCGCGGTGGGCCATATCAACGGCTTGCAATGTCTCGGTCAGGGTGCCAATTTGGTTGACCTTCACGAGCATGGAGTTGGCAGAGCCTTTGGCGATACCGTCGGACAGGCGGGCAGGGTTGGTCACAAACAAATCATCGCCAACCAGCTGGATTTTGTCGCCGATTTCGTCGGTCAGCATTTTCCAGCCGTCCCAGTCATCCTCTGACATGCCATCCTCGATGCTGATGATCGGATAGTCGGCGGCAAGCTTGGCAAGGTAGTCTGCGTTCTCCTCAGACGACAGCGACACACCTTCGCCCTTCATCTCATACTTGCCATCGCGGTAGTATTCCGTGGCCGCACAATCAAGCGCTAGGTAGATATCTTCACCCGGTTTGTAGCCTGCTTTTTCGATAGACTTCATAATGAAATCAAGTGCTTCACGGGTAGATCTCAGGTTGGGGGCAAAGCCGCCTTCGTCCCCGATACCTGTGTTATGGCCCGCAGCTGCCAGTTCTTTTTTCAGCGTATGGAAGATTTCGGACCCCATGCGTACGGCTTCGCGGATATTCTCTGCAGACACGGGCATGACCATGAATTCCTGAATGTCGATGGGGTTATCTGCATGTTCGCCACCGTTGATGATGTTCATCATTGGAACAGGCAGAACGCGGGCGGATGTGCCGCCGATATAGCGAAACAGCGGCTGGCCCGAAAATTCAGCCGCAGCCTTTGCAACGGCCATGGACACGCCTAGAATGGCATTTGCGCCAAGGCGACCCTTGTTCGGGGTGCCATCCAGTTCGATCATTGCCATGTCGATCGCGACCTGTTCGATAGCGTCAAAGCCGACGATGGTTTCGGCGATCTCACCGTTCACTGCGGCCACCGCCTGTTGCACGCCTTTGCCCATGTAACGGTTCTTGTCGCCATCACGCATTTCCACGGCCTCGTGGGCGCCAGTGGATGCGCCCGATGGCACAGCCGCACGGCCTATTGTGCCATCTTCAAGGATCACGTCGACTTCAACCGTTGGGTTGCCCCGGCTATCGAGGATTTCGCGGGCGTGGATGTCGATGATGGTGCTCATGTCACAGTGTCCTTTGTTGGCGTGTTAGCGTTAACATTAGTGTATTTGGTCAGGGTTTAACCTGTTGTGCGCGGCGGCGCAAATGGGCTTCGCGCAAAAGGGTATAAAGGCCGGATGCCACAATGATCGCAGCCCCGATCAATGTGTAGCCGTCAACGGTTTCTTGGAAAATAAAGACACCGGCAAGCAGACCGAAAACGATCCGCGTGTAGCGGAAGGGCGTGACAAACGAAATCTCGCCAATCCGCATGGCGGCAATGATACAATACAGGCTTGGCACACCGATTGCGACTGCCGCCGTACAAAGGCCCAAGGTCGGACCGTCGGGCATGACGGGTGTAGCGCCGGAGAGTATCAACCCCAACGCCCCCGCGGGGATCGTTGCCAGAAACCCGATGACCGACAGCTGCACTGTGCTAATGGATTGTGTAATTTGGCGCGTTGCCAGATCGCGTGCGGACATGGCCGTGACACCTGCCAGCGCCAGCAGGGCCAGCGGCTCAAAGCCTTGACCAAAGGGGCGTAGCACGATCAGCACACCGATCATCCCAATGAAAATGGCGGCCCAACGGCGCCAGCCAACTGATTCCTTGAAAAACAACGCAGCCCCAAGCGTCACCATGATCGGGCTGGCTTGGATGATTGTTGTGACCAGCGAAATTGGCACCAGCGCAAGCGCGCTGACAAAGCCCAAGGCGGCCAGACCTTCGGACACGGCCCGCACACCCGACGCGCCGCGTAGCATGTTCAGTGTCATGGGGCGCTGACCTGTGGCGAATGCAATCGTGGCAAACACCGCGCTGCCGCCGACGCCCAGCATCATCAGGATCTGGCCAGAGGGCAGGGAGGCCGCCATCAATTTGATCATGCTGTCCTCAAGCGCGAAGCCCGCCATGGCGACGACCATCAACAGCGCGCCGCGCATATTATCCATTGTCGTCATCTTTGATTGCGGTGCCATACAGCTCTAACCGGTGACCTTTGAGCCGGTAGCCAAGCTTGGCAGCGATCCGTTCTTGCAGGGCTTCAATCTCTGGATCGACAAATTCGATGACCTCACCGGTTTGCATGTCGATCAGATGATCATGATGTTCGCGGTCGGTCGTCTCGTACCGCGCGCGGCCATCGCCGAATTCGTGCTTCTCTAGAATGCCCGCCTCTTCGAACAATTTGACCGTGCGATAGACCGTCGCGAGCGAAATTCGCGGATCAGCCTTAGAGGCGCGATTATACAGCTCTTCTACGTCGGGGTGGTCTGTCGCGGCCTCTAGCACACCGGCGATGGTCCGGCGCTGTTCCGTCATCCGAAGGCCTTGGGCCTCACAACGGGTCAGGATGGTTGAGAGTGTCATCTGCTATGTCCGGGTTCTTGTGGTCTTGTTTTCGTCTATGGCTTGGGCGGCCAGATTGCCAGCCCTTACATCAATTCGGGCGCGCGACCTACCCGCTCGGCAAGGCGCGCAACCGTCAGCCCCTGCACAATGATCGAGAAGATCACGACAATATAGGTCGCCGTCAGGATCGTTGGTTTCCACTCCCCGTCCGGCAACGACAACGCAATCGCCACCGAAATCCCGCCCTTCAGCCCGCCCCAAGTCATGATGGGGATCACGCCTTGGCTGAAATTACGGAACGGTTTGAGCATCAGGATGGGCACAGCTACGGGCGGCCGCCAAGCGGGCCACCGGCGCCAGCGCAATCGCGGCCACACCGGCGGCCAGATAGTCGAATTCAAAGGCCACGGCGAACATCTCTACCCCGACCATTAGGAACAGGACGGCGTTCAAAATTTCGTCGATCAGTTTCCACACGGCATCGACATATTGGCGCGTTTCGGCGGACATGCCGTATTTCGTGCCGACGTCACCGATCAAAAGGCCCGCGCAGACGGCCATCATTGGGGCAGAAACATGCAAATAGACGGCCAGCTCATACCCCCGAACGCAAGGCCCAAGGTGATCAGGACCTCCAGCGAGTAATCATCAATCCGCCGCATAACGCGGAACGTCAACCAGCCGAGCACGAGGCCCAACAGCGCGCCGCCAAGCGCCTCTTGCACGAACAACGTCGCCGCACCGCCAAGTCCGCTGCCATGGGCGTCGCCATGTGTAAACGCAAGCCCGACAAGCGCAAGGAACACGATATAGCCGACGCCGTCATTAAACAGGCTTTCGCCTGCGATTTTTGTTTCCAGCGATTTTTGCAAATCCGCTTCGCGCAAGACGTCCAGAACGGCGACCGGATCTGTGGGGGAAATGAGCGCGCCGAACACCAGCGCGATCAGCAACGGCATGCCCGTCAGCCAAGAAAACCCGACGCCGACGATAACCGTCGACAGGCCGATGCCAATCGTCGCCATCAATATCACAACCAGCCATTCACGGCGCAAACCGATAGTTTGACGTGTAAGGCTCCAGCGAAGAGCAACAGCCCCAGCACCCCTTCGAGCAGGGCTTCGGAGAACTCGATCTCAGGAACCGTGGCCCGGACGGCATCTGCCACGCCAAGTGACGGAACGGCCAGATTAACGAGCAACACCGCAAAGGACGCGAGCAATGCGACGATCAAGATGCCAATCGCGGGCGGCAACTTGAGGAACAGATAGTTAATCGCCCCGAATGCCCCCGCCAAGACGATCAAAAGCGATGCGATTTGTAGAATGGTCATTGGCTGTTCCTTTTGGCGGTTTTCAACGTCTAGAACGGGACCGTGGTGGGGGCTAGGACCGTAGACGCGGCGGGGCAACCCATGTGCCGCCCAATCGACGCGGTAACCCCCTGATCGGAGCTTGAACTGCGCCAGACCGGGGGCGTTCGCGGTATCAACCGAGCCAAGATCAAGGCGGTGAAATCCCTTTGCAGTCAGATGATCAATCGTTTCCGCCAAAAGCCTATTATGCGCGCCCGTGCTGCGCCCCATCGGGCCGGTCCAGCAAATTTGATAGGTCGCCACATGGTTATGTAGCAAGAACAGCATTGCCGCGACGGCGCCACCGTTTTGGATGGCCGTGGCAAAATGGGTTTGCTGGGCAGGCCAAGCAAGGCAAATTGTGTGGGGCAGGCTGCGATACCCCTTTTTGCGTTGCTGATCCTTATCGACCTTGAAAATCCAATCGTCGCTGTGGCGAAACGGGCGGTGCGTGGTGTCGATGGGTCCCCTATTCGCGCGTCGCCACGCATTTCGCCATTTGCCATGGGGTGCCAGTGGTTTGCGCAGATCAATCTCGACCACGGTTGCTGGTGTCAGGATTTGGCGAAATCCGGCACGTCGCATCTGTGCCAGATCGTACCGATCAGGGTTCGCCACAAAAATGCGGCCCCGGTGGCTGTTGCGCATATCAGGCGTAAGGCGCCGCGGATCGCAGCGGCTAGCCATCACCACGGGACCCCGCGCATCATCTGGGTCACATCCGCGGGATCGGAAAACGCATTTGCGCCCAAGGATTGAAGCACCCGCGTAAAGTCGCGGGATTGTTGAAGCGCGTGATTTTCCATGTTCTTGGTTTAACACTTGGAAACCCAATTGCTGGTTAATAGGCGCATGAAAAACAAGCTGCCCAACCGCAGTGCCGGCGTTCACGCGCCACCATCCAAACCCACGCCGCTCGGCGCCGCATTATTCGCGGCGACGGTGTCATTTCCAATTGGTGTTGTGCTGATCCTGATGGACCTGCTGTTGCCTTAGCCCAATTGCACGAGGGCGTGGCGTTTCTTGCCCGCGCTCAGTTTTATCGGGGTCGCCAACATGTCCGCAGTGACCATCATTCCGGAGTCTGTCAGTGGCGCATCGTCCAGCTTGGCACCGTTTTCGGCGATCAGGCGCTTGGCCTCTTTGCCGCTACCTGCAAGGCCGGATTTCACGATGATCTGCACGATGGACATGCCGTCGCCCAAATCGGATGCGGTCAATGTCAGTGTTGGCAAATCATCCCCAACGCCACCCTTTTCAAACACTTCGCGGGCCGTGGCCTCTGCCGCTTTGGCGGCATCTGCACCGTGCAGCAAGGTTGTGACCTCGTTGGCGAGGATGATTTTAGCCACGTTAATTTCAGACCCTTCGAGCGCGCCAAGGCGGTCGCATTCCTCGACCGGCAGCTCTGTGTAGAGCTTAAGGAATTTGCCGGTGTCGGCGTCTGTTGTGTTGCGCCAGAATTGCCAGAACTCATAAGGGCTGACCAAATCGGCATCCAGCCAGACCGCACCCGCGGCGGATTTACCCATCTTCTTGCCGTCCGACGTGGTCAACAGCGCGGATGTGAGGCCGTAAATTTCATGGTCAAGCACGCGGCGTGTCAGGTCGATCCCGTTAACGATATTGCCCCATTGATCCGATCCACCCAACTGCAACAGACAGCCATAACGACGGTTTAATTCGAGGAAATCATAGGCCTGCAAAATCATATAGTTGAATTCAAGGAACGACAGGGACTGTTCACGATCCAAACGGGATTTCACGCTTTCGAAGGAAAGCATCCGGTTGATCGAAAAATGCCGCCCGATGTCGCGCAAAAATTCCAAGTAGTTCAGATTATCAAGCCATTCGGCATTGTTCAGCATCAACGCACCGTTCGGCGCATCGTCGTAATCCATGTAGGCCGCGAACACTTTTTTAATGCCAGCGATGTTGTCGTCGATCTTTTCGGGGGTCAAAAGCGGGCGTTCATCGGCGCGAAATGACGGATCGCCCACCTTGGTGGTGCCGCCGCCCATCAGGGTGATCGGCTTATGACCCGTCTTTTGCAGCCACCTTAGCATCATGATCTGGATCAGCGATCCCACGTGCAGCGACGTGGCCGTAGCATCAAACCCGATATATGCAGGGACCACACCGTTCGACAGCGCCTCATCCAGGCCTTGATAATCGGTGCAATCGGCCAGAAAGCCACGACTGATCATCACAGACATAAATTCGGATTTAGGATGGTAGGTCATTGATTTTTTCCTGCACAAATATCGCGTCACTCTATAAACGCATAGAGAGGCCAAGGGAAAGCGGATGTTGTCATGATCAAGAAAACAGGACCAGTCACAGCCCTTGGCGCGATGTCAGGCACGTCGTTGGATGGCATTGATGCGGCTGTTGTCATCACTGATGGGCATACGATCAGCGGTTTTGGTGATACGGCTTATCAAGCTTACACGCCTGAACAGGTCGATGTCTTGCGCGGCGCGCTGGGGCAGTGGCCCCATGACGGGCTTGCTGATGTGGCTGAGTTGATTGAGACAGCCCATGCCCAAATCCTGTCCGGTTTTGACGATATCGACCTCATTGGCTTTCACGGTCAAACGCTCGCCCATGATCCGGCGAACCGGCGCACGCATCAATGCGGGGACGGACAGGTTCTGGCCGACGTGCTGGACCGACCTGTCGTGTGGGATTTTCGCAGTGCCGATGTAAAACTGGGCGGGCAGGGTGCACCTTTGGCCGCGTTCTATCATTTTGCATTGGCGAAATGGATGGGCGCCACACGGCCTGTTGCGTTTTTGAACCTTGGTGGTGTCGGCAATCTGACATTGGTGGACCCGTCGCGTGACGCGCCAGAGGATGCGGGCGCACTGCTTGCCTTTGACACAGGCCCCGCGAATGCGCCGATCAATGACCTGATGGCCCAACGCACGGGTGCAGGGTTTGACGCCGACGGCTCGGCTGCGGCCAAGGGGCATGTCGATGATGCGGTGATCGCCGCATTCATGCAGCATACGTATTTCAAGCGTATGCCGCCTAAATCGCTGGACCGGGATGACTTTGCCAGCCTGTCCCAAGCGGTTCAGGATATGACGACAGAGGATGCGGTGGCGACGCTCACGGCGGCGGCTGCATTGGCTGCGTCCCATGCAATATCGTTCTGCCCGACGCCACCGCATGAAATTCTGGTGTGTGGCGGGGGCCGCAAAAATCCGACCTTCATGGCGATGATCGCAGCCAGCGTCGATGTACCCGTCAAACCGGTTGAGGATGCAGGTCTGGACGGTGACATGCTTGAGGCGCAGGCATTTGCCTATCTGGCGGTGCGCGTGGCACGTGGGTTGCCCACGTCATGTGCGGGGACAACGGGCGTGCGGGCGGCGGTTTCCGGCGGATCAATTAACCGTCCAGTGGCGGATCGTCGCCTGATTCAGACTTAATTCACAATTCGACGGAACGATTGCCCGACATGTGTGTTCATTGCCTGAGCAAACATGAAGGGACATCAAATGTTGCGTAAAATTTTAATGTCGTCCGTCGCTATTGCAGGCACATCCACAATTGCCGTTGCTGGCGGCCTTGGCGAACTCACGTTCGAACAGCCAACCGCGCCAGTGATGGCCGCGACACCTTTCATCAGCCCAAGCGACTGGACCGGTTTCTATGTTGGCGGTTCATTTGGCACAAGTGACGTTGAAATCGGCGACGCCGCAGGCATTGACGCGGCGAATGCCGGTCTGCACGCGGGCTATATGTATGAAGCAGGCAGCTATGTTCTGGGTGGCGAAATCGAATACAGCCGTCTCGACTTTGATGGTGTGGGCGATGATTTCGACGCCTCCGTGTTGCGGCTCAAGGTCCGTGTCGGTTATGAAGGGGGTGAGATCCTGCCATACTTCACAGCGGGTGCCGCACGCCTCACGCTTGAGGATGGTTCAGACGCGAATGACACCGGCTATTTCTACGGCATCGGTGCGGACTACGCAGTGACCGACAATGTGTTGGTGGGTGCCGAAATCCTCCAGCACGAGTTTGAGGATTTCAACGGCGGTGGCGCGGAAATCGCGGCACAGACCATGTCGCTTCGCGTGAGTTATAGCTTCTAAATCTTTGAAATATTTATGGTATGGCGCGCTTGAATCCCAAGCGCGCCATATTGCCGTCTAGGACTGCAAATGGATTTTGAACCGTTCGCGAATTGCTGCATCGGCCACAGGGTCAAATGTTGCATCTGATGGCTTTGACAAAATCTCTTCCTTACGGACGGTGGCGTTGAGCAGCAGGTCAGGCTTGCCCTTTTCCTCCCACTCCTTTGGGGATGTGCGGTCGGCTGTCGCGGGATAGACGTATTCTGTCTGCATCACGCCCAGCGTTTGTTCCGACCCCAGATAATGCCCCGGACCTGTCAGGCACACGTCGCGCATCGTCTCAAGCCCGAGGGTGTCGTCGGTGACCTCAATGCCGCGCACACATCGTTGCGCTTGACCCAACAGATCATCCCCCAGTACAAGCGATTCCAAGCAAAAGCCGAGCAGCGACGCGTGCATGCCCGCGGCCTCATAGACCATGTTGAGGCCAGACAGACCCGCCATAACGTTGGATGCCATCTGTTCCCAACCGGCCTGCATATCAGGCAGTTTTGCGTCTGCAATCCCCGCGGCGGCCCCGCCGGGCAAACCGTAGAAGCGGTGCATCTGGGCGCAACCGGCCGTCAGCAACGCCTGTTCACCCGACCCGCCAGACATCGCGCCCGTGCGCAAATCCGACACAAACGGCCACGTGCCAAAGACAGCCGGATGACCCGGTGCGATGCTGTTCACATAGACTACGCCAGCCAGACATTCGGCCACGGCCTGCACAATCGCGCCCGCAATCGGGGCAGGTGCCGTCGCACCGGCTTGGCCCGCGGATAACAAAAGGACGGGCATCCCACCGGTGATGCACTTCTCCATCACTTCGCAGCTTTCGGTCGCGAATTTCATCGGCGGAACCACAAAGCAATTAGAGTTGGACACAAACGGGCGTTCGCGCCATTTGTCTTCGCCGCCTGCAATCATGTGCAGCATTTCGAGGCAATCCTCGACAAAATCCGGCTCCGTGAATGAGGTGCCTACATGTTTGGTCGTGCCAGAACAGGCCCCGTAGATCGTGTTCAGGTCCATTTCACGGTTGTCGGTAATATCGCGGGCGACCATCGGACGCTGAAGGAAATGGATATTGTCCATCTGCTGCACGATCTTTGCCGCGTCATGCAAATCTTGCAACGTGGATTCGCGGTATTTGCGACCATGCACATCAACCATATGCACCGCAGCGCCCGCCGTGCCGTAATGCACGCGTGTGCCGCTGAGGTTTAGGTCGTACTTAGGATCGCGCGCCTTAAGCGTCAGGTCTTTTTGCGCCAGTTCAAGCATGCCCATGACGACGGCGCGCGGAAACCGCAAACGCCCGTCATCGCCCATGATCGCGCCCGCTTTGACCATATAGTCGACGCCCGATTGTGGCGCGTCGACCAGCCCGATTTCCTCAAGCGCGGTCAGTGCGGCCTCATGAATACGGGCGACGTCTTCGTCGGTTAGCGGATTGTAACGCCCGCCGGACATACCCGCCTTGATTGGGCGCATATCGCGGGGCAGTTTTGCGGCGCGGGCCGCTGTGCGTGCTGCGCGGCCACCTGAGCGGCGCGGGGTTCCTTCAACCTTGGCGGCGGGTGCATTTGTATCGGTCATTTTGTGTCTCTTTCGGAAAATTAGCTGTGTCTGGGTGTGATGGCTTATGCCCGACACGGCCGCCCACGCGCCGCACGACCCCGCCGCGCCCCGATGGTGCGCGTGACAATAACAAATCGGGCCAAACACCCGATCAATGTGATCCGATTTTTCATAGGTCTATCAAACGTCCGTGTCTGGAACTGATCTGATCCAAATACGACACGGCGGTTTGTTTGCGACATATTGGCGCGGGGCTAGCCCAGCATCTTGTCCACATCGTCGCCGGGCATTGCCGACAGCAGGCTGGTAAAGTCACCATCGCCCAGCATAGCGCGCCCCGCGTCATGTATTGCCCGATGTGTGATACGCGCTAGCGCGGAGCCAAGCGACACCCGCGCAATCCCGATCCCCGCGTAATCGGCCAGCGTGTATTTGGCGTAAGCCCCTGCGGCGAGAACATTCACAGGCACGTCCACGGATGCACAAATCCGCGCTAGACCGTCAAAGCTGGGTGGCAGTGGGGCATAGATGCAATCGGCCCCCGCCGCAGCAAAGGCTTGGACCCGCGCAATCGTAGTGTCCACATCATAGGTGCCGATCATCAGCCCGTCGGCACGTGCGGTCAGCACAAAATCATGGCCAAGGCCCCGCGCAGCTGCGGCGGCGGCCTTGATCCGTTCAACCGATAGATCAAAATCATAGGAATCATCAGACGGCAGGTTCGTATCCTCGATACAAATGCCCGCCAGTCCCACCTCGGCTGCGAGGCGCACGGTTTCGGCACAAGTTTCAGGTGCTTCGCCAAAACCATCCTCAAAATCGCCCTGCACGGGGACCTTGGCGATGGCGCAGATGTCTTGGGCGTGGGCCAACGCTTCATCCCTTGAAACGGTGCCGCCATCGGGACGGCCAAGCGTGAACGCGTGGGCCGCAGATGACGTGGCGAGTGCAGGTGCGCCCATGGCTTGCAGCATCATGGCTGAGCCACGGTCCCACACATTGGCAAGAATGAATGGATCACCTTTAACGTGTAAGCTGCGGAAAATGCTGCCGATATCTGTAATACTATGGCCCAACTTGAGTTTTTGCAAAGTTCACAAGACGTGTTAATGCGTCAGTATAGTCATCATCATTGATCGTCATAGCGACCCGAATATGCCCCGCTGCGGCCTTGCCGAAACTTTCGCCTGGCATTGTCGCGATCATCTCTGCATCAAGCAGCGCGTTGGAAAACGCCTCTCCGGTCATGCCGGTCGCGCGGATATCGAGCATGGCATACATTGCCCCCTGCACAGGCACGGCGCGGACGATGTTTTGCCCGTCCAGCGCCCGAAGCGTCAATGCACGGCGGCGAGCAAAGGGGGCGGCCACTTCAGCCTCAAGCGGGTCACCGCGCCCGAGCGCGTATGTCGCGGCGTCTTGGATATAGCCGGGGACGCCATAGGTCGTGTGGGTTGCCAGATTGATTAGGCTTTCGATCACATGCTCAGGCCCGCAGACCCAGCCCACGCGGCTCCCGGTCATGGCATGGCTTTTGGACATGGAGCCCACGACAAGCGTGCGGTCTCCCATATCGGGCAGGGTGCGGGGGCTGATATGGGTGCCATCCCAGACTTGGGTGTCATACACCTCGTCCGAGATCAGCCAAAGGTCGTGGGCCTGACAGACATCCGCGATCGCTGTCAGCGTATCGTGGCTGTAAACGACGCCCGTCGGGTTGTTGGGCGTATTTATCAAAAGGGATTTTGCCCCTTTTGCCACGGCATCAATAGCGCTGGCTTGTGGTTGGAAATGATCCGCGGCGCGGGTCACAACAGGTACAGGCACGGCGCCAACGCCGCGGATCGTGCCGGGGTAGGTGGCGTAATAGGGATCAATATACAGCGCTGTATCGCCTTCGTCACAAACAGCGTGGTGGCTGGCAAACAGGGCCGCCTGACCGCCCGGTGTGATCATGATATTGGCCGCCGTCGTCGGGACACCGGTACGGGCCGCGATCCGCGCGGCAACAGATGCACGCAAGGCACCGGTGCCCGGCACCATGGCGTAACCTGTGTGCCCGTCCATGGCGGCGCGATGCATCGCGCCTAAGATATCGGGATGGGTACGAATATCATGTTCGCCGATGGTCAGTTCCAGAACGGGATCACCCGCGGCTTTCATCTGGCGGGCGCGGTAAAAGACGTCCCAACCATCCGATCCGCCACCAGTAAGATATGTGATGCGATGCGATAATTCCATGACCTATGGGGATGCCACGAAGCGATTTATGTCAACCCGTGATCTGTGTCAGATTGCGTGGCCCTTGGCCGTCTGCACCGCGCACATCGTCAGGGTTATAGAGACTGCAGCCCGTCAGCGACAAACACCCGCAGCCGATACACCCGTCCAGCTTGTCGCGCAATTCGGTCAATGCGGTGATCCGCGCATCAATTTCCTTGCCGAAGGTTTTGGAAATCCGCGCCCAGTCGGCCTTGGATGGGGCCTTGTGCGCAGGCAAAGGGGCCAGATGTGTCGCGATTTCAGCTAGCGGAAACCCAAGCCGTTGCGCAGCCATTGCAAACGACAGCCGCCGCAAATCATGCCGCCCATAGCGCCTGTGTCCGCCCGCATTTCGCACAGGGGCGACAATACCGTGGGTCTCATAGAACCGGATCGCGGACACAGCCAGCCCCGTCCGATCCGCCAAATCCCCGATTGTCAGGCCTGCTATGATATTTTCCTCGATCTCAAGTTAACTTGAGGAATGAAAAAGGATTAGCACATGAATCGAAAGGATAAATATCATGGGAAAACTGTAACACGCAAATATCACGGTGTTGAATCCGGCGCGCACCGCCGCAATGTTGATCGACCTTTTTGACTGGCACATCCGCCGGGAAGGGGTCGCGATGAATGACGGGCTGACGATCCATGTGGGGCAAGACGTTAGCTACCTTGCGCTTTATACAGGCGCAGATCGTGGTCGCGATCAAATCCCGCCCGCCAACAGCTATCTGCAGCGCGGCGGATTGAACCATATCTGGATCGTTGTTGATGATCTGGCCGCGATCGAGGCGAAGGTAAAGTCGTTTGGCCTGCAGACCCATTCACATGCGGATTATGAACCGGGGACGCGGTTCTCTTTCAACGATCACGACGGTATCGAGTTCGAGGTGATCAGCTATGCTTGAGGCTGGTTCTTTTCGGCAAGGTTTTCACGATGATGTCGTAAGATACCCCAAGACGGTGGCGTGTTTCGTCACCGTCTGCGCCAAATGGCAGGGTGACCCAAGATTTGTGGAAATACCGCGCCTTGGTCGCCACGCCCGCGTCGATCAACATCGTCGCTGTTTCAACACTGTCGGTTTTCACGCTGACGCCGTCGATCTTTTCGCCAAAACAGGCAAACATTTTGCCGCCGACCTTCCAGCTGTCCAGCTCGATCGTGGGGTCGGATGCGGGGGCACCGGCAAAGGTGCTGCAAATCTGATCAACGGTTTTCCTGCTCATCATGTCACGATGTGTGAGGGGGCGGTGAATTGCAATCACGACAGCGGAAATGCTGGACGGGTGGCGATTTGACTGCTACGCAACCCACATGAAAAGCATGATCAACATCATTTGTTGCATTATTACCTGCTGACATCCGTCGCGGGCTGCTTTTTCACGTTTCATATAAACCCTGAAGTTGTTAAGCCCGCAGGCAAACCTGCGCGAGGCACCATGACCAACATTCGACTGCATAATACTAAGACACGCCGCAAAGAAGACTTTGCCCCCATCGACCCAGCAAACGTGCGGATGTATCTGTGCGGGCCAACGGTCTATGACCGCGCGCACCTAGGCAACGCCCGCAATGTGCTGATGTTTGACGTGCTGTTTCGGTTGTTACGCCATGAATATGGTGCGGATGCGGTGACCTATGTGCGTAATTTCACCGACGTGGATGACAAGATTAACGCCCGCGCCGCCGAAAGCGGGCGCGAGATTGGCGATATCACGGCCGAGACAATTGGCTGGTATCACGACGATATGGACGCCTTGGGTGCGATGCGCCCCAACCACGAACCCCGCGCGACGCAATACATCGCCCAGATGATTGCCATGTCCGAGGATCTGATCGCCAAGGAGCACGCATACCCCGCCGAAGGGCATGTTTTATTCGCTGTCGAAAGCTATGAAAACTACGGTGCGTTGTCGGGTCGTAGCCTCGACGACATGATTGCCGGTGCGCGGGTTGAAGTGGCCCCCTATAAGCGTAATCCGATGGATTTTGTACTGTGGAAACCGTCGTCCGACGGCCAACCGGGCTGGGAAAGCCCTTGGGGTTACGGGCGTCCGGGCTGGCATATCGAATGCTCAGCTATGGCGCTTGATCTGCTGGGACCAGCGTTTGACATTCACGGTGGCGGTAACGATCTACAGTTCCCGCACCACGAAAACGAGATCGCGCAATCAACATGTGCTGGTCATGACTTTGCCAATGTCTGGCTGCACAATGAGATGTTGCAGGTCGAGGGCAAGAAGATGTCCAAGTCTTTGGGCAACTTCTTTACCGTGCGCGATCTGTTGGACCAAGACATTCCGGGTATGGTGATCCGGCTGGTGATGCTTGGCACGCACTATGGTAAGCCCATGGATTGGACCGACAAGAAACGGACCGAGGCCGAGGCGACGCTGCGCAAATGGTATGGAATTTTGCAAGGGCACGGGTTCAACCCAGCCCTGATCGCGGCCCTTAAGGCCGATGGCAAATGGGAAGCAGACGCTGAATTCGTAGGCGTG